>JBBISH010000018.1:0-66685 GCA_037441385.1 Myxococcales bacterium
GGCGGCTCAGCCGCAGGCGGCGGTGCAACCGGGCGGCCATCGTCCGAGGGCACGCGGCGATCGGCGGCAGACGGCGGCTGGTAGCCGGGATCGGCGCTGGGGCGACCGTCACTGCCGCGCGGCGGAGGCGGGATGGGCTGGGGTGGTGGGGTCCGGTCACTGCCACCGCGACCCTCGCCGCCACGCGGGGGCTCGGCAGCCGGGCGACCGTCGTCCGAAGGCACGCGGCGATCGGCGGCAGATGGGGGCTGGTAACCGGGCTCGGCGCCTCCGCGACCATCGCCAGCGCGGCCGCCATCGGGAGTACGGGCCGGTTCGCCACCGCGACCGGCTTCAGGCTGGCGCGGCTGCGGCCGACTGGGCGCCGCGGCATCCGACGGGATCGAGCGCGGCCGCGCATGGGGGACTTCCTCGACCGGCTGCGACCGAATCGGGGTCTGCGTCCACTGCTGCGCCTGATCGGCCGACGGGCCGCGATCGTAGGACTGGCTCGAACCGTCGTGACCGCGGATGTTGCCGGCGTTCTGCACGACCACGGATTGGTTATAGATCACTGGGGCTTCCGACGGGCTGACCACCACGTGCTGCACGGGCTGGCCGACCCAGTGCTCGTGATGCACGAACACCCAGTACGAGGCCTGGCCGCCGTAGACGCTGCCGACCACGTAGCCCGGGCCCATCGGCGCCCAACCGACGCAGCCACCGCCGTGGCGCCAAACGACCCAGGCCGGGGCCCAGGTATAGTCCGGGACCCACGCCCAGCCGTAGCCGGCCATCCACGTCCAACGGCCGTAGTGGTAGGTCGAGCCCCAGTTTTCGTCGCTGTACCAGGTCCAGCCGTAGTCGGTGTAGACCCAGCGGCCGTAGTAGTACGGGCGCCAACCCGAGTTGCGGTTGGCGTACGGGATCCAGACGCGGCCATATTCGGCGGTGTTGACCCACGCACCGTAGTACGAAAGATCGCCAAAGTACGGGTCGGGTTGGACTGCGCCGCCGCCTGCGTATCCGCCCGCAGCCGGAGCGGGCGCCGGAGTCGCGCCGTACGCCGCCGGGGGGGCGCCGTAGTAGCCACGGCTGTAGTAGCCGTCGTCGCGGTCCGAGACGTAGACCGGTCCACACGCGGCGGCGGTCAGCCCGGCAAGACCGAGCGCAACGGTCAGATGCTTTGAAATCGACGACTTGCTGTCCGTGGCCAGGGGCGAGTTGCGGTTGCTGAGCATGACGTATCTCCTGCAGCTTGCGAGAACAGGGTCTCTACCTGCTGTAACGCTGGCGGCACGCATTCGATTCACACCCAAATGCGCGCCGCCTGCAGAATCTGCCACAGATTGCCGCAGCCGTCGAAATCGGTCCGCGCGTGGCACGCCCCTGTGCAGCCGGTGGGCAGGTCCGAGGGGCGGGTGTGCGATACGTTTTCAAAGGGTTGCGTGCTGCCTTTTGAACTTTGCGGCAACCTCTGCGACGCTGCCGCGCGGCGGCCCATTCGGTGCCCGAGCGATGGTCATGGCTTACGTTGTCACCCGCCTGTGTATCGACTGCCTGGACCGCGGCTGCGTCCAAGAGTGCCCGGTCGAGTGCATCTACGAAGTGGCCGACCCGGCGGAAACCCAGCTACCGCGCATGGCCTACATCCACCCCACCGAGTGCATCAACTGCGGGGCTTGCGAGCCGGCCTGCCCGTGGGGTGCGATCTTTGAAGATCGCGAAATTCCAGAGCAGTACGCAGACGACATCGAGCTAAATGGCGCGCCGGCGCGCAAGCCCAAGCAGTTCAAGGTGGCCAAGCCGCAGCGCGACGACGAAGGACGCCTGGTGATTGCACCCAAGCCAACGGCCGAGGAGATCGACGCCAATATCGCCAAGTGGAAGAAACTATGAGGCATATGTGGCAACATTGGCTCTGTGTGGCGGCAACGTGGCTGCTGGTTGGCTGCGGGGCCGCTCAGGTCGCGGGGCCGGCCAAGACACCGCTGGAAGACGCGATCGCCGACCGCGAGGCGGGCCGCCTGCCGCAAGCAGAGGCCAAGCTGCAAGAATTGGCCGAACAGGGGGACGAGCGCGCCCGGCTGGAGTGGTTCGAGACGCTGCTGCTGCGCGGCAAGCATGCCCAAGCCGTGGAGCGGATGAAGCCGATGTTCGAGCAACATCGCGAGGATCCCCGTTGGATTTTGCTGCTCGCGCGCGCGCACGATGGCGCCGGCAACGCGGACGAGGCGATCGCGCTGTATTCTCGGCTGCTGCAGATGACGCCAAGCGATACCGCGCTGGCCCTGCGGTTGGCCGAGTTGATGGTCAGCCGCGGCGATGTGGTGAGCGCGGGGACGGTGGCCGAAGCGGCCCTGCAACGTGAGCCCGACCATGTGGGCCTGTTGATTGCCTATTCGCGGGCGCTGCTGGGTCGCGGTCGCCTGCCGCAAGCCCTGGCCAACGCGCAGCGCGCCACGGTGCTCGCTCCCGCCGATCCCCAGGCTTGGTACCAACTTGCGCAAGTGCAGATGCTGCTGGGCGAACTGGACAAGGCCCGCGACGCGCTGCAACAAGCGGTCAAGATCGACCCCAATTTTGGCGACGCGCTGCGCGATCTGGGCATCGTGCTGATGGAGCTGGGCGACACCCCCAAGGCGGTGCAGGTGCTGCGCCAGGCGACTCAGGTTTCGCCCGACAGCGCGGTGGTTTGGACCGCCCTTGGCATGGCCCGGCACCGCGACAAAGATCTGGTGGGGGCGATCGCGGCGCTAGAAACGGCGCTGCGCTTGCGGCCCCAGGCGGTGCAGGCTTACGTGAGCCTGGCCGAGGTGACGCTGGACAACGGCCAGCCGCGGCGCGCCCTGACAGAGGCCCGCAAAGCGCGGGATCGGCTGGGAAGTCAGGCCAACGCCGAAGTGCGCGCCCGCGTGGAGGCCCTGCTGCTGCGCGCGATCGTGGTCGCCAACCTGGCCGATGCGCTGTGCCGCGGCCAGAGCGATCCCGAGCTGGTGCAGGCCGAGATCACCAAGGAACTCAAGGATGAAGGTCTTGAGCGTTTGACCAAGGATGTGACCAAGGTGGCCGCGGACGCCACCCAGCACATCCGGGCCGCTCAGGCCCGCTGCGCCGCGCCGGCCGCCAAGCCCGCCGCCAACCCCTGACCCGCCGCCAAGCAGGTGCCCATGCCCGCCCAAGACACCGACCGCCCCGAGTTGCGCTGCCAACAAATCGTCGCCGCTGTTGAACAAGTATTCGTAGGCAAGCGAGAGGTGGTGGAACTGGTGATGATCGCAGTGCTTGCCCGCGGTCACGTGCTCTTCGAGGACGTGCCCGGTGTGGGCAAGACCACCCTGGCGCGCACGTTTGCCCACGTGCTGGGCCTGACCCACAACCGCATCCAGTTCGCTTCGGACCTGTTGCCCGCCGACATCGTGGGCGTGGGCATCTACGATCAAGAGACGCGGCAGTTTGAGTTCAAGCCCGGCCCGGTGTTTTGCCACGTGTTGTTGGCCGACGAGATCAACCGCACCACGCCGCGCACGCAGTCGGCACTGCTCGAGGCGATGGCGGAAGCGCGCGCCACGGTGGACGGCGTCACCCACGACCTGCCGCGGCCGCACCTGGTGCTGGCGACGCAGAATCCACGGGAATTTCATGGGACTTTTCCGCTGCCCGAGTCGCAGCTCGATCGCTTTTTGGTGCGCACCTCGGTGGGCTACCTAGAGGCCGACGCCGAAATGGCGCTGATCGCCCGCCACGGCGCACCCGCGCAACTGCCCGAACCGGCTGCGGATGCCACCGTGGTCGAGCAGCTCATCGCCAGTGCCGAAGCCGTGCGAGTGGCGCCCGAAGTGCTGAGCTATCTGCACGCGCTGGTGCAGGCGACCCGCAACCACCGCGCCCTGGAGCTGGGGCTGTCGACGCGGGCGGCGATTGGCCTGTACCGCGCGGTGCAAGCGCGGGCGCTAGTCAAGGGCCGCACCTTTGCCACCCCGGACGACATCCAACAGTTGTTCGTGCCGGTTGCGAATCACAGAGTGGTGCTGGCCGGGCTGGCCGGGCAAGCTGGCGAGCGCACCGCGGTGGAGTCGGTGCTGCACCAGATCGTCGAGTCGGTGCCGGCGCCTGTGTAGGCGGCGACGACTCGCCCAAAGGACAGGCACGTGGAACAGCGAATTCGTGATATTTTGATGGAGCTTGGCGAGGATCCGGCCCGTGACGGACTGGTCAAGACGCCGCACCGCGTGGCCAAGGCCCTGCGCGACTTGACGGCTGGCTACCAAGAAGACCCGTTGGCGATCTTGCGATCGGCGCTTTTCGAAGTGGACAACGAGGAGATCGTGCTGGTCCGCGACATCGACTTCGCCAGCTTGTGCGAACACCACATGTTGCCGTTCATGGGCCGGGCTCACGTGGCGTACCTGCCGCGCGGCCGCGTGGTGGGCCTGAGCAAGCTGGCGCGGGTGGTCGACGTGTTTGCCCGGCGCCTGCAAGTGCAAGAGCGTATGACGACCCAGATCGCCCAGGCGCTGCAAGAAGGCTTGGAGCCGGCTGGGGTCGGCGTAGTCATCGAGGCCACCCACATGTGCATGGTGATGCGCGGCGTCAAAAAGCCCAACGCCGTAACGGTGACCTCGGCGATGTTCGGCGCCTTCCGCGACGATCCGGCCACGCGCGCCGAGCTGATGAAGCTGGTGATTCGCTAGCCACCGCGGTTGCGGTGCCTGCCCGCTTTGAGTAGCTTGCCCGCTGGCGGTCGGCAGCGTGCGATGCGCCCTACGTGACGGCATGGCAAGCAGCAAGCTTTTCGCCCTTTTTGTTGGTTTGGTCGTGCTGGTCGGGGCTGG
This sequence comes from Myxococcales bacterium, assembly GCA_037441385.1. Lineage (GTDB taxonomy): Bacteria > Myxococcota_A > UBA9042 > UBA9042 > UBA9042 > SXRM01. The sequence goes on from JBBISH010000018.1 coordinate 4,815, forward strand.
CTGTGGCGACGGGCTAGAAGACAGCCCAACTGCAGACGCCGCTTCGAGTTTTGATGGCGCCGCCGCCAGCGGCGAAGTGGTGGCAGGCTGCCCGCCGGGCTTTGCCGGCTGCCAGGCGGGCGAACGCTGGGTCTGCAACGACCAGGGCAGCGGCTTCCAAAAACAGCCTTGCGCAACGGGCACTTTCTGCAGCGAAGGCCTGTGTGTGGCCTGCGCGGCGGACCATCCGTGCCAAGACGGCCAGGCCTGCGTCGACGGGAAGTGTCAGGTCGCGCCCCTAGAGGTCGCCACCAAGGCGCTGCCCGACGCACTGGTCGGCCAAGCTTATGCCGCGCAACTGCAAGGCAAAGGCGGCGTGCCGCCCTACAGCTGGAAGCTGAGCCAAGGCGCCCTGCCCGCGGGAATCCTACTCAACGAGTCGGGTGCGCTCGCCGGGGCCGCCAGCGCGGGGGGCAGCTTCAGCTTCCAAGTCGAACTGCGCGATAGTGCAAGCAAAACCGCCCAGCAGATCCTGGTGTTGGACGTCAAGGCCGGCGGGCTGGTGATCAGCACCACTTCGCCCCTGCCTACGGCCACCGAAGGGGAGGCCTATGCCACGCAGTTGGCGGCACAGGGTGGAACACCGCCGTATTACTGGGGAATCGCAGGCGGCAAGTTACCCAAGGGCCTGAGCCTGGGCAGCGACGGCAGTATCGGCGGCACACCCAGCGAGGACGGAGACTTTCCCTTTACGGTCAAGGTATTCGACAACGGAACGCCGCCGCTCACTGCACAAAAGGACCTGGTGTTGCCCATCAAGCTGGCGCCGCTGCAGATCGTGGGGGCCCAGGAACTGAACCTTTTCATCACCAAGATCATTGTGTTGCCGCTGATCATCGTGGTCGACAAGGTACCGGTGCCGTACAGCGCCAAGCTGGAGGCCAAGGGCGGCAAAAAGCCCTACGCCTGGAGCGAGACGCCGCTCCCCAGCGTGGTCAAGAACTTCTTGCCCAAGTCCGGAATTCCGGCCGGGCTCACCCTGGCCAAAGACGGCAGCATCAGCGGCGGTGTGAGCGACGCCAGCCTGGTGTTCGAGCTGAAAGTGCCGCTGAGCCCCTTGGTACTCAAAGGCTTTTTCTTTGCCGCCCAAGTCAGCGACAGCCAAAGCAAGCCCGAGACCAAGCAGGCGCTCTTCATCATCCCCACGGTGCCGATCGGCAACTGACGGTGACGCGCGATGGTCACGCAAGCTGGTCTCGCAAGCAGGTCAACTGCAAGGCGTTTGCCATGGATGAACTGACCGCCGCCGTGCGCGCGGTGCCGCTGTGGGCGTGGCCGGTGGCGGCGGCGCTCAGCACCGTGATCAGCCTGATTGCAGTGACGGCGGCGTTCGTGCGGCTGCCGGCGGACTACTTTGTGGCGGATCGGCCGCCGCACCCGCTGCCCCTGGCGCAGCGTCTGCTGTGGAACCTGCTGGGGCTGATTCTGCTGGTGGTGGGCGGCGTGATGAGCCTGCCGGGCGTGCCAGGCCAGGGCCTGCTGACGATCCTGGCGGGGCTGCTTTTGATGGATATCCCCGGCAAGCAGCGCTTGGAGCGGCGGCTGTTGGCCAAGCCGGCCTTGCGCGGCACCATCGATCGCCTGCGCGTCCGCTGGCACCGGCCGCCGCTGCTGCCACCCTTTCCGCAACCGTAAAGCGCACTTGCGCGCCCTATCGCGAGGCCTATGTCGATGTACGAATTGCCGCAACTGATCCTGCACGGCACGCCCCGCCATATGGGCGAGCAGCACGGCACGGCCCTGGCGGCGCAGATCCGCGAATTTGTGGCGATGCGCTTTGCGGCGACCGCCGAATTCTTGACGGCGCTGGGGCATCCGTCGCTGGGGCCGCTGATCGAGGTGGCCCGCCAAAGCCTGACCGTGTACGCCGGCTGGCACCCCGAAGGCTACGAGGAACACTGCGGAATCGCCCGTGGCGCCGGCGTGGATGCGGCCGAGCTGTACGCCGCCGCCAACATGACCGACATGCGCGATGCCCTGGCCTATGCAGAGCACGTGGGCAGTGCCGCGCAGGTGCCCCATGGCGTGCCCGCGGATGGCGAGGGCTGCTCCACGGTGCTGTTGCCCGGCGCTTGGACGGCCAGCGGCCAGCAACTGGTGGCGCAGACATGGGATTTGAACCCGCAGGATCTGGACTACGTGGTCGCGATCCACCGCAGGCCAGAGCGCGGGCCGGCGACCTGGTCGGTGACCTGCACCGGCTGTCTGTCGCTCGTCGGCATGAATTCCGCTGGCTTGTCGGTTGGAACGACCAACATCAAGACGCAGGGTTCGCGGCCGGGCGTGGGCTACATGGGCATCCTGCACAGAATGTTATCGTGCGATAACTTTGCCGACGCGGCGAACGCCTGCACGCACGCACCGCGGGCGGCGGCCCACACCTACTGGCTGGCCGACGGCGAACATCTGGCCGATTGGGAGACCACGGCCTGGAGCGTCCGCCAGCGCCACCACGGCGAACAGCCGCTGGTGCGGACCAACCACTGCCTGATCGAGGCGCACGCTCGCTGCGAAGTCGAGGCGCCGTCGTCGTCGAGCCGCGCGCGCCTGCAGCGGCTGCGCCAGCAAGTTGTGCAAAGTCATGCCCACGATCTGGCGACGTTGAAACAGCTTTTCTCGGATCGCAGCGACGGGGTCGACAGCATCAACCGGTTGCCCGAAGATGACCAGGGCACTGCCACCAACAGCGTGGTGATCTGCGAGCCGGCCTCGCGCCGGATGTGGGCCTGCCGCGGACCGGCGGATCGCGGTCACTGGTACGAACTGGGCTTTGCCGGAGCGTGAGGGAACCATGGAACTGGGTTTGTTGCTGCTGGCGGTGTTGGGCCTGGTGGTCGCTTTTGCGCTGATGGGCGCAGTGCTCAAGGTGATTTCGGCGCTCATCTCGGGGTTGGTGATCGGCGCCTTGGCGCGAGCGGTGCTGCCCGGCGAGCAAGACATTGGCCTGGCCCGCACCTTGGGCTACGGTATGGTGGGCGCGCTGGTGGGCGGGCTCGTCGCCGACCAGATGCACCTGATGTGGCTGTTTCGCCTGGGGGTGCAGGTGGCGCTGGCGGCGGGTCTGGTGGCCGTTACTTCGCGCAACCGGCTCAAGGGCCCATAACTCCGCATGAATGCTGAAGGAAGCCGCCGCAATCTGGTGCACGAGGCCTTTGGCACGTGCCGCGAGTGTGGCTCCTTTGTCGATCGTCGCGCCGGACATTGCCCCCAGTGCGGGCTGGCGGGGCCGCTGTCGGCATGGCGGCAGGCGCGCGCCAAGTACATGACTTGGAACGAGATCGGCGCTTGGTTGGGCGGCCTGGCCGGGCTATGGTTGGGGGCGGTGTTTGGCTCGCTGCTCTCGGCGGTGTGGCGGCTGCCCGGCTGGTCCGGGGTGCTGGCCTGGTTGGCCCTGCCGGCAGCAGCGGTGGCCGGCGGGCTGGTCGGCTGGATGATCCGCAACAAACAAGGCATGTTGCAGGGTAGCGCCGTGGGGGCAATGCTGGCGTTGGTGGCGACGCGGCCGTTCAAGGCGTGGCTGGCTGCCTCCGCTGGGGGGATGGTCGGCGCGGCGGTGGCGGTGGTGGCCGGGGTGCTGGTGGGCCGCAGCCATCTGGCGCGCTGGGCCGAGCAGAAATTCGACCGGCACTTGCCCCAGTCGCCCATGCAGGTGCTGCGCGGGCTGCAACAGCGCATCGCCGAACTGGACGAGTCGGCCAGACGGATCAAGGACTTGCACGTCCGCGTAGAGGAGCGGCTGCTGCCCGAACGGCGCGAGGCTGTCCAGGCGACCTTGGCGGCGGCGCAGGCGGCCACAGAGCGGCAGCGGGCGCGGTTGGAGGTCGAAGTCTGGCGCGCCCAAGTGGCGCAGTGGCAGAACCAGTTGCAGCCGGTCCTGGCGGTGTGGCGCAAGTTGGGCGACCACGACGCCGAGCTGGAACACGCCCGCGTCGAGCGCGCCGCCGGACAGCTGCAGGGGTGGATCGACGCGTGGCAAACTCGCGACGAAGCGAGCACTGATCGCGGCACCCAGGTGCTGGCCCACGCCAGGCGACTCTTGCAGGCTTGCGGCCAACTGGGCCAGGCGCTGCTGGTGCGGCAGGCATTGGCGCTGGCGGCGAATTCCCCAGGGCCGGCAGAGGCTTTTGCGGCCACCGGCCTGGTGCGCGAGACCCAGGACCAGTTGGATCTGCTGCGCGGACGCCAGGATTTTGGCGAGTACCTGAGCAGTGCCGCCGACCTGCGCGACGAAGCGCTGCGCCTGCGGGCCGAGCAGGCCGCCATCGACGAGGTGGAGCAGATGCTGGTCGCCGCGCCGCAAACCTGAACGCTTTCGAAGACAAAGACGCTCAGCGTCGGCAACGGGCAGCGCTCGCAACCTGCGGTTGACAGGCTCGCCCCAACCGGCCGATCCTAGCGCGCCGCACTGGCGACCCAAGGAGCTGCGATGCGCCCCGATTTTAAAGCGAATACAAGCCGTTTGACCCCGATCCTCCTCAGCCTGGCGGCGACTGTGACCCTTGACGTGGCGGTGACCCCGGCGGTGGCTCTTGCGGGTCCCGCGCCGGCGGCGGCGCCGAGCAAGCTGACCCCCAAGGACAACGCGCTGAACGCCGTGCGCAGCGGCCTGAAATCGGCGGACTTTACCGCGCGTGGCATGGCCTACCGCGGACTCGTGTTCGACAAGGGCAACAAGGACCTGAAGAAGCAGCTGGAAGACGGCACCACCGACCCGCAATGGGTGGTGCGGGCTGGCGTGGCCTACGCGCTCCACGCGACTGGCAACCCGATGTGGCGCAAGGTGATTCACGACGCGCTGACGATGCCCGTGCTGTCGCCGCTGGAAGTGCTGCCGATCATCGAGGAACTGCCCGAGAAAGACGGCGTCGCGATCCTGCTGGAAGTCTTGGCCGACAAGGAGCACGACCAGCACGACAAGATCGTCGCAGGCCTGATCGCGCGCAACCGCGCCCTGCTTACACCGTTCTTTGTGGCGGCGCTGTCGAGCAAAGAGGCGCTGGTCAGCGGCGCGGCGCAGAAGGCCTTGAAAAAGCTGGACCCCGTGTTGCAGGGCAAGACGCTGGAGGCGGTGGCCAAGGCGCAGGCGGCCAATGACCCGGTGACCAAGGTGCTGCTGGATATCGCGCAGGCCACCGACGAGCGGCTGGGCGTGCCGTACCTGGCGTTTGCCAAGACCAAGGACGCGGCGATCCTGGATCGCATCGTGGTCATGCGCGCCCTGCACGGCGACCGCACGGTGGGCAAGGCCCTGATCGCCCTGGCGGTTCGCAGCAAGGACAAGGCCCAGCTCGAGGCGCTGTCGGCTTATCGCCGCATCGCGGACAAAGACGACGCCGCGGGCCTCAAGCCGATCCTGGGCCAGGGTCCGACGCCGGACATCCTGTTCCAGGTCTACGAGATCTTGGCGCGTTCTGGCGATCGCTCGATGCAGAAGGAAGCGCAGACCCTGGCCGATTCGACCGATGTGGATGTGCGCGCGACCGGCGTGTTCTACCTGGGCTGGGTCGGCGGCGCCGGTCGCATCAGCGAGATGCACAAGTACTTGGTCGACGGGATCCCAGGCGTGCGCATTGCCGCGGCGCGGGTGCTGGCGCACATTTCCAGCCCGATCTCGGTGGCGCCGCTCAAAGAGGCGATGGAGGCCGAGCGCGACGAGAAGGTCCGCCTGGAATTGATCAAGGCCTTGGCGGGGATCAAGCACAAAGATGCCTATCAGGCGCTGGTGTTCTTTACCCGCGAGCGCGACCCCGAAGTGCGGCGCATCGTGGTGCGGGCCTTGGCCGATTCGGGCGACAACACGGTGCGCGGTGGCCTGCAGAATGCGCTGAATGACAATGATGTTCATATTCGGGCCGAGGCGGTGCGCGGCTTCATCCTGAGCGACGTGGCCAAGGCCGCGGATGTGTGGAAGCGCTCGCTGCGCTGGCTGCCGCGCGGCGTAGTGCTAGAGCTGACGCGCGAGCTCAACAAGACCATGGAAGGCTTCTTGGAGCTGGCGCTGAGCGACGCCGGCCGCGACGACAACGCCATCCTGGTGCGCGAGGAAGCGCTGATTGCGCTGCATCTTTTGCCCGAGGCCGAGCAGCGCATCCTGTTCAAGCTGCTGGAGACGACGGACGACGAAGACCTGAAGATTCGCCTGCTTCGCCAGCTTCTGGACATGGACAAGGCCAAAGTGGCGGTCGCGGTCAAATCCACGGCGCTGCAGTCGGGCGTGCGGGCGCGGGTGGCGGCGATTCGGATGCTGGGCAAGCTCAAGGGCGACAAGGAAGTGCCCGACCTGCTGAACCGCTTCATGGAAGAGCCCGACGAGCGCTTGCGCATTGCCGCGGCCCTTACCCTGCTGGGTGGCTAGCCCATGGCGCCAGCGCGGCGACACGCCCCCTATCTGTTCGTTGTAGCTGGGCTTTTTGCCTGCAACTCCCCGCCGCCGGCCGCACCCGCGGTCGATGCCGAACAGGCGGTGGCGACCCTGGTCGACGGTTTGGGCCCCTCGCGCCTGTGCCGTGCCGACGGGGACTGTCTGGCCGGCGGCGAGAAGGGCGCGTGCTCGATGGGCACCTGCTTTGGCTTGCTGACCACCGACAGCCGAGCGATAAGGCGGGTGCTGGTCGACCGTTTGGCGCGGGCGCCGGTGGCCGTGCGGCAGGCGGCAGGGAAGCGCATCCAGCGCGTGTACAATTCGCCGACGGCGGGAATCGCGACCCGGGTAGCTGTGTTGGAGGCGATGGGCGCGCTGGGTCGCGCCCACTTGACGGAGGCGGACGGCGAACGGCTGATCTTGCGGTTGGCGCTGAGCGATGGCGATGCCCAGGTGGCGGCGACGGCCCGGGTCGAACTGGCCAGCCTGGGCGACGCCACGGCGCTGCCGGGACTGACAGAGGATTTGGCGCAAGGCACCGAGTTGCTGCGCGCCGAGGCCGTGCGCGGGCTGCAGGGCTACGCCGGCACACCGCAAGCCCCTGAGGCCAAAGCTCTAATCTTGACCGCGCTGGCGGACCGCAGCCCGGTGGTGCAACTGGCCGCGCTGCGGGCCTGCCAGCCCTGGGCCAGCGAGGTCGCTGTCAGGACGGCGCTGGAGCAGTTGGTGCAAGAGCGCGCGCCGCACCTGCGCTACGAAGTCGACAACCTGCTGGCACCTGCCAAAGCCACTGCAAAGGGACCATGAGGACTCGTCATTCTAGCTGGACATGGCTGGCCGTCGTCGCGGCGACCGCTGCGCTGATGGCTTGCGGCAAGACGCCCGAAGAAGCTCCGACTCAGGCGGCGCCTGCGGCAATTCCCCAGCCGCCCGCGGTGACGGAGGCGGCAGGGCCATGGATTTTCCGCTATTTTTCGCCCACTTCGGGTGAGTTGATCCCGGCCAAGACCCCCGCGGAGGTGCCCGAGGGTGCGCGCGGCCAAGTCCTGGTGGCCTACGAAGACCCGGCGCTGCAAGGGCCGTGGCTGTTCGTGGCGGACCTGACCAAGGCCGAAGGTGGCAACTACACCGTCCGGGCCGTGGCGCGGCAGGAGATCGAGGCGCAGCACGCCCCAGCGCCGGCCGCCAACGTGGCAGCCCAGGCCGCGCCCGCCGAAGCGCCCGCCAAACCCGCCGCAGCGGTGGCCGACGGCGAGGTCATCATCTACCGCACCCAGTGGTGCGGCTACTGCAAGAAGGCCGCCGAGTACCTGACCCTCAAGAAGATTCCGTTTGTCGAGAAGGATCTGGAGCGCGACCCCGGCGCCCGCCAAGACATGCTGGCGCGGGCGCAGAAGGCCGGTGTGCCGCAGCAAAGGCTGCAAGGCGTGCCGATCCTGTGGGTGCGCGGGCACTTGATTCCCGGGTTCGACCGCGGGGCGATTGACCGGGCGTTGGGCGGGTAGAGCGAGCCCGGAGCGGGATCTACAAGCTGCGGGGCGGCTTCCGGTTCCGGTCCTCATACCAGTTCCGTCCGAATCTTATCGAAAACACGGGCAATTTTTCGGGCCCGAACCGGGGTACCCGCCTGATTCTCGCCAGTTGCAGAATTGGTCAGAGAAGCCGTACAGGCGCGAATCAGGTGGGGTGCGTATAACTACTGAGGATCCTTGACCACCACCTCGCCACGCTGGACCTGAATCGTGATCCGGCCCTGGCCCGGGCGATCGACCTCGATGAGCACCGACGAACCGGCCTCGCCGCGGATGCGCTCGACCACCTGCGACAGTTGCAGGCCGTCCACGCCGCCGCGATCCACCGCCACGATGCGATCGCCGACCTGCAGGCCCGCTTTGCCCGCGGGGGAGTCGTCCATCAGACTACCGACCACGATCGCGTCGCCGTCGCGGCGCAGGCTGGCGCCGATGCCCTGAAAGGCAAAGTGTTCGCCGGGTTGGCGCACGGCGAGGGTGACGTCGCGCTGGGCGGTGCCGCCATCGGCGACTTCGATGCCGCTGACGATCTCGGCGCGGTACTCGGGGTGGGCGACCCGCAGCGACACACGGCCCGGTGGCACGCCCTTGACCTCGAACTTGCCGTCAGCATCGGTGGTCGCCATGGCGCCTGGACCGCTCGCGATGGGATCGGCGGACAGCACCTGGGCGTTGGCAATGGGTTGCCCGTCCTTTCGCGAGGTGACGCGACCGCGGACACTCGCGCCCAGCGGCAGCGTGATGACCACGTCGGCACGGCCGGCCGGCAGCACGCTGACGCCGTTCGCCACGCCGGGGACACGGCCGGGCTGTTCGGCACGGAGGTCGTAGGTACCCGGTTTCACAGACGGAAATTCGAAGCGCCCCTCGGCGTCGGTCACCTGATGGTCGGGCCGCTTGTGGGCCGGAGGCGAACCAGGGTCGGGGCGAAATTGCGTCACGATCACGCGCGTTTGTGGCACGCCCCTGCCCTGCGGGTCGACCACCCGCCCCTGCAATTTGCCGCCCGCGCGCAGAGTGAGCAGCCAGTGGCCCCCCAATTGCGGCGTACTTGGGTCGGACGGGCTGAAATTCTCGTGACTGGCCACCACCGGCCCCACGTCGCTGGCCACGTCGAACTGGCCCAGGGCGTCAGTCACGGACAGGACCCGTTGCGCGGGATCCGCCGTAACGATTTGGGCATAGGGGGCTGGCTGCCCCTCAGGCGTCACCACGCTGCCGTGCACCAGTCGCAACGGCTCGTCCACTGCGGTGGGCGGCGCGGGCGGCTTGGGCAACTGCGGGCGCGCCACGGGCGGCGGCGGCGGTGCCGGCGGCGGCAGCAGAGGCTTGGGTGCCGGCCGCTCCACGGGCTGCACAGGCTCGGGATCATCGGCAATCGCGGGTGGTCGCTCGGGGTCCGCGGTCAGCGACCACACCAGCGCGGCGATCGTCGCCACCACCAGCAACCCCAGCGCAACCCAGCCCCAACGTCGCATCGCAACCGCGCGCGCGCCTGCAACGGCGCTCCCGGGCACAGATTGTGCGGGCAATGCCGCGCCAGCGCCACCGTGGTGGCGGGCCACTCGACAATTCAGCTATTTCCCCCGATACTTGCCGGCTGCCGCGCGTGCGGACGGGCACCAGCATGAGCCAACTCGCCAGCAGCGACGACGACGACGACAAGCCGGTCAAGGCCGGTCCTAACTACATGACGCCCAACGGCTTTGCCACGATGGTGACCGAGCGCGATCATCTCCGCCGGGTCGAGCGCCCCAAGGTGGTGAACGAGGTCGCGGACGCTGCAGCAATGGGCGATCGCTCAGAAAATGCCGAATACATCTACGGAAAGCGCCGGCTGCGCGAGATCGACCGCCGCCTGCGCTTCTTGGATCAGCGCTTGGATCGGGCGGTGGTGGTCGATCCCAAGCAAGCCGCGCGCACCGATCAGGTGTTTTTTGGCGCCACCGTGACCGCCGAAGACGACGACGGCAACCAACGCACCTGGACTTTGGTCGGCGAAGACGAGGCCGATCTGGCGGCCGGCCGCATCAGCCACCGCTCGCCGGTGGGCGCCGCCCTGCTGGGCAAGCGCAAAGACGACGAAGTCCGGGTACAAACCCCAAGTGGAGTCAAGTGTTACTACGTCATCCACATCACCTATTCCTAGCGGTGCTGGCCAGCCTGGTCCTGCTGGCAACCACGGTCGCCGCCGAGGAGCCAGCCAAGGTCACACTTGGCATCGACGTGCTGCTCAGCGATCGCATCGACCTGGTGCAGGGCAAGCGCGTGGGCCTGCTCACCAATCCGTCGGCGGTCGACGGCCAGTTGGTCCCCACGCTGGACCGCCTGCGCCACGACCCGCGCGTCAAGCTGGTGCAGCTCTATGCCCCCGAGCACGGCCTGGCCGGCGCCACCGCCAACGGCACCAGCAACCGCCCAGGTATCGAGCCCAGCACCGGGCTGCCCATCGAAGGGCTGTTCGGCGGTCAAGGCGCCCCCAGTCAAGAGAGCTTGGGCAAGCTCGACGCCGTGATCTTTGACATCCAAGACATTGGCTCGCGCACCTACACCTTTGTGTCCACGCTGGGCAAGCTGATGTACGCCGCCAAGTCCGCGGGCGTGACCGTGATCGTGCTCGACCGGCCCAACCCCCACGGCGGCCTGACCGTGGAAGGGCCGATGCGCCAACCCAAGTACAAGTCGCTCATCGGCTGGGGGCCGTTCCCGGTGACCCACGGCATGACCATCGGCGAAGTGGCCGACTTCTATAACAAAGAACTCAAGATCGGCTGCAAGCTGGAAGTCGTGAAGATGAAGGGCTGGCGGCGCAGCATGCTGTGGGACGACACCGGCCTGACCTGGGTTCCGCCGTCGCCTGGCATCCCCAAGCCTTTGAATGCAGTGCTCTATGTCGCAACTGGCATGGTATGTGGCTCGGGTCCGAACTGCAATGAAGGCGGCGGCAACGCCATGCCGTTCGAACTCATCGGCGCACCGTGGATCGACCCGGCCATCTTCGCCAACGCCTTGAACGAACAAGCCAAGAGCATCGACGGGGTGCGCAACCTGCATTTCCGCGCCATGACGTGGTTGCCGTGGCACGGCCAGTACGACGGCAAGACTGTGCACGGCGTGCAGCTCCACCTAAAGAGTTACAAGGACTTCCGACCGCTGCGCACCGCGCTGCTCATCCTCACGACCTTGCAGAAGCACTTTGGCAGCCAGCTGAAGATCGCCGACCCGCACCGCTTTGGCCGGGTCTGGGGCAACGACGACGTGCTGCAGATGCTCCGCGCCGGCCGCGACTGGCAGAGCATCGAAGCCTCGTGGCAAGATGAGCTGACCGCCTTTGGCAGTGTGCGCGCACGCCACCTGATGTACGAACCCTGAGCGAACCCTGACGGAGCGACGCAATGGCGGCGAACCTGCGCGACCCTGGATTTGGCCACCTGCTCGGCCACTTCGACACCACCGTCGCGGTGATGTACCTGGACGCGGCCGACGTGGCCCAATGGCTACCGCCGGGCCTGGTGCTGGCTTCGGCCGGTCCCGGCCGCGAAGGCACCCACCCCGTCTTGTGCATGGTGGCCAAGGGCTACCAGTTGGCACTGTCCGTGTTCCCGATCGGGACGATGCGGGCCAACGTGGTGGGGATCATGGTGCCCGGTGTGGCGATCAAGGGCCAGGAAGACTTGGGCATTTTCAGCCACACCCTGCACTGGTGGTGCGATCGGACTTGGAAGCAACGCCTGGGCGCGCGCTGGCTGGGGTTGCCCAGTGGCCCCGAGGCCCCCGTTTTCAGTGCGCCGACCAACAGCTGGAGTGTAGAGATTCCAGGCTATTGCAAGATCTCGGTGCAAGAAAATGGCCGCTTCCCCGACTGGCCGCGCGCGCGAGCGCTGGTGCCGGTGATTCAGCAGCCGCTTCTGGCCCAGCGGGGCGGCAAGTGGATGGCGGCCGGCCTGTACTGGAACCTGGGCGACGCGGACATGCGCGACGCGACCGTCACGGTGGAATTGCTCCCCAAGGTCAGCCAGCGGCCCGGCTATCCAGGGGTTGCCGTGCAACGGCGCGTAGAGGGTTTGGTCGAGCCCGAAGCGGGCGGCGTGCTGCGGCTCGCCTCGGACTGGACCCTGACCCGGCGCCGATCCATCACGGCGGGCTGGAGCACTTGGCGCGCCCGCCCCACCATGCGCCTGCGGGCCGACACCGCGGTCATCGACGTGGCCAGCCCCAAGCCCACCGCACCCGTCGAACCCTGAACGGGCGGGCAATTTGATTTGAGGATGCGCAGCCGATAGGATCCTGGGTCTGCGTCCAGCGTCGGTCGCGCTCGTCCACTTGGCCAAGCCGGCGCCAAAGGCCCACCGCCCACGTTCCCTCAGCGCGGCCCAAGCGCCGCATCTTTCAGGAGATCCATGCGCATCTTGACCGTTCTTGTCGCTTCTGGCCTCGCCCTCGCCCTGTCGGCATGCGACTCGGGCACGTCGTCGACCAGCAGCACCACCACGACCGACACCAGCAGCGGCTCGGACAGCAGCAGCGGCAAGGATTCCACGGCCGGCGGCGACACGAGCACCGCAGCGGACACCACGACTCAAGATACAGCGGCCGCCAAGTCAACCTGGGCCGACGTCAAGGACATCTTCTCGGCCAGGTGCGCCACGGCCGGCTGTCACGACGCCGCGACCAAGGAAAAGGGCTTCGACGCCACCACCTGCAGTTCGATGACGGCCACCAAGGTCAAGTCGAACGTTGGCGCCGGCATGATGCCGCCCAAGGGCTCGCCCGCGCTGACCGCCGACGAAAAGGCCAAGATTGCTCAGTGGTTCACTGACGGCACTGTCTGCCAGTAGCCGCCCAAGCCAATGCCACGCTCCGGCGTCGGGCTGCCTGCGGGCAAGCCGGTCGGGGCGTTGGCCTTTTTGGACCGCGGCGCGCGAAGTTGCCGCCCCAGCCGGCGGCGGTGTAGGCTCCGCAGCCGAGGTGGCGCGTTGGAAGCGGGCTCGGTCAAAAACAGCTTGTACATCCTGGGGATCGACCCTGGGTCGCTCAAGATGGGCTGGGCGGCTTTGCGGTGCCAGGGCCCGCAGCTGCAGCGCATCGACTCGGGCACGGTCCGAACCGGTGCGCGGGATTCCCTGCCCGAGCGACTGGCGGCGCTGCTGAACGCCACCACCCGGCTGCTGGACACCTACGCCTTTGACGTGCTGGCCATCGAGGCGGCTTTCATCCGCGAAAATCCCCATACGGCGCTTGTACTTGGCCAAGCACGCGGAATCCCGATCGCCCTGGCGGCGGCGCGCGGTCTGCCCGTGTTCGAGTACCCGCCCGCGACGGTCAAGCGCACGTTGGTCGGCTCGGGTCGGGCCGAAAAAACCCAGATGCAGCGGATGATTCAGACCCTGCTGCGGCTGCCCGAGCTGCCCGCCGAAGACGAGGCGGATGCTCTGGCGGTGGCCATCACCCACGCCCGCGAAGCCGGGTTTGCAGCGGCGATCCAGCCCAACCGGAGCCGTGCGATTGCGGCAGCCGCGGTCAACGCCGAGGCAACCCCGGCCAACGTGCTGTATCTTCAGGCGGTCATGGCCGCCAAGGCCAAAGGGAGGGCGCGGTGATCGCATATCTGCGCGGGATCTGCCAAGCCGTCGAAGACGACGCGTTGGTCATCGACGTCCACGGCGTGGGCTATCTGGTCTACGTCGCCGAGCCCGACCGCCTGCGCCACCAGCGCGGCCACGACGCCGAGCTGCTGGTGCACACCGAGGTCCGCGAAGACGCGATCCTGCTCTATGGTTTTGCCACGGTGGGCGCGCGCGATCTGTTCCGAACCCTACTTACTGTGCCGGGTGTGGGGCCCAAGGCGGCGCTGGCGATGCTGTCGGCCATGGAGCCCGCGCAGCTGAGCGCGGCCATTTCGGGGGGACGCGTGGCCGATCTGACCCGCGCCAAGGGCATTGGCAAGAAGACCGCCGAGACCATCATCGTCAAGCTCCGCGACCGGTTGCCGCCCCTGCCCGGACTGCAGGGCACGGCCGTGGCGGCGCCGCTGCCAGGCGGCCACCCGTTGCAGACCGACCTGATCTCGGCGCTTTTGAACCTGGGCTACCGGCAGCAAGCGGCCGAGGCCGCGACGCAACAGGTGCTGGGCGACCAACCGCAGGCGGCGCTGGATCAGGCCCTGCGGGCGGCCCTGGCCGTGCTCCGCCGACCGACGATTGCGCTGTAGCCGCTCACCTGTTTGCTGAACCAAGCCAACCACTTGCCCCGCGAGAACCACTGCATGGACCAGCGCAACCCCGACGATCCCCTGACGCCCCTGCCCGTGGAACCGAACAGCGACCGCGCCTTGCGGCCCCGCCATTTTGGCGAGTACGTGGGCCAGGAAGTGGTGCTGCGCAACCTGCAGGTGTTCATCGCCGCGGCCAAGCACCGCAATGAACCGCTGGATCACATGCTGTTTTGTGGCCCGCCCGGCCTGGGTAAGACCACGCTGGCCAACCTGATCGCCACGGCGATGGGCGGCAATTTGGTGGTCACCTCTGGGCCGGCGGTGGAAAAAAAGGGCGACCTCGCGGGCATCCTGACCAGCCTGCAAGAAGGCGACTGCCTGTTCATCGACGAGATCCACCGCCTGACCGCGATCGTGGAAGAGAACCTGTACCCGGCGATGGAGGACTACCGGTTCGACATCGTCATCGGCGACGGCCCGCACGCCCGCACGGTCAAGCTGCCCCTGCCGCGCTTTACGCTCTTGGGCGCGACCACCCGCCCAGGTCTGCTGACCGGGCCACTTCGCGAGCGTTTTGGCTATGTTGCGCGCCTGCAGTTCTACACGCCAGAGGAACTGGCGCAGGTGGTGCAGCGCTCGGCCGCGACGCTGCAGGTGGAACTGGCCGCAGACGGGGCGCTGGAGATCGCCCGCCGATCCCGCGGAACTCCCCGGATTGCCAATCGTTTGTTGCGGCGGGTGCGCGACTTTGCAGCGGTGGCGGGCAACAAGGTCGTCGACCAAAACCTAGCGAGCCGTACCCTGGACCTGCTGGAAGTGGACGCGGCCGGCTTCGACCCGACCGACCGCGCCTACCTGCATAAACTAATTGATCAATTTGGCGGCGGCCCCGTGGGGATCGAAGCGCTGGCCGCGGCCCTGAGCGAGCAGCGCGATACCCTAGAAGACGTCACCGAGCCGTACCTGCTGCAGCAGGGCTACGTGGCGCGCACGCCGCGCGGGCGGGTGGCGATGGCCAAGGCCTGGATCCACTTGGGGTTGACCGTGCCCGACCGGCTGCCGGGCGACGACGGCCAGCAAAGGCTGCTATGAGCGAGGCCGTGGATTTTGCCGCGGCGGTGCGCGGAGCCGACGGCGCAGTGCAACTGTGGCTGCGGGTCCAACCCGGCAGCAAACGCTCGCAAGTCCTTGGGATGTACGGCGACCGCCTGCGGGTGTCGCTGGCAGCGCCACCGGTTGACGGCAAGGCGAATGCGGCACTTGTCGCCTGGTTGGCCGAGCTATTCGACTTGCCACGCGCCAAGTTGCGGCTGGTGAGCGGCGAGGCCAGCCGCGACAAGCGCGTGGAAGTCGCGGCACCGCTGGCGCTAGTTCGCGGCCGCCTTGAAGCGGCGCACGGCATGGGTTAGCTTGGCGGCTGGGGCGACCCCCCTGGCGGCTGCATGTCACCAACCCCGTTTCTAAAGCCAGATCCCGACGAACTGCCCTCTTCGGCACTTGTCGACAACATGTACCGCGTCGTGCGCCTGATCGGCCGAGGCGGCATGGGTTCGGTGTACGAGGCCGAAGACACGCGCTTGGGCCGGCCCGTGGCCCTCAAAGTGTTGCGCTCGGACCTGGCCAAGCAGTTGCAGGCCGACGAGCGGTTCATCCAAGAAGCCAAGATTCTGGCGCGGATTCGCTCGCCCTTTGTCGCCACGGTGTTCAACATCGGCGCCACCGAGCAGGGCCGCACCTACATCGCGATGGAGTACATCGACGGCGAAAGCCTGGGCGATCTCCTTGATCGCGAGCGTTGGCTCAAGCTGCCGCGCGCCTGCCGCATCGCCCAGCGCGTGTGCGAAGCGCTGATGGAAGCCCACAAGCTGGGCATCATCCACCGCGACCTCAAGCCCGACAACATCTTGCTCACGCGCATTGGCTCGGTCGAAGACTACGTCAAGGTGGTGGACCTGGGCCTGGCCAAGCACATCGCGGCGCAAGGCGGCGAGCAGAACCCGCGTTTGACCCAGTCGCGGCTGGTGGTGGGCACGCCCGCCTACATGAGCCCGGAGCAGGCCGCCGGTCAGGAAGTGGGGCCGCAGAGCGATCTGTATTCCTTGGCAGTGATTCTCTACGAGATGGCCACGGGTTTCCTGCCCGTCGACGGCGAGACGCCCCAGGACTACCTGCGGGCGCACCAGCTGCAAGCGCCTGTGTCGGTCAACGTGCGGCGCACCGACCTGCTGTTTCCGCCGCAGGTCGACGCATTCTTCCGCAAGGTGCTGGCCAAGTCGCCCGCCGACCGGCCGCGCGATGCGCGGGCGTTTGTGCAAGAACTCGAGAAGCTAGAAGGCCTGCTGGCCGAGTCCCGGTCGTCGCGCGCCGCCCAGGTGGCCGTGCAGCGCCCAGCGCGCCGCCACGACACGGCGTTGGGCCCCACCATCGACATGCTGGCCGAGCGCATCGACCGCGCCAAGGACCGGGTGCGCCTGGAGCTGAGCGGCATCTGCGCGCGCTCGCGCAACATGCTCGGCGAGACCATCGAAGGCTTTGTGGGCGACATGCAGCTGCGCTCTGACGCGCCGGTGGTGGTGCGCATTCGCATCCCGCCCCCGCAAGATCGCCTGCCGCTGGCGTGCATGTTCGACGAAGTGCGCATGCGCGCTGGGTTGTTTGACGACGACAGCGGCTCGCTGGCGCGCCGTAAGCTGCTGGCGTGGGTACAAGGCCTGATGCCCGACCGCCCGGACCGCGCCAGTCAGGTCGCGCACTTGATCGGTCTGTTCCTGCGCGTCGATTTCCCGGACTCACCGCACTTGTCGCACGCCCGCGCGGTGCCCGAGGTGGCGCGCATGGCCGGTTGCGCCGCCCTGGCCGATGCCCTGCGCGGCATTGCCGGTCGCAGCGTGCTGGTCTTGGTGCTCGAGCGCATCGACCATTTGGGCGAGACCGAGATGACCTTTGTCCGCCGGCTGATCCGCCAGCTGGGCGCCTCGCCGGTGGTCGTGGTGGGCGGCTGGGTGTCGCGGGCCGACGACATTCCCGCCGCGTTTGCCGGGCTTTTGACGATGCAGGCGGTATCGCGCGTGCCGGCGCGCGAGGTCGAGCCATTGGACCGCACGCTGGACCCGATGGGCCGCAAAGTGCTGGCGGCCGCTGTGCGTTTGGGTGCGCCGGTGTGGCCAGACCTGTTGGAAGCGGCGGTAGGCGGCGGCAGCAATGCGGCGGTGGGCCGGTTGGTGGCGGCTGGCGTGCTGCGGCCGATGCCGACCAGCCGGTTGTCCACGCAAGTCGAGTACATGTTGGGGGATTTCCCCGAGTCCGTCATTGCCGAGATGGCGAACGAGCCCTTTGACATGCAGCGCACCTTGTCGTGGGTGCTGGCGCAATCGCTCGCGCGCCCCGACGCTTGGGCTGGTCGGTTGGCCGAATGCGAGGCCGCCGCGGGCGACTTGGTCATGGCGGCCGCCCATAGCCGTCACTTTGCCGAGTTGATGCAACAGATTGGCGCGCTGCCCGAGGCCATCGCTCAGTACGAAGTGGCGCGCCGGCACTGCCTGGCTTTGCGCGACCAGGGCGACGTGGCGGATGCGGCGATGTCGCTCGCCGAGGTGGCGATTGGCTTGGTCCGCTGCCAGCAAGAGCGCGGCGATCACGAGACCGCCAGCGATCGCGCCCGCGAGGCAATCGAGGAATTACGCCAGGTCACGACCCTGCGCGACGAGGACTGGTACCGTCTGGGCGTGCCGCTGTTGGCTGCCTGGGCCACCGCCGAGGTCGCTTGTGGCCGGGGTGCGGCGGCGGCGGCGCCCCTGGAAGCGCAGCTGGCGGTGCTGAATCGGACTGCATGGTCCAAGGCCCAAGATCAAGGGGCGGTGGTACGGCTAGCACTGGGCAAGTGCTTGAAATCTGAAGGTCATCTGCGTGACGCGCTGGAAGTTTGGCGCGAAGCGATGCAGGCGACCTCGGTCTTGGCGATGCCGCCGCTGGCGTGCGAGCTGTCGCTGGCCATTTCGGATGCGTTCCGCACCCTTGGCGAAGGCGAACGGGCCGTCCAGGCGGCGCGGCGGGCGCTGGCGGCCTCGCGCGACGCGCGCAACCTGCTACTCGAAGTCGAGTCGCTGCGCTGTCTTGCGGTGGCTCTGCGCGACATTGGCGAATTCGACGACGCCGAGGCGCAGTTGGGCGAGGCCTTGAACGCGCTGGGCCGCGTGGACCGCCAGCGTTTGGCGGCCGAGGTCTCGGCCCTGCTGGCCGCGGTGCTGCAGGCCCGCGGAGCCATGGACGAGGCCGACGCGGCGCTGGCCAAATCCTGTCGCGCCTACGCAGCCCTGCCCGATTTGGCCGGCCTGTCCGACGCGCTGCGGCAACGCGGCGAGATCCAGATGGCTCACGGCATCTACACGCGCGCGCTGGCCTTTGCCGAAGAAGCTGCCCGCCAAGCGCGCCAAGGCAACCGGCCCGGGCTGCACGTCAAAGCACTGCTGCTGGCGGCGCGCGCGTCAGCTGCCGCAGGGGACACCAACGCCGCCCATTTGCGGATGGCCGACGCGTTTGCGCTGGTGCCGCAGGACGAGGCTACACTGGAGCGCGCCGATTGCATGGTGGCACTGGCGGACCTGTTGGAAGCCGGCGTGCTGACTTCGGATCGCCCGCCCGAGGCGCTGCTTGGCGAAGCGCAACACCTGTATCGCGCGTTGAATGCCACGCTAGAGGCCGAGCGTCTGCAGCGCCGCCTGAAGGCCATGACCGCCACGGGCGAGCATCGCCGGCTGACACCGGTACCGCATTGACCGCAAACACGGCATTGACCCCAGGCCGTGCCGAGGTGAGGAATTGATGTCGACCCTTGGCGTTGCGACTCCCAGCGGTGCATCCCCCCAAGACCCCAGCACCCTGCATGTCGTGCTCAGCGCCAACCCGGCTGATCAGGCCAAGCGCTGGCGTTTGCATCACCAAGTGTGGGGCGAGGGCTACGATCTGACGCTGTACCTGCGCCGCGAGGCAGCCCTGTGCGAGCAGGACTTCTGCCGCAACAACCTGAAAATGTGGCTATTGTGCGACAGGGCGGGCGAGGTGCTGGCGAGCCTAGAGACCTACGCCAGTCAGTTCTGGTCGGTCGACGCCGAAGGCAAGCTCGCCAAATTGCGCGGGCAAACGATTGGCTCGGTGGTGGTGGATCCTCGACTGCGCAACCGAGGTTACGCCTCGACGCTGGTGGATCGCGTGGTCGCCGAAGAGAAGCTGGCCGGCAGTCAGGTGACCACACTGTACTCGGACGTGGGCCCGCAAATGTACCGGCGCTCGGGGCACATGCTGCACCCCGCCACTGAGATGGCTCGGCGCGTGGACGCGGGCGTGCAGTGGCCCGAAGCGGTGACCGAGCTGGGCATGGGCGACCTGGCCGACCTGCTGAGCGCCGACACCGAGCAACAGGCGGCGTGGCTGGGCGCGTCGACCGTGCCGGCGGTGACCGAAATCGGCAAAGTGGAGCACGTGGCCTGGTTTCACATGCGTTCGCAGTACCGCGCCTGGGCCCGCGGCACGACCCCGACGCCCGTGGTGGGTGCGGCGACGGCGAGCGATGGCTGGTGCCTGTGGACCGCCGACACGGCCGAGCCCGTGCTCCACGTGTTGGCATGGCGACCGCGCGGGGCGGCCGGCGCCAAGCACTTGACCCAGGCCTGCTTGGCCCACGCCGCCGAACGCGGCCTGCGCGAAGTGGTGTGGTGGGACGCGGATCGCGACACCGGCCTGGACCCGTACCACCGGCAGCCCCATTGGCCAGAGGGTGCCGAACCGCGTCAGCGCGACAAGGGCTTGCCGATGCTGGCGTGGCTGCCGGGTGGGAGCAACTTCCCCTTGGTCTGGATGGGGATCGAGCGTATGGGCTGGCGCTAGGCGCCGTCAACCGCTACACCCAGGCCAGCGCCGCAGCGGCGCAGGACAGAGACATGCTGGGTTTTCATGGAATGATGCGCTGGGTCGTCGTGCTGGCGGGTCTGGCGGCGTTGGTTTTGGCGGTGATGGGCCTAGTCGGCAAGCGCCCGTTTGGCAAGGCCAGCCGGATTGCGAATTTGATTTTCATGATCAGCGCCGACACCCAAGTGGTGCTGGGGCTCTTGACCTACGCCGGCAGCGAGCTGGTGGCGCAGGCGCTGGGTGACGTGGGCGCGGCCATGAAGGTGCCGAATTTGCGCTTCTTTGCAATCGAGCACGCGCTGCTGGCCATCCTGGGCGTGGCGGCCCTGCACGTCGGCTACGCCCGAGCCAAGCGCGCCACAGAGGACGCCACCCGCCACAAGAACAGCCTGATCGGCTTTGCCATCGCGATGGTGTTGTTCGCCCTGGCGATTCCATGGCCATGGCGCGCGGTCATCGGCCGGCCGTTCTGAGGCAAGCCGCGCGCCCACCACCGGGCCGGCGAGTTGTCAGCCTCGCCCGCCTCAGCTAGCCTTGGCGGCGACCGCCGGCGCACTGCCCGGCGCGCGAGGCACCGTGGCCACTGCATCCAGGACGTACCGCAGCAGTTGGGCGGCGCTGGCCGCGCTGCTAGGTCTGTTGGCGCTGAACAGCTGTGGCTCGGACGCGGGGAGCACAGCCTCGGCCAGCGCCGACACCCAAGCCGACGTCGCGAGCGCGCAAGATGGCACGACCTCTCAGGATTCGGCCACGGATGCGGCGACGGCGCCGGAACCCCCAGCGCCCCCAGCCTACACCGAGACTTGCGCCGACTTTGCCACGGGCACGCTGAAGATCCAGGCCGGCGGGTTCAACCGCAGCGTCAAGTTGTACCTGCCCAGTGACCCGCAAGGTGCCGGACTTCTCATGCTGTGGCACGGCCTGGGCGATACCGCCGGCAACTTTGCCAACATGATGCAGGCTGCGAGCGTGGCCGAGACCTACCACGTGGTCGTGGCGGTGCCGCTGTCGTGCGGCGAATCGGGGCAGAGCGGCTGTGCTTCGCTGGCCACCGAGTGGAGCTACACCGTCAAGCAAGAGGAGCGCGACGGCCCCCTGTTCGACGCGCTGATCGCCTGTGCCGACCAAAAAGCGGGCCTGGACCGGCGGCGCGTGTACACCGCCGGCTTCTCGGCGGGCGCGCTGTGGTCGACTTGGCTGACCATGCACCGGTCGGAGTACTTGGCGGCCTCGGCGATTTTCTCGGGCGGGATCAACACCATCGTGCCGTGGAGCACCCCCAGCCGGCAGGTGCCAGTGGTCGACAGCTCCGGCGGCGTCAACGACAAGTTCATGAACGGTGTGGTCGACTTCCAGAAAAGCATCGCCGACTTGAACGGCAAGCTCCGCGAGACCGGCGACTTTGTGGTGCACTGCCAGCACCAACAAGGCCACACCATCACGGTGCCCATCGTCAAGTTCGCGCTGGCGTTCTTGAATGATCACCAATGGGGCGGTCCGCTTCCCTACGCGGCGGGATTGCCCGACACGACCCCGAGCAATTGCGAGATTGTGCCATGATTGTCCGTTCTTTCGCCAAGTATGCCCTGACCCTGGCGGCTGCGACCCTGGCGGTGGGTTGCGCGGGAGCGTTGGCGCCCCAGGCAGCCAAGCCGTTGAAGACCGAGAAAATGCTTCACGCAGGTGCCATGGGCGACGCCTCGCAGGCCTACCGCGTGGGCTTCTATGCCAACCCAGGCGAGCCGCCCGAGATCATCGACGTGGCCGTGGGCATCGGCGGCACCAAGGTGGCCGCGGCCCAATGGACGACCAACTTGGCGCTCGCGCTGAACAATGTGGTCGCCAAGGTGGGTCGCTTTGACGAGCGGTTCCTGCCGTTTTCCAGCGAGATCTTCAAGTCGGACATCGTGCAGGGCGACATCGTGTACGGCTGGCGCCCGCCCGAGGGTCGCTTGAACTTTGACAAGGCGCGCGTCGCCAAAATCCAGTTGCGTTCCCTGACGGCGACGGGTTCGGGTGGTCAGGGCATCGCGACCCGCGGCGTACTGGAAGTGACGCTGGGCGACTGGGTCCACAGCTACGACTGCGATCTGGTCAGCACGGGCGAGTGGATGAGCGACATCATGGCCTGCTTGGGCGAACGAGTCTTGAATGACGAGCGGTTCTGGAAGGCGGTCGAGGCCGCGCCGTGATCGCAGGGCCGGTGGTCTGCTTTGACCTGGGCGACGTGCTGGTGCGGCTGCGCTTCGAGCGCTGCGCTGCGCAGTTGCAGAAGCTGGTCCAAGCCGAAGCGGCCGGTTCGCAGGCGGTGGAGTCGCCTCCCGCGCAGTTGTTTACGGGCCGGCGAGGCATGGCGTACGCCCGCGGCGAGATCGAACCCCTAGTCTTCTTTGATGAAGTCTGCCGGGAGTTGGGGCTGCCGGCGGCCAGACTGCCCGAAGTAGTGGCGGCGTGGTGCTCTATCTTTGAGCCGTGGCCGCAGATGCACGACTTGGCCGAGCGGGTAGTCCAGACCGGGGTGCCGGTGTGGCTGCTGTCGAACACCGACCCGGTGCATGTGGCGCACCTGCGGCCGCAGCTTCCGGTTCTAGAGGTTTTTCAGGGTCTTTGGCTGTCGTACCAGACCGGTACGGCCAAGCCCGATGCCGAGTACTTTGCTGGGTTTTGCCGGCAGACCGGCTACCTGCCGCAGCAGTGCTTGTTCATCGACGATCGGCCAGACAACGTGGCGCAGGCCCAGGCGCTGGGCTGGCGGGCGGTGCAACATCGCGGCGACGTGGCCGAGGTGGAAGCCTTCTTGCGCGAGCACGGTGTCGCGATCTGATACCCGTTCCGTCCGAATCGGATCGAAAACTCGGGCAATTCTTTGGGCCCGAACCGGGGTCCCCGCCTGATTCTCGCCGGTTGCAGACCGGGTCAGAGAAGCCGTACAGGCGTGAATCAGACGGGGTTCGTATGACGCCCGTCACGGCTTGCCGCGTCGGGCGCGGCGCGCTACCCTCCAGCTTGTGGCGTGGTCCAGGAGGGAAGCCGGCGAAGCGCAAGTGGGTCCAGGTGCCTGCGTGCGCCTGCGCTAGCGCTGTACGAGCGGCATCCCGCTAGGACCCGGGGCTTGGTGTAGGCGGAACAGCAACCAAGGGGGGTTCCAGTGGCCAGAGAGTTTACCGTAGGCGTCGAAGAAGAATTCCAGATCATCGACCCGGAGACCCGCGAGCTCAAGAGCCTGATCTCCGAAATGATTGAGGCGCACACGCCCATGGACGAAGTGGCGCTCATGCCCGAGCTGCACCAGTCCGTGGTCGAGGTAGCCACTGGTGTCTGCGAAAATATGGACGAAGTGCGCCGCGACGTCATCAAGAACCGCCGCGCCGCCCACCAGATTGCCCAGCGCATCGGGGTGCGGATTGCCGCCGCGTCGACGCACCCGTTCAGCAACTGGGAACAGCAGGAAATTTCGAGCAAAGAACGCTACGTGCAGTCCGTGCAAGAGATGCAAGACGCGGCACGCGGCAACCTGATCTTTGGCCTGCACGTGCACGTGGGCGTTACCGATCGCGAGCTGGCGATCGACATCTACAATCAAGCGCGCTACTTCTTGCCGCACCTTCTGGCGCTGACCTGCAGCTCGCCGTTCTTCAACGGCCGCAAGACTGGCCTGCAGTCGGTGCGCACATTGATTTTCAAGCGGTTGCCGCGCACCGGCATCCCCGAGCGCTTCTACTCGTACGGCGAGTTCGAGTCGTTCATCGACACGCTGGTCAAGACCGGCTGCATCGACAACGGCCGCCGCGTGTGGTGGGACCTGCGCCCGCACCCCACCTATTCCACCCTGGAATTCCGTATTTGCGACCTGCCGCCCCTGGTCGAGGACACGGTCGCGATTGCCGCGGTGGTGCAGGCCCTGGTGGCCAAGTTGGCGTGGCTGCGGCGCAAGAACCTGTCGTTCAACATCTATCGGTCGGCCATGACCGACGAGAACAAATGGCGCGCCGCCCGCTACGGTGTGCACGGCAAACTGATCGACTGGGGCAAGAAGCAAGAGGTTCCGTTTGCCCAACTTGCCGAGGAACTTGTCGAGTTTGTCGCGGACGCCGCCGATGACCTGGGCTCGCGGCACGAGTTGGAGGGCATCTCGCGCATTCTGCAACGCGGGACGTCGGCGGACCGCCAGCTCAAGGTATACGAAGAGACGGGCGACTTGCGCAAAGTCGTGGACCAGCTGCTGGAAGAGACGGTGCGCGGCGTGGTCGACGTGCCATGACCGGGCTGCTGTGGCTGGTCGCCGTGCTGGGGACGGCGGTGCTGGGCACCCCGGATGACTGGCAAGGCGTAGACTTTCGCTTGCCGCAGTTCGATCTGGTGGTGCGTCAGGCCCAAGAACGCTGGCCCAACCCATTTGATGCCGATGGCGAATCCCGTGGTCTGCGGCGGGCCGCCGAGCTGGGTCTGTGGAGCATGGACCCCACGGTAGAGCTCTTGCCCGATGCCTACTTGGAGCATCTGGCCCAACTGCCCAATGACCCGTGGAAACCGTCGCTGGCGCCCGAGCGGCTGACTTGCCAAGGCAAGGTGGTTCCTGGGGTGGCCTTGGTGACGGCCGAAGTCAGTCGCCGCGCCGCTCCGGCCTTGGCAGAGAGCTGGAAAACCTGGGAGGCCGCAGGAAACCGTTGGACGCGTGCAGAGTTCCTGTGCACGATGGAATGGATCGAGCGCAGCTTGCCGCTGAGTGACGACCGCCGCGACCGCGCCAACCTGGCTTGGGTCAACGCCGCCTCTGGTTACCTGAAGGCCCACGACCGCCACAGCGACGTGGTGGCGCGGCGTTTCTGGGAGCGCGTGACGCAAAGTGAACAGGTGGCCGACAGCGCGGAGCCGGGCCTGAGCATCGAGCCCTGCCCAGGTGCGCCCAAGACGTGGTGCGTCGCCGATGTGCGCCCCGATAGCGGGGCCTGGAAGGCCGATGTGCGCGTGCACGACCGCTTGGATCAGGTCGGCGACACCGAGGTGGCGGGCCTGGCCGGCAAGGCGGTGCAAGAGGCGCTGGTGGGACCGGCGGGCAGCGAGGTGCGGCTGCGCGTGACCGCGGTGTTGACCAAGAAAACCCGCGACATCGTTTGCAAACGCGACGAAGAGGTCACCCGCGATACCGAGGCCGAGGCGCTGGGCCCCGGCGAAGTGCACCTGTGGCTGCGCGACTTTGTGCCAGGGACGGCCGGTCGGCTGGCCGCCGCGGTGCAGGGCGCCTTGAAGGCTGCCAAGACCAAGAAGCTGAGTCAGTTAAAGGGTTTGGTGCTGGACATGCGTGGCAATCCGGGCGGCTCGCTGAACGAGGCGGTGGCCATCGCCGACCTGCTGCTGGGCGACGGGCTGGTGATGACCGCCAAGTGGAAGGGGCGCAGCGACGAGCGGCGCTCGGGCAATCAAGCCACGGACATTCCTGGGAAGATGGTGGTGTTGGTCGACAAGCGCTGCGCCTCGGCGTGCGAGATCCTGGCGGGCGCGCTGCAGGACCGGCTGCGAGCGCGGCTGCTGGGGACGCGGACCTACGGCAAGGCTTCGATGCAAGAGGTCAAAAAGCCTGGACTGCTCACGGACTTCTACATCAAGCTGACCATCGGCCACTACTTCACGCCAGGTGGCCGCGACCTGGACAACCAGGGCCTGCAGCCCGACGTGGCCCTGCCCGGCGAGGCGACGACCAGTTTTGCCAAGGTGGCCGAGCCCTTGCGCGACGCGGCTCAGTGTGTGGCAGCCAAAGGGCAAGCGCCGGCCCGTGCCGTGGCCGAGATCGCCCCGCGGCGGCGCGTGGATCACTGGCTGTTGATGGCGACCGACTGGCTGCGTTGTCTGTAGAGGCCGCAACTGGGCTGGCGCGCGGCCATACCACGCAATCCGCTTGAACTGGCTGGAAATCGTTGGGGATCGCCCAAGGTCTTGGCGCGATGCTGGCCAGCGGCGGCGCTCAGCGCAAAGTCACCCGCATCGCGGCGTAGTGCGGACCGCAGCCGTCGAAATCGAACTCGATCTCGGCCTTCCGCGGCAAGCTGGCCGCAGGGTCCAGCTCCAGCGTGAAGTTGGCCTGATGGGCCAGGTGGTTGATGCACCACGGGTCCAGGACAGCGGACAACTGGCTAAAAGGACTGAGGCAGCCGCCCGGACTCTCGCTCATGCAAGTCAGCCACGGCTTGCCCTTGGCGTCGCTGTTGCTGACGATGCGAATATGCTGGAGCACAAGCGCCCCTCCGTCGACACCAGCAATATTAACCAGTTGCACTGCAACCGCGGTCGCGGTGGCGGGGAGCGCCAAGTCGCTGCCGGGCTGAACTGGATTGCCCGCCACGGTCAGCAGCGGCAGGCCCAAGCGGTTGCCGTCGGGGTCGACCAGCTCCCCGGCACAGGTCTGGTGCCAGTGCTCGACTTGGCTATCGGTGTTGGGGAGGGGCGTGGGCCGCTCTTCCGAGAAGTCGGCAAAGTCGTGACAACCGCAGAGCCCGACCAGAACCGCCAGCGCCACGCGCTGGGCTGTCGTCCGGATCCGACTAGGTTCGTTCAAGTCAGAACGGAAACTTGCGCGTTTCGTGGGGCTCGATCCGTGGTCCCCGATTAATTTTGGCCAGTTGCACGACGGACCTGCAAGACCGAACCGGCATGAATCAGCTGGGCTGCGTGTCACGGCTGCTCCTTGGACGGCTCGCGGACGCAGCGGCCGGCATGGGCGCGGCAGCGGTCGTGCGCCAAACAGGCGACGCTGGAACCGCAGTCGGTGTCGGCGAGGGCGGCGCAGGCGTGGTCGGCCAGTTGGCAGAGCCCTTCGGTGGTGCACAGACCGGCAGTCTGGCAATCCGCGCTGCTGGTCAAGCGACAGCGACCGGCAACGCTGGTGCATTGGCCAAACGCTTTGCAGCCGATGGTCTGGGCGCAGTCGGTTGGGCCGACGGTGCAGCCGGCCGCGGCGGGTGGGCGGTGCGGGTGGGCGGTGCGGGTGTCAGGTATTGCCACTTGCCACATAGAGCAACCTCGCGCCGCGCCGGCCCTACCCCAACCCCGCCTCCAGCGCATCCAGCTGCCCACGCAGCGCCGCGACTGCCGCCCGCATCCGCGCCACCTGGGCCTTTTCCAGCTTCTTCGCATCGATCTGGGCGAATTCCGCCTGCCACGCCGCCACCTCTTCGACCCACTTCTCGGTCCGGGTCACCAGCCGCCCAGGCTGAATCGGCGGCGCGGGCTTGGGCGCCGGCAGTTGCAGGCCGTCCTGGTCGGGGTCCGCGTCCCACAGCCGGTTTTGCTGGACCAGGGCCACCGCCGCGCGGACCTTGGCCACCGGCCAGCGCTCGGTCACCGTCGCCATCGCCAACCGCGCGCGCTGGTTGACTTCTTGCACCTTGCAGATCTCCAGCAGCGCGCTCCACCCCAGCTGGTCGCGCACGCCGGGCGGCAGCAGACTGTAGCCGATGTGGGCGCGGACGAAGCGGCGCAAGGTGGTCTCGCTGAGGTCCAGTTCGTCCAGGTCCTGGGCGTGGGCGGCGAGGAAGCCCTTGAACTTGGTGTCTTTGTTGGGCGCGCTGCTGCTGAACTGCGCGGCGCTGCCGCCAAAGAAACGCTGCAGGATGTAGGCGCCGACGCCGAGGCGATAGGTCTGCGCGTGCTCGCGGGTCAGGCGCTGCAGGGTTTGGAGGGCGTCGTGGTATTCGCTTTGGATGATACCGGGTTGCAGGTCGGGCATGGGCGGCTCCGCGCGGGTGGGTCGGGCTGGGGCGAACCTTGGCAACGTTGCCAAGGTTGATTTCTCGGGGTAGGGCTAGCGTAACAGGGTGGGTTTGGGGTGTCGAGCCTGCCTTGGCGGTTGCCGACAGCCCGAGCGACCCCAGGTTGAAGTGATCTGCACAAATGGGCTTTGGTGGTTACCGCCGCGATTCGTCCGCCCATAAGACGGCGAATTTGCGGCCCACCCAGCAGGAGAGGCGAGGCGGAAACACATTTCCGCTGATCGCTTCAGTGGCCGGGCTTCCTCCTGGCAATCAAGAACTTACCTGACCCCAACCCACCACTGTGGGCCCAAAAGCCAACACGACGCCGGAGGCTGGTAACCGGTTTCCCAGTTTTCAACGACACCGCGCTCCGAACTGCAATGGTTCCACCAGGGTCGAGGTAGGAGTCGCACCCGTCCGCGTAGGGCGCGGGCTTGTCCCGTGCCGTGACCTCCGATGGGTAAAGCCTTGTCTCGTGTCGTGACCTTGGGTGGGTAGAAATCTTGTTTGCTGCCGAGCACTTGACGACAGCAGGTTCACGGCGGGGGACGAGCCCCCGCCCTACTTCGGTCGGGAACGCGGGGGCGTTTGGAGGATGGGGGGCATTTTCTACCCACTGAAATTACTGAAAGACATGACCCCGCGTCAGCGATGCTGGCCCCGCAGGGGTGGCGGCGCCGGGTGAGGCGTCGCCACCGCCGGGAGCAGGAAGTTGCTGTACTGGCAGGTGTCTCCTTCGACCGGCGGCCGCAGCGCGACGGCCCGGCGGCGGAGCCTCAGAAATTGCCCCCCACTTCCCTTTCGCCGGGCCGGGACGCCCAAAACCTACTACGCCAGCAGCCCCGCCAGCTGCGGCAACGCCTGGGCCACCGGCACCACTTCGATGGCACCGTGCCGCTCGCGCCGCGCGCCCAGGTACAGCAGGGTCGCCCTGGCCTCGGGGTAGTCGGTCAAAAACGCTTGCAGGCCGCGCAGATCCGCCGGTCGCACCTGGCCCGTGTGCTTGACCTCG
Organism: Myxococcales bacterium; assembly: GCA_037441385.1. GTDB lineage: Bacteria > Myxococcota_A > UBA9042 > UBA9042 > UBA9042 > SXRM01. Next base: position 33,625 of record JBBISH010000018.1, read on the forward strand.
ATGGCGTGCAGACCGCGGTCGCCGTACAGCACGAAGTCGACCTCCGCACCGCTGGCTGTGCGCCAGAAGTGTAGCGAATACCCAAGGTTGTGCAGGTCGTTGACGGCGCGCAGCTCCTGCCACACCAAGCCCTCCAGCGCGGCGCCGTCGATCTCGGCCGGCCGGTCCAGGGGCCCGCGCGGCCGCAGCGTCCGAAACACCCCCACATCAAAGAAATAGAACTTGGGGTGCGTCGCCAACCGCCGCGCCGCCCGCTTGGTAAAGGCCGGCACGCGCGCCGCCAGCAGCAGGTCCTCCAGCACGCCCAAGAACCCCTCGACGGTCTTGCGCTCCACCGCACACTCGCGGGCGACGTCGGTCACGCTCAGCTGGCCGGCGTGGGCGAACGACACCGCCTCCAGGAATCGCGAAAACGCTGCGATATTGCGGGTCAGCCCCTCTTGCAGCACCTCTTCGCGCAGGTAGGTCTGGACGTAGCTCGCCAGGAAGCGTTCTCGGTCCGGTTCGCCGCCAAGGGCCGGCAAATGGCCGTACTGCAGCGACTTCGCCAGGTCAAAGCGGTCGCCCAACTCCGCGGCAGTCAGCGGATGCATTCGATATGTCAAGGCGCGCCCGGCCAGCAGGTTCACCCCGCTACGCCGCAGCTTGCGCGAGCTCGACCCCGTCAGGCCAAACACCGTGCCGCGCGTCTCGATGAGCCTGTGGACAACGTTAAGCAATTCGGGCGCGCGTTGCACCTCGTCGATCACCACCAAGCCGGGCGGTGCGGCGGCCACCAGCACCTCCAGGTCGCCAGGGCGGGCGAGCATGCGCTGCCAAGTGCTTGACTCCAATAGGTCCAGCGTCAGCGCCGGCGCCAGCTGAGTGCGGATCCACGTCGACTTGCCCGTGCCGCGCGGGCCGAACAGGAAGAAGCTCTTGTGCGGCTCGACCCGCAGCGTTCGGGGCAAGGTCCCGGACAAGGCACTGGGCGGCGTGGAGGTCGGCGTTTTGGAGCTCATGATTCCAAACTGTGCTGTATTTTGGCGGCAGCGATTCCACTATACAAGGTTGGTCGGTGCGGGGCAACGGCGGCGAGTGGGTGGTAAGCGGGCTGGCAGTGGCCGGGTGGCGAGAAAACGACCTTGGCAACGTTGCCAAGGTTGATTTCGAAGGCCGTGGAGGTCGGCGGCGAGCCGCAAACCCCTGAGAATACGGCGTTGACGTGGCGTGCCCAGGGGCGTAGGCTGACCCTCATGAGCCAGAAGACCCGGTCGAGTGGGTGCCAAGAGGGCGACACGTCAGCCAAAGCCCGGGACCCTTGGGTTTCGCCGGAGCGCTGCTTCGTGGCTCGCGCGGTTGGCACGCCGGTCGGCCGGCTGGGCGCGGTGATCCTGCAAATACTGCACGTCGTTGGGGTCCTCGGCGCAGTCGTGGCCTCTGGCTGCGCGGTCGACCGGTTTGACGCCGCCAGCTGTGCCTGTGTGGCCGAGCATCCTGGGCCGCGGGGAGTGCTGGAGGAACTGCAGCTGCGCCGGTGCGTCCTTGGCAGCCGGGGCGACGGGCCCAGAAACGTGGACGAGAGCCAGTGCCGGCTTTGGCTTGCGAGTCCGTGGCTTGCGTCGCCGCCTGCGGATGACGTGGCGGGGCGGGTGCTGCCTGACAGGTACGGCCTGGAGTTTCGCTGTGGGCCGCGGGCGCCCACTGGCCGTGGACATGATGAGCGCATTCCTTGGCTTCAGGACGACCATTGCGAACCGGATCTTTACGGGCCGCACGACGAACCGCTACCTGACGTCGCGGTGCGCGAACAACGACTGGCGGCCGCTTGCCCAAACATGGCCAATGCTGCGTGCCGGCACCGCTACCTGACTCAAACGGTGGAGCTCCTGCGACCGCTCGTTGCGGAGTCCAGCGCGTCGGGCTCGGAGCCGGTGGCCCTGCCCTTGTTCTGCGTCGTCCGCGCCGATGGCGGCCTGGACTTGGCCAGCATCGGTCATCACTGGTGGCGCTTGCCTCCGGCAACAGACGTCAAGGTTCCCCGGGCACTTGCGGCGGAAACGCCGCGCGTCGACGTGGGCGCGCTGGTCGCGGAAGTCCGCTGGATGCGTCAGCTTTACCCCCAGCTCCGCGTCGAACTGTCCGCGGAAGACAGCGTTCCATGGGGCGACATGTGGGCAGTATGGTGGACCCTGGACGAGTTGGTGACTCCAGACCGCAGCGACCGGCACTGGTCGCGCGTGCACGAGCCTGTGGTGGCCGCGGTTGGGCCAGGTGCTAAAGAAACGGACTTGGTTGAGTACGCCTATTGGGAGTGCCCGACGTGTCGGCAATTGACCGCCCGCCATCCGATTACCGTTTCCGACCCCAACTTTCTGAGAGTGTTCGGCTGGCGGCCCTGACCCGCCGCGCCACCGCAATGCGGGGCGCCGAATGGCCGGGGTGCGTGGCCGGCACGTCATGGTCCCGCGGGAAACCCAGCACCCATGCCGCGTCGCATCCCCCTTGACGTAACGGGCCGGCCAGCGTGCAATCGCCTGCGGTCACCTGCCGGGGCGGCCCCAGAAATCCAGGTCCAAAGGGGAAGCGGCGATGTTGACACGGCTGACGGTTCGCAACTTCAAGCGATTGGCCTCGATCGACGTCGAGCTTGGCCAGACCGTGGTGCTGGTCGGCCCCAACAACTCGGGAAAGACCTCGGCCCTGCAGGCGTTGGCGCTGTGGCAGGCCGGTGTGCGGGCTTGGCTGGAGAAGTGGGGTGACCAGCCGGCCCAAAAGCGCCCCGGCGTGACCCTCAATCGCAAGGACTTGATTGCCGTGGCCGTGCCCAATGCCAGTCTGCTCTGGCGCGACCTGCATGTGCGAAGCGGCGAGCGCCAAGCGGACGGCAAGAGCAAGACCCGCAATGTCTTCATCGAGATCTGCGTGGAAGGCATCACGGACGGTGAGGCCTGGCAGTGTGGCTTCGAGTTCGACTACGCGAATCAAGAGGCGTTCTACTGCCGACCGCTGCGCCTCGACGCAAACGGCAGCGAGCGCATGCCCCTGCCGCGCACCGCGCTCCTGAAGGACGTGCGTGTGGCGTTCTTGCCCGCCATGTCGGGGCTGGCGTCCATCGAACCCAAGCTCGAGTTGGGGCGCATCAACGTCCTGATCGGCGAAGGGCAGACGGCGCAAGTGCTCCGCAACCTGTGCTATCGCCTGTGCGAATCCGCGCCCGACGCTTGGCAGGCGCTTTGCCAAGATATCCAGCGCATGTTCGGCGTCGAGCTGACGGCTCCGGAATTCAACGAGTTGCGTGGTGAAGTGACCATGGGCTACCGCCAGCGAAGCCATGACGGCAAGATCATCGCCCTCGACCTCTCGTCCGCGGGCCGCGGTCTGCAGCAAACGCTCCTGCTGCTGGCGTTCCTGCGCGCCAATCCCAACACCACGATCCTGGTCGACGAGCCGGACGCGCACTTGGAGATCCTTCGGCAGCGCCAAATCTACGACCTGATCAGCGGCGTTGGGCGGCAGCAGGCAGGGCAAATCATCGCCGCAAGCCACTCGGAGGTCGTGCTGAACGAGGCCGCGGAGCGCGACAAGGTGGTAGCGTTTGTAGGCAAACCGCACGTGATCGACCGACCGGACCAGGTCATGAAGGCGCTGAGCAACATCGGCTTTGACCAGTACTTGCTAGCCGAGGAGCGCGGCTGGGTGCTCTACGTGGAAGGGGCCACGGACCTGAAGATGCTTGCGGAGTTCGCCAGCCTGGTCGGGCATCCAGCCCTCGAGCACCTGCAAGAGGCTTTCGTCCACTATGTGGGCCACAACCAACCTAGCCCGGCACGCAGTCATTTCCATGGCCTCCGCGAGGCCAAGCCAGACCTGCGAGGTATCGCGATTTTTGACCGTATTTCGTCAACTTTACAGAACGCTGGCGGCCTGGAAGAGCGCATGTGGCAGCAGCGCGAGTTGGAGAACTACTTCTGCCGCGAGAGTGCTTTGCTGGCCTGGGCGCGTGGCAGGCCACCCAGCCACCCGGACTTGTTTTGGGAGGCCGAGTCGGGAGCCCGGGTCGAGGCCATGACCCAAGCTATCGAACGCGTCGCCGCCGCGGCCAAAACCTTTGACAAACCGCCGATTTGGTCAGCGGACAGCAAGGCCAGCGACGACGTGCTGGGGCCGGTGCTCAAGAACTACGCCGAAATCCTGGGACTACCCAAGCAGCTCGCCGATAAGTCCAAGTTCGCCGAAATCATTGGATTCTTGACCCCGGACGACGTCGACAGAGAGGTTCGGGACATGCTGGATGCGATCGTCAGGGTGGCCGAGGCCGCGCCTCCCCAAGAGGCCGCTGCGCCAGCTTGAGCGGTGGTGAGAGGGCCCTTGGAAATTGGCCCCGAGCAACTTCTATCTCTTGAAATTGCTGGATGTTAGGGTCACCGCGTCAGCGATGCTGGCCCCGCAGGGGTGGTGGCGCGGTGCAGCGTCGCCACCGCCGGGAGCGGGAAGTTCGGGTGGTTCCGGATGCCTGCTTCGACCGGCGGCCGCAGCGCGACGGCCCGGCGGAGGGGGTTCCGAAATTGCCCCCCACCTTTCAGAAGATGCCCCCCAACTTGTCGTTTGCCGGGCCGGGACGCCCAAATGCCCTTTGAGAACAAAGGGTAGAAAGTGCCCAGCAATCCGGCTCCGGTTCGGGTCCCGGCTCCGGTTCAGGCTCGGGTTCCGGTCCCCACTAGGCGCCCGCCTCCGGCAAACGCCCGGTCCCCTATGTGGCAAGAGGCAATACCTGACACCCGGCTCTCGCCCACTTCAGTGGGAGAGGAGGGGTCCCCGCGGTGAGCGAAGCGAGCGAGCCGTGACTCAATTTCACGGCGAGAGCGGGGTCGGCCGCAGGCCGGGGGTGAGGGCTTTCGGCGCTGCGTCAGAGTAGGCAAGCGGTAAGGCAGGGCTAGCGCGCCACCGCCCCACCATGCTGGGCCAGGCTCGGATGCCGCAGCCCCGCGTACGGCAAGTCCAGCAACTGCGCCGCGTTGTAGCCCGCCAGGTGCTTGCGCTGGTGCGCCACCTGCTGGTCCAGCAACGCCACCAGCGGCTGCCAGGGCGCGCACGCCAGCTTCTTGGTCTCGCGCGGGTCCTTGCCCAGGTCAAACGCCCAGCAGGCGCCGTCTTTGCCGCGCTGGACCTTCTTGCCGTCGGCACTGACCAGGGTCGCGGTACCCTCCTTGCCGTAGGTGAACACCGCCTGCCGCTGCGGCGCGCCCCGCAGCAGCGAGACCCCCTGCAACTGCCGCCAGGCAAACGGGATCCCCAGCGCGTCCAGCACAGTCGGCAGCAGGTCCACGTGGCTGGTCAGGTCCTGCACCACCCGCGGCGCAAACAGCGCCGGCTGCCACAACACCGCGGGCGCCTGCAGGTTTTCCTCGTAGCTGAACTTGGGGTGACTCCAGTTGCCCTTGTGCTGGCCAAACGCCTCGCCGTGGTCGCCCGCCAGCACGAACACCGTGCGGTCCAGGCGGCCGTCGGCCTTGACCTGCTCAAAAATGCGCTGAATCTGCGCGTCCAGCGTCACCAGGTTGTTATGGTAGCGGCCCTGCGGCGTCTTGGCGCTGTAGTGGCGGTACTGCGGGCCGTGGTCGCTGTACGGCCAGTGCGCCACGTAGCTGTAATAGACGCCAAAGAAGGGCTCCTTGGCCCCCTTGAGCCGCTTGAGAAAGGCGCCCACCACCGCTTCTTCGCGGCGCGCCAGCGGGTCGATGGTGTCCTTGGGGCCCAGCGGCAGCTCGGTGTAGCCCTTGCAGTCCAGCCCGCCCGCCTGCAAAAAGCCCTTGGGGAAGTAGTAGTTCAGGCGCCCCGGCGTGTACAGGAACTTGTCCCACTGCGGCCCCAGCAGACCCGGTAACGACGGGATCGCCACGTCGGGCCGATCGACCCACATCGGCACGGTCGGCATCGGGTAAAGGCCCGAAAGCTGCGAGAAAATCGCCCGCGCACTGGAGTTCGTGGTCGAGTAGTGGCGCGCCAGCTGCCAGCCCTCGCTCGCCAGCTTTTGCAGAAAAGGCATCGGCACTTTGGGCGCGGTGTCCGTCAGGTAGCGGGTGCCCGTGCTCTCCAAGATGATCCACACCACGTTCCAGGTGCGGTTCTTCGCCACCGCCGGCACCGCCGCCTCCTGGCCGCTCAGGCGCGCGTCGGGTAGCCGCAGCGGTTGCTGTTGCTCCGCGGGCACTTGCGTGGGCTTGGGCGTCGCACCCGCCACCGCCGGCCACAGCGCCGCCAGGATCCCGATAGTGGCTATACTTCTAACCAGTTGCCGCACGTCCCCGCCCCTTGCTTGCGCGCCCTGCCGCGCCTCGCTACCCTGCCGCACGGAGGCACGATGCGCAACCCAAGCCTAGCATTTTTCGCAGTCGCCCTGATGGCCTGCAGCGAACCCAAAGCTACCTCGAACCCGCCCCACGCGGCTGCGCCCGCCCAGCCGGAGCTGGCCAAACCGGACCGCGAGCCGGCGCCGGTGGCGAACCGTACCGGCACACCGGACCCGAGCACCGCCCCACTGGGTCAGCGTTTGGCCAAGGCTTTCAGCGGCTACGAGTACGTGCCCACCCGCGAGGACCTGCTGAAGGTGGCGCCCGAGGCCGAACTGGTCCCGGCGCTGTGGACGCTGTACCACGCCCCCGATCAGCGGCTGGCGGTACGCACGCAAGCCCTGGTCAGCCTCCGCTTTTTCCCGTCCGAGCAGGTCCAGTCCTGGTTCGAGACCGTGCTCCGCGACCCCGCCACGGTGGACGCCGTGCGCCGGCCGGCCGCGAAAGCCTACGGTTTTGCCTTTGGCGAGCGGGCTGTAGCCGTCCTGGGCGAATTGTTGGCCCACGCCGACCTGCACACCCGCGACAGCGCCGCGCGGGCCCTGGGCGCCATCGGCACGGCCGCGGCCCGGCAAAAGCTGAGTGAACGCGCCAAGATCGAAAGCGAGGCCAGCGTCCAGGCTACCTTGGCAGCCGAGCTCGCCAAACCTGAGAGGAAACCGTGAGCCCCGCCCTGCCGTCCACCGCCTTTCGCACCAACGCCTGGACCCTCGCTTGGTCGTGCCCCTCGCCCAAAGCGTTGGGAGAGGGGCAGCCGCGCCAGCGGCGGGGTGAGGGCAAATTCGCCACCCGCACATACCTAATCGCCTTGGCTATTCTGCTAGCCTCCTGCGACACGGGCTACGCCGGCGACACCTGCGTGCCCGACTGCCCCACCGGCATGGTCTGCAACTTTGGCAAGTGCGTCGCCACCAGCTCGAACACCGCCGGCATGGTCGGCACCGCCTGCAAGCAAGACAGCGAGTGCTCGTCGGGAACCTGCTTTGTCGGCGGCAGTTTTGGCGGCGGCTACTGCTCGGCTTATTGCGGCGCGCAGATCGTCGCCTTTGACTCGGAGTGCGCCCCCGGCTCGGCATGCGTGCAGCTGAGCGAAGCCACCGCCGCCTGCATGGACCTGTGCGGCGGCACCAACGGCGACTGCCGCAGCGGCTACCAGTGTGCCAGCCGCGATGGCTCGCAAGTCTGCATCCCGCTTTGCACTTCTAGCGACCAGTGCCCGGCTCAACAGCGCTGCGATCTGGCCAGCGGCAACTGCGTGTCCACGGCCGGCGTGCCCGACGGCAAGGTCGGCAGCCCCTGCACCGGCAACAGCGAGTGCCACAGCGAGGTCTGCATCGACGAGGCCGGCTCCAAGGGCGTCTGGAAAGGCGGCTACTGCTTTGACCTCTGCGACGCGACCGCAGAGGGCAAGCCGTGCAAGGCCAAGGACGGCAGCCAAGAGGGCCTCTGCGCCGGCATCCCCGACCCCGAGGGGGGCGAACCGAGCTACTACTGCATGGCGCCGTGCGCCACCTCGGTCGACTGCCGACCCGACTACATGTGCACCGCCACCGTGGACTTCAAGACCTCGTCCGGTCTGGGCTTTTGCCTGCCCAGCTGCACCACCTACGGCTGCGATAGCGGCCAAGTCTGCGACCCGCAAAGCGGCGTGTGCGTCGACAAAACCTCGACCCCCAGCACCTTGGAGCACATCGCGCTGGGGACGGTGGAGGTGGGTAAGACCGCGGATACGTTCAAGAATGTCGCCGTGACGGTGCCCGCCGACGCCGTGAGCGTGACCCTGTACGCGCGCCCCACCGACCTGGGCGCCGAGCTCGCCCTGACCAAGACCATCCAACCCGACGGCAAAGTGGTGCTCGACTATTTTGACCCGCTAATCAGCGACTTCAAGGTGGTGCCGCTGGGGCCCGGCGTAGTGTCGGCGCTGTACCCCAACTCGCCGCGCCTGGGGATTGGCGCCGGAAGCTATCAATTCACCTGGGGAAGCTACGGTGGCGCCACCGTGCAGCTCGACGCGGTGGTCAAGCGCGCCAGTGGCCTTTTGCAGTCTGGCAACCTGCCGGTGGTGCTGTGGTTCACCAACCAAAGCCGGTTGTCGGCGCAAAATGCGCCCAACGACGCCAACTTGCAGAGTGCTCTGTCCAAGCTGGGTGGCATCTACGCCGCAGTGGGCATTCAACTCGGCGCCGTGTCGTACAAGCAAGTGGGCGGCGGCATCGCCACCAGCGCCGCAGTCATCGACAACGACGGCGAATTGCAGCAGCTATTCGCCACGGCCGACAGCAGCCCCGATCCCGGCCTCAACTTCTTCCTCATCGACCAATTTGCAGGCGATGGTGGCGGTTACGTGACGCTCGGCCAATCGGGCGGCATTCCCGGCCCACCGTCGTACCCCGGCCTGCCCCACGGCGGCGTGGCGGTGGCGCTGGCCTACCTGGACGACGACGTGGCCACTTTTGCCGCAACCATGGCGCACGAAGGCGGTCACTACCTGGGGCTGTTCCACACGACAGAACAAAACGGCAAAAGTTTTGACCCATTGCTCGATACTCCGCAGTGCCCGTCGACCAACGACGCCGATGGCGACGGCCACCTCTCTAGCGAGGAGTGCGCCAGCCACGGCGGGACCAACCTGATGTTCTGGTTGGCCGGGCCCGACCACAGCCAGATCTCGGCCGACCAGCGGTACGTGCTGCTCCGCAACCCCACCGTGGCGACGGGCCCGTAACCCCACACCGTTTCACATCCTTTTCACCCGCTCCCCGCGACCCAGGAGCCGCCATGAGTCTGCCCGCCCACGGCCTGAGCCGCGACGAAGTGCTAGGCACCATCGACAGTTACCGCACTGGCGACGCCAACTGGCGGGCCGGCCGCACCTTCAGCCTGGTCTACTACGCCGGCGAAGAGGTCAAGGCCGTGGCCGAGGCGGCGTTCCTGAAGCTGTTTGCCGAAAATGCCCTGAATCCCATGGCGTTTCCGTCGCTGCGGCGGATGGAGAGCGAGGTGCTGGCGATTGCGGCCGAACTCCTGGGCGACGCGCGCGCAGTCGGCACCATGACCTCGGGCGGCACCGAGTCGATCCTGATGGCGGTCAAGACGGCGCGCGACTGGGCCCGCGAGCAGCGCCCCGAGGTCACCGCGCCCGAGATGCTGGTGCCGGCCACCGTCCACCCGGCTTTCCACAAGGCCGCTCACTACTTTGGCGTGCGGGCGGTGGTGGTGCCGGTGGGCGGTGATTTTCGCGCCGACGCTGCGGCGGCCCGCAAGCTGCTGACCAGCAATACGATCCTGGTGGTCGGCTCGTCGTTTGCCTACCCGCACGGCGTCATCGACCCCATCGCCGAGCTGGCGCAACTCGCCCAAGAGGCAGGGATTATGTGCCACGTCGACGCCTGCCTGGGCGGGATGATCCTGCCGTTTGTCGAGCGTTTGAGCGAGCTATTGCCGCCGTGGAACCTGGCGGTGCCGGGCGTGACGTCGATCTCGTGTGATCTCCATAAGTACGGCTACACGGCCAAGGGCGCCTCGGTGGTGCTGTACCGCACCCGCGAGCTGCGCCGCCACCAGTTCATGGGCTACGCCGACTGGCCGGGCGGGCTGTGGGGCTCGCCTTCGGCGGCGGGGACGCGGCCGGGCGGACCCATTGCCGCGGCCTGGGCCGTGCTGCATTTCTTGGGCGAAGACGGCTACTTGCGCCTGGCCCGCCAGAGCTTGGACGCAGCGCGGGCCATCCAGGCCGGCATCGCCGCGATCCCAGGCATGCGCGTGCTGGGCGAGCCGGTAGCGACGGTCTTCGCGTTTTGCTTTGACGCGGGCGACACCTACCGCCTGGGCGACGCGATGCAGGCGCGCGGCTGGAATCTGGACCGCCAGCAGTCGCCGCCGGCCCTGCACGCGATGATCACCGCGGCGCACGTGCCACATATCGACGCGTTTCTTGCCGATCTGCGCGCGGCGGCCGAAGAGGTGCGCGGCCTGCCCCCGTCGCAAGAGGGCGAGGCGGCCATGTACGGCATGATGGGCAGCCTGCCGGACCGCGGCATGGCCAACGAACTGATCGTGGGGTTCTTGGATTCGTTGGGGTAGCCGTCACCACCTGCGCGGCTACGGCAGCAGCCGGACCTCCAGATCATCCACAAAGATGCCAAGGCCGTTGTTCGCGGTCTGGTCGATCGAGTCAAAGGCCAGCCGCAGCCACACGACATCGCCCGGCAAGCTGAACTCAGCGCTGTACGTGAACCATTTGTCTAGGAAGGCGGAGCTCTTGAGCACCTTGACGTGCGGCGCAGTTCCTTCCAGCAGGCACTGCGGCGCCAGCGGCTGCACGGGCAGCGGACAGTCGGCAAAGGCTTGATTGCTCACCTGAACCTGCAGGATGTCGTAGTTCGGCTCGTTCTCAATCGCCAAATAGGCCTTGAAGCTGATGCGCAGCTTGGCGCCACTGGGCACAGTGATGGGCTTACTCAAGCTGGCGGCGCCCCAGCTGGGCCCCTTGTAGGTCAAGAAATCGGTGCCATTGTTGAACTGCAGCGCGCAGTTGCCGGTGGGTGGGACGATGCCGCCGCTGGGCTGGCCAATGCTCCAGGCCGCCGTAGTTGGGCTGGGTCCCGCCGGGAGCATGGTCCACTGCTGGTCGCCGCAGGCAAACGTGTCGCTCCACAGGAGTTTGCCGCACTCCGGCACGGCTTGGCAGTCCGTGTCCGCGCAATCCACGGCGTCGTCTTGGTCGTTGTCCAGACCGTCGGCGCACTTCTCCTTGCATAGCCAACTCCACTGGCACAGGGCGTCTTTACAGTCCACGTGGCCGTCGCCGTTGTCGTCCTTGCCATTGTCGCATTGCTCTGGGGCCAGCTGCAGGCGAACGGTCCAGTCCGTCAACCACAGGCCGCTGCCTGGCTTGGCAGGGAGGGGCTGTGCGCCCAGCTGCAGAGTAAGGCGAGGCTGTGCGACCAAGCCTGGCTTGGCAACCAGGGGCACAGACGCCGTCCCCGCAGACGCCACCAACTGCTCGCTGGCCAGCACAGCACCGCTTGCGGCGTCGACCCACTGCAGGAGGATGTACGGCGCCTCGCTCAGCCCAGTCGACAGCGTGTAGTGAAGCTGGGATAGGGCAGCGACCGGCGCGGCAGCCTGGCCAAAGTCTACGGCCGGGCCGCGCAGTTCCACAGTCAGCGCCGGGCACACGCCGCCCACAGCAGCGCACAAATCCTGGGTCCCAGCTACTCTCCATCCACAAGAGGGTCCAGTTGGCGCGTCGGGCCACGGGGTCATGCCCAGGTTGACGCCGGCGACCGAGCTGACAAATTGCCAGCCGGCGGGCAGACTTGCTCCTGCCGAGCACAGCCCGCCGCACAGCCCCGCCACCTCAAGGGGCGCCGGTCCAGTGGCCGAGTTGCAGTCGCTGGCAGACAGGCACGCCAAGAGCGGCAGCCCCGAACCGGGTGCGTAGGAGCTGCCGGCTTGGGCAACGCTGTGCTGGCACACGCCCTTGCCCGCGCAGGTATCCACCGTACACGCATTGCCGTCATCGCACTGCGGCAAGGGGCCGGGAATGCACTTGCCGCCGTTGCAGAAGTCGCCAGACCAGCAGGGATCTCCCGCACAGGGTGTGCCGTTGGCCTTGTTTTGCACCTGGCAGTCGTAGCCCCCAGATCCCGCTTTGGGCGCGCATTTTACGTCGTGGCAGGTCTGCGGTGGGCACGGGCTCGCGCCAGGCACACACTCGAACAAGGAATTGCAGGCATCGCCCACGGTACATGGGTCGCCGTCATCGCAAGCGGAAAACGTCGCCTGGTGCACACAGCCAAGGACCGCATCGCAACTATCTGCGGAGCATTCATTTTTGTCATCGCAGTCAAGCGGCGCGGCCACGCAGTCGCCGCCTACGCAGGCCGCGTGCTCGCAAACCTGCACGGCCAGCCAGAAACAGTCGGAGTCCCCTTGGCAAATCCCGGTTGCGATCTCAGCCAATTGGCTTGTTTCAGGGGCGTCGGCCGCAGCGTCTGGCGACGGCGCAGTTGCCAAGTCCGCCACTGCCCCTTGGTCCAGCACGCCGGCATCGGCGCTGAAATCCGTCAAGTCTGCATCCACTTGCCCGGCGTCTGGCGCGGAGTCCGGGAGGCCTGCGGTTGCGCCAGGTGGGGGCGCCGCCGAGCAGGCGATCGTGCAGGCGAGCGCGAGCCACCATGCCCACCGCACAGTTGCAGGCCGAGTTCCTACTTTGGACATACGACGCTCCCGGCGGCATCCAGGGTCAGGAACCACGCGTCGCCCTGGCCAAAGCCGACCGGGCCATAGCCGGTCACGCGCACTTCGCTGCCATTGCTGGCCATGCCCATCAGCGGGCCCGTCAGTGGCCAGACGTTGGGGGCGGCAGCCAGCGGCTTGCCTGCTGCGTCCACGCCAAACACTGCCGCGGCCCCCATACCTACTGCGCAGCCCGCCAGGAAGCCACCCCCGGGGCGCGGGACCACTCCCAGGGTGGTCAGTGCCTGATCCGGGGGTACTGCAGGGAGTTCGCCAAACGCCTGGAGCCATTGCAGGTTGCCCGCCAAGTCCATGCGAACAAGCACAGGCACGTTGCCTCCCAGGGCCTTGAGCCCAAGGGCCACTACCCCGTCGTCGACCATCGTGGCCGCTTGGAACAGACCAACCGCACCGGGCAAGGTCTTCTGCCACAGGACGTTGCCGTCCAAATCAATCCGGGCGATGACACCCATGGATTCAAAGGTCTGCGCATTCTTGGTGGCAAGACCGGCCACCATCACCACGTCTTGGCGGGCCACCACCGCGTAGGGTTGAATATCGGGGGCTCCATCCCACTTCTTCTGCCACAGCACGTCGCCGTCGCCGGAAAAGCCTACCGCCAAGGGCCACCAATACGGGGAAACGGCGATCAGGTTTCCGGTGGATGTGGCCGCAATCCCTTTGAAACGCCACACCTTCTGGGCCGGCAAATCGACCGCCCAGCTCGCGGACCCATCTGGCTTGATCCGTGCCATATACGGAAAAGCATCGCCGTTTCCAGCGGCAGGTTCTGCCTCGCCGACCAGGGCAAAGTCGCCGCCCGGCATCACGGTGAGCGCCCGAATAAAGTGGTTAAGCGGGGGCTTGCCGTAGGTCCACTCCCACTCTACCTGGCCTGTGGGCGAGACCGCGGTCAGCCAGGCCTTGCGATGCCAGGGCACCATGCCCGACCACCCCGGCACGGGCAGGTCATCGTACATGCGAGAACCGCCGACAATCCAGCCGCCACCCGGCCGAGCGGCGATGACCGTGCCGGACTCCGTCGCGCCCGTACCAATCGTGGCCGTTGCTTGCATGACGCCTGCGCAAAACCCGTTGTGGCAAGTGTCGGCCAGGCTGCAGGGGTTCGCATCGTCGCAGCCCGTTCCCTCGGCCACGCCGGTGCCCACGCACCCGCCCCAACCGTTGCAGGCGTCGCTGGTGCACGGGTTGCCGTCGCTGCAAGGTTGGCCCTTCAAGTACTTCACCTTGCACACACCGCCCAGGCAGGTCGCGCTCTTGCAGGCGTTGCTGCCACAGTCGGTGCCGTCCACCCCAGGTACGCTTAGGCAGACGCCGCTCACACAGCTATCCAGCGTGCAGGGGTTGGAGTCGAAGCAGGTAACCTTGTCGTCTACGGTGCCACTGCAGGCGCCAGCGAGACACACGCCCACTAGGCAGACCCCGTCCGGCGAACAGGCAGCGCCGTCAATGGGTTTCCCTTTGCACACGCTGCCCTTGCAGGTGTCGTTGACCGTGCAAATGGTGCCGTCGTCGCAGGTCGCACCGTCCGTGTTGACCGCCGCGCTGCACTTGCCCGACTTGCAGGCATAGACAATGCAGGGCCACGACGTGGGACAGACGACCCCGTCGGCAGGTTTGCCGCTGCAGCCGGCAGTCCCGCAGACGTCGGCGGTCGTGCAAAGGTTGCCGTCGTCGCAGGGCTTGCCCGAAGTCGCAACCATAGTGCATTCACCGACCAGACATACGGCCTCCCAGCAGCCGCTCGCCTGCATGCACTGAACCGCGGAGATTGGGCTGTGGACACAGACCGCGCCTTGGCAGGAGTCGGCGGTACAGGGGTTTTTGTCGTCGCAAGTGGCGCCGGACGCAAAGGTGCCCTTGCACTTGCCCGCCACGCAAGCGTCCGTGGTACACGAATTGTCGTCGTCGCAAGCCGGGCCCGTGAGCGGGCTGCCCTTGCATTTGCCCGCCGCGCAAGCGTCGACCGTGCAGGAATTGCCGTCGCTGCACGGGCTGCCGTCGGGCGCGTTGCCCAGTCCCAAGCAGCCTCCGTCTTGGCACGAGAATTGGACGCACGGCGCTTTTTCGGCCAACGGGCTGGCACACGGCACCCCGTCTTTGGCCTGTTGCGTGCACTTGCCGCCGTTGCACAAGCCCTGCCAACACGGACCGCTGGCCGGGCAGCTTGCGCCGTTGTTCGGCTTGCTCTGGCATTCCCCGGACACGCAACTGCCCGTCCAACACGGGTCGCCGTCGCTGCAATCCCCGCCGTCGATGGGCTTGCCCGCGCACTTGCCGGCCACGCAGACGTCGGCCAGCGTGCACGGATTGCCATCGGCGCAGGCCGGGCCGGTCAGGGGCTTGCCCACACAGGTTTCGCCAACGCAGCCACCCTGCAGGCAGGTTTCGCCAGAGGCGCAAGGCGTTCCGGCCGGCGCGACCGCGTTCACGCACTTGCCGCTCTGGCAAGTCGCCCGGTAACACACCTGCCCAGTCTGGTTGCACCAGGTGCCGTCGGGGTACGGCACCGCCACGCATGCGCCTGCTTTGCAGAGGTAGTTTGAGCACTCTTCTGGGCCAGTGCACAGGGCAAACGCGCTGGGAATGCCAACGCACTTGCCCCCTTGGCAGGTGTCGTCGGTGCAGGGGTTGCCGTCGTCGCACCCAACGCCGCTGGCAGGTTGGCCATGGCAACCAGTCAGGCCGGTGCCGCAAACATCACCCGCGGTGCAAGGGTCGCCGTCGTCGCAGAGGGCGCCGGCTGTAGGCGTTCCGCTGCATGCACCGCTGCTGTCGCACGTGTCCTGGACGGTGCACGGGTTGCCGTCGCTGCAGCTGCCGCCGGACGCGATCGGCGCAAACGCACAGAAGCCTACAGCGTCGCAATTGTCGATGGTGCAAGGGTTGCCATCGTCGCACGACGCTGGCCCACCCAGGCACTTGCCGTCGGCGCACACGTCGGGCTGGGTACAAGGCTTGCCGTCGCTGCACGGGCCCGCCGTGGGGGTGTGCACACAACCTTTGGGCGTCTGGCAGCTGTCCAACGTGCAAACGTCGCTATCCAGGCAGGTCGTGCCGGCATCGTAGCCCGAGCCGTCTGGCAGGCAGGCGGACGCCATCTGACTAGAAACGCAGGTAAAACCCTGGCAGACGGCATCGCGACAGCGCTTTTCTGGCGCGCACCATTGGCCACCAGGACAGTCGGCGCTGACCTCACAGTCGACGCAGCGGCCAAGCGCCTTGTCGCAAACGCCAGGACAGTCCAAGTCTTGCGTGCACGACGGACTGGACAGGCAGTGGTGTTCGCTGCATCGGTACGCGGCGGGGCAGTCGGCGTCGGTCGCGCACTGGGCGCACAGGTGCAGGGTCGGGTCGCAAATCCCGCCGCTGAGCACGCAGTCAGAGTCGCTCGTGCAGCCGGCGCTGGCCTCGCACTTCTGTTGACTGCACAAATGGCCGGGGCCACAGTGGTTGTCGACTAGACATCCCACGCAGGCGTGTCGGGGCTTGTCGCAGATTCCAGTGGGACAGTCCTGGTAGTAGCCCCAGCAAGGCCATGCGGGCGCGGCGCATGCCGGCGACAAGACATGAACACACGCTGGCGGCTGGCCAAAGCACGCGTCGACGGTGCAACTGTCGCCGTCGTCGCACGCAGCCGTCGCACAGCCGGCCACGGCGACAATGTCGGCTGAGCCCAGATCCGCGCCAGCGTCGGCCGCGGACGTGGGGCCATCACTGGTCCCGTCGCCGTAGGTTGCTGTGGCGCCTGCATCAGGACTTTGGCTGTCCCCGTTGGAAAGCTGCCCGCTGTCCCAGGTGCTGCTGACGCCATCTACGGCGACTGGCCCGGGCGGAGTGCACGCACAAACTACCACAGTGACCCACAGGATCGCCGCGCTAGCCTTGGCAAACCTAGTACGCCAAGTCGTAGATACGCGCTGGGTTGGAACGCCCTGGCGTACTAGGCGGCGCCAGCCGCACGCGGGGGGTCGCAGAGTGCGGCGCGCCCCCTTTGACTCGCCTAAAATGCTAGTACTACAAACCATTCGTGAGACCTATTCCATCGCGAATTTCGGGGTTGTAGTGCCAGACCCGCCAACCGCCGTGTGCACCTACCTTGCCGAACCAATCTGGGAAACACGGGGGGGATGAGCCCCAGCCTGCGCCAGGAAACGGGCCATGTCAATCATACGGAATAGGCCCAATTCGGCTCTAAGGCTCCGGCAATTCTTCGGCCTCGAACCGGGGTCCCTGCCTGATTCTCGCCGGTTGCGGACCAGGTCAGAGAAACTGTACAGGCGTGGCTCAGACAGGGTTCGTATCACAAGGCACGCGGTCGCGCGCCCACGCCGGGCCGGCATGGCAGGGGTCAACGGCAAAGAAGCGGGCCGCCCAGTTCTTGGGCGCGCTGGGGCAGGTCCGTCGCCTTGAGACTCGACCAATTGCTAGGCAATCGTTCAGTAAGTCGTTCTGCCGGTCGCGTTTCCAGCCGCAGTGGCGCTCAAGCGAGCACCCAGCGACTCGCCGCGCAGATTTCGACACTCCAGATGCGCGGAGAAAGTCCAAATTGATCCGCTCTCTAGGAGCCTGTCGGAGATTCTCTCTAAGTACCTGAAATTACGTGTTTGCCTCAATTTGAGACTTCAATAATTTCATATCATTACACGAAATCGCTTCGGTTAGTCCGACACGCGCCTAGAACGACATACAGCAGCGGAACCCAATCTTGCTGGACTGCGTCGAGTTCCCCTGATTGTCGCGGGCGGTGGTGCGCAATCCGGCGGGCGGGCTGTCCCAATGGCCGCCGCGCACCACAAAACCGGCGCCGCCGGCCGGGCCGGTGGGGTTGGTCACCGTGGCTCCTGACTTGTAGGCGCCGTAGTAGTCGGCGACCCACTCGGCCACGTTGCCGGCCAGGTCCCAGACGCCAAACGGACTGTCGCCGTTGGCGTAGCTGCCGACGCCGATAGGACTGCCCAAGCAGCCCTGACTGTTGGCAAAAAGGCACAAGTTGCTGGGTAGTGTGTTGCCCCAGGGGTAGAAGTGGCCCGAAAAGCCGCGCCCGGCAAATTCCCACTCCGCCTCTGTGCAAAGCCGCTTGCTGACGTGCTTGCAGAACGCGGCCGCTTGGCTGTGGTCGACATAGTTGACGGGAAACTGCGACTTGAAGCTGTCGCCCATGGTCGCCTGGTCGCCTGTGCCCGGAAGGGAGCAGGCGCCGTCGATCATGCACTGCTGGTAGGCGGCCGCGGTGACCTCGCTCTGGTCGATGAAGAAGGCCGAGAGCTTGACGTTGTGGATCGGTCCTTCGTCGCTGGCACAGCCGGGGTCCACCCCCTCTGCGCAGCCCATCACAAAGGTGGCGGCCGGGATAAAGCGCATGTAAGCCGGCACCACGCCTTCGACTTGGCAGTTGGCCCCGCAGCCGTCGCCGGGCGAGGAGTTGCCGTCGTCGCACGACTCGCCCGAGCCGACGACCCCGTCGCCGCAGACCGCAACTGTGGCGGCGCACTGACCCACTTGGCAGCTCTGCCCTTCTGGGCACGGGTTGCCGGCGGTGTGGGGTACGAACTGACAGGCGCCCGAGACGCAGCTTTCGTCGGTGCACGCATTCAGGTCGTTGCAGTCGGCGTCGGTGAGGCACGTGACGCCATCGACCGGGGCGATACCGTCGCCGCCGGGCTGAGTCGTGCTGTCGTCCTGATCTGGACCAGGGGTGCCGTCTGTGCCTGGGAAGCCGTCCTCGCTCGGGAAGCTGTCGTCGCTCGGGAAACCGTCGTCGCCAGGCAAGCTGTCTTGGCCGGGCATGCTGTCTTCGCCCGGCTGCACATCCAGGCCCGGCATGCCGTCCTGATCCGTGCCGCTCCCCGTCGAGTCCAGGTCCACGTCGGTGCTGTCGGCGTCGCTCAGCCCGTCGCTCTGGGTCTGCTGGGCCGCGAGCCGGTTGTTCAACTCAGCTTCGCTGGCCAGATTCTCGATGCAGCCCGACGCGAGCAAGGCCAGCGCGGCGGCGACAGCCCAGGTGCCGCGGTGCGGCGCAAAAGGAACAGTCCGGACGAGCATTTACCACCCCACCTGGGCGGCGACGCCCGCTCCGCCGGGTTGCAGCAGCGGCAGCCACTGCACGCTGGACGCCTTGGGCGACGACACGCCGGCGGCTAGCGCCCAGACCGCCAGGGCCCCGGCCACCGCCCCGGCGCCGATCGCCGCCTTTTGCCAGTCGCGCGCCGAGTCGGCCAGGGTCAGGTAGTTCTGTTTGCTGGTCTGGTCGCGCACGTCCAAGCCGTTGGCCTGGTGCGACTTGTCATTGGCGATCCACCACAGGGTGACGCTGGCCGCGGTCGCGGTGGCGGCGCCGACGATCTGCCAGACCGGAGCTCGACTTGCGGGGCGCGGGCTGGGATCGTTGTGAACCGCTACAGGGGGCGTGTGGGCGGGAGCGGGCTTGGTCGGGGCGTCGCGCGAAGCGGGCTCGGCCGGCGGGGCGGGCTCGGCGGGAGCGGCTTTGACCGGTTCGCGGGCGGCGGGCGGAGTGGCCGCATCGTCGGCGGGCGCGTCCTTGGGCGTGGCAACAGGCTCAGCGCGGGCGGGGTGCTGCTGCTCCAGGCGCACGCGCAGGTCGTCGGCCCGCCGCAGGGCGTCTTTGCGCTCGGTGGGCGTGATCCCATCCAGCCGCGAGTACTCCAAGAAAAGCGCCCGCGCCTCGGCCAAGTTCCCCGCCTCTTCGGTGGCGCGGGCCGCGTTGAAGAGCATGAGCGGCACGTGCGACTTGGCGTAGGCCGCCAGATACAAGTCCGCGGCCTGAGCGTAGCTCTTGGCGTGAAACAGCGCCTTGGCACGGGTGGCTAGCACTTCGGCGTCTGTGCGCGCATCCGCAAACGCGGGGGTAGTGAGCAGCAGGCTCGCAACAGTCAGCCACGTCGCAACGGAGTTCATCGGTTTCCTGGCCGGCTGCACGGTTCGCCGCGCGATGCCAGAATAGCAGGACTTGGGCGCGACCGGAAAGGCGACTTGGCGACCTACGGCGCCACCACACAGTGGCCTTGAACGCACTTGGCCGGGCCCGGCACCGCGCACTTGCACATCGCCGCGCCGCACGGGGCCGAATAGGCCGCGACCAAACCCGAAAGGACTTCTGTCTTGCTGTATTTGTTGGCGGGGATGCCGCCGCACGGAAGCCCCCCGACCGGGCACATGCCGGTGGCGACCACGGTGCAATCGCTGTCACTGCCGCAGAAGCTGGCCGCTTGCTTGGCGACCGAGAGGAGCGCTGCCAGTTTTTCGTCGCACGTGCCGTCGCAGTTCGGCGGGCAGGTCTGGCACTGGCCCTTGAAGCAGAACGTGGGCGCCGCCGGGCCGCAGCCGCAGTGGAAGCCGCTGCATTGCGCCGCGCCGGCCTTGCCCGCCAAGTTCTCTAGCTCGGTCAGGTCGTTGCCGGCCCCCACGCCCAGCTGGAAGCAGCCCACCGAGCCGCAGATGGGGAACTCGAAGGGCTGGCAGCCCTTGTCCGCGCTGCAGGTGGTGACTTTGGGCTTCAACGCGGCGATCTGGCCCATCAGGTCCAGGCAGGTGGCGGACTCGCATTCTTGCAGCGGGCAGCCGTTGTAGTCCGTCTTGCAGACGCAATCGAGGTTGCACGGGGAACAGCCGGCATCGTAGGTGGCGTCGGCACCGCTGGCGGTATCTTGGGCTGTTGCGACGTCACTTGCGCTCGTGTCGCCTGCGGGCGCGTCGCCTGGCCAAGTGTCGCCTGGCCAAGTGTCGCCTGGCCAAGTGTCGCCAGCGCTGCTGTCGGTCGGGCCGGCGTCGACCCACGAATCTGCACCGGTCGCAGCGTCTTGCGCGGCCACATCGGCACTGTCGGCGGCCGTAGAAAGGTCGCTGGTGGCCAGCGCATCCGCGACGTCGCTAGCTGCGGCCACGTCGGCGTCGCCCCCTTGGCCCGCCGCGGTGGTGGGCGAGCTGCAAGCCGCCGCTGCCGCGGATAGGAGGAAGATCGACCAGAGAAACTTCTGCTGGAGAGCCATTGTGCCTCGCCGGTGCGGCCCGGGCGCACTGCCCTTGCCGCCATCTTGGGCCGCCCAGTGCAGGCTACTGCCGGGGGGCGCCGAGCGCAAACCCAAATGGGGCCGCGCCTTGGGCCCTTTGCGCGGTGCATCTGGGGCCGAAAACGGGGGCGATTCCGCACCCCAAGCGCGACGATCCCCTTGTAGGCGAGCGGATTTGGGTTGACGGCGCGGGCTCGCTCGCGCACGCTTGCGGGACAAGTTGCCAGGAAGGGTGAGCCGGGTGTCAGGTATTGCCACTTGCCACATAGGCTGGGCCGGGGTCAGCGGCCAGGGCCCGCAAGCCGGTACAACCCCAGGCGAAATGCTGGCACTGCCGCGTAGTAGCCGTATTCGTTGTCGCCGCGGTTGGGCACGTCGCGCTCGACGACTTTTTGCCACGGGTGGCGCTTCAGCAGCGCCTCGCACGTAGCCAGCATCCCCGTTGAGCCGGCCAATTCGCCAGACGCCGTGCCTGGTTGCCGGCCCTGGGCGTGCATCGCGTAGCAGCGATGATCCACGACCGCATAGGTGCCGCCAGTGCAGATGGGTTCGCCCAAAGCCCGCCACTGGGTGAGCGAGTACAGCTGGGCGTCGCGGTGCGGCGGGCGCAAAAGGTACGCCGGGAAGGCGCGTTGCGTGCGGTGCGGCGGCGGGTTGTCGCCCATGCCCAGCGCCACCACGCAGGCGTCGCGCGCCGGAATCTGGGCCAGGGCTTGGGTGAGCAGATCTTCGGTCTCGTCCTCGTTGGTGCGCGCGCCCAGAGCCCAGGTGTTCGGCACGGCCGACAGCGCGCAAATCCCTAACACAACTGCCGCTTTCTTCCGAGCCCGGCCCGAGTTCGTCGCGTCGCTGAGCCAGCGGCCCACCTGCCACGCCGCCACCCAAGCGACCAGCACGGCGGCCGGGGCGTGCAGGCGCGGCACCGAAGTGCGCGGCAGGTCGACCAGGGTCAGCGCCATCCACAGCGCCGCCGCGAGTAAAAGCCCAACCAGCAGGCGACGTTCGCGGCCCGCCACCGCCGCCGACCAAAGCGCCAGCGCCGTCACGCCAGCCGGAAAAAGGTCGGGCTGCAGCGGCAAGGCCAGGCTCAGCCAGCGCAGCGGCAGACCCGCGACAAAGGTCGCATCCAGCGCCGGCAGCGAGCCACCCTCTTGCTCGACCGCCAAGGCGTAGCGCAAGTGCAAGAGATGCGGGACGATCAGCGCCAGAGCCACCCCACCCGCGACCGCCAGTGCCAGCGGCTGCAGCTGCCACCCGGACTGGCCTTTTCGCCACCACGCCAGGCCTGAGGCGAGCAGCGGCACCAGCGCGGTCAGCTCAGGCCGGCTCATCGCCGCCAGGGCCAACAGCGCCACCGCGCCCAGCAGATCGCGGCGCAAGCCGCCACGCAATCCCTGGTCGAGCAACAACAAACCGGCCACCAGCCACAGCATGGCCGGCAGCAGGTGGCTCTCGGTCCGGGCATCCAGGACCAACACGGGCAGAGACGCCAGCAGACCCGCCAGCGTGGCCACTGCGCCTTTGGGCGGCTGAAAGCGCGCGAACAGGGCCACCAGCAACGGCAGCGTCAGCACCGCGCAGGCCGTGTTCACCGCCACCAGCACGTGGTGGTCGGCGCCCAGCGCAGCAAAGACCAAACGATACAGCAGCGTGGGAGCCACACCGGCGCGGGGCACGTGGGTCAAGGTCGCGGCGTCTTCGGTCAGCCGATACGCCGAGAAAATCATCACCAAACGCATCGGCAGCGCCAGCCGCAAGGTCGCGCCCGCCAGCAGCAGCGCCCAAGTGATGCGGCGCTCGCCGGGGTCTAGGCTAGCCAGCTCGGCAAAGGCGAGGCGGGCGAGGCGAAAAAAAAACCGCCGGCCACCACCAGCAACACCGCGGCCAGGCCGAGCTGAGTGCGGTCCAAATCCGACCACCAAGTCGCTTGGGCAGCCAAGCTGGTGGGCGTGGTCAGCGTGGGGCGCAGGTCGCCGCGCGCGCGGCCTGAGGCCACCCAACTCGCTGAGGCCCCTGCGCTATCGTGCGATTCCATGGTTGCAGACGTGGGCGACTGAGCCACGGCCTCGCGAGCAGGCGCAGATAGGGCCAGTAAACCCAGCAACGCCGCCGCCGCAGTTGCGCGCCGCCGCCGCCACAGCCACACACCCACGCCCAGCAGCGCCAGACCGGCCGCGCCCCAGGGCGCCCAACCGCGGACCTTGCGCAGCTGCCCCTCAGTCTTCAAGCAGGCTGCCACGTCCTTGGCGTCGACGCACGCGCGAAGATCCGCAAGCATTGCCTGAACTTTAATCTCTTTGGGCGCATAGGTCTCGCGCGATCCGGCGGTCATCTTCAGGTAGGTCTCCAGGTCCGCCGCCGCCCGCTTGGGGTCCTTCAGCGTCCACACGACCGCCCGACAATAGTAGATATCCGGGTCCGACGAGCCCAGCTTCATGGCGTGCTCGATCAGGCGCTCGCCCTCGGCCTGGTTCCCCATGCGAAAGTAATTCATGCCGGTGTAGATGTACTGGCGCGGCTCCGTGGCAAAGGCGTTTTGCGAGCGTTCCAAGTAGCGGTTCGACTCGGCCCACTGGTCATTGTGATGCAGGATCGTGCCCACGATGAACGCCGAGGTCGCGTCGGTGGGGTCCTTGTCCGAACGCGCGCGGTGCACGGCCAGCGAGGCGCCGCTGTCCGGGGCATCCAGGTAGACCCGCGTGATGTCCAGCACCAGCGCCTTGTCCAGCTCGACGCCGTGGAAGTCCATGCCGTCCAGCAGCGCCAGCGCCTCGCGGTACCGCTTGATCTCCTTGTAGGTGTGCGCCAAATGGATGGTCAGCGGCACGTCTTTGGGGTGGCGTTTGGTCGCGTCTTCCAGCATGTCCAAGGTGGTCGGCGCGATACCTGCCCGCCGGCCCATTTGCGAAGCGGCGATCACGACGTCGATGCAGTCCGGCTCGGCCTTGTGCCAGTCGCGGAGCATCTGCAGGCCCTCGCTCGCCTTGCCGGCCAGCTCCAGGTCGCGGGCAACGTGGCCCACCATCGTACAGGCCTTGGCGCGCAAATCGGCTTGCGTATGCAGGCTTTCCAGCTCTTTGACGACCTCGGCCGTGTTGCCCAGCACCTGCTGCGCGCGCGCCCGGGCCAGCCGCCCTTCAACGCCCGGCGCTGTGGGCTGCTGCAGGATTTTTTGCGCATAGGCGCGGGCTTGCGCCGGCTTGACGGCGTTGAGGATGGCGGCGGCCGAGGCCAGGATCCACACGCGCGCCTCGGGCGGCAGCGACTCGGCGGCGGTGACGGCCTTGTCCACCAGCGCGAGCGCCCGCGCGTCGTCGTGCACCCGCGCGGCGTTGACGGCGTCGTCCAAGCCGTGGGCGGCTTGCTGGCCGGGGTCCTGGCCCGCGTCGGGGTTGCCCCCAGCCTGGGCCGGCGTGGCCTGCCCAGGCAACGGCGCACCCTGGCGCGCACCCTGCCCGGCCGCGACCCAATGGAACTCGGCCTGATGGCTTTGGATCTGCTTGAGCAGCGCCTGCCCCACCGCGTCGCGCGGCCCCTGGCCGCAATCCGTCTCGGGCGTCAGGGACCGCCAGCGGAGGGCAAATTGCTCGGTCTTGGCAAAGGGTTCGGCACTACCCTCGCCCACGGCGGCCGTGGGATGGCTGGCCACGACCGCGACCGCGCAGGGCCCCGAGGCCACCTGGTAGCGCGCTTCGATGTGGTCGGGATGGACCTGCGCCTGCACCAGCGTGACCCCGACTGGCCACGCCGCATCGGGCGTAATCAGGCTTGCCACCACGGCATCTTGCCCCGCGGGGATGACCAACGCCGCCGCGTCGCCCTGGGTCACCTTGGCCGGCGGCTCCTTGGTCTGGGCTTGCGCCGGCAGGGCGACGGTGAACAGTGTGCCAAGGGCCAGCAGCTTCGGTTGAAGTCGGCGCATCAAGTCCAGTTCCTGTCCTTTCCACGGCTGCGGCGCGCCGGGTTGCGCAAGGGTCGCCGCCCAGCCCACGCTCACGTCTTGGGACCGAGCTGGCCAACGGCTGCACGCAGGCTACCCGCGGCACCGGACATCGTCAACCTTGGCTTTATTGCTGGATTTTCGACGACCCACGCACCGAGGAGCGGCAAGCAAGGCTTGGCCCCTACGGCTTGCCCTGCGCCACAAACCGAATCCGCGGCCGCACCAGCCACGGCTTGCCGGCCACACTCACCACCAGCGCCGCCTCGCCGGTCGCGCCCACGGGGGGCTGGTAAGTCCGCGTACACTCAACATTGTCGCACTGAGTCGGCCCGGCAAAACTGCCCAGGTCGCCCGGCGCCAGCTCGATGGTCGCCTGGGGCGCAACGAGGGGCTTGCCGTAGGGGTCAAAAGTCCTGGCCTTGACTACAGAAGTGGCGTTCGCCGTCGCCGGCAGCCAACGGCTAGAGAGGGTAAACAGCGGCGGCTCCGTCACATCAAGCGGCTTGCCGTCGATGGGCCAACCGCCCGCCACGAGCTTTTGCGTGTAGCCGGTGGGCCAGGTCACCGTCAGCGTCTGCGGCTCCTCGCCGGCCGGCCAGGCAAAGTGCAGCAGCGGGCCCGCCATGCCGTGGGGCGCCGCGTGGGTGGTCGCCTCGGCCACGTAGGTGCGCTGCGTGGTCTGCAGCCGCAGCCGCGCCCCCAACCCAAAGGGATTGCTGGCAGTTCCGTGCAAGCGGACAGAAAGGTGGTGGCCACCCGTGACCACATCGTTGCGGTACAGCCGCGGCGCCACGGCCTGCCCGCCCAAGAACAGGTCCAGGTCGCCGTCGTTGTCCAGGTCGGCCAGGGCGGCGTGCCGACCGATGTGCGGGTCGGGCAGGCCAATGGACTTGGACAAATCCGCGAACTTGCCATTGCCCAGGTTGCGGAAGAATACCGGATGGGCGGCGCCCTCGTCCGAGAGCAAGAATGCCGAAAAGTCATAGGCATGCGTCAGCAGCAGGTCGAGATGCCCGTCCACGTCCAGATCCCACGGCAGCGCCGTCCACGCCACCATCGACAGGCCGGTGCTGGACAGGCTGGCGGTCAGTCCGGCTTGCGCAGCAGAATTGATTAGCTTTCCATCGGGTTGTCGCAGCAGCAGCTGATTGCAGTCGCCGGCGAACTTCTGCAGCAGCGCAGGCGACAACTTGCTCAAGTCCGTGCCACTCAAGCGCGCATCGCGCAGACCGATCATCGTCAAGAACAAGTCCAGCTCGCCGTTGCCGTCCCAATCGGCCACCGCCGCGCCCATCGGCGAGCCGCCCAGTTGCGACGGCGCGTTGAAAATCGGAGGCAACTTCAGCTGTTCGTAGCGTTGCCCCTGGCTGGGATGGCCGCGGTTGTGAAAGTAGGCGTTGCCGTGCTGCGGCGGGCAGGTCTCGGACATCGCCAGCAAGTCGGGGTGGCCGTCGCCGTCCACGTCCGTGTGGAGGGTGTTCCACAGCGATCCGCTATACACGATGCCCAGTTGCGCGGCCTGCTCGGCGAAGTTCCCATTGCCCTGCGCCACAAAGACCAAGGGCTTGCTGGCGTCGCTGCAGGTGAAGATGGTCGCCGCGATGTCGAGCAAGCCGTCTTGATCCACGTCCAGGGGCACGACGGACTGCACCGCAACGTTCATGGGCACTTGCAGGCCGCGGGCGATGCCGCTCTCTGCCCAGGTGCCCTTCTTCTTGTCGTAGGCCGAGTAGGCCACCCGCGCCCCCGCCGTCAGCACCACCAGCCCGCCGCCTGGCTCGGCGTACAGGGCCACCGTGCGCGGGTCCTTGTAGGCCGACAAGACAACTTCCTTATTCCACTTCCACGGTTGCCCGGCCAGGCTGCGGTACAGGCGGACCTCGCCCACGGCGTCGTGGGCCACGATGTCCAGCAGGCCGTCGCCGTCCAGGTCTTCGATCGCGGTCCCCGAGCTGGGCGGCTCGGACTTGGCCTTGTCGCCGGGGTTGATGGGCCAAGGCCCCTCTAGCAAGTCGCTGACTTCGACAAGCTTGCCAGTCGCCAGGTACGGCGCAGCCGGGGTGGCCGCGTCGGCTAGGGCGGTGTCGCTGGCCGGGGTGTCGGCGACAGCGACGTCCGCGTCAAAGTCGATATTTTGGTCCGTTGTCTCGACATCGACCGCGTCCGCGGCGCCCTCTTGCGCATCGAGCAGCTCTTGGGCGCCTGGGTCAGCCACTTGCGCATCGCCAGCGCCGTCCCCGTCGGCGCCGACCGTGGCGGCGTCCGCGGCGTCCAGCGCAAACTGGCCCTGCGGCGCACGTTCTTGACCGCATGCGCTGGCGAGCAGCCCCATCAGGGCCGCCAGGGCGAGTGCGAGCCGGCAACGGGGTGGTAGTACCCGTTCCGTCCGAATCGGATCGAAAACATGGGCAGTCTTTCGGGCCCGAACCGGGGTCCCCGCCTGATTCTCGCCAGTTGCAGAACGGGTCAGACAAGCCGTACAGGCGCGAATCAGGTGGGGTGCGTACAACACGTGGGCGATGGCTCCTGCGGGGGCTGGGCCAGTCGATCTTGAATGAGACGGTGCGGTTGTCAACGGCATGGCGCGACAAGAAGATTGGGGGGCATTTTCTACCCCGTGAAATCAGGACATTTGTTCCGCGCGTCAGCGATGCTGGCCCCGCAGGGGTGGCGGCGCCGTGCGGACGTCGCCACCGCCGGGAGCAGGTTGCTGGGTTTCGGCAGGACTGTTCGTCGACCGGCGGCCGCAGCGCGACGGCCCGGCCCACCGCTGGGTTCCTGCGAACTGAGTTCAGAAAATGCCCCCCAACTTGGGTTCGCCGGGCCGGGACGCCCAAAAGCCTTTGGGAATGCGCAGTAGAAATTGCCCGCCAACGCGACGACCCAGGCCGTCCGGCCAGCCGCAGCGAGCGCGAAACCGCCCGCCCCGACTCTACAAGCTGGCCACCAGCAGCAACGTACCGCCCAGCGTGACGACCACCGTCACCAGCGTCGCGACCAGCGTCGATTTCCCGGGGTCGTAGACCTGCAGCGACAGACGCTCGATGTTTGGCAACGCGTAGGTGTGCGGATTTTCTCCGGAAGAGGTAATGTCGAGCAGGTCGCCGTCGTGGATCTGCGCGGCTAGCGGGCGCAAGTGCCGCACCGGCGCCTGACCGAATTCGCGGACCAGAACCGCCGCAAAGCCCTCGATGTGAATGGGTTTGCCGGCAGGGTCGGCCACGACGACCCCCACCGAGGGCGGCAGCGGCGCACCAACGGCCGGGGCCGCGAAGGTGCGGTCGTTCAGTTTGGGCAGCTCGCTGGGGCGAATGTCGACCTCGTGGCTGCACCCGGCGAGCCAAGCCACAAGCAGCGGCCACACCCAAAGCGTCAAGCGCACCCGCATGGCCATCACGGACATTGGCAGAACCCCCCGTTGCAGCTGCCCGTGGCGTAGTTGGGGCAGTGGCAGTCGTACTTGGATTTGCACTCAAACGCGACGCACAGCCCCTTTTGGCACGTCCAGCCGTATTCGCCGTAGCCGAGTGCCGAGCCACTGTGGCACTGATTGTCGGTTTGGCACGGGCAGCCAGCAGTGCCCAGCGTGCAGCCGCCGGGGTTGGGCAGCGGCGCCTCGGCCAGGCAGCCGGCAACGGTCAGACCGAGCAAAATGGGCAGGATCTTCGCGATCATTGCAGCCACCCCAAGCTGAAGACCACGCCGCGGCGGCCGTCGCCGATCACATCGTAGCGGTACTGGCCGCAGAGCAAGAACGACTCGCTGAGCAACACATCGACGCCGGCGTAGGCGGGAACGCCCAAGGCGGCGTCGGTAAGGCTCAAGTGGTTGGCCACGCTGCCGATCTTGAAGTCGACGTCGTAGCTCAGGCGAGCCAACTGCACGCCGGCGCCGCCAAAGAAGCGCAAGCGTCGCCAGCTCCAACGGCCCAGCAAATCCAGCGACATGTGCATGTCCGAAGCGCTGGTGATCGTGCCGCGGGTGCCGGCATAGAGGTCGCCCAGCTCGTAGTCGCTGCTGCCCACGCTGGGGACGTAGCTGCCGCTGCCATGGACGGTCACCGGGACCGCCACGTCGCGGGCGAACGCCATGCCAAAGGCGGCGCTGAATGCGAGGTGGGGCGCGCCCGAAACCCACCGCAACTCGAACCCTTGGGGGTTGATCGGCGCGCGACCGCTGTCGAAGGCGACCGATTCGGACGACGAGCTGGTGCTGGTGGGGTGGATGGCGTCGTTGGAATTGTGCGACGTGTAGCTAACTTTCGCGTTGCTCAGGCCGCTGCTGGCGGCAAGACTGGCGCGGGGTTGCAGCGCGTAGCTCCAGCCAAGACGCAGATCGCCGTGGTCGTCGAACTCGGGACCGCGCGGAGCACTCGACCGCATCGGCAGCGTCACGTCGAGGGATCGCCCGGCGATCGCCTCGATGGCAGAGAACGCCAGCAGATAGCCACTGGCAGTACAGCGCACCACGTAGGGACCTGGATCTACAGAAAAACTAGCCGGACTAGTGCGACTCACGCCGTCGATGACTGCGCTGGAGTGGGGCGCCTGGCAAGTGACGTGAACGCTGGCGTGCTCCGCCGTCGGCGTTTCAGGCAGGGGCGCGCCCTCGACCTGCGGCGGCTGCGGGCCACTGCCGGGCAGGCGCTCGGGAACGGGGTCGCGAGACGGGCGCGGCGTGACGAACAGGAACTCCCCTTCGCCACTGCGGCCAAGCTGCGGCAACTGGGCGCTGTGCAGTTCGGACGCGGCCACCCGCACTACGTTCGGTTTGACAAAGGTGACCAGCTCGTCGGTCGTGACCAAGCCGTCGCGATTGGCATCCGCCGCGCCGCGCAGACCTTCCAACACAAAGCCGGTGAACAGGCCCGCACCGCGGTATTCATGCGCTTCTTGCCCGGCAGCCCCGGCAACGAGCGCCACCCGCACCGGGCGCTTGATCACCTCGCTGACGTAGTCGCGGGTCCCGGGCGGCAGGCCCACCGCGCGGGTGCCGATGGCCAGGCCCGAATAGCAGGCATCCGCCAGGTACAGCACATGGCGCGCCGGGTAGCTGGAAAACCAGCGCTGCAGCTCGGCCATGCTGATGCCCGTGCTTGCCGGGTGCTCGCGGCGACCGTCAAAGGGCATCAAATAGCCCATCGCCTCGGCATCTTGGCCGCGCGACAGGCCGTGTCCCGCAAAGTAGATGACCACGCGGTCATCCGGCTGCAAAATCCCAGGCAATTCGTCGCCCACCAGCGCGGTAATCGCCGAGCGCGTGGCCTGTTCGTCTAGCAATAGCCGGACCTCGAACCCCACACTGCGCAAATACGCGGCCACGTTGCGAGCGTCGCGCTTGGCACCCCCCAGCGGCGGCAGGTTGGGATACGCGTCGATGCCGATGACCACCGCGATCGATCGACGGTAGAGAGTCAGCTTGGCGCCGCTGGGCTGCAAATACTCGGTCGGACCCAGGACTTCGGCCCCGCGGCTCACGTCTTCGCTTGCCGCCAGCGCCGGTAAAAGCAGGGTCAGCAGCGCGAACCAGACCACAAGGGACCGGCCGCACCGCGGCGCGACTTGGCGCAGTTGCTGCAGTTTCGAGGCGAACACGGCCAACTCCGCACAGGGCACCCGATGGTAGTGCGGTGCGCCTGCGAAGTCGAGCCGCGGCAATCTTCCGCGGATCAAGAGGTTGGGGGCCGCCGAACCGGTGCGACGGCCCCCAGGCCCTGTGGGCCGCGCTACTCCGCCGTGTAGGTGGGGTTCGTGGTGCCGGTGACCGTGGTGGCCTTGATCGAGATGCGGCCCACGCCGCCGCTGGCCCCGCCGCCACCGCAAGTGCAGGTGCCGCCTCCGCCGCCCGTGGCGGCCACCAAGTTGGCGCCCAAGGTGCCCGTGCCCAAGACGAGGCGGATCGCGCCGCCCGCGCCACCGCCGCCGCCCGACATGCCGCAACCGCCGCCGCAGTTGTTGTTGCCGTTGCCGCCGCCATTGCCGTACGCAGTCACCACGCCCGTGGTGAGGGTCAGTGTGGTCGCCTGGATGAGCACAAAGCCGCCGCCGTTGCCGCCTGCGCCGGGCAGTCCGCCGTCTTCGTCGTAGCCGCCCTCGCCGCCGGCACCGCCAAACAGCGCGTTGGCGCTCAAGTTCGCCACGCCGACCGCGGAGCCGCCGGGCACGGATGCGCTGCCGCCGCCGCAGCCACCGGTGGTCCCCGAGCTGCCGTTGCCGCCCGCGGTGCCGTAGCCGCCGCCGGCGCCGTTGCCGCAGTCTTGGCCTTGGCGGCCACCGCCGCCGCCGCTGCCGTTGTTCGCGCCCACGTTGTACAGCGGCGGGCCTGCCGTGCCCTCGCCGTTTGCGCCAACGACACAGT
Source organism: Myxococcales bacterium (assembly GCA_037441385.1). Classification (GTDB taxonomy): domain Bacteria; phylum Myxococcota_A; class UBA9042; order UBA9042; family UBA9042; genus SXRM01. The sequence goes on from JBBISH010000018.1 coordinate 64,554, forward strand.
GAGTTCCGCAAGCGCGGCTGACCCAGCTGCGATAGCCCAGACCGTTGGCGCGGATGGTGCCACCGACCGTGACCGTGCCGTTGGCGGCAAAGGCCAGAATGCCGCCGGTGCTGCCGTCCCAGGCCGCCGTGGTCAGGATGCCACCGCTGTTGACCGTGACGCTGGTGTACTGGTTCATCACCATCACTTGCGCGTGGTTGTTGCCCGAAGTGGCGTAGGTGTTCTTCAGCGGCGCGGCAAACGTCAGCGTGGCGCCCGAAACGCTTGAAACAATCTGCACTTCGTAGTTGCCGGCGCCAGTGCCCTGCGACTGGTGCAGGATCACCATCTTGCCGCTGGCAAAGCCCGTGGCGTTGCCTACGGTTGCCGTGGTGGCGCCCGCGGTGCCGCCCAAGGTGGTGCGCACGGAGCCCAAGGTCACGGTCTGGCCGTTGTTGACGGTCAGCGCCCCGTCGCCGCCGCCGCCGGCAAAGTCGGGGACGCAGACGCTGGCCGTGCAAGTCGCGTTGACCGGGCAGGTGTTGCCGCAGACGCCGCAGTTGGCGTTGTTGGCGACGAGCGAAGTCTCGCAGCCGTCGGTCAACTTGTCGTTGTTGCAGTCGCCGTAGCCCGCGCTGCACGTACCGTTGCACAGTCCCGCTCCGCACGTCGCGGAGGTGACGTTGCTAGTCGAGCAAGCAGCCTTGCAGGCGCCGCAGTTGCTCGCATTGGTCTGCGTGTTGATCTCGCAGCCGTCGGTCAGCTTGTCGCTGTTGCAGTCGGCAAAGCCGCTGGCGCAGTTGCCGTTGCACGTGCCGCCGCTGCAGGTGGGGGTGGGCACGTTGGTGGACGAGCAAGCCTGCTTGCACGCTCCGCAATTGGCGGCGTTCGAGGTGACGTCGATCTCGCAGCCGTCGGCCAGGTTGTTGTTGCAGTCGGCAAAGTTGGTCTTGCAGGCACAGGTGTAGCTGCCGGGCGTATTGACGCAGCCCATGTTCGTCGCGCAGGTGAAGGTGCCGGCGGTGCATTCGTTGATGTCGTCGCAGGTGAAGCCGTCGCCCGTGTAGCCCGCGTTGCACTTGCACGACACGCCCGTCGAGCCAGGGGTGCACAGCGCGTTGGCCGAACAGCCGGCGCCGGGCTTGCACACACCCGCCGCGCAGGCATCGCCGCTGGTGCAGCCGTTGTTGTCGTTGCAGGGCGCGGTGTTGTTGGCAAAGACGCAGCCACTGTTGGCGTCGCACGAGTCGTCGGTGCAGGGGTTGCCGTCGTTGCAGTTGATGGTCACGCCGGCCACGCACTTGCCCGCGTTGCACTTGTCGCCGCCCGTGCAAATGCTGCCATCGCTGCACGAAGCGCTGTTGTTGCTGTGTTGGCAGCCGCTGCTCACGTTGCAGCTGTCGTCGGTGCAGACGTTGCCGTCGTCACACGAGACGAGCGCGCCGGGCACGCACTTGCCGCCTGAGCAGGCGTCGCCCGAGGTGCAAACGCTGCCGTCGGTGCAAGGCGCCGAGTTGGCCGCGTGCACGCAACCGGCGCTGGCGTCGCAGCTATCGTCGGTGCACGGGTTGCCGTCGTCGCAGCCGGCGGCCTTGCCGGGCACGCACTTGCCGCTGGCGCACGCGTCGCCCACGGTACACACACTGCCGTCGCTGCACGAAGCGGTGTTGGCGACGTGCAGGCACCCGCTGTCGGCGCTGCAGCTGTCGTCGGTGCACACGTTGCTGTCGTCGCAGCTGATGGCGGCGCCCGACTTGCACGCCCCGCCGGAGCAGACATCGCCCTGCGTGCAGGCGTTGTTGTCGGTGCAGTTCGCGGTGTTGGCCTTGTTGACGCAACCAAGGCTGCTGTCGCAGCTGTCGTCGGTGCAGGGGTTGCCGTCGTCGCACTTGGCGGCCGCGCCGGGCACGCACTTGCCGCCGGCACAGGTGTCGGCCACGGTGCAGACACTGCCGTCGCTGCACGCCGCGGTGTTGTTGGACGACTGGCAGCCGCTGGTAGTGTCGCAGCTTTCGGTCGTGCACGGGTTGCCGTCGTCCCAGCTGGCCGGGCCGCTGGGGGTGCAGACGCCCGACTTGCAGGTGTCGCCGATGGTGCACGCGTTGTTGTCGGTGCAGGCCGCGGTGTTGTTCACGTGGGTACAGCCCGAGTTG
>JBBISH010000019.1:0-65438 GCA_037441385.1 Myxococcales bacterium
CACCTTGGCTGCGTCGATGGGCGTGCCCCCGGTGCACTGGATGCCCTTGCCCGGCACGGGGCCGCAGGTTTCGCCCACGGTGCAGGCGTTGCCGTCGTCGCAGGCGCCCGTGATGGCGGTCCAAGTGCAGCCTGCTTGGGGATCGCACGCGTCTTTGGTGCAGGCGTTGTCGTCGCTGCAGTTGACGGGGGGGGCCGCCTGGCATGCGCCCGCCTTGCAGACTGGCGCTTCGGTGCATTTGCTGCCCACGCCGCACTGCGTCCCGTCCAAGACCGCCGTGTTGGCGCAGCCTTTGACGTTGTCGCAAGTGTCGGCCGTGCAGACGTTGTTGTCGTTGCAAAGCTTGACGATGACGTTGGTGCACTTGCCCTGCAGGCACGTGCCCGTGTGGCAGGCGTCGACGGCGCACGGCGCGTTGTTGGGCGTAAACAGGCAGCCTTTGACCTTGTCGCAGGTGTCGACCGTGCACGGGTTGCCATCGTCGCAGACCACCGCAGCGCCCTTGCAGGCGCCGCCCGTGCACGCATCGCCCTCGGTGCAGGTGTCGCTGTCGTTGCAGGCGCCGGTTGTGGGCGTGTAGATGCAGCCGGTCGGAGTGACGCAAGTGTCCACGGTGCAAGGGTTTTCGTCGTCGCAGACCTTGGCCGCCCCGGCCTTGCACAGGCCCTTTTGGCACGTGTCGTTGGCCGTGCAGGGGTTGCCGTCTTCGCAGCCGCCGGTCACCGAGCCCGCAAACTGGCACATGCCGCTCTTGGGGTCGCAACTGTCTACCGTGCAAGGGTTGCCATCGTCGCAGTCGGTGGGGACCGAGCCGGTGCACGCGCCATCTTTGCAGACGCCGGGCTTGATGCACGCGTTGCCCGTGGCGCAGGGCTCGGTGTTGTTGGCAGTGGCGCAGCCCGTCGCGGGGTTGCAGCTGTCGGTGGTGCACGGGTTGTTGTCGTCGCAGGTCAGGGCGCTGCCGGCGCAGGTGCCGTCTTTGCACGTGTCGCCCACGGTGCAGGCATTGCCGTCGCTACACGGCGCGGTGCTTGGGCTGCTCGCACATTGGCCCGTGGCCTTGCTGCATGCCCAAGTGACGCACGGGTTGTTGTCGCCTGCGCAGACCATCGGCGCGCCAGCGGTGCAGGCTCCGGCCATACACTTGTCGCCCGTGGTGCACGCGTCGCCGTCGCTGCAGGGGCTGGCGTCGACCGCGGGGCCGATTCCGCAGGTGCCGGCCTGGCATACGGCCACTTTGCAGGGCTCGCTTGCGGCGGGGCAGTCCTGCGGGCCCTGGCAGCCGGCGTCTGCGGGGTTCGCATCGCCCGTGCCGTCGCCCGCTGCCGTGTCTCCGGGCACGGCGTCGCTCGGTTCGCTATCTGTCGGCACAGAGTCGGTTGCCGTCGTGTCGCCAGCCGTTGCGTCGCCGGGGACCGCATCGCCGGGCTCGCCATCGGCCGGGCTGGCATCGGTGGGTTCGCTGTCCGGCTGGGGCCCGCCATCGCTTTGCGCGTCCGAACCTTGCGCGTCGGTTCCCTGGGAGTCCGACGCCGCGGCGTCTTGGGCTGCGGCGTCGCCCGCAGCATCGGCGGCGGTGTCTGGCTCGGCATCGGACTGCAACTGGTCGTCGCCGGTGTCTTGGGTGGCTGTGGCGTCGCCAGCCAGTTCGTCCAGCCCGCTTTGATCGGCCGCCATGTCCTGACTGCCAAGGACTGTCGGCTGCAACACCTGATCGTCGCCACATCCCGCCAGGAGCGCGGCCGTCAGAAGTCCTGTCAGCAGAACCGATTGGTAGCGGACCAAGTTGTGCAACCGCGACGGCGTCATGTGCGTTCCTGAGGCGGCGTCCTGCTTGGCGGTCCGCCATTCGTCGCCGTCACAATGCAGACTTGGCCCTGCAAGGTCAAGAACGTGCCAGAACACGAATGCAGGCGTTGGGGTCGCGGTGCACCCCAAGCGCTAGCGCTGCCGTCGCCCCGTTTGCAGGCCCGCATCGCTTGGCGCATCCTCCGGCCATGACCGCTCGTTCTCAGCCGCTCTTGCCCTCGCTTGCCGAAGAACTGAGCGCCGAACCCGTGTCCGCGGCGCCATCCCCGAGATCGACCTCGCCACGCCGCGCCAAGCCTGCGCGCCCGCGACGTCCAGCCGCGCCCGGTGAGGCCGGTCCAGGGCAGCATGCCGACCAGTTTGCTCAGGTTGCGGTCCCTGCCCAGTTGGAGCCGCTCACCTATGCCGTACCCGCGGCCTGCGCGGGTCAGGTGCAAGTGGGGAGCCGGGTCAACGTCCCGCTTCGCGGCCGTGTAGAGGTGGGTTTGGTCATGGAGTGCGGTCCGATGGCCCAAGCGCCTTTGGAGGCCGCGCGCTTGCGACCCATCTTGGCGGCCCTGGAGGGGCCACCGCTGCCGCAGGATCTGCTCGCCACCCTGCGGTTCATGGCGCGCTACTACCACGTTCCGCTGGGGCAGGTGGTCCGGGCGACGCTGTCGGCGCCGCTGCGCCGCACGGGGTTGGGGGACGATGTCGAGGACACTCGTCAGCAAGAAATGGTGGGCGCTACGTTTGTGCGCCCCTGGCCGGACGACCTGAGCCGCGCCGAAGTCCGCCTGCTGCACCGCATCGAGGCCGAGGGCACGATCGCCCTGCGCGAGTTGCGGAAAAAGACTCCTGGTAGCCCGGCCTTGCAGGCCAGCAGCGCAGCCGTGGCCGAGCTGCAGCGGCGGGGCCTGGTCCACCTGTGGCAAGAGCGAGTGCTGCGCGACCCGCTTGGGATGCGCCAACCGGCCATCCGCGACGCGCCGCCAGCGCTGACCGATGAGCAACACCGCGCGGTGACTGCCGTTTGCGCGGACCTGGACGCCGGCCGCTACGCTGGCCACCTGTTGCATGGGGTCACGGGCTCGGGCAAGACCGAGGTGTACCTGCACATTATTTCTCACGCTTTGGCGCAGGGGCGCACCGCCGTGGTGCTGGTTCCCGAGATCGCGCTGACGCCGCAACTGGTGCAGCGGTTCCGGGCGCGCTTTGGCGATCCCGTCGCGGCCTTGCACTCGGCGATGAGCGAAGGCGAGCGCACCGACGCGTTCGAGCGGATCCGCAGCGGCGCGGCTCAGATCGTCGTTGGTCCGCGATCGGCCCTGTTTGCACCGATGCCCAACTTGGGCGTGGTGGTGGTCGACGAGTGCCACGACAGTTCGTTCAAGCAACAATCTGGGTTGCGCTACCACGCCCGCGACGTGGCGTTGGTCCGGGCCCAGGCTGCGCAGGCCGTGTGTGTTTTGGGTTCAGCCACGCCAAGTTGCGAAGAGCTGCAACTGGTGATGGCGGGGCGCCTGGCGCTGCAGGTGCTGAGCCAACGGCCCCGTTCGGCGCAAATGCCGCACGTGCGGACGTTGGACCTGCGGCTGGCCGACCGGCTGGTCGACCCACAAGCTCCTGACCGGCCATCGCTTTTGTCGCACGAGCTGCTCGGGGCGGTGCGCGACACGGTGGCCCGCGGCGACCAGGCGATGCTGCTCCACAACCGCCGCGGGTTCGCCACCAGCATGCTCTGCGCTGGTTGCGGCACCGCGGTCGAGTGCCCCGAGTGCGCCGTCGCCCTGACCTGGCACCGCCAAACCGGCCGATTGCGCTGCCATTGGTGCGACTTGTCGCTCCCCGACGCCATCTCGTGCCCGCAGTGCGGCGGACGCAATTGGATCGGCATCGGCTCTGGTACCGAGCGCATCGAGGCAACCCTGGCGCACCACTTGCCCGGCGTGCGCGTGGCCCGCTTGGATCGCGACACCGCCTCTGGGCAGCGCCTGATGGATACGCTGCAGCGCTTTCGCGATCGGGAGATCGACGTCCTGGTCGGCACGCAGATGCTGGCCAAAGGCCACGACTTTCCGCGAGTGACCTTGGTCGGGGTCGTGCTGGCCGAAGCCGGGCTGACCGTGCCCGATTTCCGAGCGAGCGAGCGCACCTACCAGCTGTTGACCCAAGTGGCGGGCCGGGCGGGGCGCGCCGAGCGGCCAGGGTCGGTGGTGATCCAGACCTTCAAGCCCGAGCATCCGGCCATCGCGGCCGTCTTGGCGGGCGACAGCGCAGGTTTTGCCGAGCGTGAGAGCCAGGCGCGTCGCGATGCCGGCTACCCGCCGTGGGCCCACCTGGCGCTGATCGAGGTGCGCCATGCCGAAGTAGAGGTCGTCCGCAGCTACATGGAACGCATCGCGGCCGAGTTGCGCGCGGTGGGGGCCGAGGTGCGCGGTCCCGTGATGGCCTCGGTAGCGCGCTTGCGGGGAATTTGGCGGATTCACGCCCTGTTGCGTTGCGCTCAACGCCCGCAACTGCACCAGTGGCTCCGCCATTTGCACGCGGTGATCTTGCCCGGCCTGGGCCGCTTGCCGGCCGGCCTAGAGGTCCAGGTCGACGTGGACCCGCAGGGGCTGGAATAGCGCGCGGCTCCTCCTGTATCTTGCGCGCCCCGGCGGCACCGGGCAGGGTAGGCCATGCTGCACTTGCACCCCCAGCAACTGGACCTGGCCGTGGCAGCGCTGCAGCGCGGCGAGTTGGTCGCCATTCCCACCGAGACGGTGTATGGCTTGGCCGGCGACGCCACCCGCGACGACAGCGTCGCGCGCATTTTTGCGTGCAAAGGTCGGCCGAATTTCAACCCGCTGATTGCGCACGTGGCCGATCGCGCCGCAGCGGAACAGCTTGTGACCTTTGACCCGATCTCGCGCCGATTGGCCGAGCAGTTCTGGCCGGGACCGCTGACGCTGGTTCTGCCGCGGCGCAGCGACTGCCCGGTGTCTTGGCTGGCCTCGGCCGGTCTGGATACGCTCGCCATTCGCGTGCCAGATCACCCGGTTACGCTCGAGTTGCTGCAAAAACTGGGCCGCCCGCTGGCGGCGCCCAGCGCCAACCCGTCTGGCCGCCTTAGCCCAACGACGGCCGAGCACGTCCTGGCGGGGCTGGCCGGCGAACTTGCGGCGGTTCTGGACGGCGGGCCGTGTCGCGTGGGCTTGGAGTCGACGGTGGTGCAAGTGGTGGGCGGGCAGCCGTGGCTGCTGCGGCCGGGTGGCCTGGCGCGGCCAGCCCTGGAGGCGATCGCGGGGCCGCTGGCGCAAGCCCAAGACGCGGAGCAGCCGCGCTCGCCAGGGCAGTTGGCCAGCCATTACGCGCCCCATAGCCCGTTGCGGTTGGAGGCCACGCAAGTTGCCGCCAACGAAGCCTTATTGGCGTTTGGACCCCATCCGTTGGCGGGCGCGCGGGCGGTGTTGAACTTGAGCCCGCGCGGCGACACGACCGAGGCGGCGGCCCATCTTTTTGCCTACCTGCGTGATCTGGATGCGCTCGCGCCGGCCGCGATCGCGGTCATGCCTATCCCTGTTGCGGGGCTGGGCGAAGCCATTGCCGACCGACTGCGGCGCGCGGCTCAACCCAGGTAGGTAAGAAACTGTCCTAATATCCGGCGGTTTGAGCCGTCGCGGGCGACGCTGGAGCACCGATCAGCAGGCCAAACTTCTAGGCCAACGTCGCGGCCAGTCGCCGCAGGCGCTCGTTTGCGCCCGACTTGGGGCCAGAGACGCGACCGGCAGAGCGAATACCTGAACGAATGTCCTGTAATTGGTCGAGTCTCTAGACCTGGCCGTCCGCCGCCGCTTGGGGCAGTTCCATGCCCACCACCGCGCCGCGCTGGGCGCCGTTGTTCGCATAGGCGCGACCGCCGTGCGCCTGGGCGATCTTGGCCACCAAGTGCAGACCAAGTCCCAGGTTCTCGGCGCGATGACCGGCGCCGCGGAACGGTTCGAAAGCTTGTTCTGCCTCGCCTTGGGCAAATCCCGGGCCGTCGTCTTCTACTTCGATGCGCAAGCGGCCGTCGCCGCTTCGAATTCGCAGCATTTTGACGCCATGACCATGGCGGCGCGCATTTTCGAGCAAATTGGCAAGCGCGCGCTGGAGCAACGTGGCGTCGCCGGTCACCGCGGCGTGCTCGCACTCCACATCCAGCAGCGTGGGGTCCAGTCCCAGCCGTTCCAGCACCTCGATGGCCAGATCGACCATCCGTACGCGATCTTGGCGCAATTCGCGAAACTCGAGCCGCGCGTTGGCCAGCAGTTGCCCCACCATGCCGTCGATGTCCAGGACTTCTCGCTCGCACTGGGCCAGCCGCCGCGCCGTCTCGGTCCCGGGCGCCACGTCGTTCCGCTCTTGTTCCAGGAGCAGGCGCAAATGGCCAAGCGGTGTGCGCAGTTCGTGCGACACAGCGGCCAGCAGTTCGCGCTGTTCGCGCAACTGCCGCTCGACCTGACTGGCCATGTCGGCCAACGTCTCGGCCACCAGCTGCACGTCGCGGTGCCAGACCGAGCGGTTGGACGCAAACGGCGACTTTACGTTCAAGTTGCCCGCGCTTACGGACTCGGCCACGCGTGCGACCTCTTCGAGCGGCCGCGCGATCTGCCGGGCGAACAGGCGCGCCACAACCACCAAGAGCAGCGTGGCAAGCACTACGCCCACATAGATCCGAGTCCGATCGCTGCGCGGCACGCAGAGCAGGATACTGCCCAGACGTTTGCCTTCGCGGCGCACCGCCGGCCAGCGATCCAGCCGCCGCGGACACTGGGATCCCGCCGAGTCCACCACCGCCCCGTTTGCGTCGCGCAGTTCCACCCGCAAGTGCCCGTCGCCCGACAAGGTCTCGAGCAAGTCGTGGCGCGCGGTCGGGTTGTCCCACACCAGAGCCAACTGCCCTACGACCAGGCGATGCACGTTCTCGAACCGACTTGCCGAATTGTCGGTCGACAGCGCGCCGGCCATCCAACTGGCGCCGCCCGCAATCGCTGCAGTCAGCACCATACTCATGAACAGCCAGGCGGTCAGGCGCCGCTGCAGGCGGGCGCCCACATAGCTGCGCAGCCGCTGGTACGGCGTGGTCGGGGTGGGCAATGGCGTCTTGCTGCGCATCGTTGGGGCCAGTTTGCCGATCGCGGGGACGGGCGGCTATCCGCGCATGTCGCGGGCCAGCACGTAGCCCACACCGCGGACCGTCTTGATCAGACGCGGGTTGCGCGAGTCGTCGTTCAGCTTGTTGCGCAGGTGCGAGATGTGCACATCGACCGTGCGCTCGCTGACCATCACATCGCTGCGGCCCGCCTCGGTCAGCAGCGCATCGCGGGGCACCACCCGTCCGGCGCGGCGCATCAGCGCGACCAGCAAGTCGAATTCCAGCCCAGTCAAGCCAAGTTGCACGCCGCCGCGCAACGCGACCCGGCCCGCCACGTCCGCGACCAAGTCGCCCACGATCATCGTCTCGGCCTGCATGTCGGGACGGGCACGCCGCAGTACCGCCTTGATGCGGGCAAACAGCTCGCGGGCCGAGAAGGGCTTGGGGATGTAGTCGTCCGCGCCCAACTCCAGACCCACGATGCGATCCGCCTCGTCGCCGCGCGCGGTGAGCATGAGGATTGGCACCGTGGACCGGGCACGCAACCGCCGGCACACCTCTAGCCCGTCCATGCCCGGCATCATCACGTCGAGCAAAATCGCGTCGAACGCGCGCGACTCAGCCAGGGCCAAGCCGCGGGGACCGTCGGCCGCCCACGTCAAGCTGACGTCTTGTTCGCGAAAGCTCTGGTCCAACAGCTCAAAAAGCTTGGCGTCGTCGTCGATCAGTAGCACTTGCATGGGGCCTCGGGGGCTGGCTCGCCGTCGATTCTACACCGTCGATTCTACAACGGTCTGCAAGGGGGAAAAGACAAGAAAGCGACCCGGTAGTCCTACTTGCCAGTCGGGGAGAGGATGCTGGAGTACGGCAGGACTGCCGGGTCGCCGGGTCGCACTGTGACAGCAACTGGCAAAGGTAGGATTGTCGTCATGTAAAGAAGCGCAAAAATGGCGCTACGGATCGGCCGATGCGGCGGTCTTTGCAGCCCTTGGTCGGCGGACTTTGGCTGCGAGCGTCATGGGGGCGGGTGCGGCGCCTGAGCCAACGGGGCTGGCGGTGTCGGGGCCGCTGCTTGCGGCGGTCGGCTCGCCGAGCGCGGCCGTTTCTGCGGTGGCATGGTCAGCCGGGCCTTCGGATTCACCAGCAAACACGATTGGTTCGGCCTTCTCGCCCTCGGGCGTATGAGCGCCCGGCAGCAGCGAAACACGCAGCTCGTGGGCCGTGGGTACCACCACCAGCAGATCGTCTTGGGCCCGCAACAAATCCGACAGCGTCCGGTGCCCCAAGTCGCGGTAGCGGAAGTTGGGCATCAGTTTGAGCAAGTGCATCCCGATCGCGCCTGCGGTTACGCTGTCGCGCGGCCGCAGGTATTCCAAGAGTACTGCGCGAAATTGCTCAAGTGTTGGTGCTACTTGGGGCCCAGTCGCCTCGACTTGAACCTCGCCCGCCACGGGCTCGCTGCGCTCTTCGTCGCTGCGATCCAAGTCCAGGTGCTCGAACCGGTCGCAGGCGGCAATCAGGGCATCGGTGACCGCCCGCCCCATCGGGGCGACGCCGATCACCGTCTTGCCGCGCTGGCGCAGCCGGTGCGCCAAGGGCACAAAGTCCGAGTCGCCTGTGGCCAACACAAACGTGCGCACCGCCGGCGATAGGTACATGAACTCGATCGCGTCGACCACGATCGCGATGTCGGCCGAGTTCTTGCCGCTGGCGCGCAAGATTTGCGTGGGCACGCCGCCCAGATCCAGCGTGGTGTTCCACGCCTGCTGATAGCCGCGCCGCCAATCCGCGTAGACCGCCAAATGGCAGACCCGGCCCTGAGTTGCGGCAAACTCGGCCGTGGGCTTGATGAACGGCGAGCCGACGTTTTCGAGATCGACGAAGACGGCGACGTTCTCGGCGTGCATGTCAGGTCAACGCTTCTTGCAGCCGGCGTGCGATCGAGCCCTTGAGCTTGTCGGCGTCGATACCCGCGGCGCGAGCCATCATGCCCAACTCGACGTTGACGACCACGTCTTTGTCGCTGACCACGACGTCGCCGCCGACGCCAATGCCCTTGATTTTAGCGCTGTTGCCGTTCCATTCGAGCTTGGCGCGGTACTTGGCCAGCATCTCTTCGAACTGACCAACAGCCTCTTTGGCTTTGGCCTGGCTCAACTGGTGGGTCTGCTGCACGCGAATGTTCGCCATCTCGACTCCTGGTGCGAAACAAGGTTGCCCTTGAAATTACTCTGTGAAATCGCCGTCTTTCTCTGCCGCCAAATAGCGATAGATGGTGCGGACGTCCACGCCCAAATCTTTGGCCGTCTGGGCCCGGTTGTCGCCGTTGAGCTCGAGCACTTTGCGCACATAGCTGCGAGTAAAGGCTTCGCGCGCGTCGTTCAGCGGCTCGATACGGCCCGACTGCAGCGGCGTGAGCTCCAGGTCGGCCGCCGAGATCTGATTGCCCTCGGCAAAGATCAGCGCCTTCTTGATGCGGTTTTCCAGTTCGCGAATGTTGCCCGGCCACTGGTGCAGGTGCATGGCGCGCTGGGCGTCGTCTGAAAACGCCTGGATGCGCAGGCCCATTTCGTCGGCGTAGCGCTTGAGGAAATAGCGCCCCAGCAGCATCACGTCGTCGCCGCGCTCGCGCAGTGGCGCCAGATGCAGGCGCACCACGTTCAAGCGGTAGTACAGATCCTCGCGGAATTTACCGGCTTTGACCTCGGCCAGCAGGTCGCGGTTCGTCGCGGCCACCACGCGGATGTCGATATCGCGCATGGTGTGCTCGCCCACCCGCGCCACCCGGCGGTCCTCCAGCACGCGCAGCAGCTTGACCTGCAAGTTCATCGGCATTTCGCCAATTTCGTCTAGGAACAACGTACCGCCGTGGGCCGCCTGGAACTTGCCGTCGCGCGTGGCCACCGCCCCGGTGAAAGCGCCGCGGACATGGCCAAACAGCTCGCTTTCCAGCAGGTTCTCTGGGATCGCTCCGCAATTGATGGCGATGAATGGCCCCTTGGCGCGCGGCGAGCGCCGGTGGACTTCGCTGGCAACGAGTTCTTTGCCGGTGCCCGTCTCGCCGGTGATCAGCACAGAGATATCGGTCCCCGCTACCTTTTCGACCTTGCGGAACAGCTCGCGCATCGAGTCCGACGCCCCGATCAGCGAGCCGAAGTTCATCCGCTCGATCTGCTGAGTCAGGCTTTGGTTCGACAGTTGCAAGTCATTGATCAAGATAGCATTTCGTAGCAGCATCGCCGACTGCGCGGCGAACACGGTGCCCAGATCGCGAGCTTCGTCTGAGAACAAATTCACCACGTTATCGTTGCCCAGATAGATCACGCCCAGTAGCTCGCCGCGGGCGATGAGCGGCACGCACAGCACCGAGCAGATCTTGAAGTCCATGACGGACTGGGCCGCGGAAAACACGCGATCGCTGAGCGCGTCCGACACCACCAGGGCTTCGCGCGTCTGCAGCACTTTCTCGACGATCGAGTCCGACAGCGCGAGCACCGAGGCCGCGCTGGACAGGGGCACTTCCTTGCCGCCAGCCTTGCGGGCGATGCGCACTTGCGGTTTGCCGTCGACCAGCAACAACACGGCGCCGCGGGCGGCTTGGGTCACCTCGATGATGGTGTCCAGCATGTTGGCGAGCAACTCGTCGACCACGTAAGTGCCGCCCAATGCTTCGGAAAACCGGGCCACGGTCGCGAGCAGGTTGCCGCGCGCGGCACCGGCGCGGACCAACGCCGGGGCGGGCTTGGGCGCCGCCTGGAAGCGCAGTCGCGCGGTGCCGATGTCCACCAAATCCCCGACTTGCAGGGTGTGCTGATCCACGCGGCGGCCGTTGACCACCACCCGCTCGGCCATCGACTCGAGCACCAGGCCCTTGGGCGTGCTGCGCACCTGCGCGTGGACTTTTTCGATGCCGCGGCCGCGCAGCCGAACGTCGCAGTACTCGTCCGTGCCGATGCTGCACGCGACTTTCTCGAGCGCATGGGTGGCCTTGGCGGTGTCGCCCGGACCGAGTTCGACGAACAGGTAGCTCTGACTCATGGCCCTGCACACTGGCACTTTGCGCCCCCCGTAGAATGGGGCCGGGCGCGCCAAGTTGCAACCGCAAGGATTGCGCCACCAAGCCGGGGCCGGCGTGCGGCTCAACGGGATGCGGCTTCAGCGCAAAGAGCGCCGGTCGCGTCGGCCTGGCCCGCGCTGCCCGGCCCCTTTTCCGCGCGGGCGGTGCACAACGCGGGGTTGCTGAGCGGTTTGCCGCCCGCAACGCACCTGATACGAACCCCACCTGAGTCGCGTCAGGGTCGCGCTGGGCCCGACGCAGGAGTCTGCGGGCTGGCGCCTGAAAATCCTACGGTTTTGTGGATTCTTGGGGTTTGTCAGGCCACTGCTGGCGCCAGCTGCTCACCGCATCCCAGACGCCCCAGCCCGCCACGAGCCAAAACGCAGCGCCGGCCGAGATTTGCAGCACGTCGTTGCGCACCGGTCGCGGTCCGCTCAGCCCCGCTTCGGCGTTGTACCAGTACATGCCCATCGAGGTGCCGGCCAGCAGCGCCTCGCCCGCCAGGAACAGCCAGCCCTTGGTTGGCTGGCGATTGGCGAACTGGCCCACACCCATCGGGAAGAACATCAGGCCCAGCGGCGGTGGCTCGGGGCGACCCAACTCGGGCAGCAGCAAGGGATCGCCGGCCGCGGCCTCGGCCGTGAGGATCCCGGTGTCGATCAGGCGGCGGCGGCGTTGGTCAAACTCGTCGATCATCTTGGGCGGATACTGCGCCGGATCCAGGCGCGCCGCGGGCTGCTTGAGGAGCAGGGCGGTGAATTCGTCCAGGGCTTCCTCGTGCTTGTTGGTCCACCACAGCGCCGCCCCCAACCACTCGCGGGCGCGCAATTCGCGGCGCAGGTCCAGACGGGGCTTGGGGTAGAGCAGGGCGCGCAGTTGCGGGATTGCCGCGTCAAAGTCCTGATACTTGAAGGCGTTGTAGGCCGCCTCGAACTTGGCATTCAGCTGTTCCCGCTCGTCGATGGGCGGCTTGGCTGGCGCGGCCACCTCGCCACCCGCGGTGCCGGGCTCGGCATGGCCCCGCAGCGGCGTCGCGGCGACCAGCCACGCAGCGGTGCACAGCGCCTGCAAAAACCGGAAAGCGGGTTGGTGGCGGTGATGGGCCGACATGCCGCGATGCTACGGCTTGGCGGCCGGCATGGGAAGCGGCGGGGCCATCGTCGAGGCCCGCGGATCCACCCTACGCAAAGACTGGGGCAAAAACTTCTGCCAGTTCAGGGGCTCCCGCCGCGGCCCTGGTCAGGCGCGCCAGTTGCTTTTGCCAGACGACCGCCCCCAGCTGTGGCTCGAAGCGCACGCACAACGGCAGCACCGATGCGTCCAGGTCCACGCGACTCGCCGCCACAAGAACGGGCAAAGCAAGCCGCTCGGCGGCGCGCAGGGGCCGGACCGCGTGGTAGCCCGCCAGAAGGGCTCGCAACACGGTCGGTCGCAGCAGGGCCGCTTGGTGCGGCTCGTCGGGCCACTGCACGCCCACCAAGTCCAGGCTGCGCGCCAGGTCCCAGACCAGCAGGTCGGCGTCGCACAGATCCCAATCGACCACGGCTAGGCCGCCATCGTCGCGTCGCAGGACGTTGCCGCCAGCAAAATCGCCATGGGTCAGGCCAAGCGGGCAGTCCAGCGCGACTCGGCTCAGGCGGCGCGCCGTGCACTCGAGCAAGTCCAGCAGCAGCGTGCTTTGGGTAAAGCGCTGAAACTCGCTGATGCACAGCGGATCGCGGCCCAGCCACGCCAGCCACATGGCCCGCGCCCGGTCGCTCCGCACGATGCGTGAACCGGCCCGCAGGCCACCGCGCGGCCGACCCGTGCCCGCCAAGTCTTGGCCAAGCAAGTGGATCTGCGCGAGCGCGCCGCCGAGTTCGTGCGCCGTCGCCGTGTCCAATTCGCCCGTGTCGACGGGCTGGCCGCCGACGCTGGGGTACAACGCCAGGAAATCGTTTCCAAAAACCAACGTGTCATCGCCGCCCGCATCCGCCACCGCCACGGGCGCGTGCACCCCGCGCTGGGCCAGCGCGCGAGCAATCCGGTGTGTGAAGGCCACGCTGGCCACTGGCCGGGTCGTGCCATCGTAGCGCTTGGCGTAGTAGACCGAATCGCCGCACTGCAGCCGCGCCGTGGGCCCGTGCGCCCCCAGCGCCACCCAGCGCACCTGCTCCACCGCAGGCAGGGTCGGGGTACGGGTGCGCGCCAGCTCGGCAAACGCTTGAGCCGTCACGTCCAACTGGCGCAACTGCAGACCCCACAATCGGTGGTCCGGGGCCACGGCCAAGAGCCGCTGATCGGCCCGCTGCGCCAACGCCAAGTCGCCGATGGCCAGCGCGCGGGCGATCGCGCCATGCCACACCCAGGCCGGCTGCTGCGGATCCTTCAGAATTTCAAGAAGGTCCTCGCGCTCTGCCGCCAGCGCTGCCGCATCACCGTCGGGCACAGGTCGCGGTTTGCGCGGTGGCGAACGCTGCAGCCACTTCAGTCCGGGCGTTGTGCCCAACTTGCCGTGCACGATCGCTGCCGCTGCCTGGACGTCGTCCTTGCGCACGCAGTTCGCAATGTCGGCAAACCAGGCCGGCTTCTCGACTTCGAGCAAAGCGATCGCCAGGTCGCGTTGCCCATTGGCCAAAAACAACAAGGCCAAGTCCAGCCGGGCCCGATCGGCGCGATCGTGCTGGGCCACGGCGCGCTGCCAGTGCTGCGACGCCGCCAGCGGGTCGCCGTGCTCTAGAGCAAGCGCCCCCAGGTGCCAGTCGATCAGATCAGATTCGCCAAGCCAAGCGCGGGCTTGCAGTAGGTGGCGCTCGGCGGCGGCCAACTGACCGCGCTGCCAGGCCAGCTGCGCCCGCTCGAACGCTTGCCGCGCAGCCAGCGGCTCGCCCGCGCTGTCCGAGTCACACTGCACCCGCGCACCCCGTCGCGGCAGGCTCAGCCAGGCATCTGGAGTCCCCAAGGCGCCGTCCAGCAAGGCACCGGCAAGCTCGACTTCGCTGAGATCTGCGCCCGTCAAGCGGGCACCGCGCAGATCGGCCCCCGACAGGTCGGCCGCATGCAGGTCGGCACCGCGCAGGTCGGCACCGCGCAAGTCCGCCAAGGTCAAGTCGCAATTGGCCAGACGCGCACCCGCCAGATCGGCGCCGGCCAGGTCTGCCAGCACCAACGAGCAGCGGCGCAGGTCGGCGTCGCGCAGGTCGGCCCCCGCCAACTGGGCGCGCCACAGATTGGCCTCGGCGATTTTCAGGGGGCCGCTCTCGGCCGGTACGCGCCCCAACGGAGCCGTGGCCACGGCGGGCGCGATCGGCAGAATTTCGCTCACGGATCACCTATCCGAGATCGAGGGACTTCGTGCAATTACAAGCAGATTACGCCGAACTGGCACTTCTTGCCCGAGGCGCAGGTGCCGTCGGCTTGGCAGAACTCGATGCCGCCCATGCCACCGCCGCCACCACCGCCGGGCAGAGGGATTCCGGGCGGGAGCGGGACACACGCGGTCATGATGCACTGGGCCGGCGCGGTGCAGTCCGCCGTGGTCTTGCACTGGCCGGGCGAGGGCAACTGCAGCTGGGCGGGCGTGCAAATCCCAAACGTGCACGCTTGGTTTTGCGGGCAGTCGGCGTTGACGCTGCACTGACTGGGCACGCACACAGCGATCAGGCACTGCTGGTTGGTGCCGCAGTCGCCGGCGGTGTTGCAGAACTTGGGCCCGTTGGGGATCGACGGCACACAGGTGCCAAGGGCGCAGGTTAGCTGGATCTTCTGGCCCTGGAAGTTGAAGGTGGGGCAGTCCGACGCCTTTTCGCACTGGATAGTCGGAATCAGGTTGGGGATGCAGAAGCCCTTGAAGCACTTCTGATTCTTGCCCTTGCACTCGCTGTCGGCCTTGCATTGCGCCGGTACGCACAGGTTCGCCAGGCATTGTTGCTTGGCGCCACAGTTGGCGTCGGTCTGGCAGCCCGAGATCGGCAACGACTTGGGCATGCATTCGCCGATCAGGCACTGGTCGGTCTTGGGGCAGTCCGCGTTGCTTGTGCATTTTTCGGGCGCGCACTTGCCAAACTGGCAGACAAAGCCCTTGGGGCACTGGCTGTCGCCGGCGCAGAAGTCGGTGGGCACCACTTGCGGCGGCAGGCACTGGTTCTTGTAGCAGAACGTGCCGGTCTTGCAGTCCGCCTGGGTCGTGCACGCCGCGGGCGCCAGGCACAACGGTTCAAAACACTGGGTGCCAGCTGGGCAATCGGGCTTGGCGGCGCTGCACAGGGCCTCGCTGTCGCACGCGTCGCCCTTGCCGTCGCCGTCGGTGTCCTTTTGCTTGGGATTGGCGACGGTGGGGCAATTGTCAAATGCGTCGAGCACGCCGTCGCCGTCGTCGTCGAGATCGCACACGTCGCCCTTGCCATCTTTGTCCAAGTCGGCCTGGTCCGGGTTGGCCTTCAGCGGGCAATTGTCTTTGCTGTCGCCGATGCCGTCGCCGTCCTTGTCGTCGGCCGCGTCGCAGGCATCGCCAAGGCCGTTCGCGTTCTGGTCCGCCTGGTCCTTGTTGGGCACCAGGGGGCAGTTGTCGATTTGATTCGGCACGCCGTCGCCATCCAAGTCTGGGTCGCAGGCGTCGCCCAGCCCGTCCTTGTCCAGATCGCTCTGCAGCGGGTTGGGGGCGCCAGGGCAGTTGTCCTTGGCGTCGAGGATGCCGTCTTGGTCTTTGTCGCTGGCTTGGCTGCCGTCGAAGGGATCGCAGGCATCGCCGATGCCGTCGCCGTCGCTGTCCTTCTGAGTCACGTTGCCTACGTAGGGGCAATTGTCCTTGGTATTCAGAATGCTGTCGCCGTCCAGATCCGCGTCACAGGCATCGCCGAATTGATCGCCGTCCAGGTTTTGCTGGCTGGAATTGGCCACCAGGACGCAGTTGTCCTTGTCGTCGGCGACGCCGTCGTTGTCGTCGTCTGGATCGCAGAGATCGCCTTGGCCGTCACTGTCGCTGTCGGTCTGGTCCACGTTCGACAGGAACGGGCAGTTGTCTTTGACGTCGACGATCCCGTCGCCATCGCTGTCCGCGCCCACCACTGCGTCGGGCCCCAGGTCCCAGGTGAACTGGTCAAAGCTGGGCGCATCCATAGGCGGCACATCGGGTTGCACGCTGTCGGCCACCCAGGTGTCGACGGGCGCCACGTCTGGCGGCGCTACATCCTGGGGTACGGTATCCAGACCCCCGGCATCGGCACCTGGACCACTGTCCAACGGCGCGCCGCTGTCGACCGTGGCCCCGGCATCTGCGATCGGCTGGCTCGTCGGCACCGGGATGACCTGGCCGTCGTACAACACATGGAAAGACAAGAACTTGGTGGGCGGATCTGCCTGCATCGGGAACAAGCCGACCCCGCCGCCGCCGTTGGTAGCTCGCAAGAACCAGCGGATCTCGGTGCCCTTGGCCTGGGCCGGGATGTCGGCCTGGTAGGCCCCGCTGCCCAAGCTGCGCATCGGGATCACGGCGAATTCGGCGTCGAGGGGGCGCGCCCAGTACAGGTCCACGCGGCCCAGCGTCGCCCCCCCGGCGCGCACGGTCGCCCACACGGCGTACGACGCGTGATCGTTATGCGTGTCGCCCGGTTGCGTCACCTCGGTGAAGCGCGGCGTCTCGCCGTCGTTGCCTGCGGAACAGGCCGCCAGCGCCACCAGCAGCACCGCCACCGCACAGCGCATCCACCAAAACGGGAGTTTGGGTTTGTTGAGCACGTTCGCCTCCGGCGCCCACGGCTGCCGCACCAACGTATGATTCTACCACAGCCGCGCGAACCGCGCAGTCGAAATCCCGAAGATTGCAACATCATGGAATGTCATCGAATGTCATGGTATGTCCTTGGGCCGCGCCATCCTGGTCCACTGCGGTCGCGCGCGCGCCGTGCTCAGCGGCGAAAACGCCGAGCGGTTCCAGACAAAATCGAGCTGGCTGGTTTGGTCGCCCAGTACCGGCTGCCAGCGGGGCGAACTGCAGAATTCGTTCCCCGCGACCTCGCAGCGCCCGAGCACCCGCGGCGCAAAGAACGGCCCCCACGGCGCAAGGCCCCGTCGCAGTTCCACGTCCGCGCCCAAGGGACGCACATACAGCGCTTCGTACAGGGCCCCGTGACGCTGCACGCTGACGTCGCCGGCCTGCACCAGCACGGGGACTGACTTGGCCGGGTCGCTCGCAAATGCCCCCATCTCGCCGCAGTAGGTCCACGCGGTCGGTTCGTGGCGCTTGGCCAAGGGCACGCGGGCCAGGTGACAGCTTCGCCCCCAACCGCCGTCGCTCGCCACACAGCCGTAGGCGTACAGGTCTTGGTCGACCACCAGCGCGCTGCCGCCGTAGGGCGGCGCCTCGACCGGCCACAACAGCGCCTCGTCGGCTACGAACTGACCGAGTGCGCTATTGAATTCCGCCAGGCCGGTACCCAATGCCCGCACTCCGAATGGCTGACTGGCATCCATGACCCAGGCCTGGAAGAACGCCGCCGCGCCGCCCGGCACGGCCACCACGTCGAGTGGCGTCACCTCGGCGGCCGCCAGCACGCCCGTTGGGGCAAAGGCCAGCGGCACAGCCAGGTTGTCGCGACACGCGTCGGTTGGGGTTGCGGCCAGGGCCAGACCGGGCAAGCGGCGCTCGCCCAGCTTGATCGCGCCGTCGAAGAGCCACAGCGTTTGACCACCATCCAAGCGAACCGCACGGGCCGATCCCTGCAGATCCGGCGTGTTCTGCAGCAAGGGGCATGCGGGCAAGACGGAGGTGGTCGCGGCCGCTGCGGCAGGAGCGTCGTCGATCGGCCAAGCACAGCCGGCGAGGTGTACGAACGCGGCCAGCAGCATGCCCAGGAACCGCTTCTTAGAAGAACGCATGGCGCACCCCCACGCTCAAACGAATTTCGCGTCGATTGATCAAGTAGCCCCTGCCATTGCCCGCGTCCAACGCCACAAACGGCATAGTCTCGCCCAGTTGCGAAGGGTGACTCGCCGCGAGCAGCGCGCGCGCAAACCAGCCAGTGCGGGCAAATTCATCCGTAGGAATCTGCAGATCCCCGTGCACCGCCACCAACGGTTGCCAAGTCGCTCCAGGCCGCCAGCGCAGCACCGCGCCGCCTCCCTGGGCAAAGGCCAGACCGTCGCCCACCATGCCGCCCAACAAGTCTGCGACTGGCCCCGTCCAGGGCAGGCGCGCAGCCAACCCCGCAAGATGCCAGCGTGTCTCTAGCATGACTGTGGACTGCCAGCGCGGCGTCCGGCGCTGCCACTCGGCCAGCGTCGTCAGCCAAGTCCCGCCGCCGCCAAACGCAATGTCGCTGGGTTGCGGGCGATCCGGCAGCACCGCCTCGCCCAGGGTGCGCGCCTGTTCGCGGCCCCAGCCCAGGCCGATCGCCCAGGTATCGCTGCCGCGCCGCCACACCCAGCGACCGTCGGCGCCGTAGACCGCGCGGAAGACCTCGAGCGGCAGCGCTACGAAATCACTTGCGTTCTCGAACGCGCCCACCACGTGCACGTCAAAGATGGCCAGCTGATCGCGGCGACCTCGCGCTACGATCGGCAGGCGAGCTCCCAGACTGGCTTGCGACCGGGGCCCATAAGCCAGCTCAAATGCAGGGGTATCGCGACTTGCGCTGGCGGGCTCCGCTGTGGGTGGCGGTTGCGGCAGCCAGCGTGTGGTCGCGCCCGCCCCGCCGCACGCCGCCACAACGGCCGCCAAGGTCACGACCAGTGCGCGCCGGCCTACCACGAGACCGCCACGAAGTGGGGGAAGTAGCCGTCTGGATTGTCCCATTTGGGGGGCTCCTCGAAGGCGCTGGGCACGTACGTGACCCACAGGTCGGCGCCGCTTAGCTCGGGATGGCCTTTGCCTGCGTAGACAAAGGCGCCTTCGACGAATGACTCGACCGGCCGAAAGAACGGGCGCGGCAGCGACCACGGGCCCTCGGGCTGGTGGGCGCTGCGCAGCGCCAAGGTCGTGGCGCCGAACCCCTCGCTTTGCCACATGAACCATCGACGCTGGCCGGCGTCGAAGTGGACAGAGCTCTCTGGAGCGCCAAGAGCAAACAGCGGCTGGGCCGGCAGAGCAAAGCTGCCCACCGCCCGCCAGGCGGCGCCGGTGTAGCATTCGGCCCCGGCGACACTGCCGACAGCCAGCGCCGCGGCCGGGATGCGGAGCACGGTGTAGTCGTGGTAATTGCCTTTACTACCATACACATACACCATGCCGTCCTGCTGCGTTACGGCGGTGCCCAAGATGTACCCGCCCAAGTCGGGCAGAGGTAGGTTCTTGGGCTGCCACTGGCTGGGAGGATCCGTTGGGTTGGCGATCCAAAACGCCGCCGAACCCTCGGCCGCAAAGCCCCATTGCCCCTGGCCCGGCTGAGCCAGCCACTGGCCAAATACGACCAAGGCCTGCGGACTTGCCTGGCCTGCGCCGACGACCGCGGCCCCGCCCGGCCAAAACCAAAGCCCCCCTTGTTCGCCAAAGAACGATCCGGGGTGGCCGTCGCGCTGGCCCCAGAAGAATTGCATCGCCGCTGTGCGGGGATCCAAGCCGTGCTGCACTGCCACGCTGTTGCGGATGAACCAGGCGTCGCTGCGACGGCGGCGGTCATCGCGGGCGATCAGCGAGTCGCCGAACAGCCACAAGACCCGCTCGCCGCCCAGCGCCACGCTGTAGGCCCCGTCGCCGCCGATCCAGCGCGCATCCCGGCGAAACAACTGATTAGCCTGCAAGTCCTCGTGTGCATTGGGCAGCGGCGGGAGATCGGCTTGGGCGGCACAGCCGATGGCCAGCACCACGACGGCGACGAACAGCAGCCATGGAGCGGACTTGCCCATCTGGTCGCCTGGCCGGACCGCGGCCGTGGCGACAGCGTAGCGGCGCTCTGGATCCCGCGCAAATCGCTTGGCGAATCAAACGTCAGTCCCAGCGGAAGATGCGCACCGCCACCACCAGCGAGATCACGCCGATGCCGCCCAACACGGCCAGCTGCGGCAGCACGCCCACCAGGCCCGAGGCCTCGTTCTGCACCGCGCGCAGGCCATCATTCAGCGCAGTGAGCGGCAGCAAACGCAGCAAAGGCTGGGCGATCTCTGGGAAATTCTTGACCGAAAAGAACACGCCCGAACCCACGAACATCGGCATCGACACCAGGTTCATCAGGCCGCTGGCGGTCTGGGTGGTCTTGGCCCGCGACGCGACGAGCAGGCCCACGCCGGCAAAGGCGACCGCGCCCGTCACGGCCACCGCCAGGTAGGCCAGCAAAGAACCCTGGATGCGCACATCAAAAAGCAGGTACGCCATCCCCATCACCACCGGCAATTCCACCAAGAGCAGCAGCAGCCGCGTGATCAAGAACGACAGCAAGAAGTCGCTCCGGCGCATCGGCGTGGCCACCAACCTTCGCAACAGGCGCTTGCTGCGCATCTCGACGATCGAGTAGCCCACGCCCCACAAGCCGCTCTGCATCAGGTTCATACCGATGAGGCCCGGCACCAGGAAATCCACGTAGCGCGCGCCGGGCTCGTCCACCACTTGATTGGCGATCTCGGCCACGTCGCGCCGGCCTTGCGAGCGCTGAATCGCGTTGTCGGTCAGGAGCTTGGCCACGCGCGACTCCGGCCGGGTCGGATCAAAGCGGACGGTCAGCGGCGGCTCGGGCTGCACCGACAGCGCCGCCAGACCCGCCCGAAGTTGCCGGGCCGCCTCGCTGGCTGCCACGATCGTCACCGTCAATTGCTTGTCGTCGCGCAGGGCCTTGGCGACTTGCTCCGCGCTGGGCCCAGCCTCGACTAGCACGGTGACCGCCTCGGCCGGCCGGTTGCGAAAGGCCACGCCCAAGGCAATCGTCAGCAGAATCGGGAAGCCAAAACTCCAGAACAACACTTCGGGTTCGCGCATCCAGGTCCGGATTCGCGCCAGAGTCAGGTGCCACAACGGGGTGTCGCGCAGGGCCATCGGCGTTTCTCCTCTTGTCGCGGCTCAATCGCGCAGGTGACGGCCCGTCAGCACGACGAACACATCTTCGAGCGTGGGCTGGTGCGTCTGCATTTCCTGAAGAGCCACACCGTGTTGGGCGAGCTCGGTCAGCAACGACGGCACAGCCAGCGCCAAATTCGCCACGGTCAGGTGCGCACTGCAGCCGTCGACGCGCGGCCGACTGCCGGTCGCCACCGCCTCCAGCGCGCCCAGTGTAAGCGGCTGATCCGTGGTGAGGTTCAGGACGATGCCACCCACATGCTCGGCGATCAGGTCGCGCGGACGGCCCAGCGCGATGACCTGGCCGTGATCGACGATCGCCACGCGATCGCACAGCCGCTCGGCCTCGTCCATGTAGTGCGTCGTCAGCAGCACCGTGCGTCCGCGCGCCTTGAAGTCAGCGATCACTTCCCAAAGTTGGCGTCGTGACTGGGGATCCAGTCCCGTCGTGGGCTCATCCAAGAACAGCAGCTCGGGATCGCCCACCAGCGCACACGCCACCGCGACGCGCTGCTTTTGACCACCCGACAGCCGGTCGAACCACGCGTCGCGCTTTTCTTGCAGCGAAACCTGCGCCAGTACTTCGTCCACGCTGCGGGCGCTGTGGTAGAAACTCTGAAACATCGCAAGGATTTCCGTGATGGTCAGCCGTTCGCTCAGGTAGGTTTGTTGCAGCGTGATCCCGATCCGCTGGCGGATGGTGTCGGCATCGGTCTGCCAGTCGCGCCCCAAAACGCGCACGCGGCCGCTGCTGGGCGCCACCAGCCCTTCCAGGATCTCGATGGTGGTGGTCTTGCCGGCCCCGTTGGGGCCCAGCAGCCCAAAGCATTCGCCTGCGGCCACCTGCAAGTCCAAGCCGCGCACGGCGTGCACCGCCGGCGGCCATGTCTTGTGCAGTTCCTGTACGTCGATTGCCAGATCCATGGCTGTCCACCTGTGCGCGGTGCGGCCGGGGCCTGCGCCCACCGGGTTGCGTCAATGGCGTGTCATCGCAGGGCGATTTGGCGGGCCGCGCCCTTCGCAGAAAACGCGGTCTGCGCTACAGTCGACCCCGCGCCCGTTGCGCCGCGCGGATGATGCCATGAATCGCCCGATTCGCCTTGCCCTTGTTGCCGTTGCCGCGGTGGTTGCGGGCGCCGCCGCGAGACCTGCTGCCGCTGATATCGCCAAGTTCGACATCGATGGCCGCATCTACACCAAGCACCTGTACCAAAACGACGACAGTCAAGGCTTGCTGACTCTAGGTAACCCCTTCTGGCCAGACAAGATTTCGGGTCACAACGGCATTGGCAGCGAGCTGGAACTGATCATCCGCGGCAAGGTGTCGCAGTACGTCGAGGCGGGCGCCCGCCTGGCTTCGCGCTTTGGCATGCGCTGGCAAGACTGGTGGGCCTCGGGCGATCTGGCCTACGCGCAAGAGAACACCTCGGGCGACTCGGAGGGCATGAACCGCGCGGCCTACATGCAACTGCGCGGCTCGTACATCCAGATCACGCCGGACACGCCGGCGATCAGCTACGTGCGGGTGGGTGCTCACGATTTCTCGCTCTTCAACCCGTGGACCATCGGCAAGGTCCGCTACATCGACCGCGACAACGGCCGCGGCTACTTTGTGGGCGGCAAGCTGGGCGACGACGAGCAGGTACAGTGGTTCGCCGCGGCGATCGCCATGCCCAAGCTGTTTGTCGGACCCGGCTGGTCCACTGGCCTGGGCGACCCGCTGCTGACCAACGCGTTCTGGTCGCGCGATTGGGCGTACGCCGGCACCTTGAAGTTGCAGATCAACGACACCACCAGCGTGCGCTGGGTGGGCGACTTCACCCAAGATCTCGAGGTGAACCGCGCCGATCCCGACGCCGTGGGCACGACCAACCCCACCTGCAGCGACACGCTGGGCCAGCCCATCCCCGGCTGCGCCAAGGACCACGCGGTCGACCTGCTCACGCGCTACGCCAGCGGCAACACCACCGTGGACTTCAACAGCGAGCCCACCGAGTGGCTGCGCATCACGGGCCTCATCGGCTACTCGTGGCAGCGCATCGACCCCAAGCTCGCCGCCAACGGCGTTGCGCTCAACCAGGGCGTGTTCCCGCTGGTCTTCAAGAATACCCAAGACTATGCAGGCACATTGCGGCTGTCGGCCACGGATCCGCTGGGTGTCGGGCTGTCGTTCCAGGCCGAGTACTTCAACATCGGCGCCGATTGGAACGCGATCTTTGGGGCCCGCCGCGAGGCCGATGTGCTGCTGACCGACGGTCTGGTCGGCTCGGGCGGTCAGCTGCCCACGCTCAATCTTGCCAACGAGTTCATCGACTTTGATGACCTGTGGTACGAAAGCTGCATCGGCTGGCACGGCGCCACGGGCGTGGCCACCTGGGAACGCGACGCGTCGCGCATCAAGGCCGAGTACACGCACATCGAGTACAACACCAACATGCAGAATCGCGACGTGGACAAGACCTATCCCGACTTTCTGCACAGCGACGGTTGGACTGACACCAGCCTGTACGACTACGCCAACGTGACCGACCGCGGCCGCGACCCGCGCAACGTCTACCGCCGCAACCAGTTCCGCCGCACCGACATCGCCGTGCTGTGGGGCAAGCACCAGTTCCCGGTGGGGCCAGGCCTGGATGTCGAATTGAAGCTGAAAGTCGTCAGCGATACCGACTACCGCGCCACCAGCGGCCCGGGGGCGCTGAACGACGACTACCAAGGCAACATCGGCATCGCGCGCGCCTCGCTGTCGATGCCCATCTACGATGGCGTGCGGGCAGGGCTTTTCGCTCAGGTCGAGAACTGGGACGAAGTCAACCGCAAGGGCACGCTCAAGCTGGGCTACGGCCACGATGTGACCGACAAGCAGACCGCCGGTGTGAACCTGAACGTGAACTACCAGGGCATGCGCTTTGCCTACTACCTGGAGTACATCCACAAGACCCAGGACCGCGAGCGCGAGCCCGACCAGCTATGGGACATCTGGCGCTCCAAGGCCGTGGTCGAAGCGGCTTGGTAGTCCGCGCGCCGGTTGACGAATTCAGTTCTGGGCCTGCGTAATCGCTGGGCGACTCGGCTCCGGCTGGTTGCCTGGGCAGCGCACCAGCCGCAGGTCATCCGCCAGCCGCACACTCAGGTTCTTGCCGCGGCGCTCCGCAGTACCCCAAAGGATCCAGCAACCCGCAAACGGCCGCTCGGCGCTGGTGGACACAAAGCTGGCGACAAAATCACGCTGCATTCTGCCCGGTTGCCCAGGCTCGCCGACCAGGGGCTGCCACTGAGGATCCAAGGCGCGGACTTGCAGCAGTTCGCCGCGCATCCCCGCCAGTGGGCCCACGTCACGCAGCGCCGGCCAAGCGCGCGCCACCGCATCTGCCAGCGGCTTGTCCTGGAAGCTCTGGGGAAAACCTAAGCTCACCAAGCCTTTCTGCAGCGCCGCCAACAACCCGCGCCGACCATCCAAGCCGGGCTTGAGCAGCGTGTCGCGCGAGATCTCGGCCCCCACCGCCGCCGCCGCGGCGCGCCAGGGACCAGCCTGGCGCTCGAAAGCTTTTTCTAGATTCAACAGTTCCTGCATCTGCCACCACGCGACCCAGCCGCGTTGCTGGTAGCGGGTGGCCACGTCGGCCAGCCACGGCGGGAGGCCCAAGAAGACGCGGACGTGGTTCAGCACCTGCCGTTGCGCGATCGGCTGCGCGCGGGCGGTCAGGTCGCAGGCAAGGCGCACTTGTCCGGCCAATTCCGCCGGCTGATCGGGCTGTTCGGCCCCGTCCGTCAGCAGGTGCATGCGCAGGCCGCACGCCAGCTGCAGGGGCTCCAGGCTCGCCAACTGCTGGGCCACCGTCAGCACGCCGCCGATCGGCTCGATGCGCTCGTCGCCCGCCGCGTCCCAGCGCTGCAGCGCGGTCAGCAGGGGCTGAAACTTGGCCTGCAGGCTTGCGAATTCGGAGGCAGCTTGGCGACGTTGTTCGCGCTTGCGCCGCTCGGCCGTCTCCGCCTCGGCCTGTTGCCGGGTCAGGACTCTGGCGCGCTCCGCCTCGGCCAACTGCTGGGGCGTGGGCCGCAGTGCCGCGGGCTTGGCCGCACACCCGCTCGCCAGCAGCGCCGCGGCCAGAATCCATGGACCTGCACGTCGCTTCATGGCCGCCCCGCCTTCCACTGATCCACCCAGGCTCGCGTTCGCTGCAGCCAGCTGTCGCCTTCGGCGCGGGTTGGCTCGATCTCGCTGCCTTCGTGCAACTCGTTGAAGCTAGTCAGGATGACCCAGTCCATCGGCTGCGCCGCCGCCCATTGCGCCGCGTAGTAGCGCCCCTCGTCGCGATCCAGGTGTCGACCGCCAAATCGGATGCTCGTGTCGTCGTAGGCCGGCATCACCGTCGCCACGGTCAACTTGTCCCACAGCCTTGCGGCGGCGCGGGCCTCGCGCATTTGGTCCATCCGCTTGGCCGCAAACAGAAAGCTCACGTACGAGTGCAGCCCGCCCAGGGACCCCAGCCACTCGGGATCCAGGCGGTCGCCGATGGCCAGCACGGGCAACCCCGCCAGCGCCCTGCGAAGACCGCCGTCGTCCACCTTCTCGAACACGCGGGTATACAGGAACACGACCTTTTGACCCTGGACCGTGAGGAAGGCCGGATGCTTGGCCGCACCGCCCAGCAAGTCGAGCAGCTGCTTGCGCAGATCTTCTGGATTGGCAGCCACTTCGATGTACACCGTTGCGGTGATGCCTTGCCGCTGGCATTCGTCCAGCAGGCGCGTCAGGACCAACTGCTGGTGCGGGTACATGTGCCACCACGAGAGCACCAAGGTGTCGATCCCCGCCTGCTTGGCCCAGGTGACGTGCTGCGCGATCACCTTGGGGTCCGCCGAGTCGTACGGCCCCAGCAGCGGCGGGTGGGTCACTGTGCTTTCAGGGACTTGCGGGTCCCAGTGCAGCCACTCCTTGGCCGGACCGGTCGGCAGGCCCCACCAACCGTAGTAGAAGGCCAGCATGCGCCGACCCCAGTCGCGTCTGGGCAGCACGGGCGCCCGTTGCAGCGCTTGCTCGTTCATCGATACCAGGCGGAGGTTGTTGGCAGGCCCCCAGCCACTGTTGGAAGCCAGGGTGGCCACCACGGCCGCGCCGGCTCGCAGCTTCAACTGGACCTTTCCCAAATCACCATGCCGCACAATGACTTGCAGCGCCTCGCCGTTTGCCACCGCGGCCAACTCCAGGCGCAGTTGGACTCGGCTAGTGTCGGCCGGCGGCTTGCGCACGGTGACCGCGCCATCCAGGTTCAGCGCGGCCTCGGCCGGGCCATCGACCTGCTGCTGCCGCGTCAGCACCCGCCACTGCAGACCGCGGAGTTCGATGCGCGCCCAGTCCGAGGTCTGCTCCAGTTCCAGCGTCAGCTTCATCACAGTCTGTTCAGCATGGGCCGGTGCGGCCCCCGCGGCCAAAGCAAGCAGGCCAACCAGCGCAACCAGGGTGCGCGCAAACCATGTCATCCCAGTTCCGTCCGAATCGGATCGAAAACATGGGCAATCTTTCGGGTCCGAACCGGGGTCCCCGCCTGATTCTCGCCAGTTGCAGAACGGGTCAGAATAGCCGTACCGGCGCGAATCAGGTGGGGTGCGTATCCGGGGAGGCGAGTGCGTTGGCAGCACAGGGGCTCGCTTCGGCCAGTTCGGGCCGCGACCGCCAGATAGCGCATTGCTCGGCCTCCGTCCAGCTTGGTCGCGATGCGGTGACAATCCGCTTCTGGATTAGGCTCTTCCTTGCTGCCGGGCGATCAGGGTCCGGCGCACGTGGCGATGGCCGCGGCCGCCGACACCCGCGGGAAGCTGAGCCCGCTGCTGGGGTCGACCACCAAAGTCCCAGTCTTCTTCAACACGGCCGCCACCTGCGTGGGGGACCAAGACGGCTGGCACGACCACAGCAAGGCGGCCGTCGCGGCGGCAGCGGGCGAGGCCTGCGACGTGCCCGACATGCTGGCTGTACCGCCGCCCGGCTTGGCGCCGGTGACGGGCGACCCCGGCGCAACCATCGCCAAGAGCTTGCTTCGGTTCGAGAAGCAGGTGAGCGCTCCCGCCTTTTGCGGCACGTCGCTGCAGATGCCAGGCCAAGTCTTGCTCGGAGCGTTGCCAAGATAGCTCGCGCCTACGGCAAGTGCGCCCGACAGACACGCCGGGGCCGACAGCCCAGCCTGCACGCCGCCGTTGCCTGCCGCGGCGAAGATCGCGATGCCCTTCTTGGCCGCAACCTGCGCCGCCGCCGCCCAGGCCGGCTGCTTCTTGTCGCAGGCGGTCGCGTAGGTGTAGGCCCCGCCCAGGCTGAAATTCACCGCCTTCACCCCGGTTTTCTTGGCCTGCCCCAGCACCCAGTCCATGCCAGCCAGGGCGTCGCCATCGCTGCCTTTCCCCTTGCCGTCCAGCACACGCACGGCGATCAGCTCGGCATTGGGCGCGATGCCCGCCGGAGCCACCTTGCCCGCCCCGGCGACGATCGACGCCACGTGCGTACCGTGACCATTGTTGTCGCTCGCCAGGTCCCCTTCGGGCGCGCCATAGGGCGGACAGCCCTGTTGCGAAAAGCATTTTTGCGCGACCACCTTGCCCGCCAGATCGGGGTGGTAGCTGTCCACGCCCGAGTCGATCACCGCGATCCGCACGCCCTGGCCGCCGTAGCCCGCGTTCCACGCCACCTTGGCTTGTACGGCCGCCGCCGCCGAGCCAGCGCTTGCCGTGGTCGCGCCGCCCACCGCCTCCAAGTCGCCGTCGTCCTGAAGCGCCGCGACGTCTGGCAGTTGCGCGGCCCGGTCCAGCGCCACGGTCTCGATCGTCCCCGCCAGCAGGGGCAGTGCATGGTAGCGGCGCGTCGTGCGGAACTGCCGCCCCAGCGCCTGCTCGACCCGCATTTGCGCTGCAGCGATCCCGTCTTCGCCGTCGTCCGCGCTGCGCAAGACCAACAGGACCCGGCGGGCGGGCTCTACCTGCTGCAAAGCTGCGCCCTGGCTCGTGAACGTCTCGGTCTGCCGGCCCGGCTCGTCCACGCACGCCTGCACCAGACCCACCGCTGCCAGCCCAGCCCACAGCCCCAGGCGCGGCAAAATCTTGCCCAACCAGCCCACCTTCTGCTCCTTGAACGTACTCATCGTGCCCTCAGACTGCCCAGGACAGGCAGATGGACCGGACCGTTGCAGGCTCTATGCCAGCCCGCGGCGCATCCTAAGCCGTGAACTACATGCGCCTAATCCGCAGCGCGACTGGGCTCTGCCGGTATCAACCGGCTCATGTGATACCGCGATACCGGTCTCAGCGAAATGTCGATAAATTTATCGCATGACATCGACGTGACGAGTTCCGTTTTCGCTCCTGGCAACCTACCTCGTCCGCAATGCCGTGTGGCCGGCCGAGGTGCGATGTATCGGGCTCCAGAACTGCGCAAGTTATCGCGCGAACACAACGACGCCTTGACCTTGGCGCGCGATGTGAGGTGGGCACGCCTGTCGGGCGAGGCCTGGCTGGCCCAGCGAGCGGCCTTCGAGCTGGCGCTCGCCTGGCAAACCGCCATGGAGGCGCATTTTGGCGACGAAGAGCGAGTGTTGCGCCCGTACTTCCTGGACGACGAGCGCCGCGACTTTGACGAGCAACACGCGCGGCTGCGCAAAGGCTTTGCCGACTTGCTGGCCACCGTGGGCGAACACTACGCCGATCCGGACCTGGCCGCCGATCTGGCCGACGCGCTGCGCGCCCATGTCCGCTGGGAAGAGCAGTCCCTGTATCCGGCCTTGCAGAACCGGCTCCAACCCCAGGAACTCGCCACGGTCGGCGCCGCACTGGGCGTGCGGTAGCCCAGACCCGCTCAACACAAACTAGGAGAGACGATGGCGCACGATGCACCCAAGCCGGGCAAGTTGCCTGGTACCTATCTGAGATTCATCGAGAAGTATCCCGACCTGGGCGAGACCCACGAGCGCGTGGCCAAGATCGTCGATCAGGCGGGGCCGCTCGATCGCAAGACCTGTGAACTCGTCAAGATCGGTTTGGCCGTGGGCGCCGGTCTGGAGTCGGCGGTGCGCAGTCACGTGCGCCGTGCCATGCAACATGGTGCAACGGAACAAGAAATCGAGCAGGCGGTGCTGCTGGCGATGAACACGCTCGGCTTCCCGCGCACGGTGGCGGCGTGGAGCTGGGCGCGGCAACAGATCGATCGCGGCGTCGACTAGTCCGACTGGTCTGGAGCGACTACAGAATTCGCTCCCAGTCCTTGGGGCTTTGCTGCCACACGGGCACGCCGCAGTAGCGATCGCCTTCGGGGCAGATCGGCCGAATACCCGCGGCAAACCGCACCGCGCAGGGCGGCAACAACCAGCGACCCAATTCGGGCTCAACCGCGGAAATTTGCTGGGCCTCTTCCAGGCTCGCCTGCCAGATCTCCTCCTGCGCATTGAAGCAGAGTCGCATCGCGTGCTTGTGGCGCAGCGCCTGCAAGTCCGAGGTCTCGGTCATACGCACGTGGACGGCGTTCGGCAGCAGGTAGGCGCGGAACTCCGCAGACACACCCAGGTTTTCCAGCTCCGCGATCGCTTGCCAGGTCAGGTCCATCGACTGGCGGTACAGCGCCTCGGCCGCCCCGCCCGCGTAGCGAATCAGCCGCGGCACCATGAAGTCCGGCTCGACACCCAGCAGCGTCTGGACCAACGGCCGCGCGGCAGGCGTCATGCGGTGCCGCTGGTCCTGACTGTCCGCCGCGTGCGAAAGCTTCTTGGCAAACGCGTAGTGTGCCGAGCTCAGCGCCCGGCCCAGCTTCTGGTGATGCACGGTCTGCAGACTCTCGCCCAAGAGCGGATTATTCTTGGGATCCAACGCCAACGCGATCGCCGCGCTGTCGCTCAACCGGGCCCGCGTCAGGCCCAACACCTGCCGAACCGAGTCGGCCACGCGCTGCGGATTGTTGGCAAAGCGGTCCAGCAGCAGGCTGGTGCGATCGCCCAACTGCTCGTCGAATTCGCGAGCCATGGCTAGGGCTTGCGTCCCGTGCTCCGCCGCTGCGCGCCAGGATGGCAGGGCCTCGGTCGGCATCGGCTCCACGCCCAAGTTGCGCAGCAGGGGATCGTGCTCGAACAGGGCGTCGCACATGGCGAACACCACTTCGCGGGCCTCGGTGGGCGTGTCGGGCTCCTGGCACAGGCGGCGGTAGCGCAGCAGCGTCAGCACCGAGATCGTGTGCACCAGCCAGGTGTGTGTGCCCAGCGGCAGTACGTAACGCGCTACCTCTTGCGCACGCTTGTGGACCGCCCCTCGCCATCGATCCGGGCGCTTGGCGCGGGCGCGGAACACCGCAAAGTACTCGCTGGCCGCCACCGGCTCCAAGAGCGCGATCAAGGCTTGATAGTCGCGGGTCTGGCGCTCGACGCACGCGCGGTAGATGCGGGCGGCCGGCTCGGGAAGCTGCGGCAGCGCCACGCGGTCTGGGCGAACTTCCACATACCGCTGGCTGACTTGCTCACTGTTGTAGAACGGATGGGCGTGCAGGAACGACCACACGAACTGCCGCGACACGTCGTCCAACGCAAACGACACGTGGCCGTGCTGAAGCGTGGTGTGGTGTCCGGCGGCGAAGGTACTGGCCGCGATGCGATCGCGTTGCTCGCGCCGCGCCTTGGCTTGCTCGGGGGCCAGGCCGTCGCCCGACACTTGCGCCGCCCGCACCACTCCGCCGCCACTGTAGCAAGTGCGCGCCGCGGCAACGCTTTCTTCGTACGAGCGCGGCGTGGCCCAGAGCAGCGCCACTTTGGGCGGGCGGGCAAACGGCGACTCTGGGCTACTGCGGTAGTTCGTCACCGTCGCTCCCTGGGGTCGGCTCGTCCGCCGCGTCGGTGGGATCGGCCGCGCCGTCGCCGCCAGGACCTGGGACGCCCAGCAAGGCTAGTTCGTCCAGCGAGACCGCGCGCGCCATACCGGGCTGCAGCGCCGGGTCCAGCCACAGGTCGCCGACCCGCTCGCGATGGAGCGCGACCACACTCGAGCCACAGGCCGCAACCATGCGTTTGACCTGGTGGTATTTGCCCTCGCGCAGAATCACGCGCACGTGGCAGTCCCCCAGCAGTTCCAGGGTCGCCGGCGCACAGTGCGTCCCGTCGGCCAGATCGATGCCCGCCGCGAATTGCCCCACGGCGGCGGCCGGCAGCGGCTCGCTCAGCGTCGCGAGATACGCTTTCTCTACGTGGCGGCGCGGGTGCGTCAGGGCGTGGTTCAAGCCCCCATCCGTCGTCAGCAGCAGCAGCCCCGTGGTGTCCTTGTCCAATCGCCCGATGGGCGCCAAGTCGCGCCGTCGCAAGTCTTCGGGAATACACGACATCACTGTTGGGCTGTTGCCTTCCTCGGTCGACGTGATGACCCCGGCGGGCTTGTTCAACATCACCAGCAAGTGCCCGGTCGGGCGCACGACTTGGCCGCGCCACAGCACCACGTCGCGCCCGACCACC
Source organism: Myxococcales bacterium (assembly GCA_037441385.1). Taxonomy (GTDB): domain Bacteria; phylum Myxococcota_A; class UBA9042; order UBA9042; family UBA9042; genus SXRM01. Next base: position 31,392 of record JBBISH010000019.1, read on the forward strand.
ACTTGGTGGCCAGCGTCGCGCACGTTCTTGCCGTTGACGGCGACCTTGCCGAAGCGCACTTGCTTCAGGGCCTCGCTCCGCGGCATTCCACAGCCTTGGCTCAAGTAGCGGTCCAGACGCATGATCGCCTAGCCCACCAGGCGGCGTGCGCGCGCCACCACGTTCTCGACCGTCAGGCCAAACTCCTTGGCCAGCACCTTGTCGGGAGCCGAGGCGCCAAACGTGTCGATACTCACCACGTCGCCCCGCTCGCCAACAAACCGCAGCCAAGGCAGGCGGCTGCCGGCTTCGATGCACAGCTTGGGCACGCCGACCGGCACGACCTCGCGCCGGTACTCGGCGGTCTGGGCATCGAACAGTTCCAGCGACGGCATCGACACGACCCGGGCGCCATAGCCGCTGCGCTCCAGCTCGGCTTGGGCCCCCAGCGCCAGCTGCACTTCAGAACCTGTCGCGATCAGAACCACTTGCAGGCTCGCCGACTCGGGGCTCAGCACGTAGCCGCCGTGGGCCACCGCGGCAAAGGCGTCCATACCCGCCGGTCGCTGCAGCTCGGGGACGTTCTGCCGGGTCAAGGCCAGCGCAGTCGGCGCCTTGGTGCGCCGCAACGCCACAGCGTAGGCCGCGCATGTCTCGGTCAGATCCGCCGGGCGCAGGGTCACCAGGTTGGGAATCGTGCGCATCGCGGCCAAAGTCTCGACCGGTTGGTGGGTTGGGCCATCCTCGCCCACAAACACCGAGTCGTGTGTGTAGGCGTAGATCACGGGCAGCCCCATCAGCGCCGCCAGTCGCACGGCTGGCCGCATGTAGTCGTGAAAGACCAAGAACGTGGACACCACCGGCACATAGCCGCCGGCCGCCGCCAGACCATTGGCGATGGCCCCCATGGCGTGCTCGCGGATGCCCCAGTGGATATTGCGTCCGCTCCATGCGCCCTTTTGCACGTACTCCTCGCCGGGGATCACCGCGAACGTCGAGTGCCCCAAGTCAGCGGAACCACAAAACAGTTGCGGCACGTGCGGCGCCAGGGCCTTCAGCACCGCCTCGCCAGCCTTGCGGGTCGACATGCCCGGTCCCACCGGTTGCGTCGGCCAGGCCACCTGCTGCAGATCTGCGGGTTGCGGTCCCGCCAGCTCGGCCAAGAGCCGCTGACCTTCGGTCGACTTGGCCCGCTCGTCCCAGCTCTTCCGCAGGGTTTGCCGTTGCGGCCCAGCCTGGCGCAGGTGCGCGACCACGGCCGGGTCGATGGCAAAGAACTGCTCGGGATCCAAGCCGATGGCGCGCTTGGTGGCGGCGACCTCGTCTGGACCCAGCGGCGCGCCGTGGACCTTGTTGCTGCCGGCCAATTTGGGCGAACCCTTGCCGATGGTGGTCGTGCAAATGATCAAGCTGGGGTGGTCGGTCTCGCTGCGAGCTTGCTCAATCGCCGCTGCCACTTGCGCGCGATCGTGCCCGTCGACCCGCAGCACCTGCCAGCCATAGGCCTGGTAGCGCAGCCCCACGTCCTCGGTAAAGGTCAGCTCGGTGCGGCCGTCGATGGTGATGTGGTTGCTGTCGTACAGCACGATCAGGCGGCCCAGCCCCAGGTGCCCGGCGAGCGAACTGGCCTCGGCCGACACGCCCTCTTGCAGGCAGCCGTCGCCGGCGATCACGTAGGTGTAGTGATCTTGCAGATCCTTTCCAAAACGCTGCCTTCCGCGCTCTTCGGCGATGGCCATGCCCACCGCGTTGCAGATGCCCTGACCCAGAGGCCCGGTGGTGATCTCTACGCCTGCGGTGTGCCCATATTCGGGGTGCCCAGGTGTCTTGCTGTTCAATTGCCGGAAGTTCTGCAGCTGCTCCAACGGGAGATCGAACCCGTACAGGTGCAACAAAGCGTAGAGCAGCGACGATCCATGGCCCGCCGATAGCACGAAGCGATCGCGATCCGGCCAACTGGGCGCCGTGGGATCGAACTTGAGGAATTGCTGCCACAGCACGTAGGCGACGTCGGCGATTCCCAGCGGCAAGCCCGGGTGCCCCGAGTTGGCCTTTTGGATCATGTCGATGGCCAGACCGCGAACGGTCGCGACGGCCAGATCCTCTAGAACGTGCTGATTTGGTGTGGTCATGCGGTCCTCGGCGCGGCGGAACGGTCCCGGCCGGGGGCTACTATGCCACACCTGCCTTCACCTGCCACGCCTTCACCTGCCACGCCTTCGCCTGCCACGCCGTCACCTGCCACGCCTACGGCTGCCGCGCGCGCGCCTCGCGGACTTTGGCCGCCAACAAGAGCAGGTGGGCGCACTGCACCACGGCGTCCTCGGTGTCCCAGGTGCTGCCGCTGGTGGTCACGGTGGTCTTGGTCCCTTGGCCCTCGCTGCTGGTGCGGGTCGGCACACCGATCGGCGCAACCTTGCCGCCGGCCCGTTCCAGGCGCGGATCCCAGGCGCTCGGCGCGAGCTGCCGCAGAAGATCGAGCAAAAGCATATAGTTTGATGTTGACGACGCCGTCTTGGCCGCGCCCAGGCCCGAGTAGTCCATGCCCTCGGCCTGCAGCTCAAAGAGCAGATCGCCACCCGGACCCTGCCGCCGCGGCCACAGCAAGCAAAAGAAGCTCTGGTCAAATTGCTTCTGCTGCTCGACCTCGACCTTCTTTTGCGGAATTGGCATTCCCATTGCCAGTTGCGCCATTCCCACTTTGCGGGTGACGGTCGTGGTGGTCGTGGTCTGGCCCGAGTCGGCGCGGCATGGCAGAACCAAACCAATCTCTTCGAATTTCAAGCGGTAGCTCTGGGTCCGACCGATCAGCTCCAGCCCCCCTTGGAAGCGGGCAAAAGAGCGAACCTCGATGCGATCGGGCAGCATGTCCAGGGCCGCGCGCGAAATCGCCCACGCTTGCAGACCCACTTCGCGCAGAGCATTGGCGCCGCGCTGGACCGCCACGGACTGCTCGCTCCACATCGCCAGGAACGGCAGGTTTCTCAATAGCTTCTGCCGCTGATCGTAGGCGGTACCGCCGGCCAACTCGGCCAGGACCGCGGCAGCCTTTTGGATGTCATTCGCGGGCGGAACGATCAAGATCCCGTACATCGCGCCCCCGTGTCGCTTGGCATCATGGCCAACCTTGTGCCGATTGTGCGGGGTACCAGCCGCGGTGTCTACGCAGTACCCAGGCAAGCCACATCTAATTGCGCTTGACCACCGGGTAGTCGCGGCAAGCGTCCAGGTCGGCGGCGTAGCGGCTCTGCCACAACTGTTGGAAAAGACCGCCCGCTTGTTTGACCACCTCGGTCGCGCCGATCACCAACTCCACGTTGCGCGACTCGTCCAGATAGCCGCCCTCCCAATTGCTGGTCCCCACCCACAGCGTCGTGTCGTCAAAGATCGCGTATTTGCTGTGGATCACCCGAGCGAATGGGATGCGGCCGCGCTTGGCCGCCGGAATGGTGACCATTTTGATCGCCACGCCGGGGACGCGTCCCAGGCTCTGCAGCCACGCGATCGCCGGCCGGTCCGTATTCCAATCCGCCACCATCAGCTCCACCTTGACCCCGCGGGCAGCCGCCCGGCGCAGCGCGTTGTCGATGGGGGCGTAGAATGCGTGTCCGCCAAAGCGAAGTGGAGCATACTTCATGACTTGCACGCGCACGCTCTGCTTGGCCGCGTCGACCAAGCGCACCAGCTCGGCCTCGCTTTCGCCCACGCCGGCCGGCAGCCAGGGCCGCGGGCTGGCCACCAAGTAGCCGATCTCGTTGCGCTCTGCCGTGGTCGGTGGCAGCGGCGGCGTGGCTTCTTTGGCCTGCTGCCGGGCTTGCGCTTGCCAGTCGTGATCGAAGATCGCCTGCAACTGGCCCGCGATGTGGGTATCTCGAATCAAAACACCAAGTTCGTGGATGTGGCTCAGCGACCGCCAATCGAAGTTCTGGCTGCCCAAGTAGCCCAGCTTGCCGTCCACTACCCAAAACTTGGCGTGGATGATGCCGCCGGCCTTGCGCTCGGGACCCGGGTCCAGCAGCCCCCAATTCAGCACGCGCACCTGAGTATTGGGCCACTGCGCCAGTTTGTCCAAGGTGGGCTGCGACTGCCTGCGCATCTTTTCTTCTACCAACACGCGCACTTGCACGCCGCGCCGCGCAGCCTTCTCCAAGCTCGCCAGCACTCCGTCCAGCGCTTCGCCCGCTTGCTCGGCCAGGTAGAACTGCTCGATATCGATGGTCTTACTCGCGCTCGCGAACACCTCGGCCCACAGCGGCGCTGGCGGCCGCAATGGCTGGTGCAGCTCCGTTTCGGCGGGCTCGCTGTAAATGAGCTCGAAGCGCGGCGGCTCCGCCCACGCCGACAGCGCGGGCAGCAACATGGCCGCGGCAGTCGCCAAAAGCCGTTTCCAGTTCTGCATCTTTGTCCTCTGTTCTGCCCTCTACTCTGTCATACCAATTCCGTCCGAATCGGATCGAAAAACTTGGACAATTCTCCGGGCCCGAACCGGGGTCCCCGCCTGATTCTCGCCAGTTGCACAACGGATCAGAAGACGCGTATAGGCGTGAATCAGGTGGGGTGCGTATTACTGGCGCTGCGAGGCCATCAACTTGACCGTCTCGGCCGTCGCGGGATTGTACGGCAGCGGCACGCGCGCACCGGGTGGCCACTCCCATACTTGCAGCTGCCGGCGTTCGCCAGTCAGCGGCCGGATCCACGCGAACGTCTGCGTGCCAATCCGGCGCTTGCATTCGGGTTCGGCAAAGGCGGGCGACCAAAAACCTACGTTGCACACCTGCAGCGGGCCGATCGCTTCGACCGTGGGCTGGTGGGTGTGGCCCAGCACGGCCATCTCGGCGCCCGTAATCCGGCGAATCTGCTCGGATAACTTGTCGTCCAGCAGGGGCTTGGCAAAGGTCTCTGGCTTGACGTGGAACGAGTACTGCAAGAACAGCGGGAACAGCAACCCAAACGGCAGCAACACCCAGAACGGACTGATCGGCACAAGGAAATTGACCGCGAGCACCAACTGCCACGCCGCGTACACCATCGCCACAAACAGCAGGCCGCGGTCCAGCCACAGCTCGCGCATGATCATGAGCGGATTGGTACAGGCCGACGGCACGGTCGCCGCCGCCAACTGCCGCACCATCGCGGGAGTGGCGCGGGCGCGCTCGGCGATCGCGTCGACCCGCTGCTCCACGGTCAGCGGATCGCGCAGCGCCGGCCGGATGAACTCGGCCAACGTGATCACGGCGGTGATGTGGGCCGACCAAAACCACGTCCACAGCAGCAGCGGCTGCGTGCGGAACATATACCGGAAGAAGAACGCCACATATTCCGTGGCGGTCATGATGTAGTTCGCCGTGGCGTGCGGATTGAAATAGCCCATGCCGTTCAGCATGTAGCGATTCGCCACGTCGCCAAAGGGCAAACGCACGCGCGGCTGGCCGCTCACCGAAATCAACGGATGCACTGGGTCCGGCACCGTGCAATACGGGTCCTGCAGGTGACCGTGACTGATGTACGTGTCGCCATTCGAAAGATAGAACCACTCGCAGAATCGCACGTTGGCCTGCTCGGCCTCGGCCACTTGCAGCGCTTGCCGCACTTGCCGTTGCACGTCGGGCCAATACAGCTCCAGGTCGTGGTTGCCCACCACAAAGACCAGCGTGTGGCCGCGCCGCGCCACCTCGCCCAGCTCGCGCATCAAGTCATTGTGATCATTTAGGATACACCCCATCTTGAACGCCGACATCCACTGTTCGCTGCCCAGACCGCGCAGGCGTGCCAGCCAGTGGATTCGCGATGCGGGCGGATCGGGCTGAGCCATCACCGGGTCGAAGTCGAACACGTCGCCGTTCAACACGACTTCCAGGTGTTCCCCGGCGGCTTCGGCGGTGGCCACGGCGTGGCGCAGCAGCGAGATCACGTCGGTGTCGACAAAGTAGGCGCGACGGCGAAAAGCGCGCCACAGCGGCCGCCGCGGGTCCTCGGGCTCGGCGTCAGATAGGTGCAGATCCGAAAAAACGATGGTCTGCGTAGGGCGTTCGGGCATGCGTAGGCGACTCCGCGGCGTGCGCGTCCACCATAGCAGATGCAGCCGCTCTGTCGCATTTTGCAACTGTACCGGTCGCCGCAGCCCGTCAAGCTCACCGAACTGTCACGCCCACCCTTGCGGCCGCCCAGGCTGCGTGCTCCGATCTTGCGTACGCGGCGGTCCCTCCTGCCGCCAAGGCAGTCCATGTACCGCAAGAATCTCATCGACTATGTCAGCCCCGAAGCCGCCGTCCAGTGTGTCCGTTCGGGCGATCGTGTATTTGTTCAGGGCGCTTGCGCTCTGCCTGCTGTGCTGGTTCAGGCCATGACGGCGCGGTCCGCCTCGCTGCGCGGTGTCGAGGTGGTGCACCTCCACACCGAGGGGCCGGCCCCGTATCTGGCGCCCGAGCTGCGCGACAGCTTTCGCCTGAACGCCCTGTTCGTGGCCGGCAATGCCCGCGAAGCGGTGGGCGACGGCCGCGCCGACTACCTGCCCGTGTTCCTCTCTGAGGTGCCGAACCTGTTTCGCCGCGGCGTGTTGCCCATCGACGTCGCGCTGATACACGTGTCGCCGCCGGACAAGCACGGCTACTGTTCGCTGGGCGTCTCGGTGGACGCGGCGGCGGCGGCCGTGCAGACCGCGCGCTTGGTGGTGGCGCAGATCAATCCGCACATGCCGCGCACCCACGGCGACGGTCTGGTGCATGTGTCGCAGCTGCACGCCGCCTGCTGGGTCGATGTGGAACTGCCCGAAATTCCTCCGCCCAAACTCGGCGAGACCGAACTGGCCATCGGTCGCCACGTCGCGGACTTGGTCGAAGATGGCGCGACGCTGCAAATGGGCATTGGTGCGATCCCAGACGCCGTGTTGGCGGCGCTGGGCCATCACCGCGGGCTGGGTATCCACACCGAGATGTTCAGCGACGGCCTGGTCGATCTCGTCCATACCGGCGCCGTCACCGGCGAGCACAAGCGCATCCACCCCGGCAAGATCGTTGCCGGTTTTGCCATGGGCACGCGCAAGCTCTACGACTTCATCGACGACAACCCCGACGTGGCGATGCTCGACATTGCCTACGTCAACGACACGGCCGTCATTCGCCGCAATCCGCGCGTGACCGCCATCAACAGCGCGATCGAGGTCGATTTGTGCGGCCAGGTCTGCGCCGACACCATCGGCACGCGCCAGTATTCGGGCGTAGGCGGGCAGATGGACTTCATCCGCGGTGCGGCCCTGTCCGAAAAGGGAAAGCCGATCATTGCATTGCCCTCTGTGACCTCCAAAGGGCGGTCGCGCATCCAGCCGATTCTGCAGCCGGGCGCGGGGGTCACCACCACGCGTGCGCACGTGCACTACATCGTCACCGAGTACGGCGCCGTCGACTTGTACGGCAAGAACCTGCGTCAGCGGGCGCGCGCCCTCATCGACATCGCCCATCCCGACCATCGCGCGATGCTGTACGAAGAGTCCGAGAAGCGCTTTGGTCGCCTGTAGGCGCGCGCTCGCCAAGCCGCTACACTGCAAACAGCACGCAGGTTCCGCGCGCGGCCGATGGGCGTCTCGATCATGAAGCCACACAAGGGTCTCCGCCTGCACGGTCGCGGCTGGGCCACCGCGCTAATCGGGGCGCTGTTGTTGCTGTTGCTGTTGCCTGCCGTGGCGTGGGCCGTGCCTGGGCCCCCCTCGCCTGGCCCGGCGATGCGCTGGGTCGACGCGCCGCGCGGTCGCGAGCACCTGGACACCGCGATCTGGCACTACGCCCGCGGCAAGCAAAAGGTGGACCTGATCGGCGCCGTTCACGTGGCGGATCGCAAGTACTACTGGCTGCTCACTGCCCTTTTTACCAAGTACGACCGGTTGTTGTTCGAGCTGGTCAAGCCCGAAGAGCTGGACGTGCGCACCATGGGGCCCAGCGATGGCAAGCTCTCGGCCGTGCAGCGCTGGCTGAAGGACCGGCTGCACCTGGAGTTCCAGCTCGACAACATCGACTACCGCGCCCGCAACTTTGTCCATGCCGACATCGACAGCGCCCGCTTGGGCGCGCAACTGCTGGCGCAGGCTGGCGATTTGGTGGCGTCGCTGCTGGCGTTTTCGATTACGGACTCGGCCCGCCTGACCCATGCGGATGGCTCGGCGCGGCTCGGCGCCGTCGAACTGGCCTTGGCGTTGGCGGCGCAGGACCAGGGCCAGGCGCTCAAGCGCTACCTGGGCCGCGAGCTGAGCGAAGTCGACTTTGGCTCGGACGAATTCGGCGGCTTGGGCTTTGGCTCCGTGCTGATCCGCGAGCGCAATCAAGTGGCCATGCAAGTGCTGCAGCGCGAACTGGCCAAGGGTCGGCGTTCGCTGGCGATTTTCTACGGCGCCGCGCACCTGCCCGACATGCACAAACGCATGATCGCGCTGGGTTTCGCGCCCACGGGCCAGGACTGGCTGGTGGCGTGGCAGCTGCTGCCGGCGCGCTAGGAGCGTCTCGGGGTAGTCCGACAGGCTGCTAGAGACTCGATCAGTTTAGGGTTTCTCCGTACATACGGACTCGAGAATTCGGCGCGGCGAGTCGCTGTAGGCGCTCGCTTGCGCCCCACTTGGGGCTAGAGACGCGACCGGCAGAACGAATTACTGAACGAATGAGCAGTAATTGGTCGCGTCTCTAGAACACGGCCCAGCCGCGCGGCGGCAGCACCCGGACTTGTGGGGCCTGGTCGCACGCCGCGACTTCCTGCAGGAACCCCGCAAGATCGTTGCTGGGAATCTGCCGCGCCGGGGAATCCAGCGGCGTCCAGAACTGATCCCAGTGGCACGGAATGAGCCACTTGGGGCGCAGGGCCTTGACCACCCGCTGCGCGAAATTGCGCACCGAGTGCCGGCCAATCGTGCAGCACAGCACCACATCGGCCTGGATGCCCATCATCTCTACTTCGACCAGATCTGCCGACCCCACGTGGTAGACCGACGGGCCTTCGCCCTGCACGTACAGGCCAAAGACCTGGCCCACGCGCCACGACCACACCGGCGCCGGACCGGGCAACGGTCGCGCGATCGGCCCGGGAAACGGCACCCGCCCGGCCAAGAACGGGCTGTGTTGCGACCGCACCGGCCGCAGCCGAAAAGGCCCTTCGTCGTAGGACTCGCCGCGCCCCTCCATCCGCACTAGCTGCGCCTCGGGCACGCCACAGCCGCGGCACCAATTCAGTGTGTCTTCGGCACCGTACACGCGGGCCCCGTGCAGCTTGGCGATCGCCGGCGCATCCAGCGCGTGATCGAAGTGGCTATGGCCCACCATCACTGCGTGCGCCTTGTCCACGTCGCGCTGGATATTCGCCAACTTGGGCGCGATGCGGGTTGTCGCCAGCTCCCATAGGCTGTGGCGCGACAGGTGCGGGTCCAACCAAAGGTGGTGACCGCGCGAAACAACTCGGAATCCAGCCGTTCCCAGCCATTGCAGGGCCAGCGGCACGGCGTCGCTTGGCCGCGGGTCGCTTGGGCCCAGCAGCCCGTCCACCTTGCTGGTCCAGCGGCTGCTGCCTTGGCCCATCGTTGCCCTCGCTATGAATCTATCGAGTTTGTGCGTACTTGTAGCGGCAATTGGAATCGATCACCGTCGCGGCTTCTTCGGGCGTGCTCTGCACCTCGGCTTGGGCGTTGCCCTTGATCAGGTACGTTACGGGGTGCATCAGCGATCCCACGGCCTTGCGCGCCGCCCAGTTCAGGTCGGCCAGATCGTCCTCGCGGCTCACCTGTTTTTCGCCCGTCAATGCCATCGCCGCCCGGGCGTTGCCGCGCTTGGCCAGGATCTGCACTTGATAGGGCACGCGATAGTCGTTGCTGCTGTCCACCCGCTCGTCCGAACGCACTTCCTTGACCACTTCGCCAGCAAAGGCCTTGCCTTTGCCCACCGCGACCAAGAAGCCCAGCGGCCGGCCGCCGCGCTCGGAGGGCAGGACGATGTAGTCGGCCACCAACTGCGTGCCACCAAAGCGGAACATCTGCACAGCGCGGTCGTAGATGCGGTGGGCCGGCGCGGTCGAAGCCTCGTGCACCGCGTACCCGTTCGAGGTCGTGTCAAACGTGCGCCCCGCCGCGTCGACGCAGTGGATGGCCACGCGCGCGACTGGAGCCATCAGCTCGCGCCAGATGTAGCCCGATCCTCCCTTGTCCACCACCGAAAACGGCGACATCCAACTTGTAACCGTCACGGTGGCGGTCAAGTTCTCAAAGGCGAATTGAGCCGTCATCGTGCCGCCTTGCGAGCTCAGGCTGTGCTTGCCCGCGGTGATGCCCATGCGGTCGCTGCTGGTGCTGTAGTCGCCGCGCGCAAACACTTCGTGCCCGTAGAAGGTGCCGCCGGGCGCCTCTTGCCGCAGCGTGACTTCCAATTGCCCGCGCTTGAAGCCGGCGTTGGCGACCGAGAAGCGCATGAACGTGTCTTGGCCCGCGCCGTTGCTGGCGCGCAGGGTCACGTGTTCGACCGCTTGGCCCTCGTCGGCAAAATCGCCTTTGCTCCATTGCATAGGCGTCGACGCCACACCCGCGTGCGCAGGGCTGGCAAACAGCAGCACGTTCAGCGCGGCGATGAGCACGACCAAAGTCGAAGAAATGGATTGCAGCACGGTAGTCCTTCTCTAGAGCGGGCTGTCCGACCCCGCTGCCGGTTCAACGCCACGCACCCCTGCACGATTCACCTGCGCGCGCCGGTGGGCCCCAGCCAACTGACCGCACGCGCCGCCGATATCACGCCCGTGGGGATGGCGCACCATTGCACGAATTCCTTGATCCAACAGGAATTTTTGGAAGTTCCAGACCTGCTCAGCCGGCGGCGCACGCAGACCGTGGTCGGGGCCCGGATTGGCCGGGATCAAGTTAACCCGCACCGGCAGGCCCGCCAGCCAAGCACACAGCAACTCCGCGTCGGTCAAGCTGCTATTGGCGTCGTCAAAAAGGATGTACTCGACCAGCACGTCGCGCCCAGGCGGCAGATGCGCCAGCAAGGCCGCCTTCAACGTTGCCAGATCACAGCGATCGTTGATGGGCATCCAGGCCGACCGCCGCGCGTCGTCGGGCGCGTGCAGGCTGACGGCCAGATGAGCCTGAACCTCTTGAAAGAACTGCCCGATGCGCTGGGCGACCCCGACCGTGCTCACCGTAACATGCCGCCACGACAGCCCGGCGCCCAGATCGTGGGTCAACACGGCCACGGCGGTCGCCACTTCGGCAAGATTGTCCAATGGTTCGCCCATGCCCATGAACACGACGTTGCGGATCGGCGGCCGCTCTGGCGCGTGGTGCCGCCAACTCCGCTGGGCCATCCGCAGCTGCGCCACGATCTCGGCGGCATCCAGGTTGCGCACCAGTCCGCCGCGACCGGTCTCGCAAAACGCACAGCGGCGGCCGCAGCCGACCTGGCTGGACAGGCAAATGGTGGTGCGCGTCCCGGTACTTGCTGGAATGACGACGGTTTCGATCAGATGCCCATCGCGGGTGCGCAGCAAGAGCTTGCGCGTGGCGTCCGCGCTGCCGCGATCCTCTACGATCTCGAGCGGCGGCGGGGGTAACACCAACTCGCTCAATGCGTTGCGCACCGACTTGCCGCAGCCCGCCAGCAGGTCGGGCCAGGGCGCCTCGCTCCTCCACGTGCCGTGGGCCAAACGGAGCACCGCCAAGCGCGCCTGCTGTGGTCGACAACCTTTTGATTGTAGGGCAAGAATCAGCTCGTCGGGATCCCAGCCGTCCAGGGGGCGCGGCGGGAGCGCTGGGGTGGCCGGAGCAAGGGTGGGCAGGGCAGCGGGCATCCGCCACAGCATCGCGGACGCCCGCACGGGCTGCAAGCGATTTGACCGCGGCGGCCACCCACACGGCAGGGTGCCCCGCGTGGCGCTTTGGCTTGCTCGCGGCTCAGATCCAATCTAGTGTGTCGGGGTCCGCCTTTCTGCGCGGCGCGCCCGAACCCAAGGATCCTGATGCGCTTGGCTACCGCGCTCGCCGCCCCGCTCTTGGTGCTGGCGGCCCTGACGACTGCAGTGGCGCCGGCTTGGAGTGAGCCGGAAAGCGACGGGCAACGCTGGCCGCGTGGCCATCCCGTCGAAACCCCGCTGCGCGCCGTCTTCCAGGCCTGGGAGCGCGGCCAGTCCGTCGGCGATCTACCGCAAATTCATGCTGTTCAGCGTCGCTGGCGCCGATCGCCTTGGCAGCAAGGGCGCATCGCGGTCGAGCTGCTGGCCACCGCATCCGAGGCGACGCGCACGTGGAATCCGTGGCTTGTGCAGCGCGGCGCCCAGATCGAGGCGGATGGCGAGACCGCGTGGCTGGTCTGGCTGCCGCCGGCCGTTCTGCCCAACCTGAGCCAACTGCCGGCTTTGCAGACTGCTCGGCTGCCTTGGCCGCTGCGAACTCAGGCCGGTCCCACGCAGACGCAGGGGGCGCGTGCCATCGGGGCCGTGCGGACGCAGTGCGGCGGCGCCGACGGCAGCGGCGCGACCGTCGTGGTGGTCGACAGCGACTGGCATGGCCTGAACGCCGCCATCGCGTCGGGCGAACTTGGCAATTTTGCTGGAAAGATTCCCTATCAGGCGCCCGGTCCAGACAGCTATCACGGCACGTCGTGCGCCGAAGTCATCGCCGACATCGCCCCCGGGGCCACGATCTTGGCTCAGCCGGGAGAGACGCTGGCTCAACTCCAGTCTGCGCTTCCCAAAATGGCCGCGGCCGGCGCGCAAGTGGTCAGCTTGTCGGGCGGCTGGTCGACCGGCTGGTCGTTTGGCGACGGAACGGGGCCCTTGTGCACGTTGGTCAGCAAGCTCGACAAGTTGGGCGTCGCCTGGATCAACGCTGCCGGCAACGAGGCCGACGGGCAGATCTGGCACGGGAGTTGGGCGGATGTCGACGGCGACGGCTGGCTGGAATTTGAAGGTAGCAAAGAAGTCAATCAGTTCTACGCGTACGAAGGCTATGCCGTCGACCTGGAGATGGACTGGGACGCCTATCCTGTGACCAGCGTGGACCTGGACTTGTTCGTCTGCTCGTCTTCGACGCCGTGCACCCAGGTCGCGGCGTCCAAGTCGACCCAGGACGGAGGGCAATCCCCTTGGGAGACCCTTAGTTTTGACCCACCGAGCTCTGGCGCCTACTACGTGGCGGTCAAAGGCACGGCCAAGACGCCGACCGGCTTGCGGGTGCGGGTGGTGGCGAGCGGGACATCCCTGGCTTTGTCCAAAGTTTACGGCACCCTGACGCACCCTGCCGACTGCTCGGCGGCCGTCGCGGTCGGAGCCGTGGATGTGGCCAAGTGGTCCAAGGGCAAGCCAGTTTCGTATTCCTCGCGCGGACCCACCTTTGATGGCCGGGTCAAGCCCGAGTTGGTCGCGCCGACGGACGTCGAGACCTCGCAAGATGATGATTTTGATGGCACATCTGCGGCTTGTCCGCATGTGGCCGGGGCCGTGGCCCTGGTCATGCAGCGCGACGGCCTGACGCCGCAGCAAGCCGTTGCCAAGCTGGTGGCCGGGGCCGACCCTGTGGGCGCGCCGATCCCCAACAACGACACGGGAGCCGGCAAACTGCGCTTGCAGGGCAGCGACGCGTGGTGCTTGATCGAGGACGACGGCCTGCCGTGTACGGCCACTTGCGGGTCGGAAGGCGTGCTTGCGTGCGCCCAGGATTGCGCACCGCGAACTTGCGCCACTGCGACGCCTTGTGCTCAAGACTCCGACGCTGCCAGCCGTGTGCCCCAAGACACTCAGGACGCTGCCTCGAACCCACTCGACGGGTCCAGCGACACTGCCCCGGCCCCGGCCAAGGCCGCGGCGACCGGCAGTGACGGGGGCTGTTCGGCCGGCTTGGTCGGTGCCCGCGGGGCCTTCGCGGCGTGGCTTGGCCTGTTTGCCCTGGGGTTGGCGCGGCGCTCGGCCCGGCCGCGTGCTGCACGTGCAATATTGTGACAAATCAGGTTGAACCAGGACTATCGTCATCCTGCCGGAATTTCGAGCTACCACCGCAGGATGGTTGCGCCTGCGGTTTCCCTGTCGCCCGCGATCCGGCGCTTGGCTACCCGCCAGGAGGCATCATGTTCGAGACCGCAGAACTTGGCCACAAGATTGACAAAGAGACCTTTGCCGCCGAACTTCCCGCTTTGCGCACCGCCTTGCTCGATGCCCAATTCGAGTTGCTCAAGACCAAGAAGTTCCAGGTAATTCTCCTCATCGGCGGCGTCGACGGCGCGGGCAAGGGCGAGACGGTGCACGCGCTCAGCGAGTGGCTGGATCCGCGGCACATCGAGGTGCACGGCGTGGGCGCACCCACCGACGAGGATCGCGCCCGTCCCGATATGTGGCGGTTTTGGCGTGTCCTGCCGCCGCGCGGCAAGATTGGCGTATTCTTTGGCAGTTGGTACACGGCCCCGATCGTCGGGCGCGTGCTGGGCACCGAGTCGTCGGCCGACTTCGACCACCATTTGGAATCGATCAACCGGTTCGAGCGGATGTTGGCCGACGAGGGCGCGCTGGTCCTCAAGTTCTGGTTCCACTTGAGCAAAAAGGCCCAGAAGAAGCGCCTGGAGAAGCTAGAGGACGACCCTCGCACGCGCTGGCGCGTTACCAAGCAGGACTGGAAGAACTTTAAGAAATACGACGAGTTCAAAGAAATCTCGGCGCGCGCGCTGCGCGAGACCAACATGGCCCACGCCCCGTGGATCGTGGTCGAGGGGCAAGACGAGCGCTACCGCAGCTTGACGGTGGGCCAGACCATCCTAGCGGCCCTGCAGGCGCGGCTCAGCGCTGCGGCGGCCGTGGTACAAGCCAGCGCCCCGGCTCCGGTTCCGGCCATCGATCACGTCAACATCCTGGATCACGTCGACCTGACCGCCAAGACCGAGAAAGCCGAGTACGAGACGCGGCTTGAAGAGGCGCAGGGCAAGCTGTCGGTGCTGCTGCGGCGGCCCGAATTCAAAGAGCGCTCGCTGATCTTGGCCTTTGAAGGTTGGGATGCAGCCGGCAAGGGCGGCGCGATCCGCCGGGTGACGGCCGCGCTCGACCCGCGGAGCTACGAGATCACCGCGGTGGCCGCGCCGACCGAAGAAGAGCGCCTGCAACCGTACTTGTGGCGGTTTTGGCGGAAGCTGCCGGGGCACGGCCGCGTCGGCATCTTCGATCGCACCTGGTACGGCCGGGTGATGGTCGAGCGCGTTGAAGGATTCTGCAAAGAGAACGACTGGTTGCGTGCCTACTCCGAGATCAACGACTTTGAGGAGCAACTGGCCAAATCCGGGGCGATTGTGTGCAAGTTCTTCTTGCACTTGTCGGCCGACGAGCAGCTGCGTCGCTTTGAGGAGCGGCAGAAGTCCGAGTTCAAACGCTTCAAGATCACGGAAGAGGACTGGCGCAATCGCGAGAAGTGGCCGCTCTACGTGCAGGCGATCTGCGACATGGTCGACCGCACCAGCACCGAGATCGCACCTTGGACCCTCGTCGCGGCCGAGGACAAGTACACCGGCCGTCTACAGGTTCTAGAGACGATCGCTGCCCGCCTCGAAGCCGAACTCGATCGCTGACCGTCCGCGACCGCTGGCTTCGCCGCTACCCTATTGCCGCGCCTTGGCCTACTCTTGCGCCGCGCTTCCGCCCTGGCAGTGGAGCGCAAGCGAGCGCCTGTCGCGACTCGTCGCGCCGTATTCCCCGGCGCTGTCGCCCAGAAAATCGCCGTATTGACCCTTTGTCCGGGCTGGGGCTCCAAGACCGCTATGCTCAACCACTACTTGCCGATCCTGGACCGGTGCGAGCCGTTCCTCATCGCCCACGACGGCATCGCGCCGATTCTCCAGACCAGCCCAGCTGGTCTTTCGATCCCGCCAGCGAACATCTTCCATCCGCAGCACCGCAAGAATGGGCCGTTTCTGCGGATGTTGGCGCTGGTCGACAAGCTGACCTTTGGCCCGTTCGGCATGGACATGCCCGGATGGGTTTTCTACGACTGCGCGGTGATGCCCGGCGCGGTGTTTGGCCTGGGTATTCGCGCCGCCAATCTGGAACCGTGGGCGCGCCAGGCCATGGAAGTGCCTGAAGACTATGAAGGTCTGGTGCCGGTCAGCCAGTTCATCGCGATCCCGATCCTTGCTGGCTTTGCCGGGGGCCAGGCGGTACCTACGACGTGGCTGCTGTACACACTGGAGTCGATGAATCAGATCTCGCCCGGTATCGCCCCGTTTGGCACGCTGCACCTGACGCTGTACCTGGGCCTGCAAGTGTTCCCCATTCAAGAGCTTTGGGGCACGACCCAGTGGCGATCGCCCAAAGTCGAGATCTACTCGGACCTGGGTCCGCTCGAACTCGTGACCGCCTATACGCCGGCGCACTCGATGCCGCGGACGTTCTCGTTCCGGATGCAGCCGCGGAGCGAGATGCTGAGTTCGGTGTTGGCCGCGCCCCGTGCCCACCCCGACGCACCGCCGCCCAATGCCTTGTTGGATGCCGACGACCCCAAGGCCATGATCGACCTGCAGCGCGAGATCGAGGCAGGGCACCGCGTGGTCGTGGTCGGCCGGCCGCTGAACCACGGTACCTATGTGCGCGTGCCACTGTTCCGCGAAAAACTAGTCCAATCGCCCTATTAGATCCCGCTGCCGAGGTTGCCCATGCTGCCGTTTCCCATCCAGGGCGCTCACTTGCTGGGTGAATTGGTGCCCTATGTTGTGGCCACGCCCAACAATTCGGCGATGCTCGATCTCCAGCCGTTCGGCCTGCCCACGCCGGCCAGCCACGTCATCGACCCGCTCAAGTTGGATAGCGCGATCTTCCTGGATTTGCTGCACAAGCTCGACGGGCTGACCTTTGGGCCAGAGGGCATGCCCATGCCCAAGTGGGTGTTCTACGACTGCAGCGAGGTGCCCGGCGCGCTCTACGGCCTGGCCCGCCCGATCGATCGCGTCTGGCCGAAGGTCAGGGAGCTATTTGCAATTCCAGATAGTTACACCGGCCTTGTCCCCGTGTCCATGTACGTGGCCATCCCGATGCCCCAGCCCGGTACCTGGTTCGGCCACAATCTGAGTTCGCTCGCGCCGGTTTTCCGCCGCCTGGGGGTCATCGGCGATCTGGACCTGGCCGGCTTGGGCTCGCTGACCAAGGGGTTGGCCCTCAAGTGCTTCCAGGTTCAAGAGTTCTGGGGCGCGACTCAGTGGGCCTCGAAAGCCTTGCACATCCACGCCAAGTTCGGGCCGCTCCGGTTGCAGACCGCCTACACCCCCGCTCACTCCGAGCACGAGACGCTGACCTACGGTTTTACCTGCAACGACCTGGCCTTGCGGTCCTCGATGGGCGACCCTGGGGCGGTGATCGCGCGCCCGGAGCCCCAGTTGTGGATCGACTCAGACGATGTGCCGGCCATGATCGCGCTGCAGGATCGCATCGAGGCCGGCGAGCGCTTCTGCATTCCATCGGCGCCCAAGCGCCTCAGCGACGAAAGGGCTTTGGTTCCCATCGCTTCGATCGCCTAGTACACCAAACCTCAAGTCCTTTCAGAGTTGCCGATGCCGGTGTACTAGGCGGCGCTAGCCGCGCGCGGGGGTGGCAGGGGGCGGCGCGCCCCCTTTGCCTACGCAAAAGGCTAGTACTACAAACCATTCGAGAGGCCTAACCCTGAACGTACTTCGGGTTTGTAGTACTAGCTGGCCGCGCCACGGCCGCCCAATTGGTGGCCGCAGGCTTGCGCGCCCCGTCGCACGCACCTACATTGGCGCTCCAAGTTGCGGCATCACTCCGCCCCATGTGAAATAGAGCCGCCCACTTTCGAGTTTTGCTACGGCGCACCGCAACCGCGCCAACTTTCCGAGCAGGAGCAACCATGGCCAGCAAGAATGTCGTTACCATCACCGATGCCAACTTCAAGACCGAGGTTCTGGACAACCCGCAGCCGGTCATGATCGACTTCTGGGCTGCCTGGTGCGGGCCTTGCCGCGCGATTGCGCCGCTTGTGGATCAACTGGCCGACGACTACGCCGGCCGGGCCAAGATCGGCAAGGTGGACGTGGACGCCAACATGAAGATCGCCGGCGACTACCAGATCTCGTCGATCCCCACCCTGATGGTCTTCAAGGGTGGCCGCGTCGTCGAGCAAATCATCGGCGGCCGTCCCAAGCCGGCCATGGCTGCGCTGATCGATAAGCACCTGTAAAATCTAGAGAATCTAACCGAGTCTGGCGCGCGCAGCCACCGAGGTCACCATGAACAAGAACGTAGGGTTTGCGCTGCTGGCGCTCTTGGCGATCGGCACGGTCGCCTTTGTTGTGCTCGGCATGTCCGGCGGATCCCCCAGCAAGGCGGGCAGCGATGGCGCCGCGGCCGACAAGATGGCGGGCACTGCAGAGCAGGGCGGCAAGAAGGCTGCGCCGGTGGTGCGCAAAGACGAGTTACCCGAGGCGGCGGCGGGACCGGATGCCGGTAATCTTGTGCTGCCAGGCCAACTTCCGGCGCTCAAGGGTGTGCAAGAGGCGGCGGGCCAGGTCGCGCCTGCGCTGCCCCACGGCCAGCTGACCCTGGAAGGCGACGTGCAAGAGGCCGAAGCCGAGGCCGCCATCAAGGCCATGTTCCCGGCCATCCGCGACTGCTACGTCGAGCTGCGGCAGCGCGCGCCGCAGGCCCGTGGGCGCATGCTCATGACGTTCAAGGTTCGCGCCGCCGAGGCCAACCAGGGCGCCACGGGCGAACTGTTCTTGAAAGAGACGCAGTTTACCGACCCCAAGTACCTGACGTGTGTGCGCACCGCCATCGACGCCGCCCGCTTCCCGGTGTCGCGCAATGTGCAGGGCTCGGTCACGGTGCCGCTGTTTCTGTCGCCGCAAGACGCTGGTGAGCCTGTAACTCCCTGATCCTCGGTCTGTCGTTGGGCAAGGACGGCGCGGCGCCGCGCAACGCGGGTTGGTCCGCGTTTGGCAACGGTCCATGCTGTCGGCGACTTGGCCGCAGCTGGGCAAAATTCGCGCCGCGCCGCTGCAGCCGTGCTAGGCTCGCGGTCAGCTTGCGCCATCCAGGGTTGCAGTGGAGTTACGCGTGACGCACGACCCCTTCTTGCTGGCCGCGGCCGGCGAGCATCTGACGGAGCGGCAGGCCGCTGATCTCGCGCTCGAGTTGTTCGTGGTCGGCTACGAGGGCCAGGAACTGCCCGCCGAGTATGCCGAATTCCTCCAGCGCGGACTGTCTGGTGCGATTCTGTTTCGCCGCAATCTTCGCTACGACGAGCACGGCGTGGTCGATGTGGAGCACTTGCTGGGCCACACGGCGGCCATCCACGCGGCGGCCCTTGCGCAACCCAGCCATTTGCCAGTGATTTGCTCGGTCGACCAAGAGGGTGGGGCGGTGGCCCGCCTCAAGGCGCCGTTTACCGTGCTGCCGCCCATGCGTCGGTTGGGCGAGCGCGGCGATGCCGACTTGGTGCGTCGGGTGGGGCAGCAGCTTGGGCGCGAACTGCGGACGGCGGGCTTCAATGTCGACTACGCGCCGGTGCTCGACGTGGACACGAATCCGGCCAACCCGATCATCGGCGACCGTTCGTTCTCGCGCGACCCGCACGAGGTGGCTCGCTTGGCGGGGGCGCTGCTGCAAGGCCTGCAATCGGCTGGAGTCTTGGGCTGCGGCAAGCACTTCCCAGGACACGGCGACACGGCCCAAGACAGCCATCTGGAGTTGCCGTCGCTGCCGCACGATCTCGAACGTCTGCGCAAGGTGGAGTTACTGCCGTTTGCCAAGCTGGCGAGCGAGTTGCAGCTGGTCATGACCGCGCATGTGCTGTTTCCGGCCCTGGACCCAGCCTGGCCCGCGACGCTGTCGCCGCAAATCCTTTTGCCTCTGCTGCGCGTCACATGCGGGTACCAGGGCGTGATCGTCAGCGACGACCTGGAAATGCGAGGCGTAGCCAATGTGTTGGATGCAGGGGGCTGCGTGCGCCGCGGCCTAGAGGCCGGCTGCGATCTGTTCTTGGTGTGCCGCCAGCGCGACACGCTGCAGAGCGCCTGGCAGGCGGCCCAAGACATTCTGGCCGGTCCCCCCGACGCCCCGTTGCGTCTGCGCGCCCTGGATGCCATCCAGCGCGCTCGTCGGCTGCGGGCTGGGCTGCACCCGGTGGGGAGCCTGGTTGCGGATCTCAAGGACTTGCTAGGCGATTCGACGACCCTTGCCTTGCGTGCCGAGTTGGCCGCTGGCACCCTGTGAAACGGCCTGACCCGGCAAGGATGGCCGCGCCGCCCCGTAGCTGACCTAGCGCCGCGCGCCACTCTGGCGTCTCGCGGCATCGATCGAGGACTCGTGGAGAAGTTGCAGAACATGCCTACACACAGCAAGTTTGCCCACTCGGTCTGGCTCGTGCTGGCTGCGCTGGCCGTGGTGGTCGGCTGCCAGAAGCAGGCCGCTGCCCCCGCCGCAGCGCCGGCCGCCAAAGCCCAGGCCGCAGAGGCAGCCCCCCTGGCCGCAGAAGCTTCGGGCACCGGTGCCGCCGTGGCCGACAGCGGGGCCCCCGGCGCTGTGGGGCCGCAACCTCGCGCTATTCCAGCAAAAGCGGCCGCGTCAGACGACGACGATGATGGCGAGACCGACGAGCGCGACTACTGGAAGGGCGTCCAGTTCGATGTGACCAACTTCGACGAAGTGTTGGACTACGTCGACGTTCACTACATCGACGCCAAGCCTGACAAGCACCGCGCCTGGATCGAGGCCGCCAATTTTGCCCTGCTATCGCTGGAACCTGGCGAAGAGCTGCTGCCCGAGTCGTTTCACAAGGCCCGCGCCGGCAACCCAGACGAAGAGGGGCGGCTAGACGGCAAGACCGAGGCTTTTGTCTGCAAAGGTGCCGCCATGCCCCAGGTTTTGCTACACCACGTGCCGGACGACGACTACCTCAAGGCCAAGCGGCCGGTGCGCAAGAAGGGTCGCCTGTCGGACGAGGAAGTGCTGGCCCTGCGCGACAAGATCAAAAAGCGCAGCGACCTGTATAACGCTTCTTGGGAAGCCATTCCCTTTAGCCGGCCGCAGTTCGAGTGCACGATGGAGTACGTGGCAGCGCGGATGAAGACCATCCAGGCCGAGCTGAAGGCCAAGCGCGCGGCGGCCAAGACCAAGGCTGCCGACGCCAAGGTTGCCGAGGCCAAGTCAGACGACGCCAAGGCCGCAGACGCCAAGCCCGCGGATCCCAAGGCGGCCCCCGCCAAAGCTGCGGACGCCAAGGCTGCGGACGCCAAAGCCGGCAAAGAGAAGAACCGCCCGATCCCCGACATGAATCGCGCCTGGGAAGCGGCGGCCCAGGGCTACCTGTATGCGCTCGACCCGCACTCGTCGGTGATTCCGCGCAAGGCCTGGGACGACTCGACCGACAAGACTCAGGACTCCAGCTTCGAGGGCATCGGCGCCGTGCTGACCCAGCGCGACGACCAGACCATCGTCGAGAACCCCATGGAGGGGCGGCCGGCTTGGCGCGCGGGCATCCGCGCGGGCGACATCATCCACAAGGTCGACGGCGTGGACGTGGGCGGCTTGGCCCTGAACAAAGTGGTCAAGATGATCCGCGGTCCGCGGGCGACCAAGGTGGTCCTGACCGTGAGCCGCGAGACCGAGCCGGACCCCAAGGAATACGCCATCACCCGCGAGAACATCGAAATCAAGAACGTCGATGGCAAGTTGCTGCCCGATTACCCCGGCGTGGCCCACGTCAAGATGACCGGGTTCATCCCCAACAGCACCCGCGACTTGCGGGCCATGATCGAAAAGCTGAGCAAAGAGGCGCCGGGCGGCAAGCTGACCGGCTTGGTGCTGGATCTGCGCGGCAATTCGGGTGGCCTGCTCACCAAGGCGATCGAGATCGCCGACGCGTTCCTTGGCTCGGGGCGGATCGTCAGTGTGCGCAATCGCGACCGGCCCGAAGAGGTCACCAACGCCCAATCCCAGTCCAGCGATTACAATTTCCCGGTGGTGGTGCTGGTCAACGACGGTTCGGCGTCGGCCTCTGAGATCGTGGCCTCGGCGCTGCAAGACAACGGCCGGGCGCTGGTGGTGGGCGTGCGCACGTTCGGCAAGGCCAGCGTGCAGACCCTGTACGATCCGCCGCTGCACTACGACTACTACATCAAGCTGACGGTGGCGCGGTACTACGCGCCGTCGGGCTACACGCTGCAAGTGGTGGGCGTGTCGCCGGATGTCGAAGTGGCGCCGCACGTCGACGGCAAGATTCCGGTCGGCTTCCGCGAAGAGAACCTGAACAACCACCTCACGCCGGTCCAAGGTCGCGCGCAGTCGCCGTGGGCCCAGGTCCTGCCCGATCTGAAAGGCTGCGTGGACAAGACCGGCACCGCCGATTCTGTGGCCAAGCGCGACCCCAAGCCGCAAATTCAGCCGGATTATCAGCTGCTCAAGGCCGGCGACTACCTGCGCTGTCTGGCCCAGCGGCCCAAGCCGACCGCGTTGTAGGCGGTACTGGTCAACGCGGAGCGCATGGGGCACTCTAGCTTTCCTTACAGTGCCCCAACCCGCGAGGACCCGATGACCGAATCGACTGCAACACCCGCGCCGGCGGAGGACGCCGCGCCTTCGCACGCTACCGTCGACGAACGCTTGGCTGCGCTGGTGCAGCGTGTCGAAGGCTTGGCAGCCCGGCTAGAGAGCCTGGAAGCCCGGCTGGCGACAGCGGGTTCGCCGCCAGCGGCTCCTGCCCGCCCTGTGGTTGCTCCGGTCCCGGTCCCGGCCGCGGGCGACGACCTGGCGCAGATCCGCACGCTGCTCCAGCGGCTGTTTGCGGTAGCGTCTGCGGCAAACCTGAGCGATCCAGAGCAGCTGCAAGAGCAGTTCGTTCAATACAAAGAGCTGGTTCACCACGACCGCCAGGGTTCGCCGCTGCTGGACGGCGACCTGTACAAGTACAAGTGGATCCCGTTCCTGGGTCGCTTCCGCGACTATTTGGGCGCCGACGGCGCGCTCGATTCGTTTCAGATCGAGCGCATGATGCCCGAGCGCATCGAAGCCCGCAGCGAAACCGTCAAGCTGCACCTGGTGGTCCGCGGCGGTCGCCGCATGAGCCCGCCTGTGCAGTTCCGCCGCGATTCCACGGTGGGCAACGGGTTCCGCATCGAGCAGATGTCGATCTAGCAGCCCGTGGCGTCCCGGCCGTCGCGGTTCGGCCGCGAAAATATCGGCGCGGTGCTATTGACGACCGCGCGCAAATCGCTATCCTGCCCCGGTCTGCTCCGCGGCAGACGCTGGACGGCGCCATAGCCAAGTGGTAAGGCAAGCGACTGCAACTCGCTCAGCCCCGGTTCGATCCCGGGTGGCGCCTCCGTCCTTTGCCCCTGTGGGCAGCCCAACCGCGCTTCGCTTCGCTGCGACGCCAGCGCGACTCGGCTACCCCCAACGCAACTCCCCAGTTGCAGGCAAAGTTTCGCCGTCGTGACCTGTCGGTGCTCGCGTGGCCTCTGGCCGCGCACCCTTGTTGCACCGAACCTGGGCCACCGCCGCGCGAATCCCCGATCGCACAGCCGATTGTCGTATTCGTGCCCAGCGGCCCGATCAGGTCACCGCTGCGGTAGCCGTCGTTGCTCGTCGTTTGCATGTCCTCTGGGCCGATGCCCCAACCACTGCCAGGAAGTTCGCCTTGGACCACCGCCGCTCGCCATCGGATCGCCGTCCGCCCTCCGGTTCCCGCCCCCAGGGCGAGCGCGCCGCGCCCGTTGCGGGCGCCGTGGCGGTGGATCTCGCGGTGGTGCACGACGACCTTGTGCGGTTGCTCGGGCCGATCGTTGTGGATCTGCAACTAGAAGTCGTAGAGGCCTTGGTCCACGCCGTGGGCGGCGGGGTGCGGCTTGTCGTCATGATCGACCGCTTGCCGGGTCGCGGCGGCGTTCGCCTGGAAGATTGTGCTCGCGTGTCGCGACGCCTGACCGCGCAGCTCGACGGGCAAGCGCCGGCGCCACCGCACGGCATTCCCAATGACTACGAACTCGAGGTCTCGAGCCCCGGTATGACGCGGCTTCTGCGCCACAAAGCCGACCTGCTCCGCTTTGTGGGCGTGACGGCCCGCGTGGCGATCCTGGTCGACGGCCAGAAAACCACGGTGACCGGTGTGATTACGGCCGTGGGCGACGACACGCTGACGCTGCGGACGGAAGTCGCGGCGGCCAAGAAAGGCGCCAAGATCAGCGCCAAGCGCCTTCAGGAAGGCTTGCGCGAACTGCGCCTGGCCGATGTGGTGCAAATGCGCCTGGATCCCACCATGGCCGAATGGCAGAAGCTGGGCGAGCGTTTGGCCGCCGAAGCGGCCGCGGCCGGGCTGGCCGACGAACCCGCTGACGGCGACGAAGGCGAGTGGGACGACGGCGATCCAGACCAAGAGTGGAACGACGACGATCTGGACGGCGACGACCCGACCGATGCCGAGGAAGACGAGAATTAGGGACAGAGATTCAGGGAGTTCAAAGCTGCGGTGCAGGCATTGCCCACAGCACGGTGCCGACGATCCAAGGCCGACACACGACGGGTGGTCGGCCAGCTAAACCACGGTAGAGCAAAAACAAATAGCCCAGAACAGAGCCATAGAGCCCAGAAGCTAGGAGTGCGACCATGATGGGGAACCTCAACCAGATCATCGACCAGGTTTCTAAGGAAAAGAGCATCGATCGCTCGGTGCTGGTCGATGCGCTTGAACAAGGCATCTTGTCGGCGGCCAAGAAGACCTTTGGCCATGGCCGCGAGCTGGAAGCCAAATTCAGCGAAGAAGAGGGCCAGGTCGAGCTGATGCTGTACATGACTGTGGTCGACGACGAGAACCTCACCAACTTCGAGCGCGAGCTGCCCATGTCGACGGCGACCAGCGTGGACGAGGAAGTGCAGGTCGGCGACGAACTGGGCTTCCAGATCTTCTACCTGGACCGCGACCGCACCCGCGCCGAAGAGGAAGACCGCAAGTATGGCGACGTTCTGGGGATTCGCACCGCGCGCCAGCAGTTCGGCCGCATCGCCGCCATGACCGCCAAGCAGGTGATCATGCAGCGCGTCCGCGACGCCGAGCGCGACGTGGTGTTCAACGAGTACAAGGACCGCAAGGGCGAGCTGGTGACCGGTATCGTCCGCCGCTTCGAGCGCGGCAACGTGATCGTCGACCTGGGCCGCGCTGAGGCGATGCTGCCGGTGCGCGAGCAGATCTTCCGCGAGTCGTACCGCGCTGGCGATCGCGTGCAGGCCTACGTCAAGGACATCAAGCGCGACGCCAAGGGCCCGCAGATCATCCTCAGCCGCACCGACGAGCGCCTGATCGAGAAACTGTTCGAGCTGGAAGTGCCCGAGATCTACGAGGGCATCGTCAAGATCATGCGCGTGGCCCGCGAGCCGGGTGAGCGCGCCAAGATCGCCGTGGCCAGCAAGGACAGCGATGTCGATCCCGTGGGCGCTTGCGTGGGCATGAAGGGCTCGCGCGTGCAGGCCGTGGTTCAAGAGCTCAAGGGCGAGAAGATCGACATCGTGCCGTGGAGCCCGGACACCGCCAAGTTCGTGTGCAACGCGATTCAGCCGGCCGAGGTCAGTCGCGTGCTGATCGACGAGGACAACCAGACCATCGAACTCATCGTCCCCGACGACCAACTGAGCCTGGCGATCGGTCGCCGCGGTCAGAACGTGCGCCTGGCGAGCAAGCTGATCGGCTGGAAGATCGACATCCAGAGCGAGAGCAAGATCGAAGAGGTCAAGCAAGTCTTGGGCGAGGCGCTATCGGTGGTGCCGGGCCTGGACGAGACCGTGGTTTCGTACCTGTTCAAGCTGGGCTACCACAGCCCGGACAATCTGCTGAACGCCCACGTGGAAGACCTGGCGGCGATCCACGGCATCGACGAAGAGATGGCGATGCAGATCCAGCAGATCGCCTACGAGGTCAAGAAGCAGCGCGAAGAAGAGGCGCGCGCGGCCAAGGAAGCGGCGGCGGCGGCCGAGGCGGCCCGTCCCAGCGCCGAAGAGGCGGCCTTGGCGGCTGCGGCGGCCGAAGCGGCGGTGGCCAGCGAAGAGGCGGCGCCGGTCGATGACGCACCGGCGGCCGTCTAGGCAAATGGTGCCCATGCATGCGTCCAGCGGCCCCGAGCGGGCTTGCTGCATGTGTCGACGGCGGCGGCCCGTCAGCGAGCTGCTGAGGTTCGCCTGGAAAGACAACAGCTTGCGTCTTGTGCGCCTGGCCGGTGTCGCCTTGGACGAGCCGCTGCCGACGACCATGGCGGACCCATCCGGTCTGGTCCCGCTGCGCGCGGGAACCCCGGTCGAGCCTGCGTCAGCGACTGCGTTGGCCGGCTCGGGTGAGCTTGCCAGGGCGCCTCGAAACGACGATGATACAGCGCCCTCGGGGAAGGGGGACCCGCCCGCGGCGATCGGCCCAGGTGCAAAATCCCCCCCAGCGTTGGGCCACGGGTCGGCGAGGCACGCAAGCTCAACCGCCCAGGCCAGCTCAGGGATGCGCGCCATGTCGGTTTGTCCGGCGGCCCATTGCCTGAGCAACTGGCTGCGCAAGATGGCGGGACGCATGGGTCCGCAGTCGAGCGGGTCGGGCCAGCAAATCCCCAGCAACGGGGTGCTGTTGGCGTGGCTGCAGCAGGTTCTTGCTCAGCGGCGGCAACGTCGCGTAGCCGGACTGGCTCGCCGCAAGTTCGAAGCAGCGCAGGACCCGGTCCTGCTCCGCTGGCAAATGCTCTGCGAAGAGCTGCAGCGGGGGGAGCCGGCCAAAGCGCAAAAGCGCTCGCGCAATGCGAGCATCCCTGCCAATCCCGCTGCGGTCCGTCCGCAGCCGGTGCGGCCGTGAGTACTGGTGGCACCGCACGACAGCGACGGCGGTGAGGAGCAAACACCTTGGCGATAGGCAAGATCGGGGTCAGGGAACTGGCCAAAGAACTGGGAATTACCGACCGCGAGTTGATTGACCGCGCCAAGACGGTGGGGATCAACTTTGCGAACAGCTTCGCCCAGGTCGAAGAGGCGCAGGCACGCGTGCTTCGTGCGCGTTTTGGCAAGGCGACCGCGGCCCCCGCGCCAGCCAAACCAGCGGCTGCAGCCGAAGTGGTGCGCCCGGCGGGTGCCACCGTCGTGCGGCGCGTGCGCGCCAAGGCCGACGAGCACGAGCCGGTAGCCGAGCCCGTTGCGCCGGCCAAGCCCGCTGTCGAGCCCAAGGCACCGCCCGCTCCCGAGCCGGTGGTCGCGGCGGCGCCCGCAGCCAGCCAGGCCCCCAAGTACGAGCCGCGCATCAAGAAGATCAAGGCGAGCGATCTCGAAACGCCGCCCGAGCTGCAGCTGCGCATCCACGAGGCCGCGCCCCGTCCGGCGGCAACCGAGGAACCGGCGGCCGAGGCTGCGGTTCCGGCCGAGCCGGTGGCCGATGCCCCCGTTGCCGCGCCGGTCGTCGAAGTCGTGGCCGCTGCGGTGGAAGTCCCTGTTGCCGAGCCGGCCGTCGAGGCTCCCGCCAAAGAGGCGGCCCCCGTGACCGCCGATCCGGAGCCCGCACCCGCACCCGCGCCCGCCGAGGCTGCGCCCGTGGCCGCTGACCCGGCGCGCCCAGCCGCGGTGCCGATGGGCCTGGAAGACATTGGCAAGGCCATCGAAGGCGGAGCTCCGCTGCCGAGCCAGTCGCGCAAGCCCACACTGACGCGCATGAAGATGCCGGAAGTGTTGGTCAATATCCCCAAGCCGGTGATTCGCCCGCAGCCCCCGCAGCCGGCCCCCGCGGCTGAAGCTCGCCCGGCGCCCAGCGCGACCACGGCGGGTTTTGGCGGTGCACCGCGCACCGAGGGCGAAGTGGCCCCGGCGACCGATGATGCGCGCGGCGGACGCGGTCGCAAGCTGATCTACGATCGGCGCCGCGATGCTCAGACCATGTCGTCGACCGACTCGCGCGTCCGCGGCAAGAAGAAGGTGGGCAAGCCCGGCAAGGGCATGCCGCTGCTGGCTCCGGCTGCGCCGACCAAGGCCGAAAAGCGCAACATCCGCGTCGAAGACACCATCTCGGTGGCCAACCTCGCGGCGGCGATGTCGGTCAAGTCCACGGAAGTCATCAAGACCTTGTTCGGCCTGGGCATGATGGCCACCGTGAACCAGCCGCTGGACGTCGACACCGTCGAACTGGTGGCGGCCGAGTTCGGCTACACCGTCGAGCGCGTCGGTTTCGATCTGGACGCCTACCTGCAAAAGCCAGAGGACGCGCCGGGCGGCGAAGTTCCGCGCTCGCCGGTCGTTACCGTCATGGGCCACGTGGACCACGGCAAGACCAGCTTGCTCGACGCGATTCGCAAGACCCACACCGCGGCCAAAGAAGCCGGCGGCATCACGCAGCACATCGGCGCGTATGTGGCTGAAGTTCCTGGCGATCACTTCGAGGACGGCCAGGACCGCCGCGTGGTGTTCTTGGACACGCCCGGTCACGAGGCGTTCTCGGCCATGCGTGCCCGCGGTGCCAAGGCCACCGACGTCATCGTGCTGGTGGTCGCGGCCGACGACGGTGTGATGCCGCAGACCGTCGAGGCCATCAACCACGGCAAGGCGGCCAAGGTGCCGATGATCGTGGCGGTCAACAAGATCGACAAGCCGGGCGCCGACGTGGACCGCGTCAAGCGTGAGCTCGCCGAGAACGGCCTGGTCTCCGAAGACTGGGGCGGTGACACCATTTTCGTCGACGTGTCGGCCAAGACCGGCCAAAACCTGGACAAGCTGCTGGACATGCTGGCCGTCCAGGCCGACGTGCTGGAACTGACCGCCAATCCCGATCAGGACGCCCGCGGTCTGGTCATCGAGTCGCGTTTGGAGAAGGGCCGTGGTCCGGTGGCGACGCTGCTGGTCCAGCACGGCACGCTCAAGCGCGGCCAATTCATCGTCGCTGGCTCGCAGTACTGCAAGGTGCGCGCGATGCTGTCGGATCTGGGCAAGCCGCTCGAGCAGGCCGGTCCGTCGACGCCGGTGGAAGTCATCGGTTTCGATCACGTGACCAGCGCAGGCGACGAGTTCTACGTGGTGGCCGACGAGAAGAAGGCCCGCGCCATCGTAGAGCACCGCATCGAGAAGCAGCGCGAGAAAGACGCGCTCAAGACCTCGAAGCGCTCGCTCGAGGACATGTTCGCGCAGACGACCGAGACGGCTCAGAAAGAGCTCAACCTCATCGTCAAGGCCGACGTGCACGGCTCGGCCGAAGCTTTGAAAGAAAGCCTGTCCAAGATAGAGCACGAAGAGGTCAAGGTCCGCGTGCTGCACGCGGCGGTGGGCGGCGTGACCGAGTCGGACATCAACCTGGCCGCGACCGCCAAGGGCATCATCATCGCCTTCAACGTCAAGCCAGAGGCCAAGGGCAAGCGCTTGGCCGACGACATGGGCGTGCAGATCCGCCAGTACTCGGTGATTTACGACGCCATCGACGACGTGACCGCCCAACTGGAAGGCATGCTCACGCCGATCATCGAAGAGGTGGTGCTGGGTCACGCCGAGATTCGTCAGATTTTCAGCGTGCCCAAGCTGGGCGTCATCGCCGGCTGCAACGTCACCGACGGCGTGCTGCAGCGCAGCCAACAGCTTCGCGTCCTTCGCGGCAAAGAAGTCCTGCACGAGGGCGAGTTTGGCTCGCTCAAGCGCTTCAAGGACGATGTGCGCGAAGTCTCGATCGGCTACGACTGCGGCGTGGGCATCCAGAACTTCAACAAGTTCCAGGTCGGCGACGTCATCGAGTGCTACGAGCTGAAGAAGATCGCGCGCAAGCTCAAGCCCGAGGCGGCGCACGCCTAGCTCACCGAGGCCACTATGCGGCGGCAACCGTCGTTTACGCGGGCCGACCGGCTCGAACATCTGCTCGTCGACGAGGTCGAGCGGCTGCTGTCCTACGAGGTCCGCAGCCCACTGGCGCAGCTCGTCAAAGTGACGGGTGGGCGCTTGTCGCCGGATCTGGGGCACCTGCGCATCAACTTCATCACCACCGACGAGAGCGAACCCAGCGCCAACCTGTTGGAAGTGCTGGAGCGCAGCGCCGCCTTCGTGGGGCGTACCCTGCAAGAGAGCTTCCAACTGCGCGGCCGGCCGACCATCGCCTACCACTACGACCGCGACGCGGTGCGCGCGCGGCGGGTCGAGCAATTGCTGCAAGAAGACAAGCGCTTGCATCCGCAGCCGCCCAGCCCGGATCAGCCTGGCGAGTCCAAGGCGCCGGCGTAGATGGCCAAGAAGCCCGCGCAAATTCATGGCGTTCTAGCTGTTGACAAGCCCGCCGGCTGGACGAGTCGCGACGTGGTCAACAAGCTGGGGCGCTGGTTGGGCGAGCGCGAGGTGGGCCATGCCGGCACGCTGGACCCGGACGCCACCGGCGTGCTGCTGTTGACGATCGGCGAGGCGGGCAAGCTGGTCCGTTGGCTGCAGGACGCCAACAAGACCTATGTCACTGAAATTACGCTTGGTCAGTCGACGCAGACCGACGACGCCGCCGGCCCGGTGCTGGCCGAGGCGCCGGTTCCGAGCGCAGTGGACGCCGCACAGGTTCAGGCGATCTTGGACAGCTGGCGCGGCGAGCTACTGCAGGTGCCGCCGCAGGTCAGCGCGCTGCAGCAAGACGGCCAGCGCGATCACGACCGGGTGCGGCGCGGCGAGGTCGTCGAGCGCCCGGCGCGGCCGGTGTGGCTGGAGCAGGCGCGGGTCGTGGATGTGCGCCTGCCCGAACTGACTCTGGAGGTGACCAGCGGTGCAGGGTTCTATGTGCGGTCGCTGGCGCGGGACCTGGCGGTGGCGCTGGGGACGCTGGGGCACGTCAAGACGCTGCGGCGCACCCATGCGGGCGGGCGGGCGATCGGCGAGTGCCACGCCTTGACTGACCTGCTCGCGGCGTCGGAATCCGGTTCATTTGTCGAGCCTTTGCTGCGGGCGGCCGCGCGCGTGCTGCCGACCGTGGCCGTCGACTACGCCACGGCGCTTCAGCTCAAGCAGGGTAAGCAGCCTGTACTAGAACAGGAATTGCCTGCGGGCGACTGTCTGGTCGTGCTGGCCGACCTCCCCGTGGCCGTCTGTCGAGCCGAGGCGGCGGAGCAGGGCAGTAAACTACAAGTAGTTCGCGGATTTGCCTGGCCGCTTCCCCAGCCGGTGGCCGGCGACGCGACGCCGGGCGATTGACAGAGACCCAGCCAAGGCGTATCCTTGCGCGCCTTTCCGGTACGGCGCTTTCCGCCTCCGGGGCCGGCCGACTGCACCGCGGGGTGGTTGCCGGCAGCTGTTCACCAGAAATCGTACCCGCTGGAAGATAGGAAAGAACCCAATGGCCCTGCTCGCATTTCAGAAAGCTCAGATCGTCGCCGACAACGGCAAGCACGCCAAGGACACCGGCTCGCCGGAAGTTCAGATCGGCCTGCTGACCGAGCGCATCAACTACCTGACCACCCACTTCAAGACCCACGCCAAGGACCACCACGGCCGTCGCGGTCTGCTGCGCTTGGTCAGCCGTCGCCGTGGTCTGCTGGACTACGTCCACCGCATCGACCCCGACCGCTACAAGGCGATCCTCGTCAAGTTCGATCTGCGCAAGTAGTTGACGTATTTGAATATCATCAACGCTCCCATGACCCGGTGCTTGCCCGTCTCTTTCCAGACGACGGCGAGGCCGGGTCATCGGCGTTTTTGCGGCCCGCTGGCGAGCATCGCTTTGGGGGCAACCGAACGCGCAGTCGCTGGGCGCACGCCAGTCCCCGAACTGCAAACCCCTTTCGTGTAGGCAAGAAGGCAACAACCCCAGACGGCGGCACCTGCCGGCCGGACGCACAGCAAGCGTCAAAGTGAGTATTTCAATGGCACATACCGTGACCACCATCGACATCGGTGGCAAGCAGATGATCCTCGACACCGGCAAGATGGCCAAGCAGGCCAACGGCTCGGTGATGATTCAGATGGGCGAGACCCAGGTGTTCTGCACCGCCGTCTCGACGCTGACGCCCAAGATCGGCGCCCAGTTCTTCCCGCTCAGCTGCGACTACTTCGAGAAGTACTACGCCGCTGGCCGCATCCCCGGCAGCTACTTCCGCCGCGAGGCCAAGCAGGCCGACCACGAAGTGCTGGCGTCGCGCATCATCGACCGCCCGTGCCGGCCGCTGTTCCCCGAGGGGTTCCAGGCCGAGACCCAGGTGCAGGCGATGGTCGTCAGCTACGACAAGCAGAATGACCCCGTGGTCTTGGCCGTCAACGGCTGCTCGGCCGCTCTGGCGATCAGCGACATCCCGTGGGCCGGCCCGGTGGCCGCGGCTCGCGTGGGTCTGGTCGACGGCGAGCTGGTCTGCAACCCGACCCGCGCGCAGCGCGAAGGTTCGGCGCTCGATCTGTTCCTGGTGGTGGGTCCCAACGGTATCGTGATGGTCGAAGGCGGCGCGAGCTTTGTGACCGAGCAGCAGATGATCGACGCGCTCCTGTTCGGCGAGGCGGCCCTGAAGCCGGTCGTCAAGGCGATCCAGGACCTGGCGGCCGCGGTTGGCAAGCCGAAGTTCGAATTCGTCAGCCCCACGGTCGATCCCGAGTTGGCGGCGGCTTGCCGCGAAGTCGCCTTCGAGCAGCTGAAAGAGACCCTGTCGATCCGTGACAAGCAGGCCCGTTATGCGGCGGCCAGTGCGGTCAAGAAGGCGGCGGTGGCAGCTCTGAGCGAGCGTTTCCCCGGCAAGGAAGAGGCGATCAAGGAGATCGTCGGCAGCTTCAAGGACGAGATTTGCCGCAAGCAGATCGCGTTCGATCGCATCCGTCTGGACGGCCGCCAGCTCAACGAAGTCCGCAAGATCACCATCGAGACCGGCGTGCTCAAGCGCGCCCACGGCTCGGCGCTGTTCACCCGCGGCGAGACCCAGGGCCTGGTGGCCGTCACGCTGGGCACCAGCCACGACGCCCAGAAGTACGAGACCCTGGACGCCCGCGAGACCGTGCGCAACTTCATGCTGCACTACAACTTCCCCAGCTTCTCGACGGGCGAGGTCAAGCCCAGCCGCGGCCCCGGCCGCCGCGAGGTCGGCCACGGCAACCTGGCCATGCGCGGCATCCAGCCGTCGCTCCCCAGCTTCGAGAAATTCCCATACATCCTGCGCTCGGTCAGCGAGATCCTCGAGTCCAACGGCTCGTCGTCGATGGCGACGGTCTGCGGTACCTCGCTGGCGCTGATGGACGCCGGCGTCCCGGTCTCGTGCGCGGTGGCCGGCGTGGCGATGGGCCTGGTCAAAGAAGACGGCGCGATCGGCATCCTCACGGACATCCTGGGCGACGAAGATCACTTCGGCGACATGGACTTCAAGGTCATCGGCAACCGCCACGGTATCTCGGGTCTGCAGATGGACATCAAGATCGACGGTCTGGACCGCGCGATCCTGGAGCAGGCGCTGGCGCAAGCCAAGGCCGGCCGTCTGCACATCCTGGACAAGATGGACGAAGTGCTGCCGGCCGAGCGCCCCGAGCTCAGCCCCTACGCGCCGCGCATCTTCACCATCCTCATCAACCCCGAGCGCATCAAGGACCTCATTGGGCCCGGTGGCAAGAACATCAAGGCTATCCAGGCCGCGACCGGCGCCTCGATCGACATCGAGGAAGACGGCACGGTTCGCGTGGGCGCGCTCGACGACGAGATCGCCACCAAGTGCATCGAGATGATCCGCGGCTACACCAGCGAGGCCGAGGTCGGCAAGGACTACGACGGCGTCGTGACCCGTATCGCCGACTTTGGCGCCTTCGTCCGCATCATGCCCGGCACCGAGGGCCTTGTGCACATCAGCGAACTGGCGGTCGGCTTTGCCCCCAGCGTCGAGGCCGTGTGCAAGCTGGGCGACCCGCTCAAGGTCCGCGTGGTGAATGTCGACCGCATGGGCAAGATTCGCTTGTCGCACAAAGAGGCGATGGGCGAGAACGCGCCCCGTTTCGAGCGCAAGGAAGGCGAAGGCGGCGGCGAGCGTCGCGAGCGTGAGCCCCGCGGCGACCGCGACCATGGCGACCGTGGCGACCGCGGCCACCACCGCGATCGCGATCACCGCGGTGGCGACCGCAACCGCGACCGCGCGCCGGCCCGTGGCGCCGAGCACGGTGGCCGTGGCG
>JBBISH010000020.1:0-64866 GCA_037441385.1 Myxococcales bacterium
GCGTACTAGGCGGCGAAAGCCGCACGCGGGGGTCGCAGGGGGCGGCGCGCCCCCTTAACTTGCTGAAAAGGCTAGTACTGCAAACCATTCGCCAATCCCAACCCGTCGCGAATTTCGGGTTTGCAGTACTAGTAGCTATCCGGTAAGGCAGGCGCGATCGCGCAGTGATCTACTGGAAGTAGGCCGCGTGCAGCGACGGCATCGCAAACGGCAGGATGAAGATGGTCAGCACGGACACGCCAAAGCAGCCCAGCGTCCACCACACCAGCCGCTCGCCCTTGAGGCCAAAAAAGCGGATGACGTGCAGCAAGGTGGCGTAGCTGAGCAGGGTGATCAGCGACCAGGTCTCGATGACGTCCCAGCCCCAGTAGCGGCCCCAGGACTGATTGGCCCAGATGGCGCCCGCGACGATGGTGGTCGCCCAGAACACCAGGCCAAAGCCCACAAACCGCCCGCAGTACGCTTCCAAGGCCTCGGCGCTGGGCAGGCGATCCAGCCACGGCCCCCGTTTGCCACGCAGCTTGCGGTGCAGGGTCACCGCGGACGCCACGCTGAGCACAAAGGCCGCCACCGCCAGCTTGTTGAAGAACACGTGGAAGACCAGCCAGATCGACCGCAGGGTCGGCGGGAGGTCGCGCACCTCAGGGTTGGCGAACAACCCCAGTCCCATCATCAAGAAGCTGACAGGCAGGGCCACGAGCGCCACTGCGGTCCACTTGGGCCGCCGCCACAAGAATACCAGCAGCATCACCAGCGTGATCCAGGCGTTCGACGACAGCACCTCGTACTTGAGCATGTACGGCCCGTGCCCCGAGTGCTGCCAGCGCACAATCAGCGCCGCCGAGTGGGGTAGCAGGCCCGCCCACACCAGCCACGAGCCGTAGCGGGCGCGCTGCGGATGGTCGAACACTACGCTGTGGGCAAAGGCAATGGTGGCCAAGATGTACAGGGCCACGGCGGCCCAGTGCAGCGAGTAGTCTAAGACTAGTGAATTCAAGGTTTTGTCTCCGCTTGGCCGGACAGGGTGGTCGCCCCTTTGCCGTGGCTGATGCCGGCGGGCTGTAGGGCGAGTGCGGCCGCGCGGCCCACGACTGGATCGGCAGCAAACGCCACGTGGTCGACGAGCCAGTGCTCGCCCGGCTTGGTCAGGAAGTATCGCATGGTGTACGAGTCGTCCGAAGGTGCGCCTTGTACGGTGCCGTCGCCAATGCGCCGATCCGCATAGTGCCAGCGCTCTACCGTATCGACTTGAATGGCGTCCGGATTGCGCTCCACCCGCACCACTTTGAGTTCCAGCAGCTTTGCATCAAGCGTCAGGCCCATGTCACTCTTGGCGCCCACGAGTCCCACGATCTTCTTGCCCTCAGCCGTGCCGGTCACGGCATCGACCTTGGTGGGGTCCGACAGGCGGTAGGCCTCGATCACACACCGGTTGTACTCGCGAACTAAGTCTTCGGCGCGCTGATCAGAGAGGGTCGAACTGGCCTGCCACAGCCAAACGCCCACCAGGCCGACCGC
Source organism: Myxococcales bacterium (assembly GCA_037441385.1). Classification (GTDB taxonomy): domain Bacteria; phylum Myxococcota_A; class UBA9042; order UBA9042; family UBA9042; genus SXRM01. The sequence goes on from JBBISH010000020.1 coordinate 1,519, forward strand.
AAGCGTGGCGGCGGCCAGACCCAAAGTATTCTTCTTCATGAGCGAACCTCATTGCCGCCCTCTGTGCGCACCAACTCGTCAAAGCGCTCGCGAAACAGCGGGACAAAGCGCAGCGGCCTCATGCGAATCACCACGTGCTCACGGTCGCCAAGGGGGTCGACGCGCACCATCCACGCCACCGGCGTCACTCCGTAAATCAGCAAGGCGCCCAAAAGGCCGCTCGCCAGACCGAGCCAGGCGAGCCAAAGCGTTGCATCGCGGCGTGCGCGAAACTGCGACCAGTGGCGGATTTCAGCGATTGCCAGATGTTGGCCCTGCCCCAGATTCACGCCTTGTCCCGGCGCGAGCGGCCCGGCGTAGCGCAGCCCGCTGTCGATCAGCACCCGCGCAAAGACCTGGTTGGGCAGTGCGCCCGATCGGCTCCGGTCGGCGCGCAAATGAACCTCGATACCGCGCACGGTGCCGCTGTATTCCAGGGCGTCGCCAGCCACGTCGCGGAGCAGGACAGCTACGGGAACTTGATCGCCGCGCCCAGCGTCCAACAAGACCGCAGGGCCACCATCTGCGGTCAGGTACATGCGCTCGTTGTCGATGTCAAGGGGGGTGTTGACTGCAATTTCATGGTCTTCGCTCGCAGGTCCCGCGCCCAGTCGAATGTGTGCCGACATCTCCTTCAGCTTGCCGGACGGGTAGCGCGTAGTCACGAGCTTGTCGAACCTTACCGACTTGCCTACCTGCATCGGCTCTGCGAGCGCACCACGCCATTGTCGCGCCCAAGCGGTGGTGTCGCCCGCCGCGAGCGTTTCGCCCTCCACAAGATCGATGACGCCGTTGCACTCCAGCAACATGCGCCCAAATCCTGCAACAACACAAAGGACTAGGCCCAGATGAAGCATGGCTGCGCCGGCATAGCCTACGCGACCGCTCTGCCCAAGCTGGATGGCTGGCCCACCGCGCGCCGGGCGCTCAAATTCGACCCGAAAGGGCGCGCTCGCCAGCGCCGCTTCGGTCACCGGCCTTTGCCACGTCCGCACCAATATCCGTATTTGCTCAACAAGCACCAACCCCAAGGATGCCAGAATCAGTCCCACCAGTACCAAGAACCAAGCCGAGGTCGCCACTTGGTCCAATTGCAGCAGACGCACAAACTGGGCCGAGCGCGGCCAGTCGGCCTCAAAGCGATGCAGTTGCAGCGCCGTAGCGTCATCGGCCTGGGGGACGATGGTCATCACCACACACGCCGCGGTAAAGGCGACCACTTCCGCGACGATGGTGCGCGGTCCGCGCAAGAGCCGGCGGAGGTATCGCCTGATAACGGCAAAGTGGGGCATGGGCGGCATCGGTGGTCGTCTAACTCTCTCGCCAGCCCAGTGGTCTAGCTGTCTGCGGCCGGCAGCTACCAGTTCTCAGTTTGCGCGCCAGCGGGGTGGTCGCCGCTGCAGCCCGACGTCGCGGTTGCGGCGCAGTTGCTCGTGCTATAGCCGGACGTTGGTGTAGTTCCCTTAGTAAACGCGGCGATCCACATGTTGGCCTTGTTGCCTTGGTAGGCCATGCGCGCGGGCATGTTGGCGCTGTCGCTGTCGCCGATCAGGCGCGACATACCGCTGCCGTGGGGCACAAGGACGTGGCATCGGATGCAGGCGACGCTGCTGTGGTTGCCGGTGTTGTGCACCGTGTTGTTCGAGTTCGTCATCGTATGGCAGTTTCGGCAGAACACGCCCGTGTTGCTGCCGATGGTATACAGAGTGCCTGTTGCGTTGGCCGGCCACAAGGTGTTGGTGCCCTTGAGCAGGAATGCTACTGCCGAACCGTGCGGGCCTTGGGCTGCTGGCGTCGTAACACCCTCACCGTGGCAATCCGAGCAGTACATGGTCTGCGTGCCCACGCTGCTCCAGGCGGCCGTCATCGCTGCAGCAGTGAGGGCCTTGGCTGTGAGTGCGTTGGTCCGCGAAGCGTCGTTCAGTGCCACTGTCACCGGGTGGATCGAGCGGTTCTTGGGGCTGAAGTCGCGGGCCACGTCCGTCCAGTTCGCGTTCCACGTCGCGAGGTTGGTGTTGGCGCCCGAGTGGCACTTGAAGCAGATCTCGTACTCCTTGGTCGCGGTGCCCAGCGCGTACGACGAGGCGGTCGACCAGTTGGTCGTGGTGGCCCAGGTCGCCACCGCACCGCTCACGCCCGTCAAAGTGCCCGACACGGCGTTGGTCTTGAGCGCGTGGATGCCCGCCGTCGCTGCGTGCGGGTTGTGGCAGTCTTCGCACTCCACGTGCTTGTTGGCGGCGATGTAGGCCAGGTTTTCGTCGGTGGTATTGGCGCGGTGACGGCCGTTGTAGGTGTAGACGCCGTGGCTGTAGCCGGCGGCGCTAGTGGTCTTGCTGAAGCTGAGGGTGGTTGGCATCAGCAAGTTGCCGGCTGCGGTTGCGCCGAACACATATCCAAGCACGTAACTACCGCCCGTCGCTACGGTATTGGTCTCGATCTCCATGTCCAGGATCAGCGCGTCGCCCGAAGTCAGGGTGGCGGCGCCGCCGGCGAAAGTGATTGTCAGCGGTGTGCCTGGGCTGGTGGTGCCCCAGGTCTGGGTGTCGCTGGTCCAGTCCTTGACGATCGTGCCTTCTACGTCGGTCGACTTCCAGGTCGCCAGGCGGTAGCGCACCCGTGCCTTGGCGTTGGCGCTGCTGTTGTAGGCGTTGACGGTGATGGTCCAGTTGCCGGCCGCGACCGCGGTGGTGGCCGACACGGCCGGCGAGACGAAGGTGACCCGCCGCCACTTGCTGGTGCCGGTGGGCACGGTCTCGGCCGTTGCCGATTGGGTCTCGTTGGCCACGGCGGTTGTGCCTGCCGACATGCTGCGCGCGACCCAGGTGCCGCCGATGGGGCCGCCAGTGGTCGTGGTGAAGCTCAGCGCAGCCGGCAAGACCAACGAAGCGTTCGATGTGGCGTTGCCAAAGAAGAAGCTGGCGGTGCCACCGGCGGTTGGGGCGTTCGTGTAGTACTCGACTTCTAGGAACAGCTTGTCGCCCACGGCAAAGGTGGCCGCCGTGTTCGTCGTGAAGGCAATCGCCCAATTGCCAGCAGTGGTGGGTGCTTCGGTGGCGTACTGGGCCACGGGCTCGAGTGTAGTCCCCAGGGCGTTGGCCGCGGTCCACCGGTAAAGAGCATAGCGCGCAAACAAGTTCATGTTGGCCGACGACTCTTGCACGCGCACGTTCAACGTCAGGCTCGCACCAGCCGCGATGGTCGCCGCGGTCGCGATCGGCGGCGACAAGAACTGCGCCAAGTGATAGTAGCGGCTGCTGGTGTTGGTGGTCTGCGTGATCGTCTCTTGAGTGGTGCCCGCCGTGGGCATCATCGACCGCTGCTGCAGCGTAGTGGTGCCTGCGTACGTACCGCTGGCGAGCTGGAACGCCGTTGGCATCGTTCCGCTGGGCGCCGGGCCGTCCGTTGCCGAGCGCAAGTACAGGGTATTGCTCGACACCGTGCTGACCACGGCGTCCGTTGACTGCGCCGCCGGCATCGGTTCCGCCGCCGCCTCGGCCGCCAATGGCTTGAAGTACAGCTGGTTGGTCGACGAGACGGTGGTGGTGGTCCGACCATACTGGAACTGACCGTAGACCGACTCGGCCGCGGACGACATGGTCGCGACGTTGTAGTAGTCCTTGAGCGTGGTCGTCTTGGCCGGTCCACCGCCGGGCGTGGTGTCGGTGGTCTTGTGGTGGCAGCGGAAACAGAAGTCCTCTTCGGCGGCGTCGTGCGGCGCGGTCTGTCCCAGGGGAGCGCGCAGCGACCGATCGGCGCTGGCGTGCAACGCAAAGCGGTTGGTCCCGTTCTGCTGGGCCGTGGTGCTGCCGTCGTTGTGGCACTTGACGCAGTCCACGGTGAACGCCGAGTTGCCGTTGGTGAACTGCCCGGCGACCGTGAAGGTGTGCCGCGAGGCTGCGTAGTTGGCGGCGTTGATGGCGGGCGTTACGGTCGTGCCGTCGGCCAACTGGTCGGCGCTGCTCTTGTTCTGCACGTTGACGTGGCAGTTGAGGCAGAGGCCCTTGCTGGCAAACGCCGCGTCGTATTCGCGGTTGGTGTAGAAGCCGGGCGTGGTGTCGCCGGGGGCCGAATTGGCCGGCGGGTTGCCGGCTGGCGGACCGCTGGCGATGCGCGACCGCAGATTGGCGCCGCGGCCCAAGGTGTTCGAAGTGTTGAGATCTGGGCGGAACACGTTGTGGTCGGCGTGGCATTGCACGCACGCCTTGTCCTTGTCCGTGGTGGCCAGCGTTGGGGTGGCCGACGTGGTGTAGGTGGTGATTCCGCCTGTCAAATTGGCGCCCGTCTCCACCACGTGGTGGTAGGTGGTCGTGCGGGAGGTGGCGGCCACGTCGATGCCGTACGGGTGGCACGAGACGCAGTCGGTATTGCCGCCCGATTCGCCGGGTTTGAAGCCGTCGGCGTGCGAGTGGCAGCCTACGCAGTTGCCGGCATAGTGCTGACCGCCGTCGCTGCCGCCGCTGTTGCGGAAGCGCGCCGATCCGTCCGAATTCTTGGTCATGGTGTGGCACACTTCGCACACGCCGTTGCCCGGAGTCGTCACGCCCGCGAAGCTGAAATCGGCTTTGCCGGTCAGGCTGCGGAAGTCCACGGCCTTGACCCCGCTGTTGGGCGTGGTGATCGACTCGCGCAGCAAGTAGATGTTCTTGGAGTCGTGGGTGTCGTGGCAGGTCCGGCACGTGAACGTTGCGCCCCAAGTGCCGTACTGGGTCGACGTGGTGCTGCTGTTGTGCAGTTTGACTTTGTGGCAGCCCGTGCAGGCCGTGTCGTCGTTGGTGCGGCGCAGCAGATTGCCGTCGCCGGCTCCACCAGGCGCGCCGTCGTGGGTCGCCGAATTCGAATCGGCGTAGTGCACGGCGTGGCAGGTCAAGCAAGCGACCTTGCCGGTCGTGTAGCTGGCGCTGCCCGCATTGTCGAGCACCAAGTTGTTGGTGGTGTTGCCGTCGTTGTCGATGCGATAGGTCACGCCCACGGCGATCGCGCTGGGGAGTGCCGCGGCCCAGGTGATCTGCGTGGCCGTGGCAGTGGCGATCAGGCGCGTGGTGTTCTTGTTGGCGCCGCTGGTGAAGCGCACCCACTTGCCGGCCAACCCGGTGAACGCGCCGGCGGTGTTGGTCAGCGAGGTGGTGGTACCCGCCGTGGCGGTGCCGCTCTTGGCGTCCATTTGCGCCGTGCCATCCGTGTCGACCGGCGTGGCGGCAAACAGCGGGCTGGTCGGGATCACCACGGACACCGGGTGACTTAGCTTGTTGCCCGTGTACGTGGTGGCGTCTTGGACATTGCGCACCGTGTGGCAGGCCACGCAGAGCTGCCCAGAGACCGTGTCCATGCGCAAGAAGTGCCGGCCCTGGCTGCCCGCCGCGGCTGGGGCAAACGGGTCGGCAGGCGTCTTGGTCTGCGAGTGTTGGTCGTGGCAACCCGAACAGAGCAGGGTAGTGCCGCCCGTGCCCAGGTGCTTGGCCACCGTGGGATCCGTGGGCGCACTGGCGCCAAACGCGGCGTTGTTCAACGCGGAATCCCAGCGGTGCGAAGTACCCGACACCCCTGGCACGGCCTGATCACTGCTGGACCAGTTCAGGCCCTTGAGCGAGTGGCAATTGAGGCACAAGTTCTGGTTCGACGCGTTGCTGGTCAGGTTGGCTCCCAACGTGTTGTGACCCACGTGGCAGTCCTCGCAGACATTGACCAGGTTGGCGGCGTTGTGCGGTGGGTCACTGGCGCGCGCGAGCGGGGGCAGCACCAACGTCACGGCAACGGCGGGCAGCAGCCAAGCGGGGAGCCGGCGCCGCAGCAACACAACGGCCAGGATCGCCAAGATCAGCAGGGCCGGCATGCCCGCGCTCCCGCGCGTCTGGGCCGAGCAACCGCTGTCGCTGGGTGGCGCCGCGCTGACGCCCGGCTTGGGCGTGGACTTGCTGTCTGCGTCGGTTTGCAGCGCATCGGCCTGGCTATCCAGACCAACATCGGCCGCCTCGCTGTCTTGCCCCGTCGCCGAATCGTTGCCAGTCTGGGCATCGCTGGTGGCTTGGCTGTCGGCAGGGGCCTGGGCATCTCCGCCGATCTCAGCAGTGCTGGCGTCGCTGCCGCTCGCGTCGGCGTCGGGCGCTTCGCTGTCGCCAGCGCTATCGGCATCACTGGTGTCGCCGGCGACGGCGTCCGCGTTGCCCGCATCGCTCCCACTGGTTCCTGTAGCGTACATGCCGACTTGCAGCGGCGCCGAGCGCAGCTCGCCGTCGTCCACCCGTAGCTCGAACATGTACAGACCGGCCAGCGGTGGTGTCACGCTCAGCACTGCCGCGTGCGGATCAGACAGCGTGAGGCGCGGGCCGCTGATCTGGGTCCAAGTGTAGTTCACGCTCTTGCCGTCCGGGTCCCAGCTCGGCGTGCCGTCGAATTGAGTCGTCTCGCCCGCCGCGATCGTGCTGTCCAAATCGGCGACCTTGGCCAAGGGAACGGCATTGCCAAGCGGATCGTCGACCGTGATGGTCGCTCGCGCGCTGGCGCCAGCGCCCAGGGCCGACGCAGTCTGCAACTCAAAGACGTAGGTGCCGGGATCGATCGGCACAAAGCTGGTCTTGCAGTCGGCATTCTCGGCCATGGGTACATGGACGCCTTCGATCTGCTTCCAGGTGCAGGTGGGCTGGCTGCCGTCGGGTACGTAGCTCGCCGAACCGTCGAGTGCCACGGTTTCTGCTGTGTTTGCGGCAAGATGCGGTGTGAGCACCGCCCGCGCCGGACCCGAGGTGTCGCTGTCGACCAGGATCGTGGCGCGCGCGGCCGGGCTGTCCCACGTGCCGTCGTTGACGACGAGCTGGAATTCGTAGCGGCCGGCCTGGACTGGCGTGAACGTCACGGCCTTGGGGCCGGCGGCGGCCAAAGCGACCGGAGCGCCGGCAACCTGTTTCCAGCTGTACGTCAAGTTGGCGACCTCTAGGTCGCGGCTGGTTCCGCCGTCGAGCAGGACGCTTTGGCCGACTTGGCCGACCTCGGGCGCGACGATCGCGGCGACCGGCACCGTGTTGCCCACGTCGCCCACGACCACCGACGTTTGCACCGGCGCCGATGGCTGGCTGCCGTCGTTGGCCACTAGCTCAAAGGTATAGACACCAGCCTGGCTGGGCACAAACGACGGGCTGGCGGTCTCGCCGGCCGTCAGCGCGGCGCTCGCGCCCGACGTCTGCTTCCAGGTGTACGCAAGCGGCGACCCGTTGGCATCCCGGCTGAAGCGGGCGTCCAGGGTCACTGCGGCACCGACCGCGGCGCTCAGCTCGGGGCCGGCATCCGCCGTGGGCGCAACGTTTTGCACGGCTACCGTGGCGCTAGTGGGGCCCTGGCTGATCTTGCCATCGCTGACGGTGAGGCCAAACACATGGTCACCCGCCGATCGCAGCACGGTCCAGGTGTTCATGGCCACCGGGTCCGCGATCGCGACGGGTGACGGCGACGCCTGCACGGACCACGCGTAGGTCAAGGGATCCAGGTTTGGATCGCTAGAGGCGCTGCCGATCAGCCACACCTTGGTCGGCTCGCTCTTGGCGATCAGCTGCGCGACCGGCTTGGGCACATTGTCTTGCATGTCCAACGGATTCAGCCCCTTGCTGACCTCGACGCCGTCGCTGACGCCATCGCCGTCGGTGTCGGCAACCTTGGCCAGCGTGCCCTTTTGGTATTCGCCCAGGTTGGACAAGCCGTCGCCGTCCAAATCGGTGAACGCATCGGACGGATCCTTGGGGTTCAGGCCGTTGGCGACCTCCCACGTGTCGGGCATTCCGTCGCAGTCGCTGTCGCCCGCACAGACCAAGGTCGTCGCGCCGGGCAGGGTGAATACCTCGATGCGACCGTTTTCGGCGCTGGTGACCAGCAGGCGGCCAAAGCTGTCCAACACTGCGCCCGCTGGCAGGTTCAGTTGGCCGGCTCCCTGGCCCCAACTGCCCATGCTGCCCTGATAGGTGCCATCGGCCAAGAAGACCGACACCGAGCTTTGGTAGCTGTCGACTACGAAAATCCGGCCGTCCTTGGCCAGTGCCACACCTGCGGGGCGCGTCAGGTTGCCGGGCTTGGCGCCAAAGCTGCCGATCGTGGCGACCTGGGTCCCGGCTTTGTCGTACACGCGGACCAGACCAAGGGCGGAATCCGCCACATAGATCGCCGTCTGCCCGTTCGCAACGGCCACTCCGGTCGGGGCACCGCCGCTCGCGGTCAACGGCGCCAGCTCCGTCCCAAGCGCATCAAAGCGCCGCACCACGGCGGCCTTTGCGTCGGCCACCAGCACCGTGCCGGACTGCGGGTCGACCGCGATGTCTTGGGGTGCCAAGAACGTGCCGGCCTCGCCAAGCAAGCCCTTCGAGGTGCCGGCGGCGCCCAGCACCAGCACCCGCCCATGCTCGGTGTCGCCCACGTACAAGTCGCCGCTGATGGCCACCGCCACGGAAGTGGGGATACCGTCGATGCTCCAAGTGCTGAGCAGCGCGCCACCGCCGCCCACATGGACCAGGGTGCGCGCGCGCGGATCGGTGACCCACAAGCCGCCCGTACCATCGGCAGCGATGCGGGTCGGGTGCGTGCCGCTGGCACCGCTGGCCAGGAAGCCCGCTGCCTTGGACAACACGACTTGGACCTGTGCCGTCGCCGTGCTGCTCAGGCCATCGCTATCGGTGGCCGTGGCCGTCAGCACCGCGGTGCCGGCCGTGTTTGGCGCGGTCCACAAGGCCTTGCCGCTCGCATCGGGCTGGGTGACCACGCCGACGCTGGCGGCGAGCACGATCTGGACCGTCTTGCCCTGGGGACTGGTGGCGGACACGCTCACAGCTACGGATTCGTTGGGAAAGACTGCGGCAGCAGCGGGCGCGACTGTCACGACCGGCGGCGCGCCGCTCGCGACCGCGACGTCCAAGCTGGCTGGATCCCCCGCCGTGGGCTTGCCCATCAGACCGCCGTTGTCCCAGGCCGTGCAGGTCAAGGTGACCGTGCCGCCGCTGCTCGGCGCCGTCCAATTGGCCGAGACACTGGCCGAGGCCTGTGGTGGCGCTACGGGCACGTCGATCGTTGTGAGTCCGTTGGCAAATTGCCCGGAGGTGGCGGTCAGCACGAACTTGGTGACGGTCCCGTCTGGGTCGGTGCCACTGCAGGCCACGGCCACGGTCGCGCTGGCCGGCACAGGCGTTGTCGCCACCGAAAGTGCAGAGACCGTGGGGCACTTGTTGCCCATTCCGCAATTGGCGGCCCACGCCGGCTTGGGCAGGATCGCGGCCAGCAAGGTAAAGGCCAGGAGTGCGGCCTTGAGCCGGGCGAACTGCAGGGGCGGCGTCCAGCCAGCAGAACCGGCGACGGCGGCGCGTCCAGACAGGGAAGCTCGCGGGGGCAAGACGAAACGGCGGGCGGTTGCGTGGGGGGGGGCTAGATGCACCATGGCGTACTCCAAGGGGTTCTTAGCCCCGTGGGATTCGCCTGCTGGTGGTGTCACCCCCGGCTGGCGCCGGCACCATGCGCAGACTGGCCTGACGGCCGAACTTGATCTTAAGAAGTGTGCATGGCCCGTCAAGCACGAACCGTCGCACCGCGGTCCAACCTGTCACCGCAGTGTCGCCACGCTTCCGCAACTCGCGCCCCGCTTGTCGCCCGAGGCCGCAGGGCCTAACCTTCTGCCCAAGAGTCGCCCGGCACGCTGGGCGCCGCGTCTCGTCCCAAGGCCCTTGCCGTGATCGCACCTGCTCCACAAACCCTTCGCAGCTTCCCAGAAGTCGGCCGCGTCACCCAGAGGTCGGCATGATCTGGGGTGCAAACGCCACCGCGCCAACCGGGAGTACTCCGTCCACGCCGCCGCACGGGTCGCCGTGGCTGGCCCGTACGCTGTGGGTGGCCGCGTCGGTGGCCTTGGCGCTGGCCCTGCGCACCTGGGTGATTGGCTCGGCGGTGGTGGTTTCCGAGTCCATGCGCCCCACGCTGGAAGTGGGCGACCACCTTTGGCTCGATCGAACGGCCTATGGCTTGTCTTGGCCCTGGAGCAGCGCGCATCTGCGTGAACTGCCGCGGCGTGGCGATGTGGTGGTGTTTCGCTACCCGTTCGACGACGGGTCAATGTACGTGGGCCGCCGCCTGATCAAGCGCGTAGTGGGGCTGCCCGGCGATCGCCTGCGCCTGCGCGACAACCGCTGGGAGCTCGGCGGCACGCCGACCGAACGCCGCGTGATCATTCCCCGCGAGCCCTGTGACGACGAGGGCGGGGCGATCTGCGAGCGCGCCGTCGAGGTTTTGGACGGACAGGCCTACACCACTTGGCGCCAAGTGCCGAGCGTGCCTGGGGAACGCCATAGCGACGACGGCTCGCTGGTCAATGCCAGCGCCTGGCCGCCCGGCATCTTCAACCCAACCCACGTCAAGCCCGCGGCGCGCGTCTACAGCCCGCCGCAGAACCGCGACTACCCCGAATTCGTCGTGCCGTCAGGCGTGGTGCTGTTGGTCGGCGACAACCGCGACGGCTCGCAGGACGGGCGCCACTTTGGTCTGGTCGAGCTGGACGCCATCGAGGGCCGGGCGCGCTGGGTGTGGGCGTCGCGGGTGCCGGGTGAGTGGCTGCCGCGCTGGGACCGAATTGGCCGCGCCACCGCCGAGCCAGCGGGTGCCGCGGATCGCCAGCCGTGATCAAGGCCGGGCCGCCGCCGCCGCTATTCGATGAGCCCGAACTTCTTGAGCCGGTAGCGCAACAAGTCCCGGCTGACGCCCAGCAGCTTGGCGGCGCGCACTTGATTGCCCTCGCTGTATTCCATGGCGCGCTCTAGGGCCACGCGCTCCAGGTCGGCCAACGCCATCGATCCATCCAGGCGGAACACCACTTGCAGGGCATCCTCGCCCGTCGCGGTCGCGTCTAGGTCATTGGGCATCGGCATGGGGCCGGGGGTCGGGTAGGTGGGCTGCGCCACCGTACCTCGGGCGGGCGGCTGGCCATGACCTTCTGGAACGCCTGGGTGAAGGGCGGCAAAGGGGGCCAGGTGCGCGGTCGGCGTCGGGCTGACCGGCAACGCCACGGATTCGCCCGTGGCGGCGTGCTGGTGGGCCAACGACTGCAATTCGGGCGGCAGATGCAGGGGTTCGATGAAGTTCGACTCGCCGCACAGCGTGACGGCCGCCTCGATGGCGTATTTCAACTCGCGGATATTGCCCGGCCACCAGTAGGTATTCAGAATTCGCCGCGCCGCCAAGGACAGGCCGTTGACGTGGGCACCCATCTCGCGGGTGTACGCCTTCAGCACATGGTCGGAGATCAGATCGATATCGGTCGGCCGCTCGCGCAGCGGCGGCAGACGCACCGCCAGCACCTTGAGTCGGTAGAACAGATCCTCGCGGAAGCGGCCTGCGGCGACCAACTCGGCCAGGTTCATGTGGCTGGCCGCCACGATGCGCACATCAGACTCCGCCTCGGTGTTCGAGCCCAGGCGGCGGTAGGTGTGCGTCTCGATGAAACGCAGCAGCTTGGCCTGCATGCCCAGCGGCATGTCGCCGATCTCGTCCAAAAACAGCGTGCCGCGGTTGGCACTTTCGATGAGGCCGACACGGGTCGAGCGGGCGTCGGTAAAGGCGCCGCGCTCGTGGCCCATCAGTTCACTTTCCAGCAGCGTCTCGGGCACGGATGCGCAGTTGATCTCGACAAATGGACCGCCCGCACGGGCGCTCATCTGATGAAGTGCGCGCGCCGCCAAGCTTTTGCCGGTCCCGGTCTCGCCCGAGATGAGCACGGTCGAGCGCGGCGTGCGGGCAAAGCGCTGCAGGCTGTCCAGCACATTGAGCATGTGCGGATCCTGGCTGAGGATCCCGTGCTGACCCAGTTCGGCGTAGATAGTAGCGGGCTTGGGACTGGCGATGCGCGTGACGTTCAACCGCAGCAGCGCCTCGTGCAGGTCGTCGGCCGCGCACGGCTTGGTCAAGAAGTCGGCGGCCCCCAGTTTGGTGGCCTCGACGATGGTGGCCGGCTCGCCGATGGCGCTGACGACAATGACCGCTGGCCCGCCCGACGCGGGCAATTCGGCCAACAGGTCCAGGCCGCGGCCGTCGGGCAGGCGGATATCCAGCAAGATGACGTCGGGGTGGTGCTCTGCAATCGCCGCCCGTGCCTCGGCAAGCGAGGCCGCGCTGATGGCGTGGTAGCCCCAGCGGGTCAGGTCGCGGCAGGCGGCCCACGAAACCAGATGCTCGTCTTCGACGACGAGAACCACTGGTTGTCCAAGTTGTTTTGGTCGTTGCATGATTCCTGACCATGCTCCGCCTTGGCGGTTCGGCAGAACCAAGGGTGGCAGTGCCGAACTTGCGGCGTGGAGACTGGCACCCCGAGTGGCCGAGTTCCCCGAAGGGAGCGGCGATGTTTCTGGCTGATTGGAATACATAGCAGACAACGGTGCAGCGAGAGTTTGTCGAATGGCCGCAGGAGAGGAAAGGCCGGGCCGCGGCTCCGCGCGGCGGGTTCACGTTTCTTCATATCAGGTTCACCAGAACGTCGCAAACAGCCTTTGCGTGGGCGAGACACGGCTGTGACCAACGCCGGGTGCGGCCGCCTGGTTGTCAAAATGACGCCACGTTGAGTGTGACAAGGCGATCACACTCAGGGAAGAATCTGAACAGTTCTCGGGCTATCCCGAGCGTTGTGCGGCTGTGCCACCGGTTGAGCGACCCGGTCCAGGGCGGCCGCAGGGGCCCGCAAAGCAAGTTGCATTTTGTTTGCAGTTCAACATGTTGAACCCGGTCGACGGACCCCCGGCGCACGCGCAAACTGCCGCAATCGCTGGCACTGTTTGGCGGCGCGCGGCGCGGCCGACAGCTTGACCGCGCAGGGCGGCGCCCAGAGACTGACCCCGCTGTCCCCGCCCATCGGCGGACAGTTCACGCTCCGGCGTCCGTCCCAGGCCGCCGCGACTGTCCCACGGAGGAGAACATGCCGATCAAGGTGGCCGCACGCGCGCGCTGGCACAGGCACTGTTACCCGCAATGGCCGTGTGGCCTGCCCGGTCACCGGAACTGGCATTTGCTCAAGATTGCAGCGATCTTCCTGCTGGTGGCGAGTCAGTCGGCCTGCGGGGCCGCGCCGGTCGAGCGCAAGGGCGCCAGCACGCCAGAAGCCGCCGAGCGCGAGAGCTTGGCGTCGCGCCAAGAAGAGATCGTGCAAGACGGCGTCATCGAAAAGCTGGATCTCAATGGCGATCGCGTGCCGGATGTGGTGAAGCGCTACAAGCTGGTCGACGACCCGGCCGGCGACGGCAAAGGCGGAGTCGTCAAGATCAAGGTGCTGGTGCGCAAAGACATCGACGTCAATTTCGATCGCAAGGCCGACATCGTAGAGGTCTACACCATCAGCGGCCTGCAGTCCGTCAAGGAGCGCGAAGAATTCGATCTAGACTTTGACGGGCGGGTCGACGAGATCCGCAAGTACAAGGGCGGCTATCCCGAAGAGATCGCCCAGGATCAAGACCGCGACGGCAAGATCGACACCTGGATGCAATACCAGCTGACCAAGAACGAAGACGGCAAGGACGTCAATCGGTTGATCGAGCGGCGGCGCGACCACAACGCCGATGGCCTGGTCGACGTGTGGGAGTACTACGTCAAGGGTGTGCTCCAGAAGATCGGTCGCGACGGCAACGGCGACGGCAAACCCGACCAATTCACCCGGGTGGACGAGAAGCAGCGCTAGCCGGTCTGGCGCAGCCCTTCTGGTCCGGAGGCAACATGGCTCTGCGAATCTACGGAACACCGACCTGCCATGTCGAGCCCTTGGGCCGGCCCGTGCGCGTCATGCTCATCACGCCGCCCTACCACTCGGGCGTGGTGGAATCAGCGGGCGTTTGGATGCCCGTGGCCTTTGTCTACATCGCCGGCATGGTCCGCGCGCATGGCCACGAGGTCCGTATCTACGACGCCATGTCGTACTACCACGACTACGACCGGATCGAGGCGGAGATCCGCGATTTTGCACCTGATGTCATTGGTTTGACGGCGATCACCGCGTCGTCGCTCGCCTGCTTGAAGGTGTGCGCCATCGCCAAGCAAGTCAACCCGCAGATTCGCACCGTGATGGGCAACGCGCACTCGACGTTCTTGTGGCGCGAAATTCTTACAGAACACCCCGAGTGCGACTTTGTGGTGCGCGGCGAGGGCGAATTCACCATGGCCGAGCTGGCCGACACCCTGCGCGACGGCGGCGATTTGGCCACCATCTTGGGGCTGTCGCTGCGCATCGATGGGCAGCCTTGGGCCGCCAGCAAGCGGGCTCTGAATGCGGAGTTGGATAGTCTGCCGATGGCGTGGGACCTGATCGACTGGCCCATCTACACCTACCGGCCCCGGCCGGGCTCGCGGCTCGCGGTGGTGAGCTCGTCGCGCGGTTGTGAGGAAGCCTGCAGCTTCTGCTCGCAACAGCTGTACTGGGGGCGGACGTGGCGCGGGCACAGCCCCAAGCACTTTGTAGACGAGCTGCAGATGCTCAAAGAGCGTTTTGGCGTCAGCATCGTCATGCTGGCCGACGAGACGCCCACCATGGACCCCGACCGCTGGCACGCGCTGCTGGACGAGCTGATCGCCCGCGATTTGAACATGGAACTGCTGATGGAGACGCGCGTGGACCACATCCTGCGCGACGAAGACCAGCTGCACCGCTACAAGCAGGCCGGGATCAGCCACATCTACGTGGGGGTCGAGGCCACCGACCAAGTCACGCTGGACGTATTTACCAAGAATATTGGCGTGGAGCAGTCGCGGCAGGCCATCGCTGCGATCAACCGCCACGGCATGGTGTCTGAGACGTCGTTTGTCCTGGGCATGCCCGACGAGACGCCCGAGCACATGGCGGCCACGGTGGCGCTGGCCAAGCACTACGCGCCGGACCTTGCGTTCTTCTTGGCCATCACGCCATGGCCCTATGCGCAGTTGTACCCCAAATTGAAAGACCATTTGGTCGGGTTGGATTTCTCGCACTACAACTTGGTCGAGCCCGTCATCAAGCCCGACGCGATGACCTTGGAAGAAGTCACCAAGGGCCTGAATCAAGCGGCCCACCAGTTCTATGCCGACAAACTGCGTCGGCTGCACGAACTGCCGGTCGAGAAGCGGGCCTTCTTGGTCAAGGTCATGAAGATCTTGAGCAATCACTCGTACCTTGCCGATCACATGCAGGGGATCCACGCCGAAATGCCGGCCCATGTGCAACAGGCAATGGCCGCCATCGAAGCCGACATCGAAGCCGACATCGAAGCCAACAACGCGGCGGATCAGGCGCGCCACTAGAACACCCGTTTGGAATCTCTGAGGTTTGGAGCAACGCAACCACTCGCTGACGAAAACTCGTTGATGCTCAGTGGGTCGCAAGCGGGGGCCCCACAGCCCGGCATTGGCGCGACCCGCCGCGCCGTTTACCCGCAGGTCCGGGTTGCTGATCGGTGCCCCAGAGAGCGCATCGACCTCGGGGCCAACGGCACCCAAGCACCCGCAACAAGAGAGGAAATAGGATGCGACGAGCAACGATCGCCGTACTGATAGGCAGCATGGTCCTGATCTCGTCCTGCAGCGTGGTCAAAAAGACGATGGACTGCCGGGCTTTGTCGCGGGCGGTCAATCCGCACATGCGCGCTCTGCGGGCCACGTCGCACAGCTTGGGTTCCAATAGCTCCCCTGCGCAAGTGGGCCAGGCGTATGCACAAATGGCGAACGACGTGACAGCGAGCGCTGCCGCGGTGGCCGCCCTGGAACTTGGCACACCCGAGCTGGCCGACCTGGCCCAGCGCTACCAGTCGATGTGTGCGGACTCGGCCAAGGCCTTTCGCGGCATGACCAAAGCAGCCGAGGCGTTGACCGCGGCGCAACAAGCGGCCAGCCAGCACGCCGACGACGCCAAGGCGGCCCTGGAGCAGGCGAGCGCGCAAATTGGCGCCGCCACGGCGGAGGTTCAGCGCGCCAGCGAACCGGAAACGTCTATCCTGCAACAAATCAACGCACTATGCGGTACGGACTAGGCTACCACGTTGGCCAAACGGCATGCGATCGCCGCGCCTGCGCCAGACCGGTGCCGGCTCTGTCCGCATCGGCTCGAAAACTCGGGCAATTCTACAGGCGTCGATCCGGCGGGGGGCGTAGGATGGGGTGTCCATGAAACCGCCCGGCAACCCGGCCACTCGGCCGGTCACTCGAGCACAGCGCCCGTCGATGGTGGCCCTGACGCTGGATGGACTGGCCGCCATCGACTCGGCCTTTCGCACGGTGCCCGGCATGGTGTTCTTGGCCACGCTGGTCGTGTTGCTGGTCTTGGCCGCGGTCACGCTGCGCGATAGCTACAGCGACTCGGAGCTTTGGCGCGTGTCCGAGGCGGCGGCCCAAAACACCGTGGACTTGGCCGAGGCGCGCCTGCAACTGGCCTTGAATCAGCAGCCGACGAGCGGATTCGTCGCCGCCGTGCGGCAAGTTCAGCGCGAGATCAAGGGCATCACGCGTCTGGATCTGGTTGACGCGAACGGCCACGTACGCGCTTCGAGCGCCCCCGACGGCGGCGAGCAACACCTGTCGGCCAGTACGCAAGCGAGTATGCGCCACGCCGCCCTGTACGGCACCGCCCTGGGCTCGGTGGGCAACACCACGTTGGCTGTGCGGCAAGTCGTGGTGCGGCCGGATCCGGCGACGCCCGCGCCGCAGGCGTGGTTGATGCTCGCGGTCGTGGACGATCGGGTGGCCGTGACCGTGCGCGCGCACATGCTCCAGACGATGCGGTTCACCACGGCCACGCTTCTGCTTGCGGCAGTCGCGGTTGCGTTCTTCATCCACTGGCGGCTGATCCTGCCGGCCCAACGGCTGGGGCGGCACATGCAGGCGCTGGCCAGCACCAAAGGCGCGTCGCCCATCGACCTGGTGGCGATCCCGGCCGAGCTGCGGCCAATTGCCGAGGGCTTCAACCTGGGCATCGACGGTCTGAGGAAGGCGCGCCAGCAGCTGGACTGGCTGGATCGCGACCGTTTCGAGCGGGTCGAGCGGTTGGCCACGATCGGCCGCCTGTCGGCGATGATCGCCCACGAGATCCGCAATCCGCTGGCGGGAATCGCCAATGCCGTGGCGGTGATCGTCCGGGAAGTACCCATGGACGACGAGTCCAAGGGCATCTTGGAAGAAGTGCAGGCGCAGGCGCGGCGGCTGTCCACGACGCTCACCGACCTGTTGCGCAGCACTCAACCGCATGAGCCGCAACGTATTCCTGTCGACTCCGGGCGCTTGGTCGAGCGCACCGTGGCGATGATGCGGCCGTCCTTTCAACGCTGCGGCCAGTCGCTAGAGGCGGTGGTCGACCGGCGGACGCCCAAGGTAGTGGTCGACGAGGAGTGGCTCGTCCAGGTGCTAGTCAACCTGATGGTCAATGCCAACGAGGCCATGGGGCAGGGTGGCATCGCCCAGGTGCGCCTGGCGCCCAGTCCCGACCGGCAGGGGTTTGCCCGCCTGGAAGTGGAAGACACCGGCGTAGGCATGGCCCCCGATGTCCTTGCGCGCGCTGGGGAACCGTTCTTTACGACCCGCGAGCGCGGCACCGGGCTGGGCCTCGCCATGTCGCGCAGCTTGATGGAGCGCCTGGGCGGCACGCTAGAGCTGCAGTCCACTCTGGGCCGCGGGACCACCGTCCGCGTTGAACTGCCGCTGGCCGATTCTGAGGCGCCGCAAGACATGGGCGCCGACTCCGACCCACAGCGCCTTCAGAACCGATCGATCTAGACAGCCTGACCGATGTTCGATGCCGGTTCCGTCCGCATCGGACCGAAAACACGGGCAATTTTTCGGGCCCGAACCGGGGTGCGCATAACGTCATCAGTTTGGCGCAGTGTCGGGTTCTTTGGGCTGGGTGGGTCGCCAAGCGCGCCACGAGGCTTCGCGCGGCAGCTGCTTTTTTTGCCGCGGCGGCCAAACGTTGAGAATTGTGTCGAAACCTCAAGGCCGTGCTCTGCAGGTGGCGACGCAGCGCGATTTGCCCCCATGCCCGCGGTTTGGGGTGTGTGAAATGGCGCCCCTGGCGAGATCGCGTCGAAATCGGCACAATGCAGAAATAGCCCGTGTATCTAGCATGTTACGCAGTTCTAACCGCCTCTTGCCGTCTTTCGCGCTGAACGGGGTGCGTCAAATGCCACAGTGCCGCACCGCCGTTTCAAGCGCCTGGACCGCCGCTGCGCCGTGAATCGCCCAAAACACGCTTCGATACAATACCATACATAAGAGTGACACAAGGCCTTCATCTTGGCATCGGTCGTGCAAGGTCTACTGGTCAGGTGCGGTCAGCGCTGTGTACGCGCCGACAGACCGTCAGCGCCGCCACGATCGCGGTATCTTTGAGGTGTCATTATGAAACGTTTTCCTGTCCTAGGTCTTGCTGCCCTTGTTCTTGGTTGCCTCGTCACGCTGCTGGTTCTGCCCAGTGAGCGCGTGGAAGCAGGCATCGCCGGCACCAAGCACGATTTGTCGGGCAAGAACTGGGGCAGCAACCAGCTGTGCATCTTCTGCCATACCCCCCACAATGCCAGCACCGCGGCCCAGCCGTTGTGGAACCACGCCATCACGGCGTCGACGTTCACGGTCTACTCCAGCTCGACCTTGGACGCCACCGTCGGCCAGCCGGACGGCTCTTCGAAGCTCTGCCTGTCCTGCCACGACGGCACCGTCGCCAACGACTCGTTCGGCGCGCAGACCGGTACGCACATG
Organism: Myxococcales bacterium; assembly: GCA_037441385.1. GTDB lineage: Bacteria > Myxococcota_A > UBA9042 > UBA9042 > UBA9042 > SXRM01. The sequence continues at coordinate 20,260 of JBBISH010000020.1, forward strand.
ATCAGCGGCACGCCGTTGCTGGGCAAAGACCTGTCGAATGACCACCCGATCTCGTTCACCTACGACGCCGCCCTGGCGACGACGGACGGTGGCCTGGTCACGCCGGTCAGCGCGGCCTACGTCGACGCGGCCAAGAAGCTTCCGCTCTACACCGCCAAGATGCAGTGCGCCACTTGCCACTCGGTCCACGACAACACCAACGGCTTCTTCCTGCGCATGAGCAACGCGGGTTCGGCCATGTGCCTGTCCTGCCACAACAAGTAGCCGCCCCACTTCGATCTCGTCTGGGCTAGGGCTACAGGGCAACGGGCCCCTCGACCGGTCGCGCAAGCAAGCTGTTCACCCCGGCAAAACTTCGCCGACGCTCACTCAAACCCAGACGTCCGAGACTTCGCTCCACCATCGCAACGCGGTCCGCGTGCGGTGGTGGACGAAGTCTTTTTTGGGTATCAAACCATCCATAGTGGCTGACCACTGACGCGATTCGGAGGGATGGGCAAGAACACCAGTGCGATCCGCAAGGTATCGCAGCGTGGACTGCCGCGCCGACTCCGCAAGACTCCTCACAAACGCCCTCCACGGTTCTGTGACACAACGTTTCAAATTGACCCAATACGAAGACTGTCACGCCTGTATATTTCGATGTAATCATAGGATAAATCGGTTTCGGAGGGAGGATGGGCTCTGGGCGGGCGACTGGACAGCGCCAGCGGCGGCGCGCAAAATGAGCCTGCCTGCTCGTTGAGTCCCTCTCCCAATTCCCCTGTCCTGACCATCCAGTAGAGGCCCCCATGCAACAGCCACCCATGCGCGACGGAAGCCAATCGCCGCACGCCGCCGCCCAACCAGCGGCGGTGCGCTCTGTCTGGCTCCGGGGGGCGAGCCGGATGGTGTGCTTGGCGCTGGCCGCGCTGGTCGCCGTGGGCACGTTGGGCTGTTCTGGGCCGGGCTTGCGCAAGCCCACGTTGCGTCTGTACCCGCCGCTGCCGAACAAGCCCCGGATGCAGTTCTTGGCCAGTTTTTCGACCGCCGTCGATGTCGAGCAGAACTCTACGGTAGAGGAGTTCCTGGTCGGCAAGGACCCCACCGTGGCGGCGCTGCGCAAGCCCACCTGCGCGGTCATCGTGCAGGATCGGGTGGTGGTTGGCGATATCGGCGCGCACTCGCTGGTGGTATTTGACCTGAAAACCAGTCAGTTTCGGCCTATGCGCGGCGACTCGGGCGAGGGCAAAGTCAAGCAGCCCGTGCAGATGACGGTCGCCGAAGACGGCACTCTGTACGTCGCCGACGCGGGCCGCGGTCAAGTGCTGGCCTACGATCAAGACGAAAACTACCTGCAGGCCTACGGAACCGAGGGGCAGGTCAAGCCAGTGGGCGTGGCCGTGTACCGCGATTCGATCTACGCCTGCGACCGCGATCGGCATCAAGTCGTGGTGTTCGACCGGCGTACATCGCTAGTAATGCGGCGAATCGGCTCTGAGGGCACCGAACCCGGCAAGCTCTACATTCCCACGGCGGTGGCGGTTGGACCAGATGGCGACCTGTACGTGGCCGAAACCGGCAACTTTCGCGTTCAACGTCTGCGCCAAGACGGGACCAGTGTGCGCGTGTATGGCGGCTTGGGCGACACGCCTGGCACCTTCACTCGGCCGCGCGGAGTCGCCGTGGATCCGACCGGGCGCTTGTTCGTAGTCGACGCCGCGTTCGAGAACGTGCAAGTGTTTGACCCAGATGGTCACCTGCTCATGTTCTTTGGCGGCCCCGGCAATGCCCAAGGCGAGTTGGTGCTGCCGGCTGGCATCGACGTCAGCCGGGCATCGCTGAACCATTTCGCGAAGATCGCCGATCCGCGCATGAAGCTGGAGTACCTGGTTTCTGTCGTGAGCCAGTACGGCCCCAATCGCGTGAGTATCTTTGGCTTTGGCGACTGGCAAGGTCCGTACCAAGCCCCGGCCGCGGCGCCACCCGCCAAGACGGGACCCGCATCGCCAGCTCCCGATAAGGCCGCGGCGCCTGCCGACAAGCCGACGGTGCCGCCGGCAGACAAGGCTACGCCGCCCGCAGCGGACAAGCCGGCAGCGCCCCCGGTCGACAAGGCCGCGCCGCCACCGGTCAAGGGCCCGTCGGCCAAGGAGCGCAAGGGCTAACCATGGCGCGCGACTGGTCATCCATGCTGCGGCGCGGTACGCGAGCTTTGGCTTCGGCGGCCTGGCTGGGTGCGGCCGTGGCAGTTTGCCTGTCGTGTTCCAATCCTGCACAGCGCCGCGCCACGTTGGCTTTCTTCTTTGACGGCGTGCCCGAAACCGATGGCGAGCCGACCGATGTCGCCGGTCGCTGCATTGCCCACAAGGTCGCAGTGCAATCGGCCAGTCGCGAAGAGCCCAAGCCCGATCCCTTTGCCCACGCGCCATTTCGCGATGGCCGCTGCAAAGAGTGCCACGACCGGTTACTGCGGCCCATGAAGTCGACGGCCGAGCTGTGTCTGACCTGCCATTCGGCCGAAAAGGTTGTACCCAAGACCGCCCACTCGCCGGTCTCGGATGGCGATTGCGCCGTATGTCACCAGCCGCACACGGGTACCGAGCCCAAGCTGCTGCGCGCCCCCACCGAGTCGCTGTGTACGGGCTGCCACGAAACCGGGGACGCCGCGTCCGAGGCCCGTCACCGTTTGTTGGGCAAGCAGCGCACGTGCACCAACTGCCACGAGGCGCACGGGTCCAGCGGCCCGGCGTTCTTGAAGCCCCCCAGCGTCGGGCTGTGCGGCGGTTGTCATATCCTTGAATTCGCGAAAAAGGCTGAGCTTCATTCGCCGGCAGAGGGCGGCGAGTGCTACGCCTGCCACACGCGCCACGGCTCTGGCCAGCCCAAATTGGTCGCCGGTCCCATCGAGGCTCTGTGCTTTGGCTGCCACGACGAGAAGGAAGTCCGCGGCCGGGCAGCGCACGCCAAGCTGGGCGGGGCGCGCTGCACCAAGTGCCACGATCCCCACGGCACGGGCCAGCGCTTCATGCTACGCCCCGTGGCCGCCGGCAGTAGTCGCAAAGTCGGCGCCGTCGACCGAAAGGGGGCGAGGTGAAGCTCTCGCGCCGGACCATAGGCAACGGCTTGGCGGCACTGGCGATGATCGCCGGCCTGGCGCCCCATCCCGCACAGGCGGCCGAGGTCCGTTGGCTGCGCCTGGACCACAGCCACGCCCTCTACGACGCCATCGTGGGCGCTCAGTTCCGCGACATGGGCCTGGACGCGGCCACTCACTCTAAGGTCGCGCAATCCGTGCTGATTTTTGGTGAGCGACTGGGCGTGATGGCCAAAGGCTCGGTGCTGCATCCTCGCTTCTTGACGTTCAACGGAAGCGTCAGTCTGCTGGCCCTGCAGCAGTCGCGCAGCGGCTACTTGGTCACCAGCACGGACATGACGAACACGTTCCGGGCGGAGTACCGGGCCACGGCGACGGTCAAGAAGGACAGCTCGACGCCGCTCATGCTGACGGCAGATCGCACAACCGACATCATTCGGCGCGATTTCGTACCCAATTATGATCTCTTACGTACATCTCATACCGCCAACTGGCTGTGGCAGAACAGTATTGCTCCCATCAACTTGGGGATCGCCAAGACCTCGATGGAGTACGGGCAAGGCGATCCCGGCTACGGCGCGGATGACCTGATTCAGGCCACCGCCAGCGCACGCGCCAAGCAGCCGTCTTCGGACGCCGCGCTGGAGTACCGGCTGCTCGACTACACCAATTTGCAGCGCTCGTGGCTCACCTACCGCAGCCACGACGCCATGGCCAGCTACATCTGGCGCAGCGACCCGTGCACACCGCGCCGGTACCAATTCGACAGCAGTCTTAGGTACCTGGACCGCACCAGCGGTTCGTCGATGGCCCAGTGGTTGGGCGACGCCATGGGCACCGTGTGGTGGTCGGACCCACTGACCATGCGGCTCGGCTACCGGCTGCTGCACCAAGACACTGGCGCCTCCACGGTTTTGCAGCACACCGGCTGGACCGATGTGCGCTACCGCTTTTATCGGAGCCTGACGCTCGGCGCTTCGGCGCAGGGTGGATCGCGCAGCGTGAGCGGCAGCGACCGCTTGTTTGGCAGCGTGTCCAGCGAGGTGGGCTACGTCAAGAAGCTCGGCTCGTTCGGGACCACCAATCAGCTGTGGCAGCAGACCTACTATACCGAGAAGGGCGACAACCTGGGCGGTTTGCGCCAGGTGACCGGCGAGCCACACATCCTCAGTTCCACCGAGCCGGCGGTTCTTCAGTACGAGAAGGTGCTACGTTCGTCGCTCAAAGTGTACGACGCCGCTACCCTCAAACAATACGTAGAGACGCAGGATTATGTGGTGTTCGAGACGGGGCAGCGGCTGACGTTGCGGCGGGCAGTGGGCAGCACCATGCCTGACGGTACGGCGGTGCGGGTGGACTACCAGTACGAGGAGCCGATTGGGGTTGGCCTGAGCTGGTACGACAACCGCTGGGTTGGTCGCCACAGCTTGCCCATCGGCCAAAGCGTGGTTACCTATGCCGAAGTGTCAGAGCGTTGGACGGACCGGCAGATCGCGGGTCAGGGCTCGCGCACCGACCGCTTCGAGAATCTGCAGTTGGGCGTGACGGGCCGCTGGCGCGTCTTGGATGCGACGATCGAAGGTCGCCGTTGGCGCGCCATGGACTTTCGGGTCTACGAACTTTCGGCCCAGCTTGGTCTGACCGAGAGCCTTGGTCAATTGCGTGCGACGCTGGGCAACCGGGCGCTGGTCCAGTGGATGGGCAACGAAACCTGGTATAACTACGAGACTTATCTGGACGGCACCATGCCGATCACCAATCAGTCGGCGATGGGCGGGCGGTTCCGCTACTTGGCGCGCGCGGGCCTTGAAGGGATGACGCAGACGCTGGACGGCGACGCGTACACCTGGTGGCAGTGGCGCCAAATCCGCGTGCGCCTAGACTACCGCGTGCAAGCGACCTGGCGGGCCGACACAGCGACCCAGAGCCATCGTCTCTTCCTTAGTGTCGGGAGGCCGTTGTGACGACGCGAACATCCCATTGGCGTAGCCCAAGTGTGCCGTGGACGGTGGCGGCCTTGCTGGTGCTGCTCGTCGCGTCGGGGCAGGCGGCAGAACCCAGCAGCCAGCACAGCTCGGTGACGGGTTCGCCGCACGATTTAAGCAAGTCTCTTCCTGGGTTGCGTGCCGACGGCGAGTCGTGCGTGTTTTGCCACAGCACCCACCAGGCGGGCCGAGAGGGACCGCTGTGGAATGTGGAGCCCAGTCATCGGGTCTACCGGCCCTATCAAGGCTCGGAAGGGGGCGTGCCGCGCGGGCAGCCCGACGGGAGCAGCAAGCTGTGCTTGTCCTGTCACGATGGGCTGGTTGCGCCGCTGATCCGGAGATTGCCTTCTGCCGGCGGTGGTTCCAGTCCCGTGCAGTTGCAGCCCAGCCTGGACCGCACGGCCGGCGACCTGGCCACCAGCCATCCGGTGTCGACCAGCTACCTGGCGACGACCGCACGGCTGCAGTGGCAGTTGCTGCCGGCCGAACTGGTGCGGCGGCAAGCCGTGCCAGGCACCGCGGCTCCTATCGATCCGCAAGGGCGAATTCAGTGCACCTCGTGCCACGACCCACACAACAACCGCAACGGCAGCTTCTTGCGGTTACCCCAGGAAGGCGATCGCCTGTGCCGATCGTGTCACGATCCGCGCGGCTACGACACTGCAGCCCACGTTGGCCCCCAAAGCAACGGCCAAAAGATGGGATGCAGTAGCTGCCACGTCTCGCACGGCGCGGTGTTGGGCACCGCAATGCTGCGCGCTGTCGAGCCGGTCCTTTGCATCCAGTGCCATCGCGAGCAACTGCGCGCGACCACGTTGATCACGGGCGGGCACGGCGCCGTCCAGCACGGCGAGCGGCGTTCGGTCCAGCGGGTAGACTGCAGCACGTGCCACGATCCGCACGTGGTCAAGGCGCGGGCGACGTGGGACCGCTCGTTCTTGACCGACCCGCGCGATCGCATGGGCCGGCCGCGCCTGATGTTGTCTGAAGACACGCCGTTCTCTGGCACGGCCGATCCTCTGAACGCCTACCGCAGTTCGCCCACCTTCTGCCTGACGTGCCACGACGGGTCTTGGCAGGGCGCGAGCAACATCGTGGGCGAACTGGTCCAGGCCGCAGTCCGCTCGTCGGAATTCGTCATGGGCAATTCGAACCTGCACATCGTGCACAGCAGCTTGCGCGGCGGCGAGCGCGTGGGCTGCACCTACTGCCACGATGTCCACGGATCCAACGGCAACGCTGGAATTCGCCGCGGCGCGATGCTGCCAGCCTGGCTGGCCGTTCGGGAATTTCCGTACGTACGCAAGCAGTCCTGTGGGTCGGCCGACCCAGCAGGTCGCTGCCACTAGGACGCGAAGCCGATTTTCACGGAGCACTAGGGCGCTTGCCGCTGCCGGGCCAGAGGCTGGCGGCACTTGATGACAAGCCTGGCACGCAGACAGGCAAAGGGGACCAGATGGCCAAGAGATTGTCCAAGAGAGGGGGCAACATGTGGGTGGCATTCAGTTCGGTGGTCGTACTGGGCGCCGTGGTGGTCGCGTGCACCCACGCCGACGTGGTCGAAAGCTCCCACCACCGCACGGTGCGTGCCACGGGTACCGGCCCGTTGGCGCCGATTCCCGATGAGCTGGCCGTGTCCCGCCATGCGCCCTACGAAAGCGATGCCTGCGAAGCCTGCCACCAGCACGCCAACCCCGCGGACCCGGGGCCGGTCAAGGCCGGCGCGGCCGAGGGCTGCGTGACCTGTCACGAAGAGGTTCCCAGCCAAGTGTCGGCCGGTGCTGCAGGTCGCCGCATCGCGCATCCGGGTACCCATTCGATCTGCAACAAGTGCCACAACCCACACAATTCTCGGAAGAGCGGGCTGATGCTCTAGGTGGAAAATGCCAGGGGGGCGCGCCGCGCAGGCAAGGCCCCCGTCCCTTGCGACCCCTGCGTGCGGCTGGTGCCGCCTGGTCCACCAAGGGGTTGCAACCCGGCGCGAACGAACGACTAGTTGGACTGGGGCGGCAGGCCCAAACGCGGCGGAGATCGAACCGTCCAACACAATGGGGGCAATATGCGAATCCGAGCGATGGCCGCACTCTTGGCCGTGGGCATGCCGCTGGCGGCCGTGGCTGCCGAACCCGCCGCCGCGCCAGTCAAGCCCGACAAAGGGGCGGCGGCACCTGCCAAAGCAGAGAAGGCGGGGGCCAAGGCCGACAAGGCCGCGACGTCGACTCCGGCGGGCGGAGGACTTGCGCCCACCAAAGACAAAGTGGTTTCGAGCCACGGGCCCTTCGAATCTGGCGACTGCAGCCTGTGCCACGCCAACAAGGACCCACGCAATCCGGGGCCGGCCACCAAGCCGGTCAACGGCGTGTGCTTTGCCTGCCACGAAGACATGCAAGAAGCGATGGCGTCTAGCAAATTCAAGCACAAGGCCGCCGACACGGCCTGCACCACCTGTCACAATCCGCACAACTCGTCGCTGCCCAAGCTGTTGCGTGCCGCGGCGCCCGGCTTGTGCTTGGATTGTCACACCAAAGTCAAGCAGGCGATGGACGGCGAGGTCAAGCACCAGGCCGTGCAAACAGGTTCCGGCTGCATGAACTGCCACTCGCCGCACGCGTCGAACGTGGAGCATCTGCTGCTGCGCTTGCCCTTTGACCAGTGCATCGCCTGCCACGACAAGGACAATGTGGCCGACGCGACGGGCAAGCCCCTGACCAACTACAAGAAACTGCTGCAAGACAACCCGGTCCACCACGCGCCGGTCGCGGCCAAAGACTGTTCGAGCTGCCACCAGCCCCACGGCAGCGCCTACTTCCGCCTGCTGGTTTCGCCGTATCCCGCGCAGTTCTACGCGCCCTTCGATCCGGCCAACTACTCGCTGTGCTTTACCTGTCACGACGAGAAGATGGTGACCGCGGCCGAGACCACCACGGCCACGCGCTTTCGCGACGGCAGCCGGAACCTGCACTATTTGCACGTGAACAACCCAACGCGCGGCCGCACGTGCCGGGCGTGTCACGAGGTCCACGCCGCCAAACAGCAGTTCCAGATCCGCGACGGCGTGCCGTATGGCAGCAAGGGCTGGATTCTGAAAGTAAACTACACCTCTAACCCCAACGGTGGCACGTGCGACAAGACGTGTCACACCAGCAAGACCTATGTCAATACCAGGAAGTAGCCGCGCCACTGCGCCGCGCCAAGAAGCCAGGTCTGCGTCCGACGTGCCATTTCGCGCGGACTGCGGCAGCGGCGGCACTTCTTGTCGATTCGGCGGGCGCATGCCACGATGGGAGGTCCGCAACGCCACGATCTGCGGCGTCTTTCGCGCATCACCTGTCCTGACCAACCACCCCGACTCCGACAAGCCCGCCGCCTGCTGGCGCAGCCAACCGAGTGACCGTGCCCACCGGCCCAACTAAGGAGCAACATGCGTTTTTGCTGCACCAACTGCAACACGTGGTACCGCGCTACGCTTCGGGAACCCAGCGCGGCCGGCCGTCGGATGATGGTTCGCTGCCGCAAATGTGGCAGCGAGATCCTGCTAGAGCCCGAACAAACGATGGAGGCGACAGAACTCGCCGCCGCTGGCGGGTCGCCTGCGCCCCTGTCCTATCGCGAGACTCGGGCCACCTCGGGGCTAGTCGCAGCGGTGGACGTGACGGGTCAGGGCAACCCGGCGCGCGACACGGATGCCATGGACCTGTGGTGCGCTGCTCCTGATGGCGACGGGGCCTGGCAAATGGGGAGCAGCGAGGTGGGCGCCCGCATCCGCGCCGGCGAATACACCGCCCAGACTCGGCTGTGGCACATGGCGTCCCAGCAGTGGATGGAGCTGGGCGAGGCGCCCGAATTCAGCCACCTGTGGGCGGCACTTTCGGCCTCTGCCCCCCCTGTTCCAGCCGAGGAGCCGCAAGCCCAGCCCCCTGAGCCACCGGCAGCCGCGACGCCCGAGGCAGACAATCCTTCGCCAGCCGCGCCCGAGGCTGCAGCAAACGACGGGCAGCCTGCGACAGCGCCTGCCCCCGAACCCGTTGCCGAGGGCCCAGCGCTGGCGACCCCAGTCTTTGCTGCGGTCGATGCGCAGCCCGCGGTGGCAGCAGCCCCCGAACCCGTGGCAGTGGTCGCGCCCGCGGTGGCCGCACCATCGGCGCCGGCCGAGGTTGTGGTCTTCCCGGCCGATGCGAGCGGATTTGAACCGCGGTCGGGGGCGAGCAAGACCCCGAATCCGTATGGCCCCACGGTGCGCGACACAACACCGCAGAATCCGAGCCCGCAAGAGCCAAAGGCACCGCCCAAGGCCGCGGCAGCGCCGGCCGTAGCCGGGCCCGGTCCCAAAGCGATCCACGTTGCCCCGGTGCCCCCACGCCCGCTGCCGTCTGTGCGGCAACGCCAATCGGCAGCCCACACGCCCGTCCAGGCCAAGGCGACGACCAAGCGCAAGCCGCTGGTGGGAATCGCCATCGTGGCGGCTGCGCTGGCTGCCGTTGCTGCCCTGGCGACGTCGGCGCGCGACAATGGTGCTCCCAGCGACGGCAGCGCCACGGCCGACGGGCCCGACGCCGTGGCCGGCGCACCCGCGGTGCTGGAACCACTGGCCGCTGCCCCAGATGCCGGGCCTTCGGCGAAACCGGCCCCGGCGCCCGCGGTTGCGGCCGTGTCGGCTGCGGAGTCGCCGACCCATGTCGCCAGCGCGCCGCCGCCTGCCGCCGCTGCGGTTGCGCCTGCCGAAGCTGCGGTCAGTCCAGGAGCCGCGCCGGCTGGGTCCGAGGCCAGCAAGAAGGCCGCTGCCGTGGACGCCAAGGCCGGCGGCAAATCCGCGACCGCGACCGAGAAGGGCAAAACCGCAGGCGACAAGACCGGAACTACGGCAGCCGCGACGGAGCCATCCACCGAGCCGGCGCACGCTAAGCTGGGCGAGAGCGAGGCCATCGAAGCGGGCTTTCTGCGCATTGCCACTGGCGTGCGCATGTGCGCCCGGGCAGAGGCGCGCCGCAACCCCGAGGGCGAGCTCGGCCGCGTCGACGTGGCGGTCACGGTCACCGGCGACGGCACCATCAGCAAGGTCGATGTGGGCAATATCGACGATTCCTCGGACTTGGCTGCGTGCATTCGTACGGCCGTCCAAAGGGTCAGCTTTGGCCAGATCGACGGCAAGACCCGCATCTTGCGCCGCTCTTACCAGCTTGGGAGCTGACCGGCACGCCAAGGGATTGGCGCTGGAGACGCCACCAATTGCTGCTCGTTCGGAATGCGTTCGATTCGGCCGGAAAGCTTCAGCAATTCCTCTGGTCCGAATCGGGGTACGAACCGGGGTCCCCGCCTAGTTCTCGCCGATTGCAGACCAGATCAGAGAAGTCGTATAGGCGTGAATCAGACGGGGTTCGCATCAGACGGATTCCGTGTGACTACGGGCTCACGCCAATCATGCGGCCGTCGCAGGCAACCACGAGTTTGGAACCCGCGGCCAGGGCCAGCGACGGCACTTGGCATGTGGGCGGCATGATGGGCGCCGTGGCAAACGGTTGACCAAGGCCGCCCTGGGCGTAGTAGGTGGCGACGTCGGTCCGATACGCCAGCCGAATCATGCTGGGATAGCTGCCGACCATGCTGACCGCTGCGCCGAAAAGCGGCAACTGCGGAGCGTTCTTGTCCCCGACCACCCAGAAGTCGCCGTCCAAGCGCGCATAGCGAATCGCTTTGCCTGTGCTGTAGATGGCCGTCACCGTGCCGTTGTCTGCCGCGGTCATGGCGACCCACTGGCAGCCACCGTTGTCGACCGTTGTGACGACCCAGGCGCCGCCAACCACCGTGGCATGACGCACTTCGCCCCACGACGAGCAGTAGACGACTTGCGGTGCGCCGGCCCAGGCAAAAGAAACCTGGTCGCTACCGGCCTGCGAAACGCCACTGGCCGAAGTGGTTTGGGTTTGCCATGCACCGCCCGCCAAGTGGGCGTATTGATACGTACTTGCGTTTTGGGGCAGGTACAAGATCAGCGGCGCGCCAGACGCCCCTTGGGCTAGACGCACGCCCGGGTAGCCATAGCCGTCGCCCGAGCCCGGCCAGGCGGCGATAGCTTTGGCGTTCCAGCTGGATTGGCCAAGGCTGGCCAAGTACAACACCGTGTCCAAACCCTGGTAGGCGGTGTAGCCGATGCTGGGATTGCCGTCGGCGCCCACCAAAACGCGCGGCCGCGAGGTGGCGGCGCCCGTCGTGGCCACCTCGATCTTTCCGTAGGACCAGCTGCCACTGGCGTCCGTCCCGTAACACGTGGTTGGCCAAGTCCAATTGACCAGGTGGCGGTGACCGGCCGCGTCCAGCTGAAGGTCCGCAGGCCCGGTGCAAGCCAGCTGTGGCTCCAGGGCGGTCAGCGCCCAGGTGCCCGCTCCGTAGGTTGCCAAAGTCGCCCCAAGAATGCCCACTTGCGCGGCCCCGGCACCGTCCAGCACCATGTCGCACGCGCCCGACGGGCCTGCTCCAGTCAGCGTGTCGGCCGTCCACTTTCCGCTCTGAAGGTGATACGCCTGCAGGTCGGCCATGGCGGCATTTTCAAAGACGGCGTGCACGCTTCCGGCCTGATCAGCGGCCAGTGCGCAGTCGTCGCCATAGTTGCCGTCTGCCGGGGCCAGGTCGACGGTCCAAGCCCCACTGCCCTGGGTCGCCAGCGCCAACTTGTGGGTATCCAACGTCTTGAAGCACGCGCGCAGTTGCCCATCAGGTCCCGCAACGATCGCTCCGCCCGCAGTCGTGTCGGCAAAGCTGGCCAGCTTGGTGTCGACGAAGCTCCCGTCCACAGCAAAAGCATAGATATGGACAGCGGAATTGGTGCCGCGGAGCAGTGCATACACTTGCCCATCACTGCCGGTCGTCAGCGCGCGGGCCGATGGCAACTCCACTTTGTCCAGGGCGAACTGTTGAGTAAGGAAGTAGTTCTCGAAGACCGCGTGCTTGAGCATGGCATCTTTGGCGGTGTACAGCACATGCAGCCGGTTCTGACCGTCGGTTGTGATCGCCACCGCCCCTGGCTTGGCAGGCCCAATGACGCGCGCTTTGAAAACTCCTCCGTACTCAAACGCTACTACCGCTTGGCCGCTCTCGGCCTTGGTATAGGCTACCGCGACACTGCCGTTGGCCAGCACGGTCAGCGCAGGTGGCCCCAGGCCAAGGCTCCGATCCACCAGGATTTCTTTTTGCACGACGCCTGACTCAAGGCGACGGTAGCGCAAATCGTCAAAGGCCGCGCCGCGCCAGGCCATATGGACGATGTTGCCGGCTTTGCGCATCGAACAGGGACCGGTGCCGGCCACGCCCGCCGGACTGACCAGGTCCAAGCACTGCACCAAAGTACTTGGATTGACGTAGGGGTTCGCATCCGAGCAGTCGCCGCCACCCTTGGAGCAGATGGCCCCCGAGCCGTAGACCGGCACGCCCGCGGCGCAGTAGCCGTCGCCGTCCAAATCGTCGCAGGGTTCAAAAGGAGAGACGGCCGCGCAGTCGTTTTGCTTGCCGTCGCACAGGTCGGGGGCGCCCGGGAAGGTGCTCTTGTCGGTGTCGTTGCAGTCGTCGCCGCCACACGCGGCCGCCACGTGTCCGTCGCCGTCGCCGTCGAGCCCTTGACCGCTGGATTGGCAGGCGCCGGCCGCGCACTTTTCGCCCACCGTGCAGGGGTCTCCGTCGTCGCAGGGCCCGTCCAGGGCAAGGTGCACGCAGGCGCCGTTGGTGGCGCAGGCGTCTGCGGTGCACGCGTTGCCGTCGCTGCAGGAGTTGCTGCCCGAGCCTTTGCATAGGCCACCCGAGCAGGCGTCGCCGGTGGTGCACGAACTGCCGTCGTCGCAGGGTGTGCCGCTGGGGATCAGATTGTGGACGCAGCCAATGCCGGCGCTGCAGCCGTCTTGTGTGCAGGTGTTGCCGTCGTCGCACGCCAGGGGCGGGCCGCCTTGACACTTGCCATCTACGCACTTGTCGCCATCGGTGCACAGGTTGGCATCCGAACACGGCAACGTGGCCCACGTGTGGCCACACTGGCCGGCCGTGCATGTGTCCAAGCTGCAGGGGTTGCCGTCGTCGCACGCCATGGCCGCGCCGCTGCATTGGCCTTGCTGGCACATGTCGCCTACGGTACAGGCGTCGCCGTCGTCGCATTCCGCCGTGTTGAACTTGGTGGCGCACCCCGCATCCGCGGTGCAGTATTCGGTGGTGCAGGGTTGATTGTCGCTGCAGTCTTTGAGCGGGCCTGGAAAGCATTTGCCCACCTTGCATTGGTCGCCTTCTGTGCACGGGTTGCCGTCGCTGCAAGGCGCGGCCAACGGCACCGACAGGCAGCCACCTTTGGGATCGCACTGGTCCGTGGTACAGGAGTTGCCGTCGTCGCAAAGCAGGGCGCAACTATCGATCCCGTCGGCCAAATCACCGTCTGCACCATCGCCCGTGTCGCCCGTGTCGCCCGTGTCGCCTGCGTCGCCTGCGTCGCCTGCGTCGCCCGTGTCGCCCGTGCCGCCCGTGTCGCTTGCGTCGCCCGTGTCGGCATCCCCAGCCGCGGCTCCGTCGGTGTCGGGGACGATGTCGGCCCCGGCCTCGGGACCATCTTGGTCCGGGGCGTCTGCCGCCCCATCGACGACCGCATCCTCGACCAAGTCCGCGCCGTCGTCCGCAAGGCCGTCGATCCCGTCCGCAGCGTCGGCCGCGTCCCCAGGCGTGGCGGTGTCGTTGACGTCCTGCCCGGCGGTTTCGTCAAGCAGTTCATCAGCGTCATGGTCTTGGCCAACCGAGTCATTGGCGACGGCGTCGATGCCGTCTTGCCCGGCCAAGCCGCCCATGTCTCCCTTGGCGTCGGCCGTTGCGCCGCCAGAGGATGGGCTCCAGAACTCTTTGGCGTCCGGGACGTAGATTGAACACGCGGCCAATAGCGACAACAGGGCCATCAGCGCGCACTGGCCGGGGCGCAGCCATCTTGGTCCGAGTGCCGCCGTTTCTTCATTTCCCGGCGATTCCCGTGGACGGTCCGCAACCATGACGCCTCCCAGCCCGATCTGTCCCTGTTCGCAGTTGGTCAGCAGCCTGCGGCTCGCTTGTGTCTAGAACGCCACGGCAATCGACGTGCCATGCCACGCGACCGAACCCGCGCTGGCTGGACGCGACCGCTGGCTGTCGAACAACAGCAAGGTCAGCGCCGTTCCCACGATGACCGCACCGGCCGTGCCGACCGCCACCCCAACGGCTTGCTGATTGCCGATTCGCTGGGCGGTCGCCTGCGCCTCGGCATAGCGAATGCCCGTAATCAGCCCGTTGCCGTCGCGCTGGCGGTAGCGGTCGTACAGGGCGGCTTGCTCCACGGTAGCCAGCTCAAAAACCGCCAGGCCCACCGCGCCGACCACCACGCCGGCGAGCAATACGTCTACATTTCGCATCTTTCGCTCGCTGGCAAGCCGAGCGGCCTCGACGAGCAGCTGCTCCTTGCGATCTTGGCAGCTTGCGTCTGCCGGCGGACTGTCGCGACGCACTCCTTCTGCTGCGGCTGCGGACGAAAGCGGTGCCCCAAGCAGGGCCAGCGCGGTCAACAGGATTGCGACGCATGGCTTCGCCGCGCCACGGCCAGGGCGACCGTCTGCCTTTGAGCCGGGTTGGAGCGTAGCCGCCTTGGCGGGCCCCACGGCGGACGTTGACGGACGTGCCAGCAAAGTATGGCTTGGCCCCATGGTTTCCATCCTGAGCGTCTGGGGACTACCTCGTGCCAAAGCGCAGGCGAACCAGCTTGTCTACGGCCGGATCCGCGGCGCTGACGACCACGCCAGCCAGCAAGCGGTCTTCGCCCCGTTCGATCTGTTCGCGCTGCCGCAGGCGCTTCAGCTCGCCACGCCAGTACTCCTTGTCGATCTCGGCGAACTGTAGCTGCTTGGGTCCGCGCTTCTCGGTCACCACGAACAGGTTGAAACCGTACATATTCTCGATGAGTTGCGAGATCTCGCCCACGGGCGCACCAAAGGCGGGGCCTTCGATTTCGCTGCCCAGGCTGCCCCGATGCAGCCAACCCACGTCGCCGCCCTTGGCCGCACTTTCGTGCCCCGAGTATTTCTTGGCGGCGTCGGCAAAGGTAATGAACTTGGCCGCCAGGGCCTTGCGCACATTCTCTGCCTCGATTTTGCGCGCCGGCCGTTCCTGCGGCTTGCCGGGATCCGCGCGGAACTCGATGAGGCTCAGGCGCACCGACTCGGGCTGAACAAACCGTTTGGTTTCGCTGTCGTAGTACTTCTTCAGGTCGGCGTCGCTGATGACGATCGGACGGCCGTAGTCTTGCGCCACATAGCGCGACGCCAGCAAATCCCTTTCGATATTGCGAAGATAAATGGCCCGGTCCAGATCCAAGTCGTGAAGCAGCTTGTTCAGGGCAGCCTCGCCCCCAGCCTCTTTGACGCGCTTGGCGTACTCGGCGTCCAGGTCGGCCCGCGCCACGGCGATGCCTTTCTTGCGAGCCGCCTGCGCAGCCAGTTCGGTCAAGATGGTGTTCCGCAGCGCTTTTTTCACCAGCGCGCGCTGATCGCCGGCCTTGACGGTGCCGTGGTAGCTCTCTTGCGGAATCAAGCGATTCAACTCCAGAAACACATCCAGGATCGTGATGACGACACCGCCCACCACGACGGCGGGGTCTCGCGCTGGACTGCTGGCCTTTTGCGCATCGGCTGCGGCGGGCTTGGCACCGGCTGGCTCGGCCAAAGCGACCGGGGGCGCGGCCACTCGGGCAAGGTTGGTCAAAAGCGCCACACTCACCCAGCGAATCGCCGAACGTTTGCAGCAGGTTATGTGGACCCCTGGAAACCGCATCCTCTCTCCCTTGTGCGCCACCAACAGGCGGCGGAGCTACGGTACGCAAATTCTCACGAACTTGTGTCAAGTAATGGTATGTCACGATTGCGTCACGCAGGGACGCAGATACGTAACACTACTACGCAATTGACACCACCCTGCGGACCTGATCGCTTCGAGTTCTTGTCACGGTGGTGTCACGGAGTGGGGCAGGGTCGTCTTGCGTGTGGCGGCAATCGGGCTTGTGGACACCGGCCAGAGCGTTGACTTGGGCGGTGGCGATCGGTGCTGTCGTTCCCCGACAGCTACATGACAGTGAAGGCGACCTTGACCTGGGGACTCTGCGCGCCGCCCTGATCCATCCCCAAGTAGATCTGGCCTGCCACTTCGTATTCGCCGGACTTGTCCGGGACCACGGTTTGTGTGGGCGCATCAGTGACCTGCGCAGCGCCGAGAATCCAGGTCGCCGAGCCCGCTGGCCGCTTGGTCACCGTCCAGCCATAGCTAACGGGTGAGCTCGCGGGATAGCCACCAAAGCTGGTGATACTTACCGCCAACTCCACCGGCTTGCCGGCGACGATGTCGGATTGCGTCGTAGTGACGCCGATTGCCGCCTTTGGGGGCGCGGGCTGGCCCAACAACGCAATTTCCGCCACAAGTGCAGCCGCCTCAACCACCGGCTCGGTACTGCACGCGCCAGCCGCGAAGGTGCCTGGGCAGTAAGTCACCAGCAGTTCGTCCTCGAAGATTCCGGACTTAAACGTAGGGGCATCATACGACACGTCGAAGGTCAACAGCCCGTAAGGAGGCAGCGTGGTGGGAGCCAGGCCGGCGCTCAGACTGAAATGGGCCGAGGAATCTTGGCACGACTGGCTGTAGCTATTGCTCGGCTGGGTGGCGCAAACATCCAAGATGGTGAGGTTGCTACAGCTCTGGTTCGCGACCGCAAATGTCGACTTCCAGGTCCCGCCGAACGGGACCCTAACTACCTGTAAGGATGGGGCAAGACTGAGTTGCGGAGTCGCGCACGGACCTGGCACGATCGGGATGGTCTGCTGACCGGCGACATCCAGGCTGCTGTAGCCAAACCGCACGGTCGCCGGGGGGCCCAGCACCTTTGCCTCTGGGGCGAACGTGACTTGCAGGTTGATGCAATCCTGGCTGGCCAACGTTGTCTGTGCCTGCGGGGCCTCCATGTTATGG
Organism: Myxococcales bacterium; assembly: GCA_037441385.1. Classification (GTDB taxonomy): domain Bacteria; phylum Myxococcota_A; class UBA9042; order UBA9042; family UBA9042; genus SXRM01. Next base: position 37,318 of record JBBISH010000020.1, read on the forward strand.
AGCATGGCCACCTTGTACACCGAGAGGTTTGAGGCGGTGTCCGCAGCTCCATCGCCGTCGATCTGCACGTCCTGGACATGCACCGCTGAAGGACCCTGGTTGCAGAGCGTGCACACGGCAGTGGTGGGCACGGGCTTCGGAAACGAGAACATGGAGACACCACTCGGGTTGCCGCAGTCGATCGCCAACGTCCCTGGTTCGGGCAGGCTAACCGCGAGCTTTGCCAAGCACTTGCCGGGGGGCATATCGAAGAAGACACTCAAGAGCGCACTTTCGGGTTTTGCCGCCCCCACCGAATGATACTTGACACAGACATGCGCCGCCGGGATGAAATTCGAGTTGCGCTCAGTGCTAACACCAGGAAGATACTCGCCATATTTGGGTGGCATCACGATGCTAAATGGGCCGTCGGCCGGGTCGATCGCTGCGTCCGCGACAGTAATCCCACCTACGCCAATGTTGTAGACAGTCAGACAAGTCGATTGTGTCGTGCCCCCCGCGGATTTGGCAAAGGTGACCAGCCCGGGTTCGAGCCGGCAATCTGGTGCAAAGCCAAAGCAAAACGTACGAGGCGGCTGCCTGAGATCATTCGTAATCACCGTCAGCCGCAGGGGGGCGATGTCTAGACTGTGGCTTGGCGAGTACCCGATGTTGAACGTGGCGCCAGGACCGTTGGCCGGAACGGCGGCCAGCCAACCTGCTTCAATTGGGCAATTTTCTTCGTCTTTCTTGAGGTCCCACGGTGGCACCACCTCAATCTGGTCATTGGCATCCTCGACGATCCAGCGCAAACACAGTGGCTTGACATGGCCGGCACAGGGCACAGCGGTGTTGCGGATCAATAGCTTGTGGTGCTGACTCTCCGCGTAGGAGTCGTCGTGGTGCGCAAACGTGGTGCACGTACCAATCGGCGGCGGCGGCTGACCGTCGATCGTGGCAAGCTGGTGGGCCGTCGCTTCCACCCAGCAAGCGTTGGATTCAACGGTGGCCTCAACTGCAGGCTGCGACCAAGGCCCATCGCTGCAAGCGCCGCTCCAGAGCCCCGTGCTAAGCCAAGTCGTGATCAGCAAGGCTGTCCAGTTTGACCGCCGAACGCCCGACTGCTGGCATATACCAGGTTGATTTGATTGCCAAAGGCTCAAGCTCGTCTGTAGTTTCGGCACGGTCACTCCATGGCTGTGGCCTAAGCGGGTGTGCAACAAATCAGATCACTTGGAGACGAACAGGAGCACAAGGTCGACGGCGGAGCAACTTGGTGTTACATAAAGGTTACGGCCAACCACAGCACCAAGACGAACCGCCGTAAACAGGATGAACGAGGAGGCGCTTGCGCGCAAGATCATGAACGCCGCTGAACAGCTGACCCGCGTTAGCGATGCTGGCCACGTTGGGGTGGCGGCGCGGGGGGCGACGCCACCGCCGGGAGCCGGCGGTCCGGGTTACGCAGGACTTGGCGACGACCGGCGGCCGCAGCGCGTCGGCCCGGCGCGGGGGCCAGAACTTGCCCCCCAATTTTCAGAAAATGCCCCGAAAACTCGACGCGCGCCGGGCCGAGACGCCCAAAAATGCTTTGCGGATTGAGGGGTAGAAAATGCCCTTGGGGACCCCGGTTCGGGCCCGAAGAATTACCGGAGTTTTCGAGCCGAATCAAACGGATTCCGCACGCACACAAAGAGAGTGCTCGGCGCCTGCGACCTGCGTACGAGGCGAAGCCCCATGGGCTCGCCCCGCCGTGGCCGTGACCGCGAGCGGGGATCGACCTGGCTGTGCAGTTATTTGGCACAGTTGTTTGGCCAAGCCTACCGCTACAGCGGCCGCCCATCGCCCACCGTCACAAACGCCGCCCACAGCGCCGGGTGCCGCCATTGGCCGCCGCCGCGCTGGCCGCGCAGCATCTCCAGCTGCACCGCTCGCAAAGCCGCGCCGCGCGGTTCGCCTGCGCCGATGCGCGTATACCAGGCCACCATCAGGTCGCGGGTGGCGTCGTCGTCCACGTCCCACAGGCTCATCACCAGCGTCTCGGCCCCCGCCAGGACCAGCGCGCGGCACAGGCCAAAAACGCCTTGGCCGTTGCGCGCTTCGCCCACGCCGGTCTGGCAGGCCGACAGCACCACCACCCGCGTGCCCCACAGGTCCAGGCCAGAGGCCTCCAGCGCGGTCAAGATGCCGTCCTCGTCGCCGGAACGGCGCTGGTTGGCCCCAGCTAGGGCAATTCTCGAGCGGGGCAGCGGGTCTTCCCAGCGCACCGGCTTGGTGGTGGCCGGAGGTGCGGCGGGCGGGAGCAGGTCGTCGGCAAACAGCGCGGCGCCGCGGCTGGCGGCTGGAGTGGGCGCAGTGTCGGGCAAATCGTTCAGGAAGGACCCGTGGGTGGCGATGTGCAGGAGAGCGGGGCCATGGGCCGCCTTCAGCTAGGCTTCGCGGGCCGCCGCCCCCAAGGTGCAGGCGGGCGCCAGTCAGCAGGGGGGCAATCGCGCGCGCCTCGTCCTCGGCCCCCGGCAGTGGCGAGAAGGACAGGACCCCGCGGGACAGGTCGCGCGATAGGCCGCGAGTCGGGGCGACCGCCTTGCCGCCAGATTGGCCGTCACCTGCGTCGTCGTAGGCTGGATTGGCCAGCACCAGAGCCGGGTTGCGGGGCGTCGAGCGCGTCGCCAGCCGCAGCAGGTCGCGGCCCGAGGCCACATAGGTCACGTCCAGCGACTCCAGCACCGCCTTGCCGTCCGCACCCACCACGGCTGCAAACGGCACCAGCGACAGCGCGCCATCGGGCGACAGGATCACGTGCGTCGCCGTCCCCAGCGCCGGGCGCAGCGGATCCCACACGGCCGCGCCCACTTGCCGGGCCAGGGCCGCCACTTCGGCATCCGGCCGCCGCTGGGCGATGGCGGTGCAAGGGAGGGGGGGGTCAGGTATTGACACTTGACACCTTTGGGCGAGCCGGAGCCCCAACCAGGACCTATGGGACCCGCGCAGCCGCGCGGGGATCAGTGCCAACACAAAAGACAACTTGACCCGTCGCATCCGGCCTGTGTACCTTGCCTCCTGGGCCATACGGCCCCGCGCCCCTCGTCACACCATGTCCAAGCCTCAGAACAGCCTGGCTGCCCCCGGCGGTGGCGCCGTCGTCGCGGCGCGAACCGTTGGCGTTGCGGGCAAAGCCATGGGATGGGCTGTTGTTTCACTGAGTTTCGCGACACTCTCGACCGGTTGCGTCGTCGAAAACGAGCCCCGCTCGTGGGCCAAAGTCGATCGCCAGGTCTTCGAATGCGCCGTGCAGCCGATCTTCTCGCGCGAGTGCTCGATGCCGGCCTGCCATGGCAGCCCGGCGCGACGGCTGAAGGTTTTGTCGCCCGGCCGGATGCGCCTGCCGGCCGAGTTGAGCAAAGCCTTGGCCGCGCAATCCGCCGACGATCGCGAGGCCGGCAACCATCCTGCCCTGACAAGTATCGAATTGGACTACAACTTTGTGCAAGCGCGCAGCATGATCGCACCCGACCAGCCGCTGGCCGATTGCCCGCTGCTGAACCGCCCCCTCGCGGTGGCCGCTGGCGGCATGTACCACGTCCAGGGCGGCGATATCTTTACCAATACTGCCGACGCTGACTACCTGACCCTGCAGGCGTGGATCCAAGGCCTGGGCAAGGAGCAGTTGTGCAAGTAGGAAGAGTGCAAGTAGGAAGAGTGCAAGTAGGAAGTGTGCAAGTAGGAGGTATGCAAGTAGCAGCCGTGCAAGTAGCCGCGGCTGCACGCCGTTTGGAGCTCCGTCCTGGGCTGGCGCTGCTTGCGCTGGCGGCGGCGACTCCGCTGCTGGTGGGTTTTTCGGCCACGGCCGCGTTCGAGACCAGCGCGGACTTGGGCGGCGGCGGCGGAATGTCGTTTACAGGTTCGCCGGTTTCGCACGGCTTGACGTGCGCCACCTGCCACCAAGGGCCGGCGCCCACCGGTGGCGTGGGCTTGGCCAGTGATCCCCCCGGCTTGTTCAGCAAAGGCTTTCAGCGGGGCGCGCTGTACCGCGTCACGGTGCGCCTGTCTCCCGAGCGCAAGGGCTTGGATCGCAACGGCAAGTGCACAGGTCACCTGGGTGGCTGCAACCGCAACGCCTTTGTGGCCGAGTTCCTGGTCGACAACGGTCTGCCGGCCGGGCAACTCTGCACAGACACTGGCGTCCTTTCGCAAAGCGGCTGTGACAACGAATCCGGCAAAGAGACCACGCTTTTCAGCTACGCCCGCGCGGTGGGCGGCATCTCGATGAAGGATCCCGAGCTGTGCGGCGCGGGAGTCACCAGCAACTGCTTGGATTTGACAGGCATGTCCGACGAGCAGGCCGCAGCCGCGATCGGCGCAGCCGTAACGGCCCGGACCAACTGGACGTTTCAGTGGCGCGCCCCCAGTGCCAGCGTGCCGGTGCAATTCTGGCTTGGTCTGGTGGACGGCGATGGCGGCACCAAGGTCACCACGGATCACAACGACTACTTCGGCGACGATACCTACCTGATTTCGCGAACTTTGTGGCCAGAGGGCCAGGAGCCACCAGCGGCTGCGACGGGCTGTGGGGCCGCGCGCGTGCCCATGCCGGGCCTTGGGCTGGTCGGTCTCTGGACGGGTCTTGGGCTTTGGCTGTGGCGCCGCAAAGCCGACGCAAGCTGCATCCGCCGCGCTAGCGACCGGGCAAAGGGGAGTCCGACATGCTGAATTCCAAGAGCGCGGACAATTCCAAGAACACGCAAAAGGGCAACCGGTGGATCGGCTTGGCATTCCTTGGCGTTGCCAGCGTCTTGGGTTCGGGCACGGCCTTTGCCGCCACCACGTCGTGCGACATCGTCACCGGCGCGTCGTGCTGGAAGGGCGAAGGCTGCGATTGCGACCACGACGGCTACGTCATTTCGTCGGGCAAGGCCAGCAAGTATTGCCACTTTGACAAGTGCCCGATCGACGCCAACGACAAGGACGCCAAGGTCTTGGGCAAACCCTCGACCTACAACGCCGACGGCGACGGTTGGACCAAGAACTACGACTGCGACGACAACGATCCCTGCATCGGCAAGACCTGCGGCGAAAACACCTGCCCGGCTCCAGACCCCGACAACGACAAAGACGGCTCGCCGGCCAGCAAGGACTGCAACGACAACGACCCCAACATCAAACCGGGCAGCGGCATTGCCTGCTGCGACTGCAACGTGTTGGCCGACCCGGCCAAGGTCGCCACCTTGGGCTGCAAGGGTTGTCCGCTGAGCGCTCCACCGCCCGACGCGGGCGCCACCGATGCTGGAAGTGCTGATGCTGGCTCGACAAGTCCCGACACCGCCGCGCCAGATACCGCTGCCCCGGATGTGGCTCCGCCGGACACCTCCGCGCCAGACACCTCCGCGCCAGACACTTCTGCGCCGGACACCGGTGCGCCCGACACGTTCAGCCCCGACCCCACTCAGTCCGACGCAGGCAACACGCCGCAACCCGATGCGGGCAATGGGCAATCCGGTGCCGACGCCTCGGCCCGCCAAGGCAACGGCGGGGCAATCCTGAGCGACGCTGGCGCGGTGACCGGCAATCCCAACGAGCTATACGTGGGTGGCGGGACCCTGGTAACCGGCGATCCACCCGCTCCGGGCTGCGCAGCTGGCCCCGCGGCAGCGGGTAACTCGGGTTGGTTGGGACTGATTTTGCTGAGCCTGCTGGCGCTGCGCCGGGTCGGTCGCCGCCACGGCACGCTCCTTGCTTTGGCGGTTCTGGGTGCGCTCGCGCTGAACTCGTGCGCCACGGTTCAACCCTGGCAGCGGCAGACACTGGCGCATCGCTGCATGATCCTGGGGCGCAACGCGGGCGAGCAGACGTTGGAACAACACGCCTTTCAGTACCGCGAAGGCGCGGCGGGTGGCTTTGGCGGTGGCGGCGGAGGTTGCGGTTGCAACTGATACCAGTTCCGTCCGAATCGGATCGAAAACTCGGGCAATTCTCAAGGCCCGAACCGGGGTCCCCGCCTGATTCTCGCCAGTTGCAAAACGGGTCAGAGGAAGGGTATAGGCGTGAATCAGGTGGGGTGCGTATGAACCGGGCGACCTGGGCCGCGCGCCGCACCCACCTCTTTGCAAGGCCGGGTACGCTCTGGCTTTTTTTGGCGGTATGGGTCTTGGCGTGCTCGTGGGTCCTGCCGGCGATGGCGGCGCCGCAGCGCGTGGTGGTCTTGCCCCTGTTTCGCGGTGTGGGCATCACGGTGGCTCAGGCCAGCCAGTTGCAAGACGCACTGACGGTCGAGTTGATCAGCCACACCGACGCCGCAACCGTGGCGCTGGACAGACTGGATACCGGCAAGAAGGCCAAGCTGGTCGCGGCTTTGACTGCGCTCGGTCAACCCATGGGCCCGGCCAGTGTGCCGGTGCTGACCGGGTTGGCCCGCGCGACGGGGGCAACGCGGCTGCTGGTGGCGCGGGTCGACGCGGTCCGGGGCGGCGGGCGGATCTTGCTGGCCAGTGTGGGCAGCGAAGACAGTCAGGTGACCCAGGCGGCCGAGGCACGGTGGTCGGGCGAATACCAGAGCCCGCCCGCCAACTTGCAAGATGCCGTGCAGCAATGGGCCGCCACGCGCGGCACTGGGGCTGCGGTGACGGCTGCCCAGTGGCCCGCCGGGGCTGTGCCCGCCGACGCAGCAGAACCAGGCGACACGCCTGCAGAACCGGCTGCCGAAGTCACGTTCGAGCCCACCCCCGCGCCACCCGAGGCCAGCGCGCCGCCCACGCCGATGGGTGTCACCGCCGAGACGCGCACCAACTACTATTCGGACAACGACGGCAACCGCATCGTCACCCCCACGGTCACGGCGTCGGGCAGCATCGGCGAGCATGTCGCCATTGCCGGACACGCCGCACTGGACATGATGACCTGCGCATCGGTCGACGTGATCAGTGCCGCGACCTCGCGCGGATACTTCAAAGAAAATCGCCAAGAATACGGTGGTTCCATGACCTTGAAGCGCGAGCAGCTGGGCTTGACCCTGGGCGCGGTGCACTCGCGAGAAAACGACTACTCGTCGGCCACCGGCTCGATCGCGCTGGTCGACGAATTCGCCAAGCGCAATGCCACGGTATCGCTGGCCTACAGCTTCACTGGTTCCAACGTGGGCCGCGCCCACGACCCGAATTTCTCGCGCCGCTTGGACAGCCACGCCCTGACCCTCAGCTACACCCAGGTGTTGGGCAAAGAGTGGGTGGGCCAGCTGTCCGGCTTTGTGGGCGTGCTGGATGGCTTTCAGTCCAGCGTGTATCGGTTCGTGCACTTTGCCAACGGCACGGCAGGACCCGAGGTGGCGCCCGATTTCCGCCTGCGCGAGGCCGTGGCCGTGGAAGTCCGCGGCGCCTTGGCCGCCAGTTGGTTCTTGGCCAGCACTTATCGTATCTACACCGACTCGTGGGGCGTCTTGTCGCATACCGGCGAAGTCGCAGTAACTTGGGCGCCTTTGGACTGGCTCAGCGTGCGCGTCCGCGACCGCGCCTACACCCAGCGCGGCTCGACCTTCTACAAAAGCGTCTACACTCAGCCGATGCGCTACATGACCATCGACCGCGAGCTGGGCGACATGCACGGCAACTTGGTGGGCGCCAAGATCGCCTTTGATTTGGGCAGCCCGGCGCGCACCACCGCGTGGCAGTTCGACCTGAAGTACGATTGGATGTGGCAACATTTCGACGATTTTCCCTGGCTGACCGATCGCTACATGGCGATGGTCGAGGCGGGGCTTGGCTGTTCGTTCTAGTTGAATGGCCGCGGGCATGGCGCGTTTGCTATGGCGGCGCTGCGCCGCGGACCGACGGCGATAGAGGAGACAACGATGGTGACGACCCTGGTTTCGACCGTGACGTTGCTGTGGGCCTTGTGGGCGCCGGTTGGCGACGCGACGACCCATCTGCAAGCGATGGCCACGCCCACGGTGGGGCAGAATGCGCCGGAAATTCGCGGCAAGTTGATGAGCGGTGCCGAATTCGACCTGGCCAAGAAGCGCGGCGAGGTGGTGCTCGTCGACTTTTGGGCCACCTGGTGCGAGCCGTGCAAGCTGAGCCTGCCGCGCTACGGCGCGCTCGAGAAGAAGCTGGCCAGCAAGGGCTTTTCGATCCTGACCGTCAGCGTGGACGAGGACGCGGACGCGCTCAAGCGCTTTATCGCGGCGACCAAGCTGGCGCTGGCCGTGCTGCACGACGGCGATGCGAAAATCGTCGAGCGCTACGCACCGCCCAAGATGCCCACCGCCTACTTGATCGGTCGCGACGGCAAAATCGCCTGGACGCACGAGAGCTTTGTGCCGGGTGACGAGGCCAAGGTCGAGGCGGCGGCGCTTCAGGCGCTGAGCAAGGCTGCGCCGTGAATAGCAGCCTGCGCCAGTTGACCACGACCCTGCTGGCCGCCGCGCTCTTCAGCTTCCATGTCCACGTTTTGGCCGACGAGCCCAAGCCGGCGTGTCCGGGGCTGGTCCGCTTCGAGGGGCCGGCCATGGGGTCGTCGCTGCGGGTCGCGGTGTGTCCGCTCCAAGCCACGCCAGCTGGCGAAGCGGCGGCCAAGGCGGCCATCGGCGAAGTGCAGGCCGAGTTCGACCGCTTGGAGAAGCTGTGGTCTACCTGGGTGCCGACCAGCGACCTGGCGCGGTTGAATGCGGCGGCGGGCAAGCCCGTGGCGATTGCACCCGAAACCATGGCGCTTTTGCAGCGGGCCCTGCAGGGCAGCAAGCAGACCGGCGGTCTGTTCGACGTGACGTTTGCGCCGCTGGGCGAGCTATGGAAGTTCGACACGCCGCCGGGCAGCCACGAGCCGACCCGCCTGAAGCAATTGCCCAGCGCGGAGGCCGTGCAAGAGCGCTTGAAGCACGTGGGGTATCGCAACTTGCTGCTCGACCCCAAGAAGGGCACGGCGCAGCTGCGCGACCCGGCCGCGGCGGTGCATGTGGGCGGCATTGGCAAAGGCGCGGCGGTCGATCGGGCCGTTGCATTGTTGAAGGGCAAAGGGTTTTCGCAATTTGCCGTGCAGGCCGGCGGCGATCTCTATCTCGCAGGGCAAAATGGTCAGCGGCCGTGGCGGGTCGGCATCGCTCACCCACGCAAGCCCGGAGAAATCCTGGGGATGGTCCAGATCCACGACGCGGCGTTTTCGACCTCGGGCGACTACGAGCGCTATGCCATCCTGGACGGCAAGCGCTATCACCACATCGTCGACCCGCGCAATGGTTGGCCAGCTATGGCGAGTCAAAGCGCGACGGTGCGCGCCAAGTCCGCGACCGACGCCGAGATTTTGACCAAGGCCATCTTCATCTTGGGCGGCGAGGCCGGTGTGCGCCTGGCCGAAAAGATGGGCGCGCAGGCCGTGGTGGTCGACGCGAATGGGCAAGTCGTCAAGTCGGCTGGGATCCTGCTCGAAGGGCCGTAGATCGTTGTTCTGGCTCGGATTCCGCTCGCTCTACCTCCCTACTTTACGCAGCGGAAGCCGTTCGCCGTGCCCACGGTGCCTTCCACGGTGTGTGTGCCGCGGTAGCTGGCGCGGTACAGGGTGGCCCCGCCAGCGTGGGCGTGACCTTGCCGTTCTGACGCGGTTCGCGCTGATTCGGCTCGACCACGGCGGCAATTATCCAGGCCCGCAGCGGGGATGTGACGGCACGCAGGGGTCGCAGGGGGCGAGGGTCTTGTACGAACCCCGTCTGATTCGCGCGTGTACGGTTCCGCTGACCTGGTCTGCAACCGGCGAGAATCAGGCGGGGACCTCGATTCGGGCCCGAAGAATTGCCGAAGTTTTCGAGCCGATTTGGACGGAACTGGTATCAGTAGGCCGCAATCCGTTGTGATCACGCCGCCGCGACGTGGATCAAGTCTGTTGTCCAGAGTTTCGGGCGCCAGTTTGACACCAGCTGCTACTGGGCGCAGCGGAACCCAGTGTCGGGACCCGATCCGTGGCTCGCGTCGCGATCCGAGAGGCGGAGTGCGCTTGGAGGGCTAAGGTAGCTGCCGCCGCGCCGGACGTGGTCGCCGCTCGCGCTCGACGCCGCGCCCTTTGGGCTCGAGCCCGGCGAGGTCGCGTAGTAGGCTGCGTCGTACCAGTCGGCGACCCACTCGGACACGTTGCCCGCCACGTCGAGCATCCCGTACGCGTTGTTTCCCGGCGGCTTGGAACCGAGTTGCAGCGAGGCCGACAGGCCGCAGTCACCATAGGCCGCAAGCGAGCAACTCGGCGCCGCGTCGCCCCAGGCGTAGGGCTTGCCTTCCAGGCCGCCGCGTGCGGCACGCTCCCACTCGGCCTCGCTCGGCAGCCGCTTGCCCTTCCACGCGCAATAGGCGTCGGCTTGCGCCCACGTCACGCAGTTGATGGGGAACGTGACCTTGCCAAAGTTGCAGCCGGCCGTGCTGCCGGGGGACGGGCACTTGCCAGCGTCGACGCACCACTGGTACTGAATGAACGAGACCTCGTTCAAGTCGATGAAGAAGGCTGGCAATGTAATGGTATGGGGCGGCTTTTCGTCGGCCTCGCAGGCCAGGTCACCTGCGATGCAGCCCATCTCGAACTTGCCCGCCGGGATGTAGACCATGCCGCTGGGAGGAGTTGGCGTCCCCGACACGCACACGGCGCTCTTGCAGACCATCCCGGAGCCACAAGCCTGGCCATCCGCCGCCGGCGTGTGCTTGCAACCGGTTGTGTTGTCGCAACTATCCACCGTACAGGGCTCGCTGTCGTCGCAGCTGATGGCGCTCCCGCTGCACGTGCCGGCCGCGCAGGCGTCCGAGGTCGTGCAGGCGTCGCCGTCGTTGCAGGCGCCAGTAGTGGGCGCATGTGTGCACGCGCCGGTGTTGATGTTGCAGCCGTCGGTCGTGCAGGGGTCGTTGTCGTCGCAACTTCCTTTCTTCTCGCAACTGCCACCACAGCCATCTGAACCACATGATTTCCCAGCACAGTTTGGCTTGCACGTCGCGAAGTCCACGTCCAACGTGTAGGCGCCCGCGCTCCCGGCCATGCCGTCTACGATGACGTGCCACGTCTGCCCCGCCTCGACGGGCACGTCGAAGCTTGCGTTCATGGCCGCCGGCACGAGGTTGCCGGGCACGCAGCTCTTGGTGAACGCCGCGCAGTCCTGCTTGGCATAGGCGACCGCGTCGAATTGCGAGTGGACGGTGACCGAGAGCGTGCCGGTCTTCTTCGCGTCGTAGCGCCAGGCTTGATCCGGCGAACCGACACCCTGTAATCCAGTAAAATCACAGAGGATCGCCGCATAGTCCCCGGCGCGCCCCAGCGTCGACTCCTTGGCGGTGAAGGGCAGCGTGCCGATCGCGAAGGGATCGGCGCAGGTGTCGCCCTTGGGGGTGACGCAGCTCTTCTGGTCCGGGCCGCAGACCTTGGTCGCCGGGCATGCGCCGCAGCTCTGCCCGCAGGTGTTGGGGCCGCAGACCTTGTCGCCGCAGGTGTTCTCGCAGCACGACTTCTGGTCGGGCGCGCAGCCAAACTCGCACGTGCCGCAGGTCCCGCCGCAGCCGTCGTCGCCGCAGACCTTGCCCTCGCAGTTCAGCTTGCACACCGAGACGTCGTAGGGGAGCTGTTCATTCGACCCTCCACCGCCTTCGGACGCGACCCACTTGGACGTGGAAAACACGACGAGCCGATACGCGTGGTCCTTCTCCAGTGTGGCGGTCAGCGCCGCGTTGGCCATTGTGGCCGTGTCCGAGACGGCTTGGCCGAGGCAGGCCGCCAGCGTCTGGCCCGCGGCGCTGAAGGCGAGGGCGGGGCACTGGTCGACGAGCTCGACGCCCTTGATCGCCCCCTCACCGCTCGCCACGAAGCGGTATTTGGCCGTGGTGGTGGGCGTGAAGCCAAGGATGACGCTGGCGTCGCCCCCCCAGGGCAAGACGGAGCCGGCAAGGGGCTGCCCACATGACGGCAATACGCCGATCGCGCTGGCCGCCAATACCGCGTCCACATGGAGCGTCGACGGGACCGCGGGAAAGGACAGCGGCGACTGGCACGCCGTTCCAGGCGCTTTGCAACGGCCCGCGACACACTGGGAGCCGGCCGCGCACGTCCCGCAAGCGTGTCCGCAGGCATCGAAGCCACAGTCCTCCGCGCCGCACGTCCCTTCGCAGTCGATGGTCAGGGTGTACGGGACCGTTCCATCCACGTTGCTCGCTACGCCGACCAACCCCTTCACGAACCACACGGTAGAGGTGCTTGCCGATGGCGTCGAGAGGCGGCAATTGGAATTGGCGCACTCCGACGGCTGGGAGATGGCACCGAAGACAGAGACCTTGGGCGAGTCGACGCTCGCGACGACGGTCCCGTTCGTGGCGCGAATTTCGTACCAGTGCACGTAGCCCTGCGCGAAAGCGGTCTCGTCCGAGGCGCAGCCGAGATCGGCCTTCGGCGGCGCCGTCGTCGTGATCTTGAAGGGCAACGCCGTGACCTGAAACGGCTTTGAGCAGTCCTCCGCCGCACCTTGGCACGATCCATCGGGTCCGCCGCACCCATACCCTGCCGGGCAGACGAGCGGCGCGCCGGGCTTGCACTCGCCGCCTTGGCAGGTACTGGTGTCGTTGCAGGTTCGACCGTCGTCGCAGGCCGCGCCGTCGGCGAGCGTCTTGACCGCGCACTTGCCGGTCATCGGGTCGCAAAGGTTCCTGCGGCACGGCAAGTCGAAGGCCGTCTGGCAGGTCACCACCGAGCCCGGCTTGATGCGGCACTGCCCCTGGTAGCATTCCCAGATGCCGTCGCAGATATTGCCCTTCATGCCGAAGCCGCAGTCGCCGTCTACCTTGCAGTTCGTGACGATGCCCGGGTCGCCCTTGCTGGGCTTGCCCACGTCTGGCTTGACGTCGCCCGTCGCGATGGCGTCCGCCGATCCGACCGTCATGTCAAAGGCGCTCTCTTTCGACGCGTCGGCAAGCGCGCCGACGGTCAAGTTGCTGCAGCCCGCCATGGCCAGCGCGACGGCAACCCAAATAGCCTTCATGATTGGATACCTCTGCTGGCGCACGTTGGCGCCGCGTACGGCCGGTCCAAGAAACCCGCCAAAATGGCCGTGGACCCCGTGGCTGCTCGGCCACCGCGCACGCATGGGGCGTGCAGACCCGAGCCCAGTCGGTACCGACCACAGCAACGGCCGCATCACACCCGCCAAATTGGACCTTCCTGCCACCGGCATCGAGCCTACGCCGCCGGCAGGCCCGAGTCAACGGCCGGCTTCCAATTGAATTTACAGCAAAAATGCCCGCACGACCAAAGCTCCGCCGCGCTGCGCCAGAACGCCCCGGCTCGCGCCGCCTCGTCGTCCACCGGCAGTTCGCCCAGCGGTTGGGCCTCGCAGTGAACATGAACCTTCCCGCCCTTCCTTTTCCCGTCATGCCGGCGAACGCCGGCACCCAGGCAGAAAGCCCTGATGGCGCAAGCATCTTGCCGCTGAGGGGCTTGCGTTGCTGCTAAATCCAAAACCCCGCTATTGGAAGTCAAACTTCCAATACGGCCGTGCACCAGGCAGGACGACCAGCAGGCAAAGCTCCGTGCGAGTTGGAAGTGTGTGATCTCCAACAGGTATCCGCTCCGTCACCGTCGCGGTTATTTCGATGGGGAAGCGCGAAAGTCGCGGTTAAGTCGGGAGAATTCGACCAACAACGTCCAGAGCGTGCCGAACTCGAAGCCGCACGAGTTGGCTGGCCGCACGGCCGGCCGCAGGCTGCCCTGAGCGCCAGTGCAGAGGCTCGCGCTACCGTGGAAGCGTGCCTTGCCAGTCACGCGTCAGGCATCCAGCCAGGCGCCGGGCGCGGTATGGTGCGGGTGGTCGACGAGACGGGCGAGGACTACATGTGTCCGCAAGCGGCGTTTCGGGTGCTTATACATGCTGACGGAAATCGAACATCACCGTTGTTTCGTCGCCGCGCGTCGGCCGAATAGGACGCGCGCTTGGCGACCCACCCAGCACGCAGCCAAACCGATGACGTTAGACATCGGTCAGGCTGTATAGCGAAGAGGACTCGCGAGTTCTGGAGCGGACCTTGGAGCGGCTGGCGGCGTAGGCAGCAACGAAATTGCCGGCGCGGCGCAGGCGCGCCCACCGCGAAACCGGGCGTAACCCGCAGGGCAGAGGCGCGATCGGGCCGCAGGCCCGCCGCGTCTCTGGGCGGGACGGCCAGCGGGCCGGTACGCCTAGCACGGGACCCGGCGCAGCCGGGGTTCGCCCTGGGGCTGCTGTTCACCTGCTGGCGTCCGCTCTTGGGCAGCTCCGCGACGCCCGCGAAGCCGTCCTGCAGGTCGATCCCAGGACGCTGAATTGCAAGTGCCTGGCCGCAGTTACGCTTTGAAGATCGCGGACTTGAGATTCACTCTCAGCTCACGAGTCGCGCCCTTGCCGCGCCAACAGGCGACCTCTAGACTTTAGGGCGAGGTGACACGATGCCTGCCCGCAAGAAAACCAACCCGAACCCGCCCAAGGCCGCCGCCAAGCGCCCGCCGCTGAAGGCGCTGCCTGCCGTCACGCCGGACGAGCCGGTGCCGGGGGTCTCGGACGAGTTCAGCGCCGCGTTCAATCGCGCCCATCGCCGCGACGACGAGATTCTCGAAGCGCTGCGCAAGGCGTGACGATGCCGGTGCGCTACCTGACTGTGCCCGAGCTGCTTGCGACGAACCGCGAAGTCCTGCGGCGGTCCGGCGAAGGGGAGCACCCCGCCAAAGTTCCCTGCGTAGAGGCCACCGTGGCGCTGCCCCAGCAGGCGTTCTTTGGCCGCGACCTCTACCCTGATATCGCCGACAAGGCGGCCGCCTACCTGTACCACGTGACGCAGAAGCACTGCTTTGGCCAGGGCAACAAGCGCACCGGTTGGCTGGCGGCCAACATTTTTCTGGACTTGAACGGCTACACGCTCGCCGGCCCCGACTTCTCCAATGCGCGCGCCATCCGGCTCTGCCTCGCCATCGCCAAGGGCGCCTGCAGCATCGAGCAGGTGGCTACCTGGCTGCGGCGGCGAATTCGGTTGCAGCGGGTGACATTGCGCCGGGCCAAGTAGCGTGGGAGCAGTTCTGGGCGGCGGACTTCACGGGGAACTTGGTGGCGTGGCGAAGCCTGCCGTGCGGCGCCGGACGTGTTGCTGGTGGCCCAGGGTTCTCGGGTCGCGCGGCCTTGCGGGACGGAAGGTTGGGCTTCATCGCACCGTTGCCTGGCCACCTGGATTCGGTTTGTGCCCGTTGCCCGGCCCCTCCACATCCGGCACATCGGCCCGCGCTAGTTCGGTGCGCAGATAGGCCGCTCCCAGCTCGGCAAGTGCAGCCTGATGGCGATTGGCGAGTTGCCAAAGCCAAACGCAGGCTGGATCGGGCTCAACCCTGCAAGATAGCTCATTCTTGCGGCCATCGAACTCGCCGCCAAGGCTTCCGAATTCGAATCTTCTCCAGTTGTCAGGTAGTTGCGCCAGGACTAGGGCGCTCCGCAGCAGCCGAACCGGCGCAGGAATTGGGCAATAGCCCGAATGTTCGGCCGCTCGCGCGCAGGCAACCAGGTCGAGCAGCAACTGCAGGTACGCATTCAGCAGCGCCTTCGCCTGAACAAGCGCAGTCGCTGGCGTGACCCGGTCGATGCACCATTTGGCCCAGTCCTCTACCGCGTCGCACGCCTTGGTATACCTCCAGGTCGAGGCCACCATGCCATGCTCTTCGGCCCAAAAGAGCAGCCATTGAAAGGCTTCCTCAGAAGGGTCGTCGCCGAGCAGCCTCGCGAGTTGAAAACCCGCGGCCACGGCGTACTCCCAAGGGGCTGGCCACGGCGGGTGGTCACCATCGGCCCTGTAGGCGGCGGCGAATTCGCCAAAGTCGCCCAGCGGCGGTGGCGTAGTTGGTGTATGCGGCGGGCCAAACAGTCGCGAAAGCTCCGCGGTCAGTAGCTTGTCGCGCAGCTGCAGCATGCGCTGGGCTTTGGCGGGTTTCCACCGGTAGGTATCCATGTAGTCCGGCACGGGCACGCGCCTAGATCTTTTGCCGCCGACCAGTCCGGGCTGGGTCTCGGCCGCGCGGGCAAATCCCATCCTCTGCCGCCAACGGCCCTGAACCTAGATGAAGGTCTGAGGATTCTGCCGGATCGACGCCAGCAATGCTACCTGTACTTCGTTTGGGGGCAGCCGGTCCGCTGCGCGTGTGGTAGCGTGTGCCAGCCAGCCTTCCAGGCTGGGAGGAGGTGGAAGTGGCTGGAAGGTATCTGCTTGATGTTAGCCAGAGAGATGCCTTGGTTCGGCATGTGATGGATGCGCTAGCCGGCAACGCGCATGTGTCGTTCGAGGGCGATCTGTCTCAGGTCAGGTAGCCATTTGACGTCGCCGGTGCCGGAACCCAAGAGACCGCGGTGCTGAGGCGCAACACGATTTCGCCGGTTCTCGACTTCGTGGTGCTGCCGCTCGAGCCCGGTCACGTGGCGCTTTTCGCCGAAATCCTTGCGTCTGCCCGTGCCTTCAATCGCGACATCATCCACGTGCAGATCGAAAAGGCCGGGCGCTGGCAGTTCGGCGCCTATGACAACTTCCATCCCATCTGCGTCTCGTGGGTCGACGTCGACGCGGCGACGCTCGACAGGTTGAAAGCGAAGGGAATTCTGAAGTCGTACGAGTGGTGGCCCGAGTGATGCAACTGCGGGAAGGCTGGCCGGGGCTGGGGCGCGGCGCGGCCGCGCACACCGCGAAACCGGGCGTAACCCGCAGGGCAGAGGCGCGATCGGGCCGCAGGCCCGGCGCGTCTCTGGGCGGGACGGCCACCTGGCCGGCACGCCTAGCACGGGACCCGGCGCAGCCGGGGTTCGCCCTGGAGAACCGTTCACTCATGGACAGCCCCAGGACCCTCGCCGCGCCGACCTGCGGGTCGATTCCCAAGAATGCCTCGAAGGGTATCGTGTCTAGCCTGGTGGAGACGGACATGATTCGGATGGGGATGGGACCCTGGACGCGGCGTCGATCGGCTTGAAGATTTAGTGGATTGCTGGATCGATTGGTGGAGTCTATCCGTAGCGAGCTGTTGGGAATGTGGGCCGGCGAGTCAACTCGCAACTACAGATACCAAGGTCCACCGCGCGGCCGGCCGGCGGCCCGCCTCCTTGTGCGGCTTCGGCTGGGGGTGGTGCGTGCGGCAAGCCCGACGAGAATTCGGTGCGAACTTACTGGGTACCGGCTTTCGCCGGTATGACGGTGGGAGCGGAACTGGGTGTGCAGCCAGTGAAATCGGCGGTGCAGGGCACCCTCTTCGGGTTGGCGGCGCTCGTAGGTACACGACGGCCGAAGCGGCGGCACCAGGGTGGAAGCGGCGGCGATGGCAGACAGTGCGCCCATCGATCAGTGGATCGACGCGAGCAGCAGTCGCTGCCAAAGGCGCGCAACCCAGCACCGTTGCCGCACTTCCGGTGGTAGCCCTGGGGGCGCTGCACTTGACCAAGGCCATCTTCATCTTGGGCGGCGAGGCCGGTGTGCGCCTGGCCGAAAAGATGGGCGCGCAGGCCGTGGTGGTCGACGCGAATGGGCAAGTCGTCAAGTCGGCTGGGATCCTGCTCGAAGGGCCGTAGATCGTTGTTCTAGCGCGGATTCCGCTCGCTCTGCCTCCCTACTTTACGCAGCGGAAGCCGTTCGCCGTGCCCACGGTGCCTTCTACGGTGTGCGTGCCGCGGTAGCTGGCGCGGTACAGGGTGGCCCCGCCAGCGGCGCCGCACCACCAACTGCCGCCGCGCAGCGACCGGCCGCTACCAGAGACGCACACGGGATCCCACGCGGTAGAGGCCGAGGTGTTGTAGAAGGTGGCGCTGTAGAAATCCTCTGTCCATTCGGCGACGTTGCCGGTTGTCCCGTAGAGGCCGTAGCCGTTGGCCGGGAACGAGCGCACTGGGCAGGTGGCGGCCCAGCCGTCGCTCCAGGTGGCAGAGACCGTGCTGGGCATGGTGGGATAGGCCTTTTGGCCGGTCACGTCGCACAGGTTGCCGGTGATGTTGCCCGGCGGGAAGTTGTTGCTCCACGTGTACTTGTTCAAGAAACCGCCGCGCTGCGCGACCTCGAACTGGCCCTCGGATGGGATGCTGGCCGTCATGCTGTTGGGCGTGATGTAGTTGCAGTAGTCCAGCGCCATGCTCCAATTGACGCAGTTGACCGGGTGGTCGTAGCGGTCGGTGCGCGGGCCGCTGCTGAGCCAGTTGGGCGCGTTGGGGTACTTGACGTTGTCGCAGCCGCTGGTGACGTCGGTGGTGTTGGGGGCAGGGCACTTGCCGGCCTGCACGCACTTGAGGTACTGCGCCACCGTGACCTCGGTCGCCAAGATTTGGAACGAGTTGAAATTGGCGTTGTGTTGCGGCTTTTCGTCGGCCACGCACAACGCGTCGCCACTGATGCAGCCCAGCGTGTACGTGCCCTTGGCTACGGTGACCCAGTTGTTGCCGTCGACCGCGACTGCCTTGCCGTCTACGCACAGCTGCCAATCGGCGGCCCAGGTGGTGTTGTTGGCCACGGCGGGGTTCTGGCACTTGCCGCTGACACACGCGTCCGAGGTGCAGGCGTTGCCATCCGAACAATTGACCCCGTTGTCGACGGTGCCATCGCAGTTTTGGTCGTAGCCGTCGCAGGTCTCGCCCACTGGCGTGACTTGGCCGGTGCAAGCGCCAAAGCTGCCGCCGCTGCAGGTCTGCTTGCCGTACTTGCACAGGCCCTTGCCCACCGTGTTGGCCGGGCCGGTGTAGCAGTCCTTCGAGAACGTGTTGTTGACGTGGCCACAGCCCTTGATGGTGTCGCAGGCGTCGTTGGTGCACTCGTTGCCGTCGTCGCAGTTGACCACGCCGTAGCTGTTGCAGGTCCACTTGCCGCCCACGGTGGCGCAGGCATCGCCGGTAGTGCAGGCGTTGTTGTCGTTGCAGGTTGTCAAGTTGCTGTGTTTGCAGCCGCCCTTGACGTCGTCGCAACTGTCGGCGGTGCATTGCTCGCCGTCGTCGCAATTGACGGTCGGGCCGGGTACGCAGGCCATGCCGTTGCACTTGTCGCCCTGGGTGCACGGGTTGTCGTCGGTGCACGGGCCTTGGTTGAGCAAGTGTTCGCAGCCGGTTTGCGGATTGCAGCTGTCGGTCGTGCACACGGTCGCGTCGGTGCAGGCAGCGGGCAAACCCGCTATGCAGTTGCCGTCTTTGCAGGTGTCGCCTACCGTGCAGGCGTCGCCGTCGGTGCAAGGCTGGTCCACGTTGGCGTGCATGCAGCCGGCGGTGGGGTCGCACGCGTCTACGGTGCATGCCTTGCCGTCGTCGCAGGAATTCGGCTTGCCGGCAATGCACTTGCTGGCCCCGCACCCGTCGCCGACCGTGCAAGAGTTGCCATCCGTGCACGTCGCCTCGTTGGCCAAGTGCACGCAGCCGCCGGTGGGGCTGCACGCGTCGTCCGTGCAAGGGTTGCTGTCCTCGCAGCTGACCTTGCCGCCAGTGCAGACGCCGCCTTGGCAGGTGTCGTCGGCGGTGCAGGCAGTGCCGTCGTCGCACGGAGCCTTCTCGGGCATCACCGAGCCGGGCTTGTCTTTGCACTTGTAGGGCGCACTCACCTTGTCGCAGTAGCGGATGCCGTTGCAGGGCTCTTTGTCCAGGTCCGGGCAGTCGCTGTCGGTCAGGCAATCGCAAAACGGCGTACCCGATACGCAAGTGCCCTTGCCGTCGCACGTATCGCCCTGGGTGCACGCGTTGTCGTCGCTGCAGGGGGTCTGGTTCTTCAGCGGCTGCGGTTGGCATTTGCCGCTCTCGACCATGCACGTGTTCTTGGTGCACTCGGTGTCGAACGCGGTGGGGCAGGTGACCACGGTGGCGGGATTGACTTCGCAGGCCTTGGTGAGCTTGTTGCAGTAGAGCGTGCCGTTGCATGGGTTGCCGTCTTCTTTGACCGCGCAGTCCTGGTCGACTTGGCACTCGCACAGGGGCGCGTCGGCGACGCACACGCCCTTGACGCAGACGTCGTTGGGGGTGCAGGCCGAGTTGTCGGCGTTGCACGGGGTGGCGTTGGGCAACCAGGTCGGCTTGCACGCGCCGGTCAGCTTGTCGCACAGGTTCTTGGTGCAGTCGGTGTCTGCGGCGGACGGGCAGTTGACGATGGTAGTGGGGTTCAGCTTGCAGGTGGCGGCGGCTTTGTCGCAATACATCACGCCGTTGCACTTGTCGCCGTCTTCTAGCTTGGCGCAGTCGCTGTCTTGCTTGCAGGCGCAGACGTTGGCGCCCGCGCTGGCCTGGCAGGCCCCTGAGTCGCAGGCCTCGCCTTGGGTACACGGGTCGCCGTCGTCGCAGGATTTGCCATCGTTGACGGGCAACAGCAGGCACTGACCCGTCTTGGGTTGGCACTGATTCTTGGCACACAGGGTGTCGTCTACGGTGGGGCAGACCACCACGGTCTTGGGGTTGATGGCGCAGGCGGCCAGGGCTTTGTTGCAGAAAAGCGTGCCGTCGCACAGGTTTTGGTCGTCGACCTTGGCGCAATCGGCGTCGCTCAAACAGGGCGCCGTGTCGGTGCCGGCGGTGCAGACACCGTTGTCGCAAATGTCGCCCACCGTCCAGGCGACGCCGTCGTCGCAAGCGGTGCCAGTCGGCGCCACGCCCAAAGCGCAGCCCGCGCCGCCTTCGGGCAAATCCTCGACGCAAAGCGTGGGTTTGCACGGGTCGCCCGACGGCGCGCACTTGATCACGCTGGCCAAGTTGGTCACGCAAGCCGAGGAAGCGCCGGTCTTTTTGCAGTACTTGAAGCCGTTGCACGCCAGGGATCGTCCTTTGGCGGCGCAGTCGGCGGTCGTCAGGCACTCGCACTCCAGGGCAAGGCCGCCGGCTTGGCACTGGCCTTGGCTGTCGCATTTGTCGCCCGCTGTGCACGGCTCGCCGTCTTCGCAGGCCTGGCCGGGTGCCAGCGTGTGCTCGCATACACCGGTGGTGGGATTGCACGAATCCAAAGTGCACACCGCGCCGTCGTCGCACGATGGGCCACAGTCCAAGGCCGGGGCATCGCCGATCTCATCGGCCGTGGCTTGATCGGCTGCGGCGTCGGCTGCGGCGTCCATTGCCTCGGCCGCATCACTTGCGCTGGCGTCATCCGGGCCGTTGTCCGCTTGGACCGGAATGTCCGCGGGGCTGTCGGTATCGGCCGCCACGTCCGGGCCCGCGTCTTCCGCGCCTTGGTCGCCGGTCGCGTCCGGCCCATTGGTCGGCCCCTGGTCGCCGGTCAGCCCGCCGTCGGGGGTGCCGCTCACCGTGTCGCCAGCCCCGGTCGCGTTGCTGGCGGTCGCCGCCCCACCGTCACTGCAACCAGGCAAAGCCCACAGCACGAACAGCGCCGCGAGCAAAAGCCGTTCCCCACCACGATGAAAGTGCACCGTCGCCATGCGACCTCCTGCGGCGCGAACGCCGCACGCACCGGATGCAAACCTGTTCGGTTTGCAGCATGTCTGGGGTGCAATGGTGGCGAGGCCGCGGACCAGCGGCAATGCCCCGCCGGGCACGTGCCGTCACAGGTATGTAGACACACTGGTCCAGCCGCGGCCGCAGTCCCGTGGCCCTGGCGCAGACCCAAGGCCTTGCCTTGGATCGCAAGCGGCGTTGGCTGTCGTCGCTCTGTTGCCTTGGCCCTGGGCGGTGGGCTGTCATCTAGGGTGGGCTGTGGATGCGCTGGCTGGCCCAGTCCGATCCGCAGGGCTACTTGGACAGCATGACGTGCATGGCGTTCTGCGAGCCCATATTTCCAGTGCTGTGGTAGCCCAGCGCGCCCAGGTCGATGCCGGCCAACAGGGGCTCGCCGCGACCCAAAATCTGAGGCGTCACCGCCAGGTGCAGTTCGTCGATCAGGCCGGCGAGCAGGTACTGACGCACGGTGGCCGGGCCGCCGCCGATGCGCACATCCTTGTCGCCCGCTGCCGTCTTGGCCTGCTCCAGGGCAGAATGGATGCCGTCGGTGACGAAGTAGAACGTGGTCCCGCCCGCCATCACCAGCGGCTCGCGCGGGTGGTGCGTGAGCACGAATACCGGCACATGGTAGGGTGGCGTGTCACCCCACCAACCCTTCCAGCTGCAGTCACCCCAATCGCCGCGCACGGGCCCGAACATGTTGCGCCCCAGGATCCACGCCCCCAAGTTGGCAAAGCTGCGGATGGCGAACTCGTTGTCCAAGTCTTCGCGACCGGGAGCGTGGGGATCTCCTTGCATGCCCTGGAACATCTTGGTGCCCAGGACCCACTGGTGCAGGGCCATGCCGCCCACGCCCATCGGATTGTGCAGGGCTTGGTCTGGACCGGCGCCAAAACCGTCCAGCGACATGCCAAATGCGTTGACCCTGACCTTGCCCATCGTTCCTCCGTGCCTTATCGGTTGCCTACTCTGCCGCCGCGTCGAATGGCCCTTACCCCCGGCCTACGGCCGACCCCTCTCCCACTGAAGTGGGCGAGTGGTAAAGGGAAATTGCATTGCCCCTCGCCCAAAGCGTTGGGAGTCCCCGCGGTGAGCGAAGCGAACGAGTGGCGCCAGCGGCGCCGGGAGAGCGGGGCGGCCGCCGCAGGCGGCGGAGTGAGGGCTAAGTGCCGCGGTTCGCACAGGTTTCCAATACACTTGGGGTGCTAGTAGCTATCCAGCCAGGCAGGCGTTCCTCCGTGGTCGCCGCCGTGCCGGCGCTGCTGCTCCGTGCACTGGGATGTGGATCGGATCAAGACGGCAGTGGCTAGGTCCTGGAGACGACTGCGGATCGGACGTCGACTGGCGGCCTACAAATCGCCGATGCTGCCCACTTCCACGCCGCTGGCCAGGTCGAACACGCGCAGCTTGCTGGCAAAGGTGCCCACGGCCGCGTAGACCCGCTTGGGCGACACCAAGAAGGCGTGGCCGGCAAACGAGTCGGTGTAGCTGTCTTTGTTGGCGATGGATTTGGCCCACAAGCGCTTGCCGCTGGCGGCGTCAAAGACCACAAGCTCCACGTTGCCGGACTGCAGCGGCACGACCTCGACGTACTTGCCGTCGACCAAATCGGCCAACCGTGTGGCCGAAGGCGTGCTGTCGCCATGCTCGGACGGGCTGGCTTGCCAGTGCACCTGCTGGTCGTCGAGCGTGACGCCGTACAGCCGGGCATAGGCGGTCCCCGGTGATTTCTCGGCCTGCACTACGCCCAGGTTGTCTTGGACCAGCATCAGCCGCGCCCGCGTGCCGTCGAGTTTGGGCGCCGCCGACGTGCCTGCACAGCTGGCAACCATGGAATTTTGCGACATGTGGCAGTGGATGTTGCCTGCGCCGTGCTCTGGCTTCTGGCACCAAGCGGGACGCCCGGCGGGGGTCGCAGTGCCTTTGCTCAGGTCCAGCAGTTGGTGATTCTCGTCGTTGAGCTCGACCCAGGCCTGCTCGGGGTTGTCGGGGCTGGCACAGGCGCGCTCGGGCTTGTCGGTCAGGGCCAGCTCGGCCACCGTGGCGCCGGTTTTGGGCTCGACGATGCGCACTTGCTGGGTCTTCTTGTTCAGGACCAGCACCTTGCTGCCGGCGACCTGCAGAAGAACTTGGGCATTTTCGGCAGGGAACTGCGGCGTCTGCCAAAGCAGGTGCATATCCTTGCCGTCAAAACCGGCCAGCACCCAGCGATCGTAGTTGGGCTTGACCGCGCCCACCACGTCTTCGACCCCGTCGCCGGTAAAGTCCAGCACCGCCGGTGCCGTCATCGACCAGTTCAACGACGCCCCCGCGACGGCCGGCCCAAGCTTGCGCAAAAGCTGAACTGCGCGGTTGGGTTGCAGGTTCGGCCCGCCGGGTTGGCCGTTGGCAGCCGCTTCGTCCCCGCCGGGCTGAGACATCAGGCTGTAGGCCGCGACCATCGCCCCGGCAGCCCCAAGAAAGATAGTCCCTGCCACAATCAACAAAGCTACCGGCGCGCCTCGGCGCTGGGGCGGCGGCAGATCCCCGGGCAGCGGACTCGAACGCGGAACCCTGGGGCCCGGCTGCATATCGCTGGGCGGGAGCGAATCCGCTGGCCGCGGCTGGCCCGCAGCCTGACCAAAGCGCGTGTAGACTGCAAAGCGGGTCCCACAGGCCAGGCAGGTGTTCACCGAGCCGGAACCGGGCGGCACATCTTGGCCGCATTGGGGGCAGAACATGGGGCACCTCGCTGCACTGGCGGCACCGGCAAGTGTGCGCCGAATGGGCGGCTGGGGGCAAGGTGGTTCGGGGATGGTGTAGTACGCCAAATCTCAAGTTCGTTCGGGGGTGCAGTCGTTGGCGTACTACCTGCGCTACCGGTTAGCGACAGCAATACCAATTCCGTCCGAATCGGATCGAAAGCTCGGGCAACTCTTCGGGCCCGAACCGGGGTCCCCGCCTGATTCTTGCCAGTTGCAGAACGGGTCAGAAAGGCCGTACAAGCGCGAATCAGATGGGGTGCGTATGAGACATCGGTCAGGCTGTATACCTGGTGACCTTGAGCTGTCCGCGGCTACTCAACCGGCCGGTCCACCACCCAGGCGTAGAAGTCGCGGTCCGTCTGCACCATGTGCTTGACCACCACTTCGCGGGCCAGAAACTCGGCCAGCACACCAAACTGCGTCTGACCATTGGCTACATCGCTCCGCAGCGCCACGGCGCGCTCCACCAGTCGGGCATGGGCGCGGGCGTGGGCTTCGGCGTGGGGATAGCCCTTGGCGTGCAAGATCGCCTCTTCGTTGGCAAAGTGCTGGACGACATGCGCCAGCAGGCGGTCCAAGGCGCTCAGCAGCAACGCGGCCTCGCGGTCGGCCAGGCCCGTATCCAGCACCCGGTTGGCCAGGACCAGCAAGCGTTCGTGATCCTGGTCGATCTGAGCATTGCCGCACGCATATTCCTCGCGCCAGACCAACTCGAGCATTCCCACGGTGTTGGGCGGGGGCGTCTTGGGATCCACCCGCGCGGCGTTGCGACCGGCCTCTTTGGCCAGATATACCTGCGCGTCGGCCCGGTCGAACCACACCGCCTGGCTCTCGCCGGGCAGAAACTGCGCGCCACCAATGCTCAACGTGACATGCAGGCCCGCTGGCATCTCCGCCCGATCCACTTGCCGGCGCAGATCCTCGGCCAGCAGGGCTACGGCGTGACTGCCACTGAAGGTCGCTAGCACCGCGAACTCGTCGCCGCCCCAGCGCACTACCCGGTCACCGGCACGGCAGCGCTGGCTGAGAATCGTCGCCACGGCCTGCAGAACCTGATCGCCCACCGCGTGGCCAAATTCGTCGTTGACGTGTTTGAAGCGGTCGACATCGATGAACAACAGCGACAGCGGCTGGCGGTGGCGCTCGGCGCGGGCCATCTCGGCGTCCACGGTCTGATCGAAGAAGCGGCGATTCCACAGCCCGGTCAAGGTGTCGCGGAATGCCTGCCGCTCCAACTGCCGGACTTGCTCCTGCAGAGCCCGCAGCTGAACCGGCAGGCCATCACCGGGCACGAGCTGCAGCCAGAAGCCAGAGTCCGAGGGGGACGCCAGCACCTGCATGGCCACCTCGTCACCTACGGTCGTGCGGCCCAACACCCGGCCCGCGCCGCTGCCCGCCAGTTCCACATGCTCGGACCCCGGCTGGAATTGCAGCATCCAACTGTCGGTGCGAAAGGCGACGGCCAGCGACTGGTCGCACCAGGCGAGGGGCGCCGGGGCGCTGTGCAGTGAGTCGATGAAATGAGGCGGCAATTGCATCGTTTAGAACGCGTTTGGGCTGTCCGCGCCCAGCGGAGCAAGCATGGTCCATCCGTGGCAGGCTCTGCAAGCCCGCAGTTGGGCCTCGGCCGGACTCGCGCCAAGCTGGGGGAAGCAAGTGGGCTGCCTGCGTTGCTGCGCAGGACCGCGCCGCCTATAATTGGCAGCCGCGCCGGTGCGCATAAAGCTCAAGACATGCAGAAGGTTGACTCGCCCGCTTCGTCTCGCAGCCTCATCACCGCAGGCCTGTTGGACGGCCAGTTGGTGTCGGGCGCTTCGCTCGACTTCTCGCCGCATCAGGCGCAGTTCGAAGTACAGGAACTCGGCCGGGAGGGCAAAGGTCGTTTGATCGTGTTGAGTTGCGATGATGTCGCCTGGGTCGCTCAGTATCCGCGCCATGGGGCCAGCCCGGTCGTACCACCTGACGAAACCATGACACTCACCATTCATGTGGCCGGTGGGCGCGCGTTTTCCGTCAAGGCGCTGGCAAGTGATCTCGCCGCCGGGCACGCATTTTGCGGCTGGCCAGCCGAAGCCAACACCTCGTGGGAGTGCATCTGGTTCTTCCCGCATGGCATTGTTGGCCGCGAGCGCCCAGAGCCGTTGGGGGCGCTGCTGATGCGGTCCAACCAAATCTCGCCGGAGGACCTGCAATCAGCCCTGGCCAGCCAAGCGCAGCAGCGTGCCAAGCCGATCGGGCAAATCCTGGTGGAGAATCGCAAGATCGACGCGGAGGCTCTGAACGAGGCCGCGCGGCTGCAGGCCCGCAAGTCGGCTCGGCTGGGGGAAATTCTGGTCGAGTGCGGCCTGGTAAGCCAGCAAGACGTGGACGACGCGTTGGAAGAGCAGCGGCAGAGGCGCGGTCGGCGGCTGGGCGAGATCCTGGTGGATTCGGGCCTGCTTGCTGAAAGCGTGCTTGCCGCGACCTTGGCCGAGAAATTCCGGCTGAAGTTTGTGGACCTGAACACGATTCCAACGTCTGCCGAAGCGCTCGCTGCCGTTTCGCACGACGTCATGCGCAAGTACACGGTGTTCCCCGTGGCGCTGGATGCACAGCAACTCACCCTGGTGGTCGCTGATCCACTGCAAACTGAAGTTCACGACATCCTCCGGTTTCTATTGAAGCGTCGGGTGGTGGAGTGGGTGGCGGTGCCAAGCCAGGTGCGGGCGCGCATTGCCGCCGAAGTTGGCGCCCAGGACCAGGCGGAGCCGCCACCGGCCCCAGGTGCGACGATTCAACGGATTCTTCAAGACATGGAACGCGGCGACGAGTCTGGCGGGGCCACTCGCAGCGCCGAGCGCAATTCCGGGCCGATTGGCCGCCCGCAAGCGTCAGGCGACAAAGCAGACAAGGGCGAAAAAACCAGCAGTGCCGACGACGCCAGCGAGGGCGGCTCTGGAGTCGTGCGCCTGATCGATGAGGTCATCCGTGAGGCCCAACGGATTGGCGCCTCCGACATCCATGTCGAGCAATACGGCCCGCAAGAGCCCATGACTCTTCGGGTGCGCGTAGACGGCCAGTGCCGTGTTTTGGCCCATGTTCCTGGCAAGCTGCGCAATGCGGTGGTGGCGCGCCTCAAGATCATGGCGGATTTGGACATTTCTGAGCGGCGCAAACCTCAGGACGGCAAGATCGTGTTCAAGGCTGGCGAGGGGCCTCTGGAGCTGCGCATGGCCACCCTGCCGACCGTGCCCGAGGGCGAAGACGTGGTCCTGCGCCTGTTGGCCGCTTCCAAGCCCTTGCCCGTTGAGAAGATGGGATTCTCGCCCCGCAACTTGGCTGGCCTGCGCAGCGTCATGAAGAAGCCTTACGGTCTAATCCTGTGCGTCGGGCCGACCGGATCGGGCAAGACGACCACCCTGCACTCGGTGCTGGGCGAGCTGAACACGGACCACCGCAAGA
>JBBISH010000021.1:0-64521 GCA_037441385.1 Myxococcales bacterium
CGACCTAGCGGTCGCCGCAGAGAGAAGGGCCCCAGCGGTCGCCCGAAGGGTGAACGGGTCGCCCCAGTGGGGCAACCCGTAGCTGGGACGACGCAGCAACGCCGAGTTGCGCCCAAAGCGGCGGATCGGGGTGCCGCCGACACCCTTGCCAGGCCCGGTCGCGGGTGCGATCCTGCCGGCCATGCAGCCGCCCAAGTCGCTATTCCAAATTCCGCCCGCCCGCCTGGCCAAGGTGCGGGTGATCCTGACCGACATCGACGGGACCATGACCCGCGCCGGCCGAATTCCGCCCGAGGTGGTGGCCATGGCGCCCAAGCTGTTGAATTTGGGAGTAGAAGTCCTGCCCGTCACGGGTCGATCGGCCGGCGAGGCGCTGGGCTTGGCGCGCTACCTACCCGGCGTGCGCCGCGCAATTGCCGAAAATGGCGGTGCGCTGGTGGTCCCGGATCGCGCTGTAGAGGAGTTCCGCCCAGCGGTCGATCGCCCCGCCATGCACCGCGCGGCGGCCGAACTGAGCTTGGGCGATCCCTGGACACTGGCGCCCTGCTCGTTTGCCCGGCTGACCGATCAGGCCTGGGAGCGCGGCGGCCGCAGCGACGAGCAGCTCGCGCAACTGCGCGACAAGGCAGGCGCGATGGGGTTATCGCTGACTTGGTCGAGCGTCCATATCCACCTGACCATGGCGCCCCCCGACAAGGGCGCGGCGGCGCTGACGCTGCTGGAGCGCGAGGGCGTCGACCCGCAACACGCGGCCGCGATTGGCGACTCGACCAACGACGAAGGTCTGTGGGTAGCCGAGCGCTTTGGCCTTGCGGTGGGCACGGCCGACGTGCAGCGCGTGTGGCCGCTGCTGCGGCATCATCCAGAATTCGTGGTCGCGCCAGCTGCCGACGGCTGGCTGCAACTATGCGAGGCCGTGGCCATGGTGCGCCGGCAGTAGACCGCTGCACACAAAGGAGTCTGACGTGACAACGGATCGTCCCTGGGCCCTGGTCACTGGAGCATCGTCTGGTTTGGGCAGCGATTTCGCGCGCCAGTTGGCCGAGCGCGGGTGGAACCTAGTCCTGACCGCGCGCCGTCGCGATCGCATGGAGGCGCTGGCCGCAGGTCTGCGCGACACCCACAAGGCCGAAGTGCTGATCGTGGACGGCGACTTGGGGATGCCCGCGTTCCGCGACGAGCTGGTGGCGCAGGCCGTCGCCGGGCGGCATGTGCAGATGATCGTCAACAACGCCGGGTTTGGGCAGCAGGGCAAGTTCTTGGAAACCGATTTCGCGCGCTGGTCCGACATGCTCCAGCTCAATGTGACGGCACTGACGGATCTGGCCTATCGGCTCGGTCGCCACATGCGCGAGCACGGCAAGCCGAGCCACGTGGTCAACATCGCCAGCATCGGCGCGTTCCAGCCTGTGCCCACTTTTGCCGTCTACGCGGCGACCAAGTCGTATGTGCGCGATTTTTCAGAGGCCTTTGCCTTCGAGGTCGCCGGCAGCAACGTGGCCGTGACCTGTGTGTGCCCTGGCGGCACCCGCACCGAATTCATGGATACGGCGGGCGTGTCGCTGAGCAAGGCGGCCGATGCCGCGCTGCAGTCCAGCGAGTCGGTGGTGCGCGAGGCGTTGGACACGGCCTTGGGCGGCGGGCGTCTCGTCGTCACGGGCTGGATGAACAAGCTGGCGACGTTCATGACGCGCTTGGTGCCGCGCTGGCTGGCGGCCAAGGTCGCGGAACTGTCGATGCGGCCGCCCAGCTAGGGGCCCGCGCAAAATCTAGTCGATTTTGGCTGGCCCTTTTCCCTGCTGGGTGGGTCGCAAGTGCGCCGCCCTACTGGGTCCAGCTCGCGAGACATGCTCGCGCCCTTCGGGATCGCTGGGCAGAGCACCGCTGCGCGCGTACGCGAACGATCGAGTTCGTGTTACACAGGCCCCAACCCGACTACGGCGGAGCCACGATGCGGCCCGACGGTCCGTTGATGCCGTCGACCGTGTGGCACGAGTTGCAGTCGCCGTTGGTCTGCGGCGAGGTCATTTCCAGGTAGTCGCCAGCGGCGTTGTAGACCTTGGCCGTGTAGGGCAGCACGATTTTGCTGGTGAACTTGCTCTGGAAGAAGTTGCCCGCGCCGTTGGTGATGAGCTTGGTCACGACGCCATCGCTGCCGATGATCTCCACGGTGACGCCGGTTTGGCCGTAGCACTTGTCGATCGCGTGTTTGCTAGGAAAGATGGTGCCAGCGACCGCAAAACTGGGTGCCTCGCCGCCGCTTTTGTTGTGGCAGGCAATGCAGGCCACACCGGGTTGCATCGAGGCCGAGCCCTGGGTGCCCTTGGTCCACATCTTGCCCGACGGGCAAGGCGGATCCGCCGCCACATCGGTCCGGTCGACCACCGCCGTGTCCGAGCTGGCATCGGCCGTTGGCGTGCTGTCTGGGTCGCCGGCTGCATCACCGGAATCGGTAGATTGTCCGTCGGCCAACGCGCTGGTGTCGCCTTGCCCAACATCCCCGGCCAGCGTGGCGGACGATCCGCCCGACGCCGAGGCCCCGCAGCCGACGACTGCCGGCAACATGAGCACCATGAACCACTTTGCTGTACGCACACTTCCCTCTGACGCGGGCCACCCGTCCGGCCGGCAGCACGGAGCGTAGCGAATGCCCACAGCCGTGCGCAAACCAAAACCGCCCAGCGCGGGTCCCGCCGGCAAGCTATTTTCCTCGCCGGTTTGGAATACCCAGTACGTAGGATCTGTTACCCTGTCAGCCGCGCGAGGCAAGACGCGCGTGCTCCGACTTGCCCGATTTCCCTTCTGCTCGGCCCAAATCGCCAGGATCCCCATGCGTATTCGCCCCTTCCTGCTCGCCGTGTCCACCTTGGCCATGGCGATCGGCGTCTCGCCGCCGCTGCCAGCTCAGCCGATCGCGAGCGAGAGTCACCCACAGGTGCTCGGCAAGGCCAACCCGGTCGCCGCCGGCCTGCCCGAGCAGCGGTTCAGTCTGCAAGCCGCGCAAGACGCAATGCAGGCCCACCACCCGCTGCTGAAAGCGGCCCGCGCCAGTTTGAGCGCTGCCGCGGCAGACACGGTCACCGCCGGCCTGTGGACCAATCCAACCCTGGATGCCAGCTACGCAAAGAGCGCCTTTCACCCCCAGAACGACCCGGTCGGGTCAGTGGGGGTCGGGCTTACGCAACTCATCGAAACTGCCCGGTTGCCGGCAGCGCGGCGACAGGTGGCGGATCTGAGCGAACAGGCGGCGGCCAGCGACTTGACCATGGTCCGCATGGCCCTGCAGCTGGACGTGGAGTCGGCCTGCCTGGCTCTGGCGGCAGCAGCGGCCCAGGTGCAAGTGCACGCGGACTCGATTGCCGAGCTTGAGCGCGCACACCAGATCGTGACGGCGCGTGTGCGCGGTGGCGCAGCTCCAGAATACGACGCCACCCGTATCGGCATCGCGCTGGCGCAAAGCCAGGCCGCGCTGACCGAGGCGCGAGCGGCGCTGACGCAAGCCCGCGGGTTCTTTGATATGGCGGTTGGACCAGGCGCCGCGGACCTGCCCGGATTGCCCAGCGTGGACCTGTTTGCGGTGCTGACGCCGACCGACGTAGGTGCAGCGCTGGATCAGGCGCGGCGCACCCGGCCTGACTTGCGCAGCGCCGAGTTGCGGTCCCAGGCGGCGGCGGCTCAGGTCCAGGTTGCGCGCCGGCAAGTGTTCCAGGGTATCAACGTGCGCGCGGGCATGTACTTTGGCACGACGCCGGGCGAATTGGGCGCCACGGTGGGAGTGGGCGTGCCGCTGCCGGTCATCGACCGCGGCCAGGGCTCGGTGACGGCGGCGCTGGCGCGGAGCGAGGCCGCCGCGGCCACCCAAGCGTCGCTGGACTTGCAGGCCGAACAGCTGATCCGGGCGACCTGGCGCGAAGCGGTGACGCGCCAAGAAGCCTTTGCCGCCTATGTCCAAGCCGGGGCCACCCGCAGCAAGGGCATGGTCCAAGAGGCCGAGGCGGGCTACCGCGCCGGCAAGCTATCGGTCTTGGAGTTGGTGGACGCCTACCTGGCCAAGCGCGATGCCCGCACCCGCGCCGTGGATCTGGCCCACCAGGCCAGGCAAGCAGAGCTGCGGCTGCGGCGCGCGGTCGTGGCCGGTACGAGTGTGTTTGCCGCGCCGTAGTTGGAGCCAGCGCGGATCGGAATCCCCACAGACAAAAGAGGATCTTGGATGAACAGCATGACGGACGGGAAGATCAAGGTGGGCGCGCTGGCGGCGGTGGCGCTGGTCGCGACCTGTGCGTGCAGCCAAGAGCGCCCCGCTGCGGCCCAACCGAGCCACGAGCGCCGCCAGGATGGATCGGTGGTGCTGCGTGGCGGCGCGACCGCCTTTGTCAAGGTCGAAGTCGCGCAGGCGGCCACCAAGCCCTATGTACGCCTGCTGCCAGCAAAAGTTGCCTTTGACGAGCAGCGGCTGGCGACCATCGGGCCGCCGGTGGCGGGGCGCGTGGCGAGCGTCGAGGTGCTCACCGGCGACAAGGTCAAGAAGGGCGATGTACTGCTGACCATCCACTCGCCCGACATTGCCAGTGTGCAGGCTCAGGTGGCCGAGGCGCGCGCCGCCAAGACTCTGGCCGCCCAGTCGCTGGCTCGCGTGGCGCGCCTGGTCAAAGATGGCGCCGCCAGCCAGGCCGAACTGCAGCAAGCCCAAGCGCAAATGGCGCTGTCGGTGCAAGAAGAGCGGCGCACGGCGTCGTCGCTCGCGGCCGTGGGCGGCGGCGACGGATCGGCTGACTACAAGCTGCGCTCGCCGATCGACGGTGTAGTGGTCGAGCGGCAGGTGGCGGTGGGCCGCGAGGTGCACGTGGACCAGGATCAGCCGCTCATCAGCGTGGCCGACCTGGGCAAAGTTTGGGTGATTGCGGACCTGTACGAGCAGGACCTGGCCAGCGTGCAGGTGGGCGCACCCGCCACCGTGCTGACGCCGTCGCTGCCGGGCAAGTCGTTCCCAGGCAAGATCCTCTATGTGGGCGATCTGGTCGACGCAACCACCCGCGCTATCCGCACCCGCATCGAAATTGATAACCCCGACAACCTGTTGCGCCCCGGCATGTTCGTACAGGCGCAAGTCGAGACCAAGGTGCCCGCGGCCGTCGATGCGCCGGTCAGCGCCGTGCTGGCGCGCCGCGACCAGTTCTTTGTCTTTGTGCAAGAGGCCGATGGCAGCTACCGGCAGCGCGAGGTCAAGGTCGGCGAGCAGCAAGGTGCGCACATCACCATCATCGAGGGACTGAAACCCGGCGAGCGGTTGGTGACCCAGGGCGCGATCCTGCTCGACGCCGAGGCCAACGAGGCGCTGTAGCCCCCCCACCGCACCACAGGCAAGCGAGGCCCCATGATTCGCCACTTGGTCGACTTTGCCCTGCGACAGCGGGCGGTCATCCTAATCTGTGCATTGATTCTCGTTGGTTTGGGGATCAATTCGTTCTACAACGTGCCCATCGAGGCCTACCCCGACGTCGCCGACACGTGGGTGCAGATCATCACGCAGTGGCCGGGCCACGCCGCCAAGGAGGTGGAGCGGCAAATCACCGTTCCCACCGAGCGCGAGATGAACGGCGTGCCCAAGCAAACGGCGCTGCGCTCGACCTCGATCGCCGGTTTGTCGGTCGTGACGCTGATTTTTGAAGACGGGACCGACAGTTACTTTGCCCGCCAGCAAGTGCTCGAGCGGCTGCACAACATCGATCTGCCGGCCGACGCCGTGCCCGACTTGGGGCCGTTGGCCAGCCCAGTGGGCGAGATTCTGCGCTACAACTTGGTCAATTGCGCCGTGACGCGGGTCAGCGAGTGCACCGACGACGACGCCAAGGTGCCGCCCAAGCCCCTGAGCGAGCTGAAGGATCTAGAGGAATGGCAGGTCGAGCGCGAGCTGCTGGCCACGCCAGGCATCGCCGATGTCGCCAGCTTTGGTGGCACGGTCAAGCAGTTCCAGGTCCTGGTGGATCCTGCGCTGCTGTCGGCCCGCGGTCTGACCATCCAGGACGTCGAGACGGCCCTGAGCAACGCCAACGCCAACACGGGCGGCGGCGTGGTGCAGCTGGGGCCCGCGTCGCTGAACGTGCGCGGAGTCGGTCTGCTGACTCCAGAGCAAATTGGCGAGGTTGCGATCGCTCAGCGCGACGGCACGCCGGTACGGGTGCGGCACGTGGCCAAGGTGCAGATCGGCTTTCAGCCGCGACTCGGTCGCGTGTCGCTCGATAGCGACAAAGACGTGGTCAAGGCCACGGTGTTGATGCGAAAAGGCGAGCAAACACAACAGGTCCTAGAGCGTCTGCACCAGCGCATCGAAGAGATCAACGCCACCGTGCTGCCGCGCGGCGTCAAGTTGCATGTCCACCACGATCGCACCGAGCTGATGCATCTGACCACGCACACGGTGATGCACAACCTGATCGAGGGCATCGCGCTGGTCACCTTGATTTTGTTCATCTTCTTGGGTAATGCGCGGGCGGCGCTCATCGTGGCGGTGACGATCCCGCTGTCGCTGCTGATCGCCTTCATCTTCATGGATGGCATCAAGATCCCGGCGAATTTGCTGTCGATTGGCGCGATCGACTTTGGCATGATCGTCGACGGGTCGATCGTGATGGTCGAGAACATCTTCCGGTTACTTGCCGAAAAACAAGAGAAAGGCGAGGCCTACGACCTGGGCGACTTGGTGCGGGCGGCGGCGCGCGAGGTGGCCCGGCCCATCGTGTTCGCCATTGCCATCATCGTCATGGCCTATATGCCGATTTTCACACTGCAACGCGTAGAGGGCAAGCTGTTCTCGCCCATGGCGTGGACGGTGGCGGCGGCGCTGTTTGGCGCGCTGGTGCTGGCCATCACGGTCGTGCCCGTGCTGACCACCTTCTTGTTCCGCGGCAAGGTCAAAGAGTTCCACAACCCGATCTTGGCGCTGATGCGCTGGGTGTATTTGCCTAGCCTGCGGATCGCGCTGCAGAAGCCGTGGCTGGCGCTGGTGGTGGCAGGCCTGCTGATCGGCGGCGACGTGATGCTGACCCGCCACATCGGTTCGGAATTCTTGCCGCACCTGGACGAGGGCGCGCTGTGGGTGCGCGTGTCGATGCCCGCCAACATCTCGCTGGCCGAGGCAGAGGCCATGGTCGACGGCCGCGAGGAAAACGGCAAGATGAGCAAAGGCTTGCGCGCCGTCCTGGCCGAATTTCCCGAGGTGCGGATGATGTCGACGCAGATCGGCCGCCCCGACGATGGCACCGATCCCACCGGCTTCTTCAACGCCGAGTTCCTGCTGCTGCTGACCGATCATGAAACGTGGCGCCCAGAGTTCCACGGCAAAAAGGACTTGCTGATCGGAGCCATGGCCGACGCATTGTCGATCGTGCCCGGCGTGGAGGTGGGCTTCTCGCAACCGATTTCGGACAACATCGAAGAAGCCGTGTCGGGCGTGAAGGGCCAACTGGCGCTGAAGATTGTTGGCAATGATCTCAACGCGTTGGACGATCTGGCGCGCCGCGCCGCCCACGCCATGAAAGACGTGCCGGGCATCGAGGACCTGGGCGTGTTCCGCGAGCTGGGCCAAAGCAACATCAACATCGCGGTGGCGCGGGAACGTGCTGAGCGCTATGGCCTTTCGGTCAGCGACGTCGAGGCGGTGATCGAGGCCGGGGTGGGCGGTGCGCGCGTTTCGCAAATCGTAGAGGGCGAGCGTCGCCACGACCTGGTGGTCCGCTATGCCGAGGACAAGCGCGACACGGTTGACGCGCTCAAGCGCTTGCAAGTGCCCATTGGCAATGGGGTAACCGTTCCGCTGGCGCTGGTGGCGGACGTGACGGTCCAAGGCGGCGCCTCGCGCATCTTCCGAGAAGCCAACCGCCGCTACATCGCGGTGAAATTCAGCGTGCGCGATCGCGATCTTGGCTCCGCGGTGGCCGATGCCCAGGCCGCGGTGAACAAGGCGATCAAGCTGCCGGCCGGCTACAGCATGGCCTGGGCGGGCGAGTTCGAGTCGGCCCAACGCGCGGGCAAGCGCTTGGCGATCGTGATCCCGGCCACGATGCTGCTGATCTTCGGCCTGCTGCTCATCATGTTCCGCCGTATGCGCGAGTCGCTGATTATCTTGGGCAATGTGCTGCTCACGTCGCCGTTTGGCGGGCTGGTGGCGCTGCTCGCAACGAATACGAACTTCTCGGTGGCGTCCGGCGTGGGCTTCTTGGCTCTGTTTGGCGTGTCGGTGCAGACAGGCGTGATTTTGATCGCCTACATCAACGAGTTGCGGGTAGAGGGCATGCACCTGGACGAGGCCATCTTGCGCGCCGCGGACCTGCGTCTGCGCCCGGTGACGATGACGGCGCTGGTAGCGACGCTGGGTTTGCTGCCGGCGGCGCTGTCGACGGGCATCGGCTCGGACTCGCAAAAGCCCTTGGCGATCGTGGTGGTCGGTGGCCTGGTGTCGTCGCTGGCGCTCTCGCTGATGATGCTGCCGCTGCTGTACAAACTCTTCCCGCCCAAGGACTTGCCCAAGGACGCCGAGGTGGTGACCCACCTGGAGCCAGTGGAGCCGCAGCCCGAGATGGTGGCGCTGCTAGACTGACGCGGGTTCGGCGACTTTGTGCAGCGAGATGAGGACGTTCTCGCCGCCCACTTCCACGCCACCTTCCGGCGGGTCCTGCTGCAGCTCGAGCTCGGTCGCCAGCACTTCGTCCATGACGTAGCCGGCGTGCTCGCGCACCGCTTCGGCCAGGATCGGCGACGTGGTGATCAGCGTCAGCGCGATGCGGTCTTCGACTTCCAACCCGTTGTCTTTACGGGCATTTTGTACGCGATTCACCAGCTCGCGCACCAGGCCTTCGCGGCGAAGCACGTCGTCGAGCTGCGTGTCGAGCGCGACCGTCGCGCGACCCTCGGTGGCCGCGACCAGGCCCGCTAGAGGCGCCGAGCGGAACTCGAAGTCGCTGGCTTCGAGCCGCACGCCCGCCACGTCGACGCCGCCGTTCTGCTCGAGCTCGGCCTGTGCCGCGGCGACCTTGGCGTTGTCCCAGGTAACGATTTCGCCTGCAACGGCCTTGGTTTGCCCGCCGAGCCGCTTGGCCGCGGTCTTGAAGTTGAGCTTGGCGGTCCAACTGACCAGGTTGCTCGCCCCCTCGGCCTGCAGGTCCACGCGCTTGACGTTCAGCTCGTCGGCCAGGATCTCCAAGAGCTCAAGCTGGCCCTGAAGCAGGACGTGGTGCGGGTCGCGCGCGCCGTCTTGCATGGCCACGGTCAAGGTCCGCAAGGGCTGACGAACATTGAGCTTGCTCTGCTCGCGCAAGTTGCGGCCCAGCTTGACCAGCGTGCGCACCAGGGCCATCCGCTGCTCCAAGTCGGTGTCGACCGCGGCCTGATTCGCCTGTGGGAACTGCTCCAGATGCACCGAACCGGCCTTGCCGGGGCGCCCGGCTTCCAGCCGCTGGTACAGCGCCTCGGCCATGAACGGGAGGATCGGCGCGAGTAGCCGCGAGAACAGGGTCAGTACGTCGTACAAAGTCTCGTAGGCCGCCTGTTTGTCGCGCGAATTGCCCGACTTCCAGAAGCGGCGCCGCGACCGCCGGATGTACCAATTGGTCAAGTCATCGATGAAGCCCAGCACGCGCGGGATCACGTTGTATAGCCGGTACTCCGCCATCTCGGTGTTCACGTCGGCCACCAGGCTCTGCGCCACGCTGAGAATCCAGCGGTCCAGCAGCGCTCGATCCGCAAGCGGCATGGGCCCTTCCGGCGGGGTCCAGCTGTCCGCGGCCGCGTAGGTGGCAAAGAAGCTGTACGCATTCCACAGCGGCAGCACCACCGCCCGCACCACTTCGCGCACGCCCGACTCGGCAAAACGCATGGGCTCGGCGCGCACGGCGGGCGACGTGACCAGGTAGGCGCGCAGAGCGTCCGCGCCGTAGTTGGCCAACAACTCCATGGGATCCGGGTAGTTCTTCAGCCGCTTGCTCATCTTCTGGCCGTCTTCGGCCAAGATGAGTCCGTTGACGATCACGTTGTCGAACGCAGGCTTGTCGAACAGCGCCGTCGACAGCACCAACAGGGTGTAGAACCAGCCGCGCGTCTGATCCAGGCCCTCGGCGATAAAGGCGGCCGGCAAATTGCGCTCGACCAGCTCCTTGTTCTCGAACGGATAGTGGTTTTGCGCATAGGGCATCGAGCCGGATTCGAACCAGCAATCCAGCACTTCGGGAGTGCGCTGCATGGCCTGGCCGCAGTGCTTGCAGTCCCACTGCAGCGGGTCCACGTGGTGTTTGTGCAAGTCGTGCACCGGAACGCCCGCGCGATCTTGCAGGTCGGCCACCGACCCGACGCACTCGAGCTGGCCGCAGCCCACGCACTGCCAAATAGGCAGCGGCGTTCCCCAATAGCGGTTGCGCGAGATGGCCCAATCGCGGGCGTCTTTTAGCCAATTGCCAAAGCGCTTCTGGCCCACATAGTCGGGCACCCAGCGCGTCTGCTCGTTCAGCTCGACCATGCGCTCGCGGAGCGGCCGAGCCTGGCTGCCGGGCGGTACGCTCTCTACGCGCACGAACCAGGTAGGCATCGCCTTGTAGATGAGCGGAGTTCCCGAGCGCCAGCAGAAGGGATACTCGTGGTCGATGGTCGCCTGCTTGAACAGCAGCCCGCGCTCCTTCAGGTCGCGGATCAGGGTCTTGTCGGCGTCCTTGACGTTCTTGCCCACCACCTCGCCGCTGGCGATGCTGGCCACGTCGCCGGTAAAGTTGCCCTCGCCGTCGACTGGATCGCGCAGCGGCACTTTCCACTGCTGGCAGACGCGGTGGTCGTCTTCGCCGTAGGCCGGCGCTTGGTGCACCACGCCGGTGCCGTCCTCGACCGTAACGTAACCATCGGAGACTACACGATAGGCGCCCTCGGCCGCGGCATCGGCAAAGCAGTCGAACAGGGGCTGGTAGCGGACACCCACCAGGTCTGCGCCATCCAGCGTGCGCAGAACCTGATGACGGCCCAGCACCTTTTCGGCCAAGGCCTCGGCCAGCAGGTAGCGCGCGCCGTCCTCTTGGCGGCGAGCCTCCACGTAGCGGATGGCGGGCCCAACGCACAGCGCCATGTTGGCGGGCAGCGTCCACGGCGTGGTGGTCCAAGCCAAGATGTGCAGCGGATCCGCGCTGCCCGCCGCGTCGTCCAACACCTTGAAGCGGATGGTGATCGCCGGGTCCTGCACGGTGCGGTAGTCCATGCCGGCTTCAAAGTTCGACAGCGGCGTGCCCAAGCGCCACGAGTAGGGCATCACCTTGTGGCCGCGATACAAAAGCCCCTTGTCCCACAACGACTTGAAGACCCACCACACCGACTCCATGAACGGCAGGTCCATGGTCTTGTAATCGCGCTCAAAGTCGACCCAGCGGCCCATGCGTTCGACCACCTCCTGCCACAAGCCCGTATAGCGCAAGACGATCGAGCGACAGGCCTCGTTGTAGCGCCCCACGCCGTAGGCTTGCACTTCGCTCGGCGACTTGAGACCCAGGTCCTTTTCGATCTCCATCTCGACGGGCAAGCCGTGGCAATCCCAGCCAAAACGCCGCTCGACCCGCCAGCCGCGCATCGCCCAATAGCGCGGCACGATGTCCTTGAGGGTGCCGGCGAGCAGGTGTCCGTAGTGCGGCGTGCCAGTGGCAAACGGAGGGCCGTCGTAGAAGACGAACTCACCTTGGCCACCGTCGCGAACTTGCTTGGCAAACGTGCCGTGCTCGCGCCAAAAGGCCAGGATGTCTTCCTCGAGCGTCGGGAAATTGGGGTTGCTTTCGGGCTTGGAAAACAGCGGATTCGCCATGGGGATTTCTCCTGTGGGGCAAAGACACCCAATGCAGTGCGTCGGGTTCTACAGGCCGAGCAGCGCGCGGTACTTGCGACCGGCGTAGGCGATGAAGGCGTCCGGGTCGAGTGGACGGCCCGTCGCGCGGGTGATCAGTTCGTCGGTCAGGTACTGGCTGCCCACCTGGTGAATGTGCGTGCGCAGCCAAGTCAAAAGCGGTTGCAAGTTACCGGCTTGCACGTCATCGACCAGCCCCGCCGTCTGGGCAACCGCCGTCTGGAAAAGCTGCGCCGCATACAGCGCACCCAGCGTGTAGCACGGGAAATAGCCGAACAGGCCCGCCGACCAGTGCACATCCTGCAGGCAGCCCAGGGCCGCGTCAGGCGGCGTAATACCCAGGTAGTCCTGCATCTTCTGGTTCCATGCCGCGGGCAGATCGGCCACCGCCAGCCGGCCACTGAACAGGTCGCGCTCCAGCTCGTAGCGCAAGATGACGTGGAGCGGGTAGGTCAGTTCATCCGCCTCGGTCCGGATGAAGTTGTTCAGATCCACGTAGTTCAGGCCG
Source organism: Myxococcales bacterium (assembly GCA_037441385.1). Classification (GTDB taxonomy): domain Bacteria; phylum Myxococcota_A; class UBA9042; order UBA9042; family UBA9042; genus SXRM01. The sequence continues at coordinate 12,372 of JBBISH010000021.1, forward strand.
TAGACAAAGTCGGCGAAGGGGACCTGCCGCAAGAAGGGGTAGTCCTGCTGCAGCTGCGAGTAGCGCGACCGCCAAAAATCGGCGCCCTGCCCCAGCTGCTTTTCCCAAAGGAGCGACTGACTTTCGTGCACACCCATCGACCGCGCCCGCGACACGGGCTGGTTGGCCAGGTCCAGGTTGCGGCCTTGCTCGTACAGCGCGTGGCCCGTCTCGTGGATCATCGCCATCAGGCTCTGGCACCAGGAGTTTTCGTTGTAGCGGGTGGTGATGCGGACGTCGCTGGGGCCGGCACCGCCGCAGAACGGATGCACTGCGGTGTCGAGCCGGCCGTGATCGAAGTCGAAACCCATGGCCCGCACAATCTTTTCGCCGACTTCGCGCTGGCGGGCCGCCGGCACCGGGTGGGTCAGAAAGGCCACGTCGGGCAGGCCGGGCTGGGACTGTCGCAGGCGGACTTGGGCAATCAGCGGAATCAAGAACGCCTTGAGCGGCGCGAAAACTTGATCCAGCCGCGCCATGGTCATACCGGGCTCAAAATCGTCGATCAGCACATCGTAGGCTGGCTGGTCGGGGCCCAGGATCGCTGCCTTCTGCTTGGCCAGGTCGATCAGTTCTTGCAGCACCGGCGCAAACAAGCTGAAGTCCTTGGCCTTGCGCGCCTGAACCCAGATCTCGTGCCCGGCCACGGTCCGCTCGCCCCAACGGCGCACCAGCTCGCTCGGCAGTTTGACGGCCTTGTGATGCTCGCGCAATGCCTCGCGCACGTTGGCCTTTTCCACGTCGCCCAGCGTCTCGTCGCTGTGCAGAAGGCCCAGCAGTTCGCCGAGCCGCGGCGAGCACCAGCGCTCTTGCTGCAGCACGCTCAACGTCGCCACTTGACGGCCGCGCGCGTCGATGGCCCCCGCGGGCATAGCGATCTCCTGGTCCCACTGCAGCAGGCCCAAGACCTCTTCCAGCGCCATCAGGTCGCCCAGTTGCTGGCTCAGCTCGCGATAAGCGTTCATGGTTGCACCTGTTTTTCGCTTTCCTTTTCAGCTGCGCGCTGGTCGTGGAGGTCGCGCAGGTAGCGCCACGAGTACAGACCGCCATTGTGTCCGTCGCCCCAGGTAAAGCGAATCGCGTAATTCCCCACAGGCACTACGCTTTTGACCTCGATGCTGGGCGACTTCTTGGGATTGTTCTGCAGGATCGGCAGACCGCCGCGCGATTGCCGTACCAAGGTGGTGGGTTCGCCGTGGGTGCCCTTGCAGGTCGCGCACGGGCACTGTTCGCGCAAGTACGCCAGCGGAAACACAGATTCTTGGGCGTCTTGCCAGGTGATGACCACGTCGCCCGCGTCGGTCCAGGCGATGTGGGCGGGTTGGGCGACTTGCAACGGGTGGCTGCTCATTTAGCCTCGGCACCGGCCGCTTCGACCGGGGGCGGAATCCTTGCCCTTTCGCGGCCTTTCGTCAAGGGCTAGCCAGGCCGAGCGATGGGGTGGGGCGTGGCGACAGCGGCGGCCGCAGGTTGCGCTTGCCGCGGCGCGCAGGGCCATGCATGCTGGCGGAACCGGGCCCAATCCGGCGAGCCATGCACATGAATCCACGCACAAATCCAGCCAGCCGTCTTGCCCTGTCTCTGCGCCTTGCCGGGCTGGTCGCCGCTGTGGCCGCAATGGGCAGCGCCGCGGTCGCATACGCCGATGCCAGCAACTGCGAGTCGATCTCAGACAGTGACGCCCGCAACCACTGCCGCGCCGTGGCCAAGAAAGACAAGAGCTATTGCGAGTCGATTCGCGACACGGACCGCCGCAATCAGTGCCGGGCCGAGGCGAGTGGCGACCGCTCGCACTGCGAATCGATTGGCAACAGCGACAAGCGCAACCAGTGCCGCGGCACGGCAGTTGGCGCCAGCGGGTCGTCCAATTGCGAGTCGATTTCGGACAGCGACGCCCGCAACCACTGCCGCGCCGTGTCCAAGAAAGACAAGAGCTACTGCGAGTCCATCGGCAACAGCGATAAGCGCAACTATTGCCGCGCGGTAGCGGGCGGCGGCAAGAGCTACTGCGAATCCATCAGCGACAGCGACTTGCGCAACCGCTGCCGCGGCGAGGCCCGATGAACCGCGGGATGCGAGCGGCCATGGCGGTGGCTCTGCTGGCAGCGTGCGCACCGCCCCAACCCAGTCTGTCCGCGCACACGGCTGCGGGACCGGTGCAGGTGCACCCCGTCGCCGCGACGGCTTCGGGCGGCAGCCGCCTGGCCAAGGCCGTGCCGACCCAAGCTGCTCACGCGGATTCTGCAGCCCCGGCGATACCTTCTGGGTTGCGGGTGCGCACGGTGCGGCAGTTTGCCTGGGGCAGTGGGCCCAGCCAGCTGGGTCACGTCCACGGCGGTGAACAGAACCCAGAAGCCCCAATGGCGCTCGACGTGGATGCGCAGGGCAGCGTTTACATTCTGGATCAGGTCAACGAGCGGGTGCTGATCACGCGCCGCGACGGCACGCTGGCCCAGGTGCCCGCGCCGCGCACGGCCCAGGATCTGCTGGTGGCCACGCCGCAGCTGTGGCTGCTGGATCGGTTGGTCGGCCGCGAATTGCAGCGCGTGGATCTCTCGAACGGGGCCCTTCTGCAGACGTTGCCCCTGACGGCCGTCGCCGAGCCGGGCACTATTTCGGCGCTGTGGGCCCACGCTGGCGACCTGTACGCCGAGCTTGGGCACAGCGAATTAGTGCGTCTGGCGCAGCTACAGGGGGCAAGCCGGCCGCAGCTCTCGGTTTTTGGCCGGCCAACGCCCGATGGCTTGCGGCGGTTGACGGCGGCGCGCGTGGTGCCCAACCAGGTGACGGTGCAAGTGCGCCGGCTGAGCGACGCGGACGACGCGCCCCCCGTGCGGGCCCTGCAGGCCACCCTGCCCAGCGATGTGCAGCAGATCGTCGAGCTGGCAGCCGACGCAATAGGTAGGATCTGGCTGGTCGTCGATCTGGGCGACGCCGCCCACCCAGTGCGGCAAGCCTTGATGTGGGAAGCCGATTTTTCCGATCCCCGCCGCGCCGATCTGGCCCCTTGGCGCGGCCCCGAAGAGACGCTGCGACCGGCGCGACTGGCGCCAAGCGGTCATCTGTTTGCACTGGGCCTGACGGCCGACGGCCTTTCGCTGCAAGAGGTGGCGCCATGATCCGCCGCCTTGCGTACAGTCTGATCTTAGCGAGCCTGCTGGGGCCCAGCCTAGCCTGGGCCAACCCCGATCCCATGACGCGCGACCAGATCGTGGCCAACAGCAAGTCGGTGGTCGGCTTCAGCTATTGGTGGGGCGGCGCCGCCTGGGCGCCAGGCTCGTCCAGTAAGGGCAAGTGCACGCCCAAAGGGTCCAGCGGTTGCCCCAATTGCACCCACAGCGGCTCGTACGGCGCCGATTGCTCGGGCTTTGTCGCCAAGGCTTGGCAAATCGACAAGCCCACCGCGCTCGACAAGAACTATCACCCCTATTCCACGTGGCACTTCGACACCTACACCACCTGGTGGACCAAGCCGGCCAAAGGCGACGCCAAACGGGCCGACGCCTTCAATTACAACAGCAACGGCGCCGGCCACGTGTGGATGTTCGACAAGGGCGACCCGTGGGGCAGCGCCTACGCTTGGGAGTGCAAAGGCTGCAGCTACGGCTGCGTGTACAATTTGCGCACGGTTTCGTCATATTACGGGCTGATTCGCCGCAAGCTGATCACCGATCCGCCCGCGTGCAAGAAGCACTGCGAGGGCACCGCCATCATCGACGAGACCTGCGACAAGGGCGATTGCGCAGCCTACGCCGCCAGTTGCGTGGACGACAGCTTGGGTGTGCGCTGCGTATCGAATTTCTGCCCCGCCAAGGGCAAGACCCAAGTCTGCTTGCCCGATGCCAAGAACGGCAAGATCGCCACATGCGACAACGGCGCACTGAAAGACCAAGGCAATTGTGGAGCTTACGGGGCGTGGTGCTCCACCGCGTTGGGCGGGGCGGCCAAGTGCGTGTCGGGCCTCTGCGCCACCAGCGCCACGGCCAAGCCAGTCGCGGGCGACTTGTGCTACAACGGCAAGCGCTACACCTGCGCACCGAGCGGCGACATCGCCGAGGCGCCCTGCCCCGCCGACCAACCATGCCAGACCGCTGCCGGAAAAACCGGCCCCGGTAGCGGGAGTTGCGGGCCCAAGCCCTGCGGCAACTGCGACGACGGCAACCCTTGCACGGACGACTCGTGCAACGACGGCACCTGCGTCCATGCTGCCAGCGCAGCCAAGGCTTGCGACGATGGCAATCCCTGCAGCGAGGGCGACGTCTGCGGGGCCGGCACCTGCAAAGGCATGTCCAAAGTCTGCGACGATGGCGTCGCCTGCACGACCGATAGCTGCGCCGCCGGCGCCTGCGTACACCAAGGCGACGACGTGCAGTGCGACGATGGCAATCCGTGCACCGCCGACCTGTGCGACAAGTCCGGCTGCAAGCACAACAACCAAGACGGCGCTTGCGATGACGGCGACGGCTGCACGGTAGGCAACGGCTGCAAAGACGGCGCCTGCGTCACCGGCACCGCCGCCCGCTGCGACGACGAGAACACCTGCACCCAAGACGCGTGCGAAGAGGGCGGCTGCGTCCACACGCCGCTGACCGGCGCGTGCAGCGACGGCAACCCCTGCACAGAAGGCGACTACTGCGCCCAGGGCCAATGCCTGGCCGGCAAGGACAAGGACTGCGACGACGGCTTTGCCTGCACGGTGGACAGTTGCGAGGCCGGCGGGTGCGTCCACGCGGGCGGCAGCCCGCAAGTGCCGGTTTGCCAAGGCTCCGGCAAGGTGTTCATGCCCAGCCCCTGCCCCAACGAGCCGGGCCAGGTCCGCATTTGCAGCCCCGGGACCAGTTGCATGACTGGCACTTGCGTGGGCTCCGACGCCGGCAGCAGCGACGGCTCGGGCAGTTTGGGCAGTTTGGGCGACAGCAACGGCTCCCAAGGCACCAAGAGCGTGGCGGCCGCCAACCCGTCGGGCTGCAGCACAGGCTCCAGCCATCCCGCCACCAGTCTGGCCCTCGCCGCCGCCGCGCTGATCGTGGGGTACCGCCGCCGTCGGGCGTGACAGTCCAGTGGCGGCGGCCGGGCGACCGGGCTGAGCAGGACCACTGAAGTGTGCAGAAAGACGTGCCTTTCTTGGTCAACATGGCCCCTTTGCAGGTAGCCCGCGAGCGCGTATCCTACGGCGGCTCGCGCTGGCTGGGCGCACAGAGGCTCCGATGGATCTGCAACTGACCGAAACTCAAGAAATGATTCAGGAAACCGCGCGCTCCTTTGCCGAAAAGGAGTTGCTGCCGGCCGCCCACGACACCGACAAGCTCGGCCAGTTCCCGCGCGACAAAGTCAAGAAGCTGTGCGATCTTGGGTTCTTTGGCATGGCCGTGCCCGAAGAGTTCGGCGGCGCCGGCCTGGACAACCTCAGCTACGCGATCGCCATGGAAGAGATCAGCCGCGGCTGTGCGTCGACCGGCGTGATCATGAGCGTGAACAACTCGCTGGTGTGCGACCCGATCCTCAAGTTTGGCAACACCGCGCAAAAGAAGAAATTCCTTGGTCAATTGGCGCCAGGCAAGGTCCTGGGCTGCTTTGCGCTGAGTGAGCCCGGCTCGGGCAGCGACGCCGCCGGCATGCGCACCACCGCGATTCGCGACGGCGACCACTACGTGGTCAACGGCACCAAGAACTGGATCACCAACGGCAAAGAGGCCGACTTCTGCGTGCTCATCGTCCACACCAACCCCGCCGAGCGCCACAAGGGCATCAGCGCGCTGGTGGTCGACCGCCGCGAGAGCCCCTACGGCATCGGCAAGGTCGAGGACAAACTGGGCATCAAGGGCAGCTCCACCACCTCGCTGGTGTTCGAGAACTGCCGAGTTCCCGTGGAGAATCTGCTGGGCAAAGAGGGCGACGGCTTCAAGGTGGCCATGTCGACGCTGGACGGCGGCCGTATCGGCATCGCCTCGCAGGCCCTGGGCATCGCCCGCGCCGCCTTTGACGAAGCGCTGCGCTACAGCCGCGAGCGCCAGGCCTTTGGCAAGTACATCGGTGACTTTGGCGCCATCCAAGAGATGCTGGCCGACATGGCCTGCGAGCTGGACGCGGCGCGGCTGCTGATTTGGCGGGCGGCGGTGGCCAAGGACTCGGGCGAGAAGTTTGGCAAGCTGTCGGCCATGGCCAAGCTGTACGCCAGCGAGGCCAGCGCGCGCATCACCCACAAAGCGCTGCAAATTCACGGCGGCTACGGCTACGTGAAGGAGTACAACGCCGAGCGGCACATGCGCGACGCCCGCATCACCGAGATCTACGAAGGCACCAGCGAGATCCAGCGCCTGGTCGTCGCCCGCGAGACCCTGATGGAACTGGGCGCATAACCTCTGGGGGTCGCAATGGATTTCACACTCTCCCTCGCCGATCGCGAAGTGGTGGACCTGGTCAAGCGTCTGGCCCAGACCGAGCTGGCGCCGCGCGCCGCCGCGGTGGACGCCGGGCAATTTCCGCTGGAAGGCCTGAAGATCCTGGCTCAGCACGGCTTGATGGGCATCAAGGTCGCCAAGAGCTACGGCGGTTTGGGCGCCGGCCTGGTGGCGCATGTGGCGGCGATTCGCGAGCTGGCGGCGGTGTGCCCGTCCACGGCGGTGACGCTGGCCGTGACCAACATGGTCGCCGACATGATCGAGAAGTTCGGCAGCGACGCGCAGAAGCAGCGCTATCTGCCGCCGATTTTTGATGGGACCTACCCCGCGGCCTCGTTCGCCCTGTCCGAGACCGGGGCCGGCTCCGACGCGGCCAGCCTGCGCACCCGGGCCGTAAAGGTCGACGGCGGCTGGCAGATCACCGGCAGCAAGATGTGGATCACCTCGGGCGACCGCGCCGGCGTGGTGCTGGTGATGGCCAAGACCGACCCCGACAAGGGCGCGCGCGGCATCACGGCCTTCTTGGTCGAGCCGGGCACGCCGGGCTTCGAGGTGGGGCGCCACGAAGAAAAGCTGGGGCTGCGCGGATCTTCCACGGTGTCGCTGCACTTCAGCGAGATGTTCGTGCCGGAGTCGGCGCAGCTGGGCGCCCTGGGCCAGGGCTTCGAAGTGGCGATGGTGGCGCTGGATGGCGGCCGCTGCGGCATCGGCGCGCAGGCGCTGGGCATGGGCTACGCCGTGCTGGCCGAGACCGCCAAGGCCTTGAACCAGCGCGCGACGTTGGACAAGCAGCTGGGCCTGGACCAAAACGCCCAGTTCCGCCTGGCCGACATGGCGACCAAGCTGGACGCTGCGTGGCTGCTGGTGCTGCGGGCGGCCTGGCTGCGCGACGCGGGCAAAAAGATGACGCGCGAGGCGGCGATGGCCAAGGTCATGGCCACCGAAGCCGGCGACGCTGCGTGCAAGCTGGCGCTGCAGATCCTGGGGCCGGCGGCGCTGGATGCCCGCCACCCGGTGGCGCGGGCGCTGCGCGACGTGCGGGTCAGCCGCATCTACGAAGGCACGAGCGAAATTCAGCGGTTGGTGATTGCGCGGAGCTTGGCCGCCAGCGTGGCCTAAGTGCGGAGGGGGGTTCACATGGAGCAACAGACGACGGCGCGGCGCGGGCGCATCCTGGTGGGCAAGGTGGGGCTGGACGGGCACGACCGCGGCGCCAAGGTGGTGGCGCGGGCGCTGCGCGACGCCGGCTTCGAGGTCATCTACACCGGCCTGCACCAAACGCCCGAGATGGTGGTCAATACGGCCATCCAAGAGGACGTGGACGTCATCGGCATCTCGATTTTGTCGGGCGCGCACAACACGCTGGTGCCGCGAGTCCTGGGGCTGCTGGCCGAGCGCGGCGCCAAAGATATCGCCGTGTTTGTGGGCGGGATCATCCCCGACCAAGACATGACTGCGCTGCGCCATGCAGGCGTGGCCGAGATTTTCACACCGGGCGCGTCGCTGGATGCCATCGTGGCGCGGGTGCGCGGCCTGCTGCAAGAGCGCGGCGTGTCGCTGTTGGGCGCGGAAGCCTAATTCCTAAGGTGGACCATGCAGTTCAAACCCAGTGACGACGACAAGATGCTGCTGGAGGCGGTGCGCGCCTTGGCCGATGGGGCGCTGCGCGAGGGCGCCGAAAAAGGCGACCGCGACGGAACGGCGACGCCCAAGGCCCTGAAGCACTTGGTCGAGTTGGGCGCCTTTGGCCTGCAGGCTCACGACCGCCTGGGCGGTCTGGCGCTGGGCCACGTGGCCACGGCCGCAACCCTGCAAGTGCTCGCGGCGGCGGACGCGGGCTTGGCGATGCTGCTGGTGCACCATGGCGCGGCGCTGGCCCTGCTGCAAATGGCCGGCTTCGAGGGCAAGGTGCTGGCGCAACTGGCCAAAGGTCAGCAACTGGCGTGCTTGAGCAGCGGGGACCTGGGCGTCCATCCCGATGCCGTGCAAAGCCCGATTGCTGCTAGCGAAACGACGTCGGGTTGGGTCTTGAACGGTCGCCAAGGCTGGCTGCTGGGCGCTGGGCTGGCGCACCTTGCCGTGCTTCAGGCCGAGACGGACCAAGGCCCGCGCTACTTTGCCGTGGCGATGGATCACGCGGGAGCGGCGCGAGCGGCGGCGGGCGAGCAGTTGGGGCTGCGCTCGGCGGCTGCCCAAAGCCTGCAACTGACAGATTGTCCTGGCACATTGCTGGCCGCGGTGGACGATCGGGCGCTGGCGACGCAGCTGCAGGTACAAACCGCGGCCGTGGCCGTAGGGGTCGCGCAAGCTGCGCTCCAGGCGGCCTGCAAGTATGCCAATCAACGCGAACAGTTCGGCAAGCCGATCGCCGCGCTCCAGCCCATCCAGTGGCAGGTGGCCGACGCCGCCACCGCGATCGACGCCGCGCAACTCCTGATGCAGCAAGCGGCTTGGCAGCTGGAGGCCGGACACAAGGCGGCGGCCCAGTCGGCGCGTATGGCGTTGGTCAAGGCTCGCGAGGCGGCCGTGGCGGCCAGCGACAAGGCGATCCAGATTCACGGCGGCTACGGCTACACCAAGGATTTCCCCGTCGAGCGCGCCTACCGCGATGCGATGGTGCTGGGCGTTCTGCACGGATCGAGCGCGGCACACAAGGTGGCGCTGGTGCGGGCGCTGGTGGCCTAGACCGCGGATCAATTTAGACTTTCTCCGCACATCCGCACCATCGAACTCGGCGCGGCGAGTCGCCGAAGGCACGCGCTTGGCGACCCACCTGGCCCAAAGAACCCTACACTGCGCCAAACCGATGACGTTCGACATCGGTCAGGCTGTCTAGTTTGCGTTGCCGGCTGGCTTGGGCTCGGCTAGACTCGGCATAGCGTACCGCAGCCAACGCCCATGCCTGGCGCCGGCCCCCTTGGTGCGTTGTTTCGAGGCCCGATGCCCGCCGCATGCTCAAGCCGCCATGCGAACAACCGCCCGCTGGGCCGGGTGCAAAGTCTGGCATGGGCGGCCTGGGTGGTCGTGCTCGCGCAGGGGCTGGCACTCGGTCTGGCCAGCTGCGGCGATCCCCAAGAAGCCAAGCCACAATTGGTCGCAACCGATACGGCGAACGCGACTTCGGACGCGGTGACGGCTGGTTTGGATGGCGACGCCAGCGGGCCAGGCACCGGGAGCGGCGACACCGCTCAGGCCGACGCCGCCGCGCCGGGCCCCTGCAAGACCAACAGCGACTGCGCCAACCCCACGCCGGTGTGCGACCCGCTGACCAATCTGTGCGCGCAGTGCCTATTCGACAGCGAGTGCGGCGGCGGCCAGCACTGCGACAACAAAGTGTGCACCACGGTCACGGTGTGCAAGAACTCGCTGGATTGCGCCACGGCGCAGGGTCCGACCGGCGCGGCGTTGCCCATCTGCGACGCGGGCTTGGCCCAGTGCGTCCAGTGCAGCAGCACGCAGGACTGCCCCGAGCACAATCATTGCCTGGGCCACACGTGCCAACCCTACACACCGTGTGCCAACTCGATCGACTGCGGCGCGGACCAGGTTTGCGACACTGACCAGGGCAGTTGCGTCCAGTGCCTGGGCGACAATGACTGCGGCAAGAGCGAGTTGTGCGAGGGCGGAATTTGCCGGCCCTACGTGGCCTGCGCCAGTGACAAGCAGTGCACGCCATTGGGGATGCTGTGCGACGCCAAGCTGGGCAAGTGCAGCGAGTGCAAACAGCACAGCGACTGCCCGGACGCGTATCATTGCGCGCCCACAGGGGTTTCCGGCACCGGCCAGTGCGTGCTCGACGCGTGCAAGGCCGGCCTGGGCGCCTGCGTGGCCAACGCCAAGATCCTGTGCACCTTGGTCGGCGACGGCTACGGCGCTGCCGAAGAGTGCCCGGGCTCCAGCACTTGCACCGTCGTCGCCGGCAAGCCGACGTGCAAAGCATGGGCATGCCAACCTGGTGTGCACTGCCAGGGCGATGTGCTGGTCGAGTGCAGTGGCGACGGTTTCGCGGTCCTGGGCAGCCAAAACTGCACACTGGGCGGCCAACTTTGCGTGGCCGACGCGTGCCAAGATGCCGTGTGCAGCCCTGGCACCCTGATTTGCCAGGGCAACACCGTCTCGCAATGCAGCGCCGACGGCCAGTCGGCCACCGCGGTCAAGCTGTGCGGCGCGACGCAGTTCTGTGCCGACGGCCTGTGCCAGGCCCAGATTTGCAGCCCGGGCAAGCCGGTTTGCGACGGCAACGTGGTCAAGACCTGCAACAGCGAGGGCTCGGGCGCCAGCACCGCCGCGGGCAAGGACTGCGGCGACCTCAAGTGCATCGGCGGCACCTGCAAGGCTCCCATCTGTGTGCCGAACAAGACGTTTTGCGAAGGCAACCAGATCCACATTTGCGCGGCCGACGGCTACTCGGGCGTATTGGTCAAAGAGTGCGGCAGCAGCGCCGTTTGCCAAGGCGGCTCATGCAAGCCGTTGATTTGCAAGCCAAATGAGTCGCTGTGCCAGGGCAATTTCGCCAACCTGTGCAACGCCACCGGCACCGACTTTGCCGGCCCAGGCGTCGACTGCGGCACCAGCAAGTGCGTCGCCGGCATGTGCCAAAACCAGCTGTGCCCGCCGGCCAGCCTCTTTTGCGAGGGTGGCAAGCTCAAGACCTGCAGCGCCGACGGCCTGAGCATCGGGAGCGAAAAAGCCTGCGCCAGCGGCACCTACTGCGGCGTCGGCAGCGATGGCACCGCCCAGTGCCTGGCCAACAAGTGCTCGCCAGGGGCGGTCAGCTGCAGCGGCACCACCATCGTCGCCTGCAACGGCGAAGGCTCGGGCTACTTGCCGGGCGGCACCGACTGCGCCAGCAAGGGCCAGATCTGCGTGGGCGGTGCCTGCTCCAGCCTGCAATGCGATCCCAAGATCCTACTGTATTGCAGCGGCAGCGTGGTGATGATGTGCGACGGCAGCGGTATGAAGCCCACCGCCATCCAAACTTGCAGCAGCATGGAGTACTGCAGCAACGGCACCTGCTTCGTCAAGGTATGCACCCCCGGCGCGCCGGCCTGCAGCGGCGACTTGGCCACCACCTGCAACGCGGTGGGCGATGGCTACGTGGGCGCCAAGGTCGACTGCAAAGCCCAGGGCAAGGTGTGCAGCGCCGGGGCCTGCGTGTCGGTGACCTGCGGCGATGGCAAAGTCAACCAAAGCGGCGAACAGTGCGACGACGGCAACAAGACCGACGGCGACGGTTGCTCGCTGGGCTGCCAGGTCGAGGCCACCTGCAACCCCGCATGCCCTCTTGGCTTGACTTGCCAAAGCGACGGTAGCTGCGCCAAGCCCTGCAGCGGCGCGGATTGCGCGATCCAGGGCGGCGGCCTCTTGCCCAAACCGGTAGCCGGGCTAATCCCCAGTGGCGCCGGCGTGAGCATCGCGGGGGTAGCCATGGGCGCGCAACTGCCCAACCTGTGGATCGCCAACTCGCCCAACAATACGGTGTCACGGGTCGACACCAAGTCCCTGCAGGAGATCGGCCGCTACAACGTCTGCCCGGACCCCTCGCGCACCGCGGTCGACTTCGACGGCAACGCCTGGATCGCTTGCCGCGGCGACGGCGCCGTCGCCAAGATCATCGCGAACAAGAAATCCTGCGTCGACAAGAACGGCAACGGCAGCATCGAGACCTCGACCAACAGCCAGCCCGTGGCCAACGACGAATGCATCCAGTTCATCGCCCAGCCCAACAAGGGCACCTATGCGCGCGCTATCGGCATCGACCGCGACAACTACCCGTGGGTTGGCTACTGGAACACCGCTAGCCTGGTGCGCCTGGACAAGGACACCGGCGCCAAACTGGACGACATCGCCCTGGGTTGCCAGCCCTACGGCCTGGTCATCGACCAGCAGGGCACGATCTGGTTGCAGGGCGCGGGCTGCGGCGGTCTGATCCGCGTCGACCCCGCCACCAAGACCGTGACCAAGAAGGATCAGTTGCCCAGCCTTGCTTATCCAGCGGGCGCCTACGGCATCAATGTGGACCCCAAGGGCCGCATCTGGGTGGCCGCCGGAAACTCGGCCTCGGTCTACACACCAACCACCCAGCAATGGAAGGTCGTCAACATGCAGTGGGGAGGCGGCCGCGGCCTAGCGACCAGCGACGATGGCAACATCTACGTCGCGGTGGACGGGTCGGGCGGTGCGGTCAAGATCAACGGCAACGTGGACCCGCCGCAAGTGGTTGGCTTCATGAAGGGCGCGGGTGGGCCAGTCGGCGCGGCCCTGGACTACGACGGTTTTGTCTGGGTGGTCAACCAGAGCGGGTCGAGCACCACCAAGCTGGACCCCAAGTCCATGGCCGCCGTGGGCAGCGTGCCGGTCGGCAACTCGCCGTACACCTACTCGGATATGACCGGCTACGGGCTGCGCTTTGTCGGGCCGCAGGCCAAGCAGGGCAGCTGGGTCAGCACCTTCTACGTGCCCACCGCGCTGGGCCCCTACGCCAGCGTCAGCCAGGTCAGTTGGACCGCGATCAGCGTGGATGTCAGCGTACCCAGCGGCGCGACCGTGCAGCTCAAGACCGCGCCGACTCAGGCGACCTTGGCGCAGATGAGCTGGAGCGCGCCGGTTCCGTTTGGCGGCGGCAAGGCATTGAACCTGAGCGCCGTGGGCGCAGTCACGGGGCCGTGGCTGCAGGTGCAAGTGACGATGCAGAGCGACGCCAAGAACGGCACGCCGGTGTTGCAGGGCGTGACGGCGACGGCGACCGTCAAGTAGCGGTGGGGGGCATCGCCCCGGCCCCCGGCAACCGCGCCAGCCAGAACCCCTCTAGCACCTCGTCGACCTGCCCGCCGTACGCCACCGCCATCTGCCGCGACGCCTGAACCAACGCAGTACGTCGGACCCCTGCGTCCCGCAGGTTCGTATTCCGCAGGAGGTCCGCGGCCTTCTGCCAGGCCTGGCGGTCGCCGGGCAACGGCAAGGCGGCCACCTGCTTGGCGCTGAGCTTGAGCGCGGTCGCCGCCAGTGCCGTTCCCGCGTGGCGTTGCCAGGCCAGCGCCGACACGGTCGCACAGCACAGAACCGCAGCAAGGCGCCAGACATCCAGAGGATCGTGGGGAATGACCGCCAAGGTCGGCGTGGTGTTCAGCCACTGGCCAGCCGCGTCGACCGCCGCCTCGATGACCTTGCTTTGCGTCGCCACCACCAACTTGGGCACGCGCCGTCGCTCGGCCCACTTGGCCAGCTTGGGGCAACCGGCGCGCAGGCGGGCGAGATCCACGGCCGGGTAATGGAACTCGGCTTTCGCGAAGCGGATTTTCAGGGCACCCCAGCGGCAAACCAGCGGATCGATATGGCTCGTCACCAGCAGCGGGGCCAAGTCGGCCGCGGACTGCGGCGCCTCGATCACGTAGGGTTGGATGCCGTAGTACTCGTCGCGGAAATCCGCGGTCACCTGGGCAAGGTCGCCGACCAGGCCGGCGTCTGCCACTGCCACTGCTGGCACGCCCAGAGCCGCAGCCAACAGCGGCGACCACGATGGTCCCGGCGCCTGGGCGGTCAAACGCTGATCTTTATAGAGAATTTGCACAGTCGCCGCAGCCGTCGCCCCAGCAGTCAACAGGGGTGCGCAAACGTCGACCGCGGCGCCGCCAAAGTCCACCGCCAGCCCCAGAAAAACGGCCTGCAACGGCGCACGCGCGCTCAGCAATTCCCGCACACCCTGGGCATCGCGGGTCGACAGCAGGCTCAGCGGTTGCAGCAGCGCCAACCGCCCGTCCGGGCGCAGCCAGTCCAAACTGCGGGCCAAAAACAGGGCCGAAGTATCGGTATACGGGCCCACGGCCCCGCCCAGCTGCTGCAGCACCCGGGTGTGGTCCGCCCGCGACCGCACCGTCGCGGCCTTCAGTTGCCCAAGAAACGGCGGGTTGCCCACCACGGCCGCCATAGGCACCGGCGGCTGCAACAAGAAATCCCCCTGCCACAACACGGGTTCGCCCTGCCCTTGCGCCAGCCAGCGTAGCGAGGCACGGCACACTTGCAGCGCCGCGGGTTCCAGGTCGCAACCGTGCAGGCTCACCATGGTTCTTGGCCACGGATCCGGCACTTGCAGACTCTGCCACGCCGCGTGCAGCCGCTCTGCCGCCGCAACCAAGAACGCGCCCGCGCCACAACTTGGGTCCAGCACGCGCACCGCCGCCAGCTCGGCCCGCGGGTCGCTGGCCAAGAGGGCCCGGTCGATCAGCGGCTGCAACGCCCAGTCCAAAAGCGTGGCCACCAGCGCAGTGGGTGTGTAGAAGGCTCCCAAGCGCGTGCGAGCACTGGCATTTTCGCCAGCTTCGGCCAGCTCAAGCCAGGCTTGCAGCAGCGCGCTCCAGCGCTCTGGCCCAGGCTGCGACCACGCCCCGCTCGCCGGCAGCAGGCGCGCAAGCCAGGAATCGTCTTGGTGAACTTGGCAGTCGTGCTCGATCAGCGCTGCGACCAAGGTCCGATGACGCACGCCGGGATCCACTTGCGGCAGGGCCGCCCAGACCGCCGCCGCCAACTTGCGCAGGGCTTTGAGATCGCGGGCGTTCACGTAGCCAGCTCGTCGGCAAAGACCACGTCAGCGCGCGGGTAGCTGGCCGTGCGGCCAGTCGGCAGCTTGACCCGCACCTGCTGCTCGCGGGCGATGAGCGCGGTGGCCAGTGCGGTCGCGCGGTCGCCGGTGGGCAGGAGCACAGGTCGGCCTGCCACGGCGTAGTCCAGCGCACAAAACTCAATCGGCTCGGGCCGTTCCTCTTCGCGTGTGCGCAGCCACACCTGGTCAAAATCGCGCTCGCCTACCTTCCAGGTCCAATCGCCCACGCTGTCGTCGCGGCGACCGGTGACCACCAGCGACACGCGATCCTGGACTTGCAGCGTCGCCACCACATCGTTCCAGGCCGCCTGCGCGGCGGTCTCTAGCTCCAAATGGCGGCGGTGCTCGTACAGCCAGTCGGCCGTGCGCAACACCAGCGACCGATCGCGCGGCCCGTCCAGCGCCAACCAGTCGACCAGGTCGGCGAGGTGAAAACGACTGAAATCCATAGAGACCTACGTGTGCGACAGCGCTTCCACCGGCCGCAGCAACGCCGCCCGCCACGCCGGGTACACCGCCGCGATCGTCGCCCCACCGCAGGCCAGCAGCACGACCAGCAGCGCCTCGGGCCAGGTCACAAACGGGTGCAGATGCAGCAACCCGCCGCCGGGCGCGGTGAATTCGATGCCGCGCTGGCCCAGCGTTCGCACGATCAGGGTGCCACCGGCCAGGCCTGGCAAAGCCGCAGCCGCCGCAATGATGGCGGCTTCGGCCAAAATCAGCAGCACAATCTTGGACCTGCGCATTCCCAGGGCGAGCATGACGCCGATCTCGCGGGTGCGCTCCAGCACGCTCATCAGCATGGTGTTGACGATGCCTAGCAGGGCCACCACCATCAAGATCGCCGTGACAATGCCCAACACGCGGTCCTGCAACGCCGTCGCCTCGGCCACGGTGCGCGCAAGGTCCTTCCAGGTCGAGATTTCGTAGTCCTTGCCCAACGCCGCTTGCAGCCGATCGCGAACCGCGTCGACCTGGGCGATGTCCTTGACCGACACGGCCAACTCGGTCGCCTTGCCTTCCATGCGCAGCAGCTCTTGCGCGTGGCGCAGTTGCAGCACCCCCAAGCGCGTTTCCAGCCCCGGCGAACCTGGCAGACCGTTCAGCCCCACTACGTGCGTGTCCACGGCGTTCAGGCTGCCCTCGCGGTCGTTGCTGAGCACGGCCACCCGCCCGGCGTCGCCCGCGTCGATTTTCGCGCCCAGCCGGCGGGCCAACTCGGCCGACAGCACCAGGCCGTCCTTCTCGTCGGGCTTCATCAACCGCCCCGAGGTCAGGCGATCCGGCCGCAGCGGGCATACTTGCGCCTCGGCCGCGGGGTCGATGGCGGTGAGCAGCGAAAAGGTGGTCTGTTCGCCCACCGACACCAGCGCACCAAAGGCAATGCGCGGCGCCACGGCTTGCACACCCTCGACGGCGCGCACCTTGTCCAAGAACGCCTGATCCGCAGCAAAATCCAGGTCCAACGGCGTGCCGATGATCTTGGCCAGGTAGCCAGCGCGGTGAATTTGAATGGCGCCAATTTGCGAGGCAATCGCCTCTTGCCGAAGGGCTTGCTGCAGGCCGTTGAGCGCCCCGCGCAGCGAAGTGACCGCCAGGACGCCCAAGAGCACCGACAGTCCGGCCAGCAGGGCCCTGCGTTTGTTGTGGCCGATGTTGCGCGCGGCAAGCTGGACGAGCCGCAGCACCAGCCGGAATTTCGAGGTCGACGGGACGGCGGCGGGCTGGGACAAACGGCACCCCCAGGGCTGGCGGCGATTACGGTTTGGTTGCGCTGGGTTCAGCGGGCAATGGCGCCGCGGGCCCGGCTGCGTCGGCAGCGAGAAGCGGCGTCACGGCGGCTTGGAAGTCCTCGGCATCGGGGCCGACCAGCCGCCGCATTAGCTTGCCATCTTGACCGAAGACGTCGATGACGGGCAACCCCGGCGCGTCGGGCAGGAATTTCGCCCACTCGGGCGGCTCCCAAGCCGTAGCATCCACCCGCGCCACTGCAACCTGCGGATGTTCCTTGGCGTACTCTTCTAGCCGCGGGCCCAGCTTCATGCACGGCGCGCACCACGTGGCCCAGTAATCCACTAGCGTGATCTTGCCGGGCACGACCAACGCAGCGATCTCGGCCACTTGTGCGGCCTTGCCGATCACGGCCGTGGACGGCGGGGGCGGCGGCGCTGGCTTGGCGCCAAAGCCGAACGAACCCGACACCGTCATGAAAAAGGCCGTGTTCTGTACCGCTTGCTGGCCGTTCACGTACTCGTAGGCCGGCTGACGCGCCGCCAGGGTCACCGAGATGCCGTCGATCGGCGTGGAGCTCACGCTGGGCGTCAGGTACAGGGCGGTGCCCCCGCCGTTGGGATAGGCGATGCGGTCGCCGCTCTCTGGCGAGAGGTAGGTCGCGTCGCCGCGGTGCTGCAGGTCGGCACTGGCTGCCACACTCAAGTACTTGTCGATGATGGTAAAGCGGGCGCCCAGGCTGCCGCGCATCTCGGAACCCCAGCCAAAGCCGTCGACCGCGTAGCCCAACGGCTGGCGGTACTGGACGTTGCCGTAGAACATCAGCCGGGTCATGGCGGTGTAGTTCGCGTCCAGATCGCCGATCAGCCACCACACGCCGCGGCCGATCGACACGTCGCGGTTGCCGGTGGCGTTGGGGTCGCTCTGGCCGGCGATGTAGGTCTTGGAAGCCCCCGGCGCCGCCAGGTACTTGCCGGTGTTGGCCACCACGCCAAAGGTCGCGCCAAGCCGCGGACCGCTCAGGCTCAGCGCTTGCGACAGATCTTGTCGCAACCGCACTTCGGTGTCGGCCAGTCCACTCTCGGTCACGCCCTGGCTGTCATTGCGCTGGAACTGGATGAAATTGTCGTCGCGCCACAGGCTGACCCACGGCACCACCACGGTTAGTCCCGTGCCCCACGGCGAGTCCACACCGGCGGTCAACGTGACCAGGCGCATCTTGACCTGCAATTGCAGGTAGTTCTGCACGCTACTGGGTGGGCCGGTATAGGGCACCAGCTGCGACCCTTCCTTCAGGGTGTCGATCGTGGAGTAGTAGTACAGCAAACCGGCGCGCGCCCGCCATTGGCCTTGGCCGGCACCGTTGTCACTCGAAACGTTCAGGGCGTCTCCCACCGGGAGCGACGGGTTGGTTCAGGTGGCACATTGAGCCCAAACGGGCCCAGCGCTTCCCAGCACCAGCGTCGCTACGGCGATCACCCATAGGTGACGCAACATCGCATGTTCCTTGGTCTACTTGAAGTAGGGAGCCAGCGTCGCAGCCATACCGCCGGCGGGGGCGCCATTGAACTTCTTTAGGATTTTGAAGGTCTTGGCGTCGATAATCATGTTCAGGGGCGTCGAGCCCGCCGTGTTGAACGGCGACACGTTCTTTTCAAAGTCGACGCCCGTCGCGCCCACGCCGCCCAGCTTCTTGATCCAGTTGCGGGCAAGGTCCAGCTTGGCCGGGGTGTTCTGGGTAGCGCCGTCGAAAAGCACCTGGTAGATGCCCAGCTTGGGATAGGTCTTGAGCAACTGCTTGAAGCCGGTGGTCTCTTCCTGGCAGGGGCCGCACCAGCCGGCCGCCACGTTGAACAGGATCACTTTGAAGTCGTTCTTGGCCGCGTACTCTTTGAACGTGATGCGCTTGGCGGGCTCGCCGGCGCCGTCGGCGGTGGTCAGGATGCTGCCGTCGCCGTCGTTGTCGGTGTAGCCAACGATGGCGAAATCGGTAAAGGTGTCGTTGGTTTCCATGGTGCCGTGCAGCGAGGCGACGCACTTGGGCTGCTTTTGGTCGGCCGGCACGCACTGCTTGGGCACGCTGGCGCTGCTGGAGATCTGCTCGCACGAGTAGCCGTCGGGGCAGGTGCTGCCGTCGCACGGCGCTGAGCAGAACTGCTCGCCGGAGTAGGTAAAGGTGAGGCAGAAGCCGCCCTCGCCGCAGGCGCCGGTGGCCGAGCACGACGAGCACAGGCTGCCGTCGCCCTGGCAGGTGCCGGCGGTGTGTACACAGGCCATACCGCCCTCGTCCACGTCTTGGCACACCGCGTAGCGCGGGCAGCCCGTCTTCTTGGCGCAATCGCGCGAGCAGTACTTGCCGTCGCCCATGGTCACGCACCGGCCACCGGCGCCGCATTGGGCGTCGTCGCTGCACTGCGAGCAGAAACCGCGCGGCTGGCAAAATTGCTGGCCAGCCTTGCCCAGGCAGCGGTAGTCGGCTGGGCAGTCGGCGTCGCCGCCGCAGGCCACGGTGCAGATCGCCGAGGCCGAATTGGGGTCACCAACGCATTGGACATCATTGGAGGGGCAGTCGATGTCGCCCGCGCAGGGCACGCCCATATTGGCCGAGAACGTCTTGGGGCCGCTCGAGTCCGTTGCCCCGGCGTCGCCGGTCACGACGGTGCCGCCGCCCAGCTGCGCGCCCATGCCGATGTCGTCGCCTTGTTTGCTGGTTGCGCTGGCGCCCGAGCTCTGCGCATCGCAGCCCGCCAAGGTCAACCCCACCGCGGCCAACCCCACCGCGGTCACGGCGGCCAAGGTGGCCACGAACTGCTTGCCTACCAAAGAAATCATGCTGTCCTCACTGTTACTTTCTGGCTCAAATGCTGGCTGGGCTTGCCGGATCGGCAGCCTGGATGTGCGGAATTGAGTCCGGTTTGTGCCGACTTGGAGCGTACTGGCGACGCCGCGGCCCAAACTATTAGGTTACTGCGACACAACCCGTCTAGCAAACGAAAACTGTGAGTTTGCTTCAGAACGGCTGCCGCGGCAGTTGCACTGCATGACGGCCCCGACCTATGCTGCGCGTCCCTCGCGAGGAGCCCATGCCGATCAAGACCTTCCATCTGCCCGACCCCGACCGCCAGCCGCCCACCGAGCGCCGCCGCCAACGCGCGCTGATTGGCGGAGCGATCGAAAAACGCCGCGAGCACGGCACCCCCAGCAACTTGAAGGGGCGGTTTGTGCTGGATCCGGTGTATCGCGCCGAACACGAGGAGCAACTGCGCGCCTGGTGCGATGCCAGCGATCCGCGGCCGCTGACGATCGAAGTCGGTTTCCAGATGGGCGAATTCGCCGCGGCCTATGCGGCCCAGCATCCCGAGCGCCGTTACCTGGGCTTCGAAGTGCGAAAGAGCTATTGCGAGACCGCCAGCGAGGCCTTTGAGGCCGGCGGCGTGAGCAACGCCCGCGTGGCCCTTGTGGATGCGCGCGAGATGATCCCGCGGGTGCTTCGGCCCGGCACGCTGGACGAGTTGCTGGTGTTCTTCCCCGATCCGTGGTGGAAGCCGCGTCACGTCAAAAAGCGCTTGATTTCTCCCGAATTCGTCGCCGACGCCGCCGACTGGTTGCGTCCTGGCGGGCGCCTGCTCTTCAAGTCCGACGTGCAGGACTACGCCGACTGGGCGGCGGGCGTCTTCAGCGCCGACGGGCACTTTGACGTGGTGCGCCTGGAGGATCCGCAGGCCGGCATCCCGCTGACCCTGCGCGAGCGCCGCTGCCGCTACCACGGGCTGCCGACGTGGGCCGTGGAAGCGCGCCGGCAACCCGAAAAGTAGCGCGCAGCCGCGCCCCTTGTGGGCATGCGGAACTGTGACGAAACGGCCCCGTGACGCCCCGGTGACGGCTTTTCCTCTGACGCAGCGCGTTGCACAATCGGCCGGGTTTTTTCGGCGCAGATTGGCGCCGGCACCGCGCACAGGAGCACCGCCATGAGCTACGAATACCGCATGTGGGCAGGCATTTTGGTCTTGCTGGTGGGTCTGGGCCTGTTCGCCCGCACCATGCTGGGCCGCTTTGGCCTGTTGATGGCCGCCAAGCCCGAGACGCGGTGGGACCTGGTGCAAGCGCGCATCGACAACCTGCTCGAGATCGGCGTGGGCCAAAAGAAGATGTTCAAGGATCCGTCGGATCCGGCATCGGGCTGGCTACACGCCTTTACGTTCTGGGGCTTCTGCGTGCTGGGCCTGCGGACCACCCAGCTGTTCGTGCAGGCGTTCATCCCCGAATGGCCCGTGCCGGTCATCGAGGAATTCTACGCCCCCATCAAGGATTACACGGCGCTGGTGGTGCTGGTGATGATCCTGGGCTTCTTTGCCCGGCGCCTGATCACCAAGCCCAAGCGCATCAACTACTCGCACGAGGCGCTGCTGATCCTGGGCTTCATCGGCGGGTTGATGGTCACGGAATTCCTGTACGAGGGCGGGCACTTTGGCGGCCTGATCGCGGCCGGCGATGCCCACGCAGCCGAGCACGTGGCGCACGCCCCGCTGGGCTCCGCGCTGGCGGCCTGGTTTGCCAAGTCGGGCATGAGCCCCAAGGCGCTGCAGATCTTTGGCGAAGCGAACTTCTGGATTCACTTGGTCATCGTCGTCACGTTCCTGAACCTGCTGCCGCTGTCCAAGCACTTCCACGTCATCACCTCGCTGCCCAACGTGTTCCTGTCGCGGCTGGAGCCCAAGGGCACGCTCAGCTTTGTCCCCGACATCGAGAAGGCGCTTGAAGAAGAGAAGCCGCTTGGGCTTTCCAAGCCTTCGGACCTGTCGTGGAAGCAGACGCTGGACCTGTTCACCTGCACCGAATGCGGCCGCTGCGAAGTGAACTGCCCGGCGTGGAGCACGGGTAAGCCCTTGAATCCCAAGATGGTCATCCTGGATCTGCGCGACTACCTGTACAGCCACCAAAGCCAGATCATCGCCGCGAGCAAGCTGGCGATCTCGGGCGAGGTCAGCGCCGAAGCCGCCGCCGAGGCCGAGGACAAGCTTCCCGAGCTGATTGCGACCGTGAACCCCGACGCGATTTGGTCGTGCACCACCTGCCGCTCGTGCAGCGAGCAGTGCCCGGTGATGATCGAGCACGTGGACAAGATTCTGGACATCCGCCGCCACCTGACCATGACACGCAACGAGGCGCCCAAGGAATTGGCCAAGACGCTGGCG
Organism: Myxococcales bacterium; assembly: GCA_037441385.1. Taxonomy (GTDB): domain Bacteria; phylum Myxococcota_A; class UBA9042; order UBA9042; family UBA9042; genus SXRM01. Next base: position 34,337 of record JBBISH010000021.1, read on the forward strand.
AACTTGGAGAGCAAGTCGAACCCGTGGGGCATGGCTTCGGGCAAGCGCGCCGACTGGGCCAAAGGCATGGACATTCCCACCCTGGACGACAACCCGAACCCCGAGTGGTTGTACTTTGTCGGCTGCGCCGGGTCGTTTGACGACCGCGCCAAGAAGATCACGCTGGCGACCGTGCAAGTGCTGCGCGCCGCCGGTGTGTCGTTCGCAATCCTGGGCAAGAAAGAGAAGTGCTCGGGCGACCTTGCGCGCCGTTCGGGCCAGGAATACCTGTTCCAGGAGCAGGCGCGCGCCAACATCGAGATGTTCAACGAAGGCGGCGTCACCAAGATCCTGACGACCTGCCCACACTGCTACAACACCATCTTGAACGAGTACCCGCAGTTGGGCGGCCGTTACGAGGTGGTGCATCACGCGCAGTTCATCGCCGAGCTGGTCAAGGAAGGCCGCTTGAGCTTCGATCAGGGCCACGAGCACCAGAAGATCGTGTTCCACGACTCGTGCTACTTGGGCCGCTACAACGAAGTTTACGACGAGCCCCGCAAGGTGCTGGAAGCGGTCGGCAACGTCGAGCTGGTCGAGATGGCGCGCAGCAAGAACCTGGGCATGTGCTGTGGCGCTGGCGGCGCGCGCATGTGGATGGAAGAGAAGGTCGGCACGCGCGTCAACAACTTGCGCGTCGAACAGGCCATGGAGGCCCTGACCGAAGACGACCACCACGACCACGGGCACGGCGACCACCACGGTCACGGCTGCAAGACCGTCATCGCCTCGTCATGCCCGTTCTGCATGACCATGCTGAGCGACGGCGTCAAGGCCAAGGACGCGGCAGAGTCCATTGATACCAAGGACATCGCCGAGATCGTCGCCGAGCGTCTGGCCAAGCCGGCTGGCGACGGCCCCTCCGCTTAACTGGTCGCGCACTTGACGGAATTGCGACCCCCAGCGTAGGGTCGCCGTGCTGAGCCGACGTGTGGTTCGCTCGGCCTTCTTTTCCACAAGAGGGCACCCTGGCCTTCTTACGAGGTTCCTATGTTGGCTACCCTGCGTCGGATTCGGTTCACTCACCTCCTGCTCGCGGCTCTGCTGGTGTTCGCGGTGGCTTGTGGCGGCAAGGCTTCTCAGAAGCTGATCGGCAAGTGGACCGTGGATCTGGAGAAGATGTCCGAGATGGACGAAATCAAGAAGATGCCCGAGGACCAGCGCAAGGCCGCGCTTGAAATGGCGAAGGGCATGATGGCGCAGATGACCTTCGAGTTCACCGCCGACAAGATGACCATCGACATGATGGGCCAGAAGAAAGAAGGCACCTACAAGGTCAAGTCGGAAGAAGGCGACAAGGTCACCATCGAAGGCACGATGGACGGCAAGACCGAGACGCTGGAAGCCACCTTCAAGGGCGACGGCATGGTGCTGGGCAAGGACAAGCAGACCTTCCCGCTCAAGCGCAAGTAGGCGATTCGACGTGCGGGCTCCGCTCTGGCTTGGCCGGGCGGAGCCTCGCCATTTTTGACCGCGGCGACCATTCCGAGGCCAACGTGGTACTTCTCAATCGAATCTACACGCGTACCGGCGACGACGGCAGCACCGGCTTGGTCGGCGGCGAACGCGTGGGCAAAGACGACCTGCGCATCGAGGCCTATGGCACGGTCGACGAGCTGAACGCCTGCATCGGCCTGGTGCGCGACGCCAACACGCGCCACCAAAGCGACGCCGAGGCGCGGGAGCAGCTGGATGGGCAATTGCTGAACATTCAGCAGCGGTTGTTCGATCTGGGGGCGTCGCTCGCGACTCGGCCGGACAGCCGCCGCCCAGGGCAGCCCTGCCCCACGGCCAGCGACATTGCCTGGCTGGAGCAGACCTTGGACGCCATGAACGCCGAGCTGCCGCCGCTGAATTCCTTTGTGCTTCCAGGAGGTGGGCCGATCGCCGCCCCGCTGCACCTGGCGCGGACGGTGTGTCGACGCGGCGAGCGCGCCACGGTGCGCCTGGGCCGCCACGAAGCTGTAGAGGACGCGGACGTCAAGTACTTGAACCGCTTGAGCGATTGGCTGTTCGTCGCCTCGCGGTGGGTGGCCAAGCGGTCGGGTGAGCCTGAGCCGCTGTGGGCGCCTTGGGCAGAAAAGCCCAGCGCGAACCCGTAGCCAACGCGCTCAAGCCAGCAAGCGCACGGCCGCCACCTCGGCCCCCAACAGGCCGGCGTTTTGGTCCAGCACCACCGCGATCGGCAGTTGCTGCAGCAGCCCCACATAGCGGCCCTTGTCGGCAAAGTGCTGGACAAAGCTTGCATCGGTCAGCAACGGCAGGATCTTGGGCGCGATACCGCCGCCCAGCAGCACGCCGCCGGTCGCCAGGATCGACAGGGCGAAGTTGCCGGCCTGGCGGGCATACAGGCGCAGGAACCACTGCACCGCGCGCAGGGCCACCGGACACGTGCCCGCCACCGCCGCCTGGCCGATGCTGGCGCCCGCTTCGGGACCTCCCAGCGCAGCGCGGACCTGGGCATGAGGCTCCAGCCCCTTGACTTGCATCAGAAACTCGAGGATCAGCACCAGGCCTGGACCCGAGACCAGCCGCTCCCACGACACGTGCGGACCGGCGCCCTGCCCGACCAGCTTTGTGCGCGCAAAATCCAGCAGATCCTGATCATCCGCGTCGGCGGGGGCGAATTCCACGTGGCCGCCCTCGGTCGCGCCGGGCAGGTGGCGCTCGCCGGTCCAAAACAGCTGGGCTTGCCCCAAGCCCGTCCCGGCCGCCACCACGGCGATCGTTCCCTGCCGCGGCACGCCCACTTGCAGCACGTGCAGCGCCGACTTGGGCAGGTGCAGCGCCCCCAGCGCCAGCGCCTCCAGGTCGTTCAGCAGCGCCGCCTGCGGCACGCCAAGTGCGCGCGCCAGCTCGCGTTGTTCGATGCGCCAGGGCAGGTTGGTGGTGGTCACGCAACCGTCGAGCACGGGACCGGCGATGCCAAACGCGGCGGCGGCGATCGTCCGGCCCGCCAAGAACTGCAGGCAGATGGGTTCCAGGCCAGCGAACTCGCCACTGCGAAAGACCTGGGCGTCCAGCTTGCGGCGGGTCTGCGCGTCGACGAGCCGCAAACGCGTTGAAGTTCCACCGATATCGCCTGCCAGAACGGTTGCCATGTCGCCTCCTTGCGCGGCGGAGGGTAGCGCGATCGTCCGAGTGGCGGAAGTGGGGGCCGCCGACCCCAACCGCTGGCCGTGCGCGGCCTGCTCAATTGCCTGTGGCGCCATGGTGCGTCATCATGGCCCCAGCGCGACCCGCGACGGAGGAACCCATGTCCAGCCCACAGATGGCCAAGAAGCCCGCTCACGAACACGACAATGCCAAATTCCGCTCGAACAAGGACGAGAAGGCGTATCTGGACGCCGCCCGTACCGCGGAAGCGGCCGCCCGCGTGGTGGAAAAGGCGATGGGCAAGGGCTATGCCGAGCAGAAGTCGGCCCTGAAGCCCAAGGACAAGCACGCCGCTCGCGAGCTGGGCCCGGTCAGCGACGACAAGAAGAAGATCGGCGTCGCCGAAGCCGTTGAGCGCGCCCACGACGAGCACGCCGAGCACGGCCAGCACGAAGCTAAGGGCGAGCACCCAGTGCACGAGGCCAAGGCGCTGTTGGTGGCTGCCGCGCACCACGCGACCAAGCAAGCCGAAAAGGCCGCCCATCCCGACAAGCACAAGGATCTGCCCGAGGTGATGGCCAAGCACGACGAGAAGAAGGCCGAAAAGAAGGGCACCGACAAGAAGAAGGTCAAAGAAGCCAAGAAAGAGCAGAAGAAGGCCGCCGACAAGAAGGGCGACAAAGAAGCCCACGCCGCCGGCATCGCCGCGGTGGCCAAGGACAAGCACAAGGGCCAGAAAGACGACAAGTCGCAGCAAAAGCTCAAGGGCAAGCAGGCCAAGAAGACCGACGAGCACAAAGAGCAAGGCCACGGCAGCCCGGCCGAAGCGCTGGCGGCCGAGACCATCAAGGCGGTCAAGGACAAGAAGGCCGAGAAGAAGGGCAAGAAGAAGCCCGCCCACGCCGAGCAGCACGCGGCCGAGACCAAGAAGAAAGAGCAGCAGGGCAAGGCCGCGCCCAAGCACGCGTAACGGCCGAGAACTGCACGGGATCTAGACCGAGCGCAACGCCTCGACCGGCGACAGCCGCGACGCCCGCCATGCCGGGCCGACGGCGGCGATCAGCGTCACCACCACCACAATCGAGAGGGTCACCACCACGGCGATGGCGCCGATGTGCGGGTGCAAGACCACCGGGATCTCGCCACCTGGTGCCTTGATGCGCAAGCCATTGTGGTCCAGCAGCCAGGTCGCCAACAGGCCCACCGTGCCGCCGGCCGTGGCGCCAAACAGGCCCAGGAAGGCCGACTCGGCCATGACCATGCGCAGGATCTTCTCGCGGCGCACGCCCAGGGCCAGCATGGTGCCGAACTCGCGGACCCGCTCGTGCACCGACATCACCATCGTGTTGGCCACGCCGGTGAGCAGCAGCAGCATCAGCACGCCGATGTTGAGGCGGAGCACGCCGTTGAACACCCCGAAGATGCTGCGCAATTGCGGCAGTAGGTCCAGCCACGACACCACTTGGTACTCGGGGCCCAGTTGGGCTTGCAGCTCGCGTGCCACCACGTCGGCGGTTTCTACACTGTCGACGCCGACCGCGTACTCGGTGACTTTGCTAGGCAGACTGAGCAGTTCCTGGGCATAGGCCAGCGGTAGGGTTACCGAGCGCTTGTCTTCAAACGCGGTGGACGGGGCCGCCACGCCGTCGACCTTCAAGTCGAGCATGTTGGGACGACCGCCGGGGGCATTGGCCAAAAGTTGAAGGGTGGCACCCGGTTTGGCGTCCAGACCACTCGCGAGCGAAGTGCCCAGGATGCCCTCGGCCACGCTTTGGGCGGTGAGCGCGGCGCCGGTGACGTTGGCAAAGCGGTTGATGCAGACCGACGTCTCGGTGGCGCTGGCGATGGCGGTCACGTTGGCCTGGGTGGACTGGGCGCCGTTGCCGATCATCGCCTCGAAGGTCAGGCGCGGGCTGACGGCGCGCACCCCTTTGACGCCCTTGATTTTCTGCACCAAGGCGGGGTCGTAGGCCATCGCGAAATTGAGGGCATCTTGATCGGCCTGCAGGTGGCCCTTCTTGTGGACCTGCACGGCGCCCACGCGGCCGTCGACCATCACCGAGCCGATCATCCCCATGATGCCGGCGACAAAGCCCTGGGCGAAGATGGCGGCGGCGACCCCCAAGGTGATGCCGGCCAGGGTGACCAGACTGCGGCGGCGGTTGCGCATGGTGTTGCGCAGGGCGAGGAACAGGACTTTGCGCATGGCGGGGCTCCAGAACGCGGACAGCCGCAGGATCGGCCATGCCGCGCGGGGATGCAAGAACGAGCGGGTGTGTAAATTTTCTGCATGTCGATTTTCTCGACACTCGCACCGCTCGGCCCTTGGGAGAAAGCGCTGCAGAATCCATGCGCTAGGCGAGCTAGCGACTTGGCACGGCCTTTGCTTTGGTTTTGGCTGAACGTCCGCCTTGCGGCCTTTTTCGCCACGGAGTCCACCATGCGACCGACCTACCTTGCCCTGGGCCTGGCCCTTGCGACCGCGCCGCTGGCGCAAACTGCCCTTGCCTGCGGTGGCTGCTTCTCGCCGCCCGCGCCCACCCTGGACCAGACGGTGGTGCAAAATGCCGAGCGCGTGCTGTTCTACCGCGATGAAATCACCAAGAAATCGACGGTGTGGGTCGAGGTGCGCTACAGCGGCCTGGCCCAGGATTTTGGCTGGGTGCTGCCCGTGCCCAAGGTGCCCAAGGTGGGCGTGGGATCGACGGCGGTGTTCGACGCGTTGGACGCCAAGATGCGCATGCGCTACCACTTTGTCTACGACCAGCCCGAGAATTGCCGTGATCCTTGGCAGGGTTGCAAGCAAGAGATGTACCCGATGGCCGGGTCGAGCAACGACTTCAACTCGGCCGATGCGAGCGCAGGGGCGGACTCGGGGGGCAGCGTCTCGGGCGGCGGCCCCAAGGTGGAAGTGTTGGCCCAAGGGAGCACGGGTCCGTACGACTACCAAGTGGTGGCCAGCAACGACGCCAACCTGCTGTATACTTGGTTGAATACCCGCGGGTATGCCATCCCGGAAAAGAGCAAGCCGATCATCGACTCGCACATCAAGAAGGGCGACAAGTTCGTGGCGGTCAAGCTGAGCAATGGCCAAGGGATCAAGGCGATCCGGCCGATCACGCTGGAGATGGACGACAGCGAGGCCTGCGTGCCGCTGCGCCTGACCAGTATCGCCGCCGCCGAGGACATGCAGGTGGTGGTGACCGTGGCCGGGCCAAACCGCGCGCTGGTCAAGAACTATCTGGACGTGGAGCCCAATCCGCTGCGGATGGCGCTGGATCCGGCGAGCGCGGGCAACGACCTTGCCTGTACGGACTTTGCCACGGGCAAGGGCTACTACGGGCAGCTGTGCAAGATTCCGAACAACTTCGAGCAGGTCGCGGCGGCGGCCATCGACGAGGCGGCTGGGCGGGCGTTCATCACCGAGTCGGCCATGCCGGGCGGCAGCGTGGGCCAGCTCTCGCCGCTGCAGAAGATCACCGGGAAGGAATTTGCCAACGCGACCAACCTGTTCAACTTGGGCACCGTTTTGCTGAGCCTGCAGGGTGTGCTGCCCATCGACGAAGGGACCGCTGCCGTGATGGCGCCGCACTTGCCACTGAGCCAAGTGATGCCGGGGGTGGTGCCGGCACAAGCGCTCGCGAATCTGAGGGCCTGCGCGAGCTTCTGGCAGATGGGCCAGGGGCAGCCATGCGCGCTGCCGAACGGGCCTACCCTGACCAAGGAGCAGCTGCAGGCGGCGACCTTTGCCCCGCAGCCGCTGGCCGACGACGTGACCCAGAACCTGGTGGGCCCGGTAGCCGACGCGGCCAAGAAAATCGCGGCCAATGGCTGGGTGACGCGGCTGTCGCTGCGGATCTCGCCCGAAGAGATGGACCGCGACCCGGTGTTTGCCTACAACCCGGCGCTGCCGGCGCGTGCGCCCGACCGCATGGTCGGCTTCAATACCGTGTGTATGGACGGCTGGTACAACGGCCCGCAGGCCTATCGCCTGACCTTTGACGGCCTGGGTTCGTGGGTATTCGACCAAACCAAGACCAACACCAAAGACCCGCGCTTTGCCCAGGCGCCGTACGCCCTTGCGGTAGAGCTTCAGGACGAGAGCGGCCCGGCCATGACGATCGCCAAGGACCAGGTTGACTTCGTCGACAGCGCCATCAAGGGCGCCCTGCCCGGCCAGCCCAGCCTGCCCAAAGACCTGGTGCTGAAGACGCCGGTGCCGTGGGCGCCGCCGCCGTCGGACATCTTGGTCACCAAGGTGGGCCCGTGGCACAAGCCCTACAACTGGTGCGAACCCAAGGCCGGCTGGGTCGACGGCCAGCCCGCCCCAAGCGGTGAAGTGCCCAAGACCGATGCCGGCTCGACCAGCGGCCCCGTGCCGGGCGTCGACGCCGTGAGCGGCTGGACCGACGCCGTCTCGCCGCAAGCCACCGTCAGCAGCGCCAGCAACCCGAGTGACAGTGGCTGTACGGCCGGTACGCGCGGGAACTCGGCGTGGGGGATGCTGATTCTGGCCGGCCTAGCGCTGTGGGTGCGGCGGCTACGGGTCGCCCGCCAATAGTGCATCCAAGTCCAGACCGCGCCATTCGCGCACCTTGGCGGCATAGGCCGGCGGCCCGCCTTGCTGCCAGGTAGCATCCAACACCGCAACATAACGATCCAATCGCGCGACCAGTTGGTCCTGAGGCGCCAGAGCCCGTGCACGCGCCACCTCGTCGCGGGCCGTGTCGCGCCAGCCGCGCCGCAGCGCCTGGGCGGCCTGCAGGGCGTGCTGCCACAGCAGCACCATCCGTGTGGGGTGATCGGCCAGATCCGCAGGCGTCAGGCGGCTGTACAGGTCCTGCCACGCGCGGTCCTGGGCCTGCCGCACCTGCACCAGGTCGTAAGGCGCGGCTTGCTCGGCGCGGTTCTGCAGCCGCTGCACGAGTGGGGCAAAATGCCACACTTCGGGGGCCAGCCGCGCCTGCGGGTCCAGCTCGGCATAGACGGGCTGCCGCTCCAGTAAGGCGAGCAGCCCCGGTACCGGCGCCGCCTGCCGCTGTACGGCCTCCGCAGCCAGGGACGCCAAGGGCGGATAGCGCCTCTGGAACCAGGCGGCGTGACCGCGACCGCCGTCGGTGTCGCCCACGCGGAAGCTCAGATGCACGACCTGCCAGTCGGGCCGCCGCCCTTCGGCCAAGCGAAAGGCGGCCTCGCTGTACTGCGTGCCGTAGTAGTTGGTCAGGACCAGGGCACCGGGCGCCACCTCGCGGCGGGCCAGGCTGTCGAGCACATCTGGGGCCCGCAGCGCGCCGGGGTTGCTGGCGACATCACTAGTCAGCGCCCCCACTTGCAGTCCCGCCGCCGCCAGACCCAACACGCCAGCCGCCCATGTCGCGGCCTTGGGCGCCCGCGCCAGCACCGCCCCTAGCTGCGCCACTCCCAGAGCCAGCGCGGCCACGGCCATCAGCACATAGCCGTGGTCGTCGGCGTTGTGGGTGTCGATCTGCATCAGCCCTTTCGTGAACAGTCCCAGCAGCAGGGTCACCGCCAGCACCGCCGCGACCCGCGTCCGCAACAGCCCGCCCAAGCCCAGGCCCAGCAACCCCGCAACCGGCAGGGCGATGCCGCCGGCATCCAGGATCATCGCCAACAAGATCATCAGGTTGTCGCCGTAGTGCACCTGCGCGGCCGACACCGAGCGCTGGAAGTGCTTGGCGGTCACCGTGTCCCACAGGCCAGGCAAGGTGGTGGGATCGCCCCAACGCAGCTCCACATCGCCGCGTGCGCGCAGCCACAACGCCAGATAACCCAAGGCCAGCCAAGCACAACCGAGCAGCAGCGCCAACGCCAACCGCCGATCGCGCCGCACCAACGGCCACAGCGCTGGCCAGGCCGCCAACAGCGCGGGAGGCAACGCAAACAGCGTCACATAGTGGTGGTTCAGCGCACCCAGACAAAAGGCCACGGCCGCCGCGCCCAGGTGCCCGGCTACCGGTTCGCCCTGCTGAGCCGCCCTGCCCGCCCGCAACGCCGCCAAAAGCATCCACAAATTGCCCGCGAGGGCTAGGGTGTAGACCTCGGCGCGGGTCGCTACTTGCCACAGCGAGCCCGAGGTCAGCAGAGTCAAGGCCGCCAGTCCCGCCCAGACCTCGGCCCGCCAACCGGCCAGGTACTCGGACAGGACCAGGCGCGCCAGGCGCACCAGCAACAGCGCGGCCATACCGGCCAACAGCGCCGATAGCCAGGCCACGCGGACTGCCTGGGGTCCAAGCGGCAGCAGCTCGCTCAAGCCCGCCAGCGACAGCCACGCCGGGTGTCCGGGAGGGTGGACCACGCCCAAAGTACGGGCAGCTGCAATGAATTCGCCCGAATCGAGCCAGGATCCAGCCGGCGCAGCGCACAGGCCGGTCGCGGACATGGCCAGGGCAAAGGCGCTCCATGCCAGCGGATCCTGGCGCAGCGGCCGATCAGGCATGGGCGTCCAAGAACCGCTCGTCCACGGCGCTTTGACCCGGGGACTCTTCGACCCGCACAAGAATGCGTTGAATTTTCAGGTCCGGCAGCCTGTGAGGCAACTGCAGCAGCACTTGATCCAGCAGCCAGCCAGCCAGCAACTCGGACGAGGTGTTGGCGATTTCGAGCAGCCGCACGTCGCGCGCCGGCAGCGAGAACCGGTCGATCTGGCCGTCGGGCTCGGAAAATTCTACAAGAATCTGACGATCTTGCTGGGTCACGCGCAAGGCCGGGTGCTGGGTGGGCAGCAGCGTGCGGTGGTCGAGCGCGTCGCAGGCGGCCTTGAACAACGGCTTGACGACAATGAAATCGGCCACCAAATGCCCGGCGTCCAATTCGGCGTCGATCTCGAGCTCGGCCCGGTAGTTGTGGCCGTGCAGTTCTTCGCGCGTGCCGTTGCCGAAGATGAGGAAGTGCGCGGAACCAAAATTGAAGTACTGTTTGTCCAGGCGGATGCCATGGCGACGTCGCACCGAGTTTGGCGGTTGCAGCAAAATGCCCCCCAGAAGGTCGCGCTAGCCCTGGGGGCCGCGGTAAGTGCACGAAGTGGTGCAAGTTTCGCGAACCGTCACCGCGGCCAGGCCGGGCAGCCCGGGGGCGATGCGCTCCCACAGCCAGCGGCAAAGCACCTCCGAGGTCGGGTTGCTGAGGCCCTCGATCTCGTTGAGGTATTGGTGGTCCAGCGCGTCGATGTGCGGTTTGCACGCGCGCTTGATGTCGCCGTAGTCCACCACCCAACCCGTCTCGGCGCCCAGTTCGCCGCGGACCATCACTTCGACCACAAACGAGTGGCCGTGCAAACGCCCGCACTTGTGCCCTTGTGGCACGCCGGTCAAACGGTGGGCAGAGTCGAATCGAAAGCTTTTCGTCAGTTCAAACATGGTCTTTGGCTGCCCGCACTGCGGCGGGTTGGCGAGTGGGCGCTAGGCGGCCCAGGTCAATAGCAGGCGGTCGGCCACGACTTCGTGCTCTAGTGTCTGGCCAGGCAGTTGAAAACGACGCAACATCGAGCGCCCCACCGTGACCGCGTGTTCCGTGGCAAACAGCCCTTGCGGAATCGGCACATCGCAGACGCGCTGCCCGGATCGCTTGCTGCCGTCGATCGACAAGGCCACGCGCACGCCGCGACTTTTGGCGCGATCGATCGCGGCCAGAAGCCGGCTGAGAGTGAACGCTTGCGCACCGTACAAGGTGGCCTCGCTGTCGCTGTACGGCGGGTCGCAGTAGACCAAGTCGCCGCGGCGGGCACCGTCGAGCATGGCCTCGAAGTCGCTGTGCACAAAGCGGGTTTGCGCCAGCCTCGCATGCCAGGCCGCGCTGCGGCGGGCGAATTCGCTGGGCTCGATGGGCCGGTGGATCCCGCAAGGCGTGTTCATCGCACCGATTTTCGAGAAACGGATCACCCCGCCGTAGCAGGACCGGGTCAAGAACAGCAAGTCGGCGGCGTTGGGCTCGCGGTTGTAGCTGTCGCGCAAGGCCTTGTAAACCAACACCTTGTCGCCCGCGTGCATGGCGTTCCAGCGCTCGGTGTACCAGGCAACGACCTGCTCGGGCTGACTGGCCACGGCGGACCAAAGGTCGATGAGCGGTCCGAGCACGTCCGAGGCCACCCCGCGCTGGGGCGCCAGGGTCGCCAGCACCGCCGCGGATCCCACAAAGGGCTCGTAGTAAGTACCGATGTCCTTGGGAAAAGTGGCGACGATGGCGCGGGCAAAGCGCTGCTTGCTGCCGATCCACTTGAGCAATTGACCTTTGGGCGGCTCCGCGACGGGTACCGCGGCGGCCTGCGCGCTGGCCTTGGCTTCGGCAAACGGCAGCGCGACCGCCTGGGCGGCGCCTGGCACGGTACGGACCATCAGCGATCCCGTCCGGGGTCGTTGCGCCGCAAAGCTTCGTCGAAGCGCGGACCTTGCGGGCGTTGGGCCGGATCGCCGGGCTGCGGCACAGGCATCCCAGGATTGGCGCGGCGCTCCGCCTCGGACAGTGGGCGCGGCTGCAGGCGCGGGCGCCCGTCGTCGGGCTGGCGGTCATACGAGCCCGTGCCGCGGCCCAAACGGTAGCGCTCGCCCGACGGCGGCGGCTCGGCGTCCTGACGCATCGGCAGCGCATCTGGCTCGCGGTAGGGATCGAACGAGGCCGAGGCCTTGCCCAGGCGATAGCGCTCGTTTTGCTGCACTGGCTCCAGGTCCGGCCGGCGTGGCGGCATGTCGGGCTCGGCCGGGCGCGCCGGTTCGCGGTACGGATCGAAGGACCCCGACGCTTTGCTCAGCCGGTATCGCTCCGTGGAAGGAGCAGGCGGCACGCGGGCTTCTTGCATCTCGGCCATGCGCTGCTCGCGGGTCATCGGCGGCAGCGGTGGCGGCAGCTCGGTGTCCAGCACGGCGGTTAGCGGCACCGCTCCGTCCCTGCTGGCAATGTCGGCCTTCCCACGCAAATTCGCGTAGATATCTGACGAGTCCAGCATCTCGGTGTTCTGGTCGTGGAAGCCGCGGCGGCCCGTTGGACGCACCTCTTCGGCGGCCGGCGTCGATGGGCGGACCTGCTGCGGGTGGATGCGGATCGCCGGCATTTCCACGGGAACCTGCGCCGCGGCCGGTGCCAGTCGATCGGTGCGCGGATCGATCTCGCCATAGCCAATCCCGTGCTGCTCCAGCTCGGCCAGCGAGCCGATCATCGTCGGTTGCGGCACGTCCGGCAGCGGCACACTTGGCCGAGGCTCAGGCGGCGGCGGCCGCTGGTCGACCTGCCGCGCCAGATCCGCAGCAGCCGTGGTCGCGTTGGGGCTGTGCGATGGTCGCACAAAACCGCCCGCCACGGGTCGCGAATCCGCTTGCCGGCGCTGCGCCGACATGGCGCCAGGGTCATGGCGCATCCCAGGCGAGCGGTCCATAGGCAGGGGCGCCGCCTGCGGCACCTTGGGGCGCTCGGGCAGCGGCGCTGCGAGCAGTAGGCCATGGGCTTCGATCGGCAGCAGGTGCACGCGCACACCAACCCGGCCCAGTTGCACCACGTCGCCGTCGCGGAGGCGGCAGCGCTCGTCGATGGGCCGGCCGTTGACCGACGACCCCTCTTTGCTGCCCAAGTCAAAGGCGAACAGGCCGTAGTCGCTGTAGCACTCGATGATCAGGTGCTGATCCGAGATCGACGCGTCGTTGAGGATCAGGTCGGCGTTGTTGCGGCCCAACACCACCCGGCTGCGTCGGTAGACCAGCCCGTATTGCACCGCACCGTCCAAAAGCACCGTCAGGCCCACGGCAATTTGCGCGGGCGTGTCGTCGCGGGCGTACATCAGCTCGCGATCGCCCACCAAGATGGTGTCGCCCGAGTACAGGCGGTGCAGGCCGCGCACCATTTGGCCGTTCAGCAGGACCTTGGCACCCTCGAACACCTTGAGATGATGGGAACCCTCGCGCGCATACACCAAGCAGGTCTGCGGCCGCACCTGCTGATTGTCGATCCAGATGTCGTTGCTTTGGTCGCGGCCGATGCGGACATCGGCGTCTTCCAAAGTAAAGCGCAACACCCGCCCTTCGTCTTCGACAAAGAGGTAGGCGGCTTCGGCTTCGCGGCGTGAGGAGATCAGTTCGATGACGGCACCCCGAGCAGGACTCCGCTAGCGTACACCAGGCGCGGTCGGGCTGGCCAGTTGCTTGATCAGCTTGTCGATCACGACCGGCTCTAGATGGCCGCGCAACGCGTCGCCGTGCCAGATCAGTTGGGCTCCGCCCAGCAGACGTTCGCGGTACTCGGTGCGCTCGCGGGCGGCCCATTGATCGCAAAGCTTGTGGCGAATCGCCACCGCGACGGGGTGCTCGGTCGCCGCGGTGGGCGTGTGTGGCAGGCCCACCGACTCGGGCTGACGGGCCGCCAGCACCAAGACGTGCGGCGAGTCCTCGCCATCCAGGGGGCCCAGGACCTCGCCCAGCTCTGCCTTCTGGACCGCCGACTGCACGGCCGGGTCTGCCGAGCGAAACCGCGCCCCCTGATAGGCCGGCAACCCTTGCTGCCAGAATGTGTAGCGAAGGATCCGCAACCGCCGATCTTTTTGCTGGAAATCGGCAAGAAGCTGCTCAAAGCGCGGCAGGTACTGAAAGCGCAGCGGCGTCTCGTCCAGCACGATGTTCGAGGCTTGCGCTGCCAGCCCCAGCGGCGGCAGTTGGGCGTACTCGCCGCGCAGTTGCCTGGCAAATTCGGTTAGTTGCTGGCGAATCGCACTGCGGCACTGCTCCACTTCGGCAATCGGACAGCCCTCGCCGCGTTCGCAGCACTGGCCGGCGGCATCCCACACCGTCCACGCCGGGGGATGCTTGTAGGTCGGCAGGTTTTCCATATAGTACAAGCGAACTTCGGTCTCACCCACTGCGCAGCCGTGCTCGTCGTTGAACGTCTGTCGCAGCAGCCGGTCCGAAGCCTGAGCCGCCGTCTCGGTCGCCTGGGCCAGCGCCCCCACGACGCGCATCTCGCGCAACACTAGAAGATCGCTGGCCGCCAGCGCCGCCGCGCGCACCGCTGCCTCGGGCTTGCCCGGCCCCATCTCGGCTTGAATGGGCCCAAGCCGCTCGGCCAACTGCGACCAGCGCAGCGGCAGAGTGTCCACTTCGGCCACCACCGGATCGGCGGGAAGCTCAGGCTGGGCAACGCGTACCGGCGGTTCTTCGGCTGGACGACGGCAAGCCAGCGCCGTCAGCACCGCCAACGCGAGCAGAATCGACAGCCGCGACAGGGAATTGGCTGCCATCCGCGCGGCGACTCAGCCCTGCGCCATCAGCCGCAGCATGATGGCCTTTTGCACGTGCAGGCGGTTCTCGGCCTGGTCAAAGATGATCGACGCCGGGCTATCGCAGACCTCGGCGCTCACTTCCTCGCCGCGGTGGGCCGGCAGGCAGTGCATGAACACGCAGCCAGGGTTGGCGCGGCCCATCATCGCCGAGTCGACCATGAAGCCGTGGAAGTCCTTCAACCGCTTCTGCTGCTCGGACTCCTGACCCATCGAGGCCCACACGTCGGTGTAGATGCAGTCCGCGCCCATGACACCCAGATTCACGTCGCCCGTCACGGCAATGCGCGCGCCAGTCTGGGCGCCCAAAGCCTGGGCGCGGTCGACGATCTTGGGGTCGGGCCAGTAGCCCAGCGGCGCGACGATGGTCACGTCCATGCCCAGGGCCGCGCCGGTGTCCAGCAGCGAGTGCGCCATGTTGTTGCCGTCGCCGACATAGACCAGCTTCTTGCCCTTGAGCACGTTCACGTCAAAGGTGCCCTTGGGCGACCACTGCTCGACCAGCGTCTGGGCGTCGCACAGGGTCTGGCAGGGGTGCTCCAGGTCGGACAGGCCGTTGATGACCGGCACGGTGGCAAATTGCGCCAGCTCTTCGATGACTTCGTGGCCGTAGACGCGCGCCATGATGCCCTGACAGTAGCGGCTGATCACGCGGGCGGTGTCGGCGATCGTCTCGCCGCGGCCGATCTGGATGTCGGCGCTGGACAGAAACAGGGCGTGGCCGCCCAACTGGTACATGCCCACTTCGAACGAGACGCGGGTGCGCGTCGACTTCTTTTGGAAAATCATCGCCAGCGTCTGGCCGGCCAGTGCGGTGCGGTACTTGCTTGGGTTCACCTTGACGTCGTTCGCCAGCTCCAAGGTCTGGGCGATCTGGGCTGGGGTGAGGTCGGTGACAGAGCGGAAGTGGGCCAAAGCCATGGCAAACCTTGCGGCCCGGCGCCCAATTGGCCGGGGCGACTGGCGGCGCGGTGCCGCGGGAAGGGTGGGGAGACGCGGGGACTAGAAGTTGTGCTTGAGCTCGCCGGTAGCGCGCGGCGAGTTCGGCTCGGGCAAGAAGATGCCCGACGGACGCTGACCCGGGGCAGGCATCGGCGGCGGCAGCGGCTGCGACTCGCGCGGGTTCTGCGTCTGCGTCATCGGCTGGGCCACTTGCTGCATGGCCGGCCGGGCCACGACGGGCGCCGGGGCCGACGGGCGCGCCGGGCTGCTGGTGGCCTTGTTGGTCATCTGGCAGGCGCCATCAAAGAACACGCCTTTGTCGATGTGCAGGGCCGGCGACAGGATGTTGCCGCGCAGGCTGGCCGGGGCGTGCAGCTCCACCGCCTCGCTGGCCGTGATGTTGCCGGTCACGTTGCCGTACACCGCGATCGAACCGACGCGGATTTCTGCTTGCACCTCAGCGCCTTCGCCGATGATGAGCGTGCCTTCGCTGAAGATCTCGCCGGTGAAACGGCCGTCGATGTGCACCGTGCCTTCGAAGGTCAGTTTGCCTTCGAATTCACTTCCTTTTCCCAGCAGGGCATTGGGCGTGGAGCTCATGGTCGGTTCCTGTCCTTGGCTGTGGGCGCTGCAGCGCCGCGGTTACTGCGTTCTTGTTCTGATCCCAGGCTGCGAGCGGGAGTCCGCGCCGTTGGCTGCAACACGGCGAGCGCGGGATTGTATGCCCGTCGCCTGCGCGGTGCCAGCCAGAAGTGGCCGGACCGAAGCGCCGCGCCGGAATAGATTGCGTGACGCTGCGAGCAATTAGCCGCAAATTCGTGGTATTTTGCCGACTAGCGTGCGCGAGCCGCCGCAGCCAGCTTGCCTTTGGCCAGCCGCAGCTTCCACACGTTGACGATCGCCTCGCGCACGATCGAGCCCGACATCTTGCTTTGCCCGCGGGTCCGGTCAGGAAAGTGGATGGGCACTTCGCCCACGCTGAACCCCAGCAACACGCAGCGCCAGGTCATCTCGATCTGGAACACGTAGCCGCCGGAAACGATCTCGTCCAGCGGCAGCGCGGCCAAGACCTTGCGCCGGAAGCACTTGAAGCCGCCGGTCAAGTCCTTGTACGGCAAACCCAAAATCAACTGAGCGTAGGTGTTGCCACCGCGCGAGATCAGGCGGCGCCGCCAGTCCCAGTCGTCGGTCGCGCCGCCAGGGATGTAGCGAGAACCCAGCACCACGTCGCAGGTTTTGGCCTTGTCGATGAACTCGGGCAGGTAGCGCGGCGGATGCGAGAAATCGCAGTCCATCTCAAAGATCAGCTCGTACTCGCGTTGCAACGCCCAGCGAAAGCCGGCGATGTAGGCGCGACCCAGGCCCTCTTTCTTTTGCCGATGCAGCACGTGGACGCGCTCGTCGCCCGCGGCCAGTTGGTCGGCCAGCGCGCCGGTGCCGTCCGGGCTGTTGTCGTCAATTACCAAGATGTGGACGTACGGTACCTGGTCCAGCACCGCCGCAACCATGAGCGGCAGGTTCTCGAGTTCGTTGTAGGTGGGCAGGCAGATGCAGACCTTGGGGTCGGCGGCGGGCGCGGAATGGGCTGCAGACACGAAGAACCTCGCGAACGGTGTGACTTTAGTAGTGTTCGGTGTAGAACGAGTCGAGCAAACCCTGATGCTTGCTGCTGATTTCTTTGCGACGCAGCTTCAGCGACGGCGTCAGGTCGCCTTCTTCTACGCTGAAGTCGCGGTGCAAGATCGCGAACTTCTTGATGGTCTCGTAGCTGGCCAGCGACTTGTTGCGCGCTTCGATCTCGCCGTGCAGCAGCTTCCAGACCTCGGCGTTCTGAGTCAGATCTTCTTGCCCCTGGGCGGTGATGCCGTGCTCGCGCGCCCAGCGGCGAATGGCGTCGTCGTCCAGCGTGATGAGCGCCGACAAGAACTTGCGCCGATCGCCATACACCATGCAATTCGAGATGTAAGGCGACGTCTTGAGGTGCGATTCCAAGTTCTGCGGCGCTACGTTCTTGCCGCCAGCGGTGATGATCAGGTCCTTCTTGCGATCCGTGATGCGCAGGAAGCCGCCCTCGTCGATCTCGCCGATGTCGCCGGTGTGCAGCCAACCCTCGCCATCGATCGCCGCCGCCGTCTCGGCTGGGTTGTTGAAGTAGCACGTCATCACATTGGGGCCGCGAATCAGCACCTCGCCGTCGCCCGCGATCACCACCTCGACCCCGGGGATCGGTTTGCCGACGGTTCCCAGCCGATAGTCCTCCAGGCGGTTGACCGTGGCGGCGGCACAGTTTTCGGTCATGCCATAGCCCTCTAAAATCAACAGGCCACAGGCGTGGAAGAACTCGGCCAGCTGCTTGGCCAGCGGCGCGCCGCCCGAGATGAAGCCGCGCATGCGGCCACCGAGCAAGTTGTGAATCTTGGCAAAGACCAGCTTCTGGGCCAGTTCGTACTCCACCTTCAGCAGGCCCGTCGGCTCCTTGCCCGCCTGGCGCAGCGCGCTGACCCGCTTGCCCACCGCCAAGGCGGCATAGAAGGCCCGCTTGCGCACCGGTCCCGAGGCCTCGACCCCCGCCACGATCTTGGCATGGATCTTCTCAAAAACACGGGGAACGGCCGGCATCACCGTCGGCGCGGCCTCGGGCAGGTCGGCGAGCAGCGTGGCCATCGACTCGGGCATGCACATCTGGCAGCCCACGCCCACGCAGACCACATACACCACCTTGGCAAAGCTGTGCGCCAGTGGCAGGAACAAGAAAAGGGCATCGTCGTCGCGGACATCCAGCGACTTCTGGCAGGCATCGGTCTCGAACACAAAGGCGCCCTGCGACAGCACCACGCCCTTGGGCCGGCCAGTGGTGCCCGACGTATAGACCACCGTGCAGGCGTCCTGCGGTCGAATGGCTTGCCGCACTTGGGCCAACAGGTCGGCCGGAGCGTCGCGCCCGATGGGAGTCAGCTCGCCAGCCGGGGCCACCCAGGGATCGGCGGCCGGCACCACGTCGCCCAGGCGCAGCAGCGTGCGGCCGGCGGCATCGGCCCGCGCCAGTTGCGCCACGTCGTCGAAGTAGAAAACTCTTGCAAGATTAGGCAGTTGCGCCCGGTTAGCCGCCAGCTTGGCCAGCTGCGCCGGGTCCTCGACAAAGGCGAAACGCGCTCCCGAATCTTCGGCAATCCACTGAGCCTCGGCGTCTACGGCCGACGGATAGATGGGCACGGTCACGCCGCCGGCCATCAGTACGGCCATGTCGGCCCACATCCACTCGCGGCGGGTGCTCGCGGCAATCAGCACGCGGTCGCCCTTTTCCATGCCGGCCATCAGCAGACCGCGCGCCCATTCGGCCGAGATGCGGCGCCAGTCGGCAAAGGTGGTATCGTGCCAGCGACCGCGAACCTTGCAGTGCAAGATCGCCTGATTGGGCTGGCGCTGCACGGAATTCTCGAACAGATCCACGACCGTACGGATCGCTGGGTCGAGACCTTGTCGCAGCATCGGCTACCTCCTGGGGCGCGCATTTTCCTCGCCCGGCCCCGCGCTGGCAAGCCCCCGGACCGGGTCGGGGGCGCTGGGATTTTCGCTCGCCGGCTTGTATGGCGCCGCCAAGCCGAATAAACTGTCGTATGGCCAAACTTGGTCCCGGGGCCGGATCGCGCGGATGACGCAGATGCAAAGCAACAAACTAGCCGGTTTCCCCCGCGTTGTTGGGGCGTTTTCGGCCAGAGCGATCCGGTTCGTGCAGGCCGCTGCCCTGGTGCTGGCGGGACCCGCCGCGATCGCACTTGTTGGCGCCACGGCCACCGGCTGCTCGGGTTCGGATCGCGTCGATGGCATGGGCGGTCTGAACGAGGCCGACACGCAGAAAGTGCTTGCGTATATGTCGGACCAGCTGCAGATCGCGCACCAGATTGCGGCGATGGCCAGCCAGGACAACGCCCTGGAAATGTGCTTCGAGATGTGTCACCGCGCCGCGCAAGCCTGCGTGCTGTCGGGAAAGGTCTGCGACATCGCCGCCGATCACCCCGACAACCAGCCGCTGGCCGGTCGCTGCGACGTGACCCGCGAGCGCTGCCGGGCCTACCGCACCAAGGTGCCGCGCCAGTGCACCTGCGATACGGCCGCCGAAGCGGCGCGCTGATCGCCCCAGACACACCCTTGGCCTAATTTGGCTTGCTTGGCCTGATTTGGCTTGACCTGACGAGGGGGCCACCGCAGCGGTGGCTCGGCCCGACCGACCTGCCACGCAACCCGGCCAATTTCCGACCGGCGTGCACGACGGTCTGGCGCATCGGCGCAATTGCTGGCACACTTTCGCGCCCCGCTCTGCCGGGAGCCATCGCCCCTGCAGCCGGCACCCGACATCATCTGGCCGCAATCCCCTGGAGTTCCATGCAGCGCGTCCGCAACATCGGCATCATCGCCCACGTCGACCACGGCAAGACTACCCTGATCGATCAAATCCTTACGCAGTGTGGCGCGGTCGGCCGCTCGGGCCTGGCCTACGAGCGCGTGATGGACAGCAACGACCTAGAGCGCGAGCGTGGCATCACGATCCTGGCCAAGAACACCTCGGTGCGCTGGAACGGCGAGGTCCTGAACATCGTCGACACGCCCGGCCACGCCGATTTTGGCGGCGAGGTCGAGCGCATCCTGCGGATGGTCGACTCGGTGCTGCTGCTGGTCGACGCCTGCGAAGGGCCGATGCCGCAAACCCGTTTTGTGCTCAAGAAGTCGCTGGCGCTGGGCCTGCGGCCGATCGTGGTCATCAACAAGATCGATCGCCCGGATCGCCAGCCCGACAAGGTGCTGGACGCGGTGTTCGATCTGTTCGTGGCGCTCGACGCCAGCGAAGCGCAGCTCGACTTTCCGGTGATCTATGCCTCGGGCCGCGCGGGCTTTGCGGTCGAGAACGAAAACGACGTGCTCGACGACGATCCCGAGGTGATGGCGCAAAAGCAACAGGGCAAGACCCTGGCGCCGCTGATGGACATGATCATGCGGCATGTGCCGCCGTGCGAATTCGAGCTGGACGCGCCGGCGCAATTCCAGGTGGCCACGCTGGACCGCAACGACTTCCTGGGCCGCATCGCGATCGGCCGCATCTACCGCGGCGTGATCCGCAAGAACGATCGCATGGTGCAGATGCGCCTGGACGGCAGCACGCAGCCGCTGCGCATCACCAAGCTGATGGGCTTCTTGGGCACCGAACGCATCGACGTGGACGAGGCCAAAGCCGGTGACATCATTGCGCTAGCCGGTGTGGGCGACGTGACCGTGGGCGAGACGCTGTGCGCCGAAGGTACACTGGAGGCGCTGCCGGTGATCCCGGTGGACGAGCCGACGCTGTCGATGGACTTCATCGTCAACAACTCGCCGTTTGCCGGCAAGGAAGGCAAGTTCGTCACCACGCGCCACATCCGCGAGCGCCTGTACCGCGAGCTGGAGGCCAACGTCTCGCTCCGCATCGAGGACACGGATCAGCCCGAAGTGCTGAAGGTTTATGGCCGCGGCACCCTGAGCTTGTCGATCCTCATCGAAACGATGCGCCGCGAGGGCTACGAGCTGCAGGTCAGCCAGCCGCGCGTCATCGTCAAGCGCGACGACGAGGGCAAGAAGCTGGAGCCCTACGAAGACGTGGTCTGCGAGTGCGCCGAGCCGTACTCGGGCGCCGTCATCGAGAAATTGTCGCAGCGCGGTGCAGACTTGCGCAACATGCACGTGGAAGACGACGGCACGGTGCGGATGGAATTCGTCTGCCCGTCGCGCGGCCTGATCGGCTACCGCAGCCAGTACCTGACCGACACGCGCGGCACGGGCGTCATCTACCACACCTTCAGCGAATTCGGCCCGTGGCGCGGCGACATCCGCCGCCGGCAAAACGGCGCATTGGTCGTGGTCGAGGGCTGCACCACCACCACCTACGGCATTTTCAACCTGCAGGATCGCGGCATCTTCTTTGTGGGCCCCACCACCGACGTGTACGAAGGTCAGGTGGTCGGCATTCACAACCGCGACAACGACTTGGTGATCAATCCGGGTCGCGAGAAGAAGCTGACCAACATCCGCTCGGCCGGCGCCGACGAGAAGCTGCTGCTGACGCCCGCCAAGCGCTTGTCGCTGGAAGAAGCGTTGGAATTCATCGACGACGACGAACTGGTCGAAGTGACGCCCAAGTCGATCCGGCTGCGCAAGAAGTGGCTGAAGGAATCGGACCGCCGCCGCTACGACAAGTCGCCGGTCAATTCGTAGGCGACCGCAACTTGTTTGCCTGGCGTGGACGGATCAGGCACTCTGATACGCACCCCACCTGATTCACGCCTATACGCTTCTTCTGATCTGTTGTGCAACTGGCGAGAATCAGGCGGGGACCCCGGTCCGGGCCCTGAGAATTGCCCGAGTTTTCGATCCGATTCGGACGGAACTGGTATGATTCGGTGATGCTGTTTGGCCACCGCCGATTTCTGATCGCCCTTGCCCTAACGCTGGCCGCGTGCGGTGGGGCGGCCGCCGGCAAAGCCAGCGGTGATGACACCCAAGCCAGCTCAGATACCGCGGCGAACGACGTGGGCGCCGACGCCCCCGTTCCGGCCGACAGCGTGTTGCCGGATGCTGCGGTCAGCGATGCGGACGCGAGCGACGCGGTCTTTGCGGACAGTGCGGACAGTGCGGACAGTGCAGACACCAGTGCCGATGGGGGCGAGGACGGTGCAGTCGACGGCGCGGCGGATGCCACGGAACTAGCCGACACAGCAAGTGATGGCGGCGACGCGAGCCCCGATGTGCCAGATGGAGCGGTAGTCGACGCAGACAGTGGACCGGTCGACGCCGCCGTGGACGCCGCCGAAGTGTGCAATGGCGGCTTGCCAGACTGCCCCAAGAACCCCAACGGTCCTCCCGGAACGCCGCCGCCGTGGTTGGGCAGCGACTGCCTGGCGCCGATGTCGCCCGACTGGCAAGAGGCTGGCCTGAAACCCACGCCGGACCTGGGTGTAGAACTTGGCCCGCTGGAGTCCAGCAACCCCTGGGCCCCGTACACCGACGGCGGCTGGGCCGCGCTCTACCACGGCCCGCAAGGCCTGGTGCACACCGAACTCGCGATTCGCGTGACCGGCGTGGGCACCGCGGGCGCTCAAGTCACCGCTTCGGTGATGCGGGCCGCCTACTTGGGCTGCGCGTCCAAGACGTCGCCCATGCCGTTTGCGGTGGGCCTGACGCAGCAGCCGGGTGGCACTTACTTCAGCTCGAACATGGGGTTGCTGGCCGTCTGGGACATGGGCGTCAACTCGTGGAAGTACTGCGGCCAGTGGGCCGAACTGCACGTGGCAGTGCGCCTTCCCGACGGTCGCTGGGGCGAAGGCAAGGTCCGCGTGCGGTTGTGGGACATGGTGCCCAGCTGCCCCCCGCCTTGACGCGCCAACCTACACACCTAGCTTGAAGCTACGTCGCCTGCGGGTGGCGCGGGAGGTTGTATGTTCGAGCGTGAGTTGTATGGCCGCATGGATTCGGCGCAGATGGCGCAAGTCGAGGCCCAAGGTCGCGCCCTGCAAGCGAGTCGCTTCATCAACGAGATCTACGCCTGGATGGCCGGTGGCTTGACGCTGTCCGGCGCTGTGGCGTGGTCCGTCCTTAGCAGCGACGCCCTCCTGCAAACGGCGTTGTCGTGGTTCGTACCGCTGATCGTGGTCGAACTGGTCACGGTGATCGCGCTGTCGGCGGCGATTCGACGCATGTCGGCTGCGGCGGCGAGCGTGAGCTTTCTATTCTACGCGCTCTTGAACGGCCTGACGTTGGCGCCGATTTTGCTTCTGTACACCAAAGCTTCGGTGGCGAATGTGTTCTTCGTCACCGCTGGCTCGTTTGCCGGGCTGGCCGCCTACGGCGCGGTGACCAAGCGGAACCTGACAGCGATGGGTTCATTTTTCATGATGGGCCTGTGGGCGCTCATCCTGGCGTCGGTGGTCAACCTGTTCGTGCACTCGGGCGGGTTGTCGTTTGCCGTGACCGTAGTGGGCGCGCTGGTGTTTGCCGGCCTGACCGCCTACGACGTGCAGCGCTTCAAGTCGATTGGCTTTCAGGGGTTTGCCACGCCAGGCGAGCGGCACAAGGCGGCGCTGATTGGCGCACTGAACCTGTACCTCGACTTCATCAACCTGTTCTTGAACTTGCTGCGCCTGTTCGGCAATCGTCGCTAGCGCGCCTCAGGGGCAGCTGCCGTTGACGGATTTGGGCGAGGCCTTGTCCGTCGACGAAGAGCTGAACGTCAGCTGCGAGTAGCACCAATACTTGAGCTGGGCCGCATCGGCTGCGTTGAAGTGGTTTGCATCCAGTTGATAGCTTTGGGCAAGCGGCTGTTGGCCAAACGCGATCATGGCGATGCGCGTGGTGGCCGGGCAGGTTGGATCCGGCGTCAAGCAGGCTAGGTCGCCTGAATTGCCAAAGGATACGCTGTTCGAGCTGTAGCCGTACACGTACTCGGGCGCGGGCGCACCTTCGCTGGCGGCGATGTCGACGGCGGCGAGGACGGCAAACTCGCCGGGCTTCATGTAGAAACCGCCGGCCTTGACCAGCTTGACGCAGAAGCTGGAGTCGCAGAGGTACAGGCCGTTCAGGTCCACGGTGTGGGTGGCGGCGCTGTAGAGCTCGACCCATTCGTTGGCGGCGGTGGCCGGCCGGGCCATCACTTCCGTGATCAGCACTTCGCCGGGTTGCGGTGCGGGGACGAGGTCGAGCACGCAGCCCGTACAGCCGTCGCCCGCGGTGGTGTTGCCGTCGTCGCACTGCTCGCCCGATTCCAGCTTGCCGTTGCCGCAGTACGGCGCGGCGACGCAGGTGCCGGCGCTGCACCACTGCTTGTCGCCGCAGGCCGTCTGGTCGGCCACGCTGGTGTGGCTGCAGCCCTGGCCCGCGACGCAACTGTCGGTCGTGCAAGGATTATTATCGTTGCACACGGCCGCGGTGCCGCCCACGCACTTGCCGCCGCTGCAGGCGTCGTCCAGGGTGCAGGGGTCGCCATCGTTGCAGGTGCCGGTCTTGGGGGCGTGCGCGCAGGTCCCGGTGCCGTCGCAGAGGTCGATGGTGCAGGCCAGGCCGTCATTGCAGTTCTTCAGGGTGCCTTTGCAGACGCCGGTGGTGCAGACGTCGCCAGTGGTGCAGGGGTTTTCGTCGCTGCAGGCGCCGGTGGTAGGTGTGTAGATGCAGCCGGACTTGGCGTCGCAACTATCGATGGTGCAAGGATTGCCGTCGTTGCATTGCAGGGGTTGCGCGCCGGTGCAAGCGCCGACCTGGCAGGTGGACGAGGTGGTGCACGCGCTGCCGTCGTCGCACGGCTGGCCCTCGTTCTTGGCCGAGAGGGCGCACTTGCCGGTCGCCTCGCTGCAGACGTTGGCGGCGCAGGTGGTGTCGCCGCTCGCGTCGCACTGCACGGCGGTGCCGCCCTTGTACTTGCAGGCATAGGGCGCGGCGGCCTTGTCGCAGTAGGCGACGCCCAGGCACGGATTGGCGGTGGCGGCGCACTGGCTGTCCGTCGTGCAGGCGCAAGTCGAGGTCGGTCCGGCGCATTTGCCGCTGGCGTCGCAGACGTCGCCGCCGGTGCAGGGGTTGCCATCGTCGCAGCTGCCGCCCGCTTTGATGAGGTGGACGCAGCCGGTCGACGGGTTGCAGGCGTCGCTGGTGCAGGCGTTGCCGTCGTCGCAGGCGGTCTTGACGTCGATGGGGACGCCGACGCAACTGCCGCCGCTGCAGGCATCGCTGTCCGTGCAGGGGTTTCCGTCGCTGCAGGCGCCGGCGAGGGGTTGGGCGATGCAGTCGCCCTGGGCAGGGTCGCACGAGTCTTTGGTGCACGGATTGCCGTCGTCGCAGGTCTTGGGCTTGCCGATCCCGCAAACGACGCCGATGCAGGTCTCGCCGGTGGTGCACGGGTCGCCGTCGCTGCAGGGGCCGGCCTTGGCGGTGCCGGTACAGTCGCCGGACTTGGCATCGCAGCCTACGGTGACGCAAGGGCCTTGGTCGGGGCAGACCTTGACTGTGCCGGCCACGCACTTGCCGCCGCTGCAGGTGTCCAAGGGGGTGCAGGCGCTGCCGTCGGCGTCGCAGGCCTGGCCTTCGCTGTTTTGGTGGACGCAGCCGCTGGCGCCGCACGTGTCGGCGGTGCAGGGGTTGCCGTCGTCGCAGTTGGTGGGAATGCCCGCGCAGACACCGGCGCCGCACTTGTCGGCAATGGTGCAGGGGTTGCCATCGTCGCAGCTGCCGCTCGATTGGGGGGTGGCGGCGCAGCCGGCCTGCGGGTCGCAACTGTCGGCGGTGCAGGGGTTGCCGTCGTTGCACTTGAGCGCCCCAGGGCTGTGGCCGCAGCCGGTAGCGGCGCCGCAGGTGTCGGTGGTGCACAAGTTGTTGTCGTCGCACTGGATCGGGGCCGCCCAGCCGCCGCCGTCTTTGGCACAGGCGAACCAGGCGCCGTCTAGGCACGAGCCGACGCTGCACGCCTTGGGCGCGCACTTGCCCTTGGCGGTGTCGCAGAACTGGCCGTCAGTGCAGTCGCCGGCTTGGGTGCACTCGACGCACTGCCCGCTGTCTTGGTTGCACACGCCGGGACAATCCTTGCTGGACTTGCAGGGTTGCTTGGCGATGCATTGGTTGTCGGTGCAGACACCGTCGCCACAGTCGGCCGAGGTGGTGCACGGCACGCAGACCGAGTGCGCCTCGTCGCAGACCTGGCCCAGTGACTTGCAGTCTTTGTCGGATTTGCAGACCGCCGTGGCGGTGCAAGCGTGCCCGCTGCACATCGAGCCGGCCGGGCAGTCGGCGCTAGTCAGGCACGCGACGCAGGCGTGGTGGTTGGGGTCGCAGACCCACGGCGCGCTGCACGGGACGCTGGCGTCGCACGGGGTGGCGCTGACGGCGGGGCCGACACTCGTATCGCTGGTGGAGTCCGCGGAAATGTCTGGGGCGACGTCGGTTTGGCCGTCAGCACCGCCGTCGCTGGGATCGGTGCTGTCGCCGGGGCCGCCGCTGCTGTCGCTGGGGCCGAGTTGGTCCAGGCCGGTGACGCTGTCTTGGCCGGGGACGACGCCGGTGTTGCCGCTGCTGCCCGTGGTGCCGGCGCAGGCGGTGGCGAGCAGGGCAACTCCCAGAGCACAGAGGTAGGAACGCGTGGAGATCATGATGCAACTCCGACGATGGGTCGGGGACGTTGTGCTTGGGGTTGTGAGGGCCCCCGGGCGGATCGTTCGGGAAGCAAGGTTATTACGGGCAAACGGTGTTCTTGGCCTTCGGTGTCCCAAGATTGTTTTTTGTGCCGTACGGCACTTCGCTGAAGCACCAATTGGCCGAACTGAATGACTGCGCGAGCGTATACTTGCTGGCGCTTAGCTGGAAGCTCGCCCCCTTGGCCTGAGAATTGAAGTTGATGAACGCAAGTCGCTTGTTAGACGTGCAATTCACGTCAAATGAAATGCACGCCCAGTCCCCGGAGTTGGCGAACTGGATGGTGAGGTAGTTCATGTCGTAGAGCAGGTCAGGTACCGGCCCGCCTTCTAGCTTGTCGATTTCGGCCGAAGAGATCAGCGCATACTCACCGGCCTTGATGTAGAAACCGCCCGGTTTGTTGAACTCCAGGGCATACTTACCGTTCGAGTCGCCAAAGAACAACCCGTTCAAGTCGACCGTGTGATTCGACATGTTGTAGACCTCGATCCACTCATTCTCCCAGGCGGTAGTCGTCCCCGGAATCGAATGGGTCGTTCCAGGATTCGCCATCACTTCGGTGATCATGATGTCGCCGATCTTGGCCTGGCCGACCGGGTCGAGGACGCAGCCGGTGCACCCATCGCCCGCCACGGTGTTGCCGTCGTCGCACTGCTCGCCGGCCTGGACGATGCCGTCGCCGCAGTAGGTCTGTTTGGTGCACGCGCCGCTGAGGCACACCATGTTGGTGCCGCAGCTGGTCTTGTCGGCGACGTCGGTGTGCAGGCAACCTTGTGTTGCCGAACAGGTATCGGCGGTGCACGCGTTGCTGTCGTCGCAGTCGGCCGGGGCGCCGGGTTTGCAGATGCCGCCTTGGCACTTGTCGCCGATGGTGCAGACGCTGCCGTCGGCGTCGCAGCTGATGCCGTCGTTGGTGGCGCCGATGTGGCTGCAACTAGCGGTGGCCTTGTCGCAGCTGTCGGCCGTGCAAGTCAGATCGTCGGCGCAGTTCAGTGGCGGTCCGGCGGTGCAGACGCCCGCTTTGCAGACGTCGGGGCCCGTGCAGCCATTGGCGTCGGCGTCGCAGGGGGCCGAGTTGTTTTGGTGGGTGCAGCCCACGCCGTTCTCGCAGGCGTCGCTGGTGCACGGGCTGCCGTCGTCGCAAGGGAGCGCCGGGCCGGGGGTGCAAACCCCGCCTTGGCACGAGTCGCCGACGGTGCAGATGCTGCTGTCGGCGTTGCAGGTTTTGCCGTCGGGGAAGGACTTGGTCACGCAGAGGCCGGTGCTGGGGACGCAGGCGGCGTAGGAGCAGAAGGTGTCTTTGCTGGTGTCGCAGTTGACGACGGTGGCCGGGTTGGTCTTGCACTGGAAATTGCCCGGCACGCTCTTGTCGCAGTAGGGCTTGCCGTTGCAGATGTCGGCGTCGTCCTTGCAGTCGCTGTCGACCTGGCACTGGCAGATGGAGGTGCCGGGGGCGCAGGCGCCCTTGCTGCAGGTGTCGCCGCTGGTGCAGGCGTTGCCGTCGTCGCAGGCGGCGGTGTTGTTGGTGGCGACGCAGCCGGTGCTGGGTTCGCAGGCGTCGTCGGTGCACAAGTTACCGTCGTTGCAGAAGCTTTTGACCTTGCCGATGCATTGACCGCTGGTGCAGGTGTCGTTGTCGGTGCAGGCGTTGCCGTCGTCGCAGGGCACTTTGGAGAAGGTGTGTTTGCAGCCGGAACCGCTGTCGCAGGTGTCGAGCGTGCAGGGGTTGTTGTCGGTGCAGTCCAGGGGTTGGCCCACACAGGCGCCGGCACTGCACGCGTCAGCTTGGGTGCAGGCGTTGCCGTCGCTGCAGCCGGTGGCGTCGGGCTGCGGGCTGCCGGCGCACTTGCCAGTTTCCTCATTGCAGGCCATCACTTGGCAGGCCGCGGCGGCGGGGCAGACTTTGGGCTTGCCGGGCTGGCATTGGCCGGCCAGGCACACGTCGCCGACGCTGCAAGGCGAACCGTCGTCGCAGGCCGCGCCGTCGTCGTTGACCGCGGTGCAGCCGTTGGACATGCTACAACTATCGAAGGTGCAAGGGTTGCCGTCGTCGCACTTCTTGGGTGGGCCGGGCACGCAGAGACCGTTTTGGCAGGCATCGCCTTCGGTGCAGGCGTTGTTGTCGGCGTTGCAGGTGCCGACGGTGGCGGTGTGGCTGCAGGCGAGCTGGGCGACGTTGCAGAGGTCGGTGGTGCAGGGGTTGGCGTCGTCGCAGGCGAGGTCGTCGATCTCGCCGTCGCAGTCGTCGTCTTTGCCATTGCAGACTTCGGGTGAGGCGAGGGCCGAACACGCGGACAGCCCGCCTTCGCCGCACTGACGGACGCCGGAGCACTGCGATTTGCCGCCGCTGGGCGATTGAGCAGAGCAGGACGTGCCAAGCTTGCCGGCCTTGGCGGCGAAGCTGCAGGTGCATTCCGTGGGGCCGCTGGCGCCGGGCGCAGGCAGGCACTGCGAACCGCTCTTGCCGCCGGAACTGGTGACTTCTTGGCAGGTGTAGGTCGCCGGGCAGTCGTTGTCGGCGGTGCAGCCGGCGCCGCAGAAGTGGCCGAGAGGGCCGCGGTCGACGCAGAGCGACTTGGCCACGCCCACGCTGGCGCAGTCGGCGTCGCTGTCGCAGGGGTTGCAGAGGACGGGCCACTTGGGGCGGCAGAGGTAGACAACATCGATGCCGCTTTCGGGGACGCAGACGTAGCCGTCTGGGCACGTGACCTGGCACTCCGCGGTGCAGATCGTGCCGAAGTTCGGCGTTTCGATGCAGTGACCGCTGTTGCAGTCGGCGCTGGTCTTGCACGGGCAGCCGGGCTCGCCGATGCCGTCGCAATTCCACGACTTGGGTGCTTCGCTGTCGCTGCTGGTGTCCGCCGCGTCGCCCGCGTCCGCGCTGGCGGTCGTGTCCGTGGCGTCGACGACCGCGGTGTCGCCGTGGCCCAGGTCACCGAGGCCGACTTCGCCGGCGCCAAGGTCGTTGCCGCCCAAGTCCATGTAGCCAGTCTGGTCGGCGCTGGCGTCGACGTGGCTGGCGCCGGGGCCATCAACGGGGGAGCCGCACGAGGCACATAGCGCGGCAACTAGGCTTGCCGCTGCGGCGAGCGCGAAGGCGGGGCGGATCGTCAAGGGCATGGCCACACCTGGCCGCCGTCGCGCGGCCAGGGGGCATTGTACGCAAGGCGGCCGGTGCTTGCCACCCACGCAAACGGCTTTCTCGAACGCAAAGGGGGGCATTTTCTACTCCGCATTTTCATTGAGGACAGGGCCGACCGGAACCGCCACGGCCGCGCAGGCGAAGCTGAAGAGCGGGAAGCTGACGAATTCGACCGCCTCGCCCCGGGCCGCCCGCACCGCCGCGATCCGCGCCGCGATCCGCGCCTCTGCGTAGGCCAGCTCGTAGGCCACCACGCGCGCCTTGAACGCCTCGTACTCCGCCTGCGACGACGCGATGCCGTAGTTCCGGGCCTTCGCCTTCGGTTTCGGCCGGTTGGGCAGGTCCTCCCACGCCGGCTGAGTCGCCTCGTCAGCCGCCCGGTCGCCTTGGGGGGCAATTTCTGAAAGGTCGGCGTCTCCGGCCAGAGGCCCGGTCACCGCCAGCCGGCCAGCCCCGTCGACACTTTGGGGGGCATTTTCTGAACTCCGCCCCGACTGC
>JBBISH010000022.1:0-64002 GCA_037441385.1 Myxococcales bacterium
TCAATGAAAATGCGGAGTAGAAAATGCCCCCCATTTCCTCGGGGTCGGGCTGGTGGTAAGCTGAGCCACATGCGTTGGATGCTGGCCCTGTTGCTGTTCGTGATTCCGCAACTGGCGGAGGCCCACACGCTGGCCATCGCCGATTTTGACGCCCACGCCAGCGACCCGCAGTTGCAGCCGTTGGCCAAGGGCATGGCCGACATGCTGATCACGGACCTGTCGGCCGTGAAGGCGCTCCAACTGGTCGAGCGGAGCAAGCTGGCGGCGGTTGTCGCTGAGCTCAAGCTACAGCAGGGCCCGTACGTGGACCCGAACACCGCGCAAAGGCTTGGCAAATTGGTCGCGGCCGAGTGGCTGATGGTCGGCGGCCTTACCGCCTCGGGCAGCAAGTTGCGCCTCGATGCTCGCATCATCCAAGTCGAGACGGGCAAGGTGCAACTGGCCAAGGCGGTCGACGGCGACCTCTCGGACTTCTTTGCCCTGGAAAAAGACCTGGTCGACGCCGTGGTTGCGGGCCTTGCGGTCGCGGTGGACAGCAAGGAAAAGGCCGCCCTGCGGCGCAACCAGACCGAGAACCTGCGGGCCTTCACCGAGTACAGCCGCGGCCTGGATGCGCGCGATCGCGGCGATGCGGCAGCCGCTCAAGCTGCCTTCGCGGCGGCGGTCGCGGCGGACCCGAATTACGCTGCTGCGGCGCAGGCTTTGGCCCACTTGAACGCCAAGCTCTCTGCCCGAGCGGTGGACCATGCGCAAGGCGTCGCTGACCAGGTGGCGGCGTTGGACCCGACCGCGCCTGATTTTGCAAAGGCATTCGGCAAGTTGTACGACACGGCCGGCGGCAAGGTCAGCTACCACGAGCGGGTCAAGTACCAGTTCGAGGCGCTCCGCGTCCTTGCCAAGAAGGGCTGGAAGCCCGCTTTCGCAAAGGGCACACGCTGGCCCAACAACCCGGCCCATCACGAGTATCCAGAGGTAGATGAAGTCGCCTCCGCCCTCAGCGCCTGGGGCGACTGCGCCGAGATGGTCGACAAACAGGCCATCGTGCTCGACTACCTGCTCAGCAAATACGGCCCCGAGCCGTGGGTCGTCCACCGCCTCTTGCCCCTGGCCGAACGGGCGGCCCGTCCGCGCCAGTCGCCGCCGCGCCCCGTCAGCCGCTACGGCGACATGGGCGAGAAAGCCGGATGGGCGCTCGCCTATTTTGACGACCTCGTCGCCCTGCACAAACCCAAGCTCCGCGACCCGCAACCCGGCCCCCTGCTCGCCAATCTGATTGCTCTGTGCAAGACGGCCGAGCAGGCGTCCAAGGATGAGTATGAAGCTGAATTCCAGCGCCGGATCAAGGCGTTGAACCCAACCGACCGCGACTACACCGACCAGTGGCACGAGCTCCTTCTGGCTGCTGAGAACCACCCGCTGCGGGTCCGGCAACTCCCGGCCAAGATCGAGCTCCTCACCGCGACCGCCAAGCACCACGGTCGGCCGCGTCACGGCACCGAGCGCGATCCGGTGTGGATGGAGTGGAACCAGCTCAACATGCTCATGAATCGCTACACCGACGACCCCCAGTCCATCGGCCTGCTGGGCAAGGTCGCCGACTACATCCTGGCCAAGTACCCCGACGCGCCGTACCTGGACAGCCAACTCAAGCTCACCGCCCAGGCCATCCAAAAGCACCTGGACGAGGCCGAAAGCTACCGCCGCCGCTGGGAAAATCGGCCATCCGGCGATCAAGAGAAGCAAGCAGCGCCGCAAGCGCGCGCGCTCTTTCAACTGCTGGGAACCGTCAAACCTTAGATGTTCTAGTTAATTACGGGCACTTGCTCGCGTCGAAGCTGCACTGCCCGGTCTTGGGGTCGCAGCTGTCCACGCTGCAGGCCTTGCCGTCGTCGCAGACCTTCGCCTTGCCGGCGCACTGGCCACTGCCGCACACGTCGCCAGCGGTGCACGCCACGCCGTCGTCGCAGGGCTGGCCGTCGTTCGCTGCCGCGTGCGTGCAGCCGGTCGTGTTGCCGCACACGTCGTCCGTGCAGGCCTTGTTGTCGTCGCACGTCAGGATCCCCGCGCATTTGCCGGCGCTCGCGCAGGTTGCGTTGCCCCACGGGTCCGTGAACAGGATGCGCGCGTCGCCCTGCAAGTCGCCCACCACCGCCAGACCAGTCGGGACGCGCAAGATGCTGTACGGCTTGCCCAAATGCGACTGCTGCCACAGCACGTGCCCGGCGCCGTCGATACCGAGGAGGCGCTGCCCGCCGGCCGTAAGCGCACCCACCACCCAGCCATACGGCATCGGCGCGACGATGAACACGTCTTTGGTCTCGGGCAGCGATACGTCCCAGGTGGGCTCGCCCTGCGCATCCAACGCCACTAGCCAGCCCTGGCCGGCCTTCTTGCCGTACGCCACAAAGCCGCCCTCGGGCTGCGCCGCGGCGCGCAGGCTCCAGAACCAGTCCTCGCCGTTGCTGCCCAGGACCTTGACCCACTTCTGGTTGCCATCGCTGGCGATGCGCCAAATGCCGCCGTCCAAGCCGCCCTTGCCGCCGCTGGGCAAGGTCTCGCCGGCAACCAGGAAGTCGCCGCCCGGCAGTAGCTCCACGCCGTTCAAGCTCGTGTTGGCCGAGCCGGCGCCGCTGTCGTAGCCCGGGTTGTCGCAGCCCTGCAGGCACTTGCCCTTGCCGTCCAAGACAATCAGAAAGCCCTTGGTGCCGGTGGGCGCGGCGTGGCGACCCGTCAGCACGTAGTTCGCGCCCGCCTTGGCCAGGCCGTAGCACTGCTCGCTGCCGCCCAAGTCCACCGCGGTCACCTGCGCAACCCCGGCCTGGCTCACGCGAATCAGCACCGGGTCGTCGTCCTTGCCAAACGCGGTGGCGTTCATCACCCAGCCGTCGCCATCCTGTAGGACCGTATAGACCTCTTCGTTCGTCAGCGTGTCCAGCTTGATGTCCAGCTTGCCCGTCGGCCCCGCCGTATTGAATTGCATCAGGCGGCTGAAGGACTTGCTCGTCGTCTTGAGCACGTGGGCTGCAACGATGGTACCGTCGGGCTGCAGCACGCCGCTCGCGAACAGCTGCTCGTCCGGCGTGGTCATCACAATCGGTTCGGGGTATTGGGCCTTGCAGGCCGCCGAGGTACCACTGGCGTCGGCACCGGCAACCACCGCCGTCTTGTCCAGGGTCTCTACGCACGCCGCCGTGGTCAGAGCGCACACCGCAGTCAAAATCAGGTGTTTCATGGCTACGCTCGCTCCCACAGTGGCCTTTCCAGGGCGGACCCGGCTGGCCGCAGGGTAGGGCAGCGGGTCGTTTCGATCAACCGCCGCTCCGACGCACCCTGCAAATCTTCATTAGGTTCTGTTGAGTTCCGCGCTGGTCGACCTACTTACTGCGTCGGATTGGGTGTGACTGCCTACGCGGCGTCGAGCGCCGCCAGATACTCGGCCAGCAGGTCGCGCCAGTCCTCGATGCCCACCGAGATCCGCACCAGCGCGTCCGACACGCCATAGCGCGCCAGTTCCTCGGGGCTCATCTCGCTGTGGGTGGTGCTGGCTGGGTGGCACGACAGGCTCTCGACCCCGCCCAAGCTCACCGCATTCTTGGTGATGTGCAGCGCGCGCAAGAAGTCGTACGCCGCCGCCTTGCCCCCCGCCAGCTCAAAAGCCAGGATGCCGCCCGGATAGGCGCACTGGGCGTCGCGGATGCGCTGCTGCTCGGGGTCCCGGAACTGCGACGGGTACAGCAGCCGGGCAATCTTGGGATGGCCGGCCAGTCCGTCGGCGATACGCTGCGCGTTCTTGCTCTGCCGGTACATGCGCTGGCTGACCGTGGGCAGGCGGCTGTCCAGCAGCCAGCATTCGTCGGGCTGCAAGATGTTCCCCAAGATGGCGCGCGTGCCGCGCAAGGTATCGATCAGCGTGCGGTTCTTGGCCAAGACCACACCGCCCAGCATGTCCGAGAAACCGCCCAAGTACTTCGTCGCCGAATACACCGTCAGATCCGCGCCCAAAGTCAGCGGGTGCTGAAACACCGGGCCCATGAAGGTGTTGTCCACGCACACCAGCGGCGGCTCCGCCATGCCCTGCGCCGTCCGCACCGCCGCAGCGATATCGCTCATCACCAAGGTCGGGTTGGCCGGCGACTCCACAAAGATCAGCTTGCAGTCTGGACACTGGGTGATCGCCTCCACCAGCGCCGGCGTGTCGCCCGCCGCCACCGGTACGCCAATCATCCCAAGGGGTTCTAGCATCTGGTGGATCAAGTGCTGGGTGCCGCCGTAGAGCGGCGTTGTGTAGACGAAGCGCGCACCGGGCCGGCAAAACGTCAAGAAAACGGTCGAGATGGCCGCCATGCCCGAGTTGAAGACCGCCGCGGCCTCGGCGCCTTCTTCCAGCGGCGTAATCTGGTCTTCCAGAATCTCGGCGTTGGGGTGCGACAGGCGCGAGTAGATCAGGTCCACGCTCTCGCCCGGCTCGGGGGCGGCGCGGCCCAGGGCGATGTCAAAGGCGCGCTCGGCCATTTCGGGGCTAGAAAACACATAGGTGGACGAGCGGAACACGGCCGGCCGCGCCGACCCCACCGAGAGACGCGGGTCAAAACCCCTGGTCAAGACGGCGGTATTGGGGCGGACGATGTAGGGCGGCGTGGCAGTGGGCATGGCGATCCTGGCGGCCGCTCCCAAGCGCGGCAAAGCCAAGATAGACAAGCCGGCCAGGGCTGTCAGGGTACGGCGCGGCTGCCGTGGCGTGGCCGTGACGTCCCGCGCCCGCCGTTAGAGATCGATCGCGTAGACGTGGCTCGACTTGGGCGCCCGCAGCCAGCGTTCGGTAATGATCTTACGCAAGTCGGCCCACTGACCCGCATCCTCGACCATCGCCTTCTTCAGCGCCAGAGCGGCCGGCTTGTCACCGCGGGCCTTGATACCGGCCACCTGTGTCATGAGCGCGGCGATCGCCACGTTCAACTTGGCGCTGTCGACCTGGAAACAACCGATGTCTTTGCCGTTGGCGGCGGTCTCGGCGGCGTGCCACTGCAGGGCGCCGCTCTGGACAAAACTGCCCAATTGCACCGCGGCCAGCTGGCTGTAGGGCTTGGGCCGGCCATCGGCGTCGACCATGCCGTTGCTGATGTGGCCAAAACCCCAAGCGACATCGGCCAGATGCGCCCTGCGCGCCATGGTCTGGTCGATCACGCCTTTGCCCACCAGCCAGTCGGTCAAATAGAAGGCAATCGTCTGGGCTTTCAGCTCTTCGAGCGTCGACGCCAGCCCACCGCCAAAGACCTCGCCGTCCTTCTGGCCGTTCACGCGATACTCGTGTGCCGGCCCCAAGTTGTGCCCCGCTTCGTGCAGCACCGTCGACATCTGCAGTGGTCCGGGGTCGGTCACAAAATCGGCCATCGTCGCCTTGCAGAACAAGCTCGCCGTCTGCTCTTGCCACTGCGCGCGCGAGTCGGCGTCGGTGCCGATGTTCGACATGGCGACCGTGCGCCCGCGGCCCTCGTTCGCCACCGGCCCCCAATTCGGCAGACTTTGACCCACCGTAGCGCCCAGCGCCGCCCGCGCTTCGCCTTTGTTCAGCACGATTTGAATGAAGTCGGGCAGGTGGAAGTCGACCTTGCGCGCCACGTAGGGCGGCCCGGCCAGCTTGGCCAGCAGCGCCTCCATCTCGGTCTTCAGCGGGTCCAGCTTCTGCTGCCACTGCAGCGAGCCCTGGTCGATGCGCGCCAACGTAAAGGCGAATCCGGCCTTGCGCGAGCACGGTTCGTAGTACACCTCGTCGGGGGCAACCCGCAGGTACCACTTCGAGTTGGTCGCGCTCATCGCCGCCCACGCCTCGTCGGCCGGCTGCCAATTGCCGTCGCGAAAAGCCTGCGCCGCCGCCTTCAAGTAGGCCCGCAACGGCGCTTCGTCCGCGCGATCTTCGGCCGCGGCAGCCTGATCGAGCAACTCGGCCACCGCCGCCATGTCGGCGGCATACGCGACGTGGTACGGCTGGGCCGCCAGCTTGCCGGCCGCGTCGCGCACCACCACCGTGAACGGGTCCAGCAGCACCGCGTGGTCGGGGTGGGCCGCTAGTTCCTCGCAGAACTTGGGATTCTCTTGCAGATCGCCTGGATACAGCCCCGAGCGCTTGGGCGGCCTGCTGGCCAGCGCGTGACAGTTGCGGTCCCGCTCGGTGGCCGGCGCCTCGCACCACGGACCCTGGTTGCGGTAGAGCAGGGCCCGCGACGCCGCGTCGTCTTTGGGGATTTGGTCGGCCATGCCCACCGTCCCCAACTGGCGGGCATGCAGGGCTTCGACCCGGTCGGCGGCGGCCAAAAGCTTGCCGATCATGACTTTTTCGCCAGCGCCCAGGCCGCGCAGGTCGCTGTACAGCAAGGTGGGGCGGCCCTGGCGGAGCTCCGCGCGGACGGCCGCTTTGCGCTCCCTCTCGGCCTCGGCCTGCGCCGGATCCCGGACATGTTCGGGGTGCGCCAGCCAGTGGACCGTCTCCCAAAACGCCGCAGTGGGGCCGTTCTCGCCCATCCACCGCGACCGCGGACCGCCCGGCGCCCCGTGCAGGAGCACCACTTCGTCGGCGTCCACGGCCTCGTTGTGGTTGGCGTCGTCGCGCCAGAAAAGGGGCACGCCGATTTCCGCCGCCCAGAAATTGAACTCCGCGCGCGACACCTCGACGGGCACACTGGGCCGCTTCGGCGCTGCCTCCACCTTGTCGCTGGGTGTTTGTGCGCCCCCGCAACCTACTGCCAGGGCCGCGGCCGCAAGCCACCATTTCTCGAGCATGTTCCCCGTCCCGCGCACCCCATGAATCCCGGTGCCAGGGCGCATCATGCCGCGCCGTGACAGCGCCGTGAAGGGCCGCTGATACGCACCCCACCTGATTCACGCCGATACGCTTCTTCTGACCCGTTATGCAACTGGCGAGAATCAGGCGGGGACCCCGGTTCGGGCCCTGAGAATTGCCCGAGTTTTCGATCTGATTCGGACGGAACTGGTATGACCGATGCCTTGACGCCACCGCAAGCTCCCGAAAAACTAGGACAGGCGCGCTCTGCGCCCGCGAGGCAGCGATGGCGATTCTCAAGGCGAGCGCAGGACTGGGCCGTCTAGGTCTGTTTACTTGTAGTATTGCGACCTTGCTGGCCATTGGCTGTGACAGCACCCCTGGGCCGGCCGCCACAGCGCCGGTCGACGCCAAGGCCGACAGCGTCAGCGACACCAACATTCTCTTCGACACAGGCGGCAGCGACCTCTTTGGCGGCGAATTTGGCGTTTGGGACGAGGTTGAGCTCGACATCCCCGCGGTCGACGCCACGGACACCAACCTGGCCGATGCCGCCACCACGGACACCGCCGACGTCGTGGCCAACTGCCCCGGCGGCCCCGGTTGCCCGTGCACGGACAACAAGGAGTGCGACCTGCTGGTCTGCCTGGACACGCCCGACGGCAAAGTCTGTGCGCAGAACTGCGCCACCACCTGCCCCAAAGACTACGTCTGTACTCAGTTTTCGGGCGGCGGCGGCGATACCACCAACCTGTGCGCACCGCAGTACGGCTGGCGCTGCGAACCGTGCACGGCGTCGAGCCAATGCAGCGCCCCCGGTCAGGCCGCCGCCGCGTGCGTGGTCTACGGAAGTCAGGGCGCGTTCTGTGGCAGCGCCTGCAGCCAAGACAGCGACTGCGGCGCCGGCTTTGTGTGCCAGACCGCAAAAACTGTAGAAGGCACCAGCAGCAAGCAGTGCGTCGTGATCGACGACAAGAACGCGTTGCCGCAGTGCCCGTGCTCCAAGCGCGCCGTCCAGCTAGGCCTGTCGACGATCTGCAGCAATCCCACCGGCACGTCGGCGGTCTGCAGCGGCAAGCGGGTCTGCACGGTGGCCGGTCCCGGCGGTCTGTCGGCCTGCGACGCTCCCGCCCCTGCGACCGAGACGTGCAACGGCGTCGACGACGACTGTAACGGCGCCACCGACGAGATTGGCTGCGACGACGGCAACCCGTGCACCAAAGACGGTTGCGACGCGGCCCAGAAGGCCTGCACCCACACCGCGGAGGTGGGCATCGTCTGCGACGACGGCGACCCGTGCACCCTGGGCGACCTGTGCAAAAACGGCAGCTGCGCCGGCGGCTTGAAGGCCTGCGAGTGCCAGCTCGACGCGGACTGCGCCAGTCAAGAAGACGGCAACCTGTGCAACGGCACGCTGTATTGCGACACGGCGACCGTGCCGTACAAGTGCAAGCCCAAGCTGAACAGCGCGGTCGTCTGCGACACCCAAGCGGATACGGCTTGCGTCAAGGCCAATTGCGTGCCAAGCACCGGCCTGTGCCAGCCCACCCCGGTGCCTGACGGCGGTTTGTGCGACGACGGCAGCCCCTGCACCCAGGGCGACAGCTGCGAGGGCGGCACGTGCAAGCCGGGGATCAACGTCATGGCCTGCTGCGCCGACGCCGACTGCGTGGGCAAAGAGGACGGCAACCTGTGCAACGGCACCTTGTACTGCGACATGACCTCAATGCCGTATATGTGCAAAGTCAAGCCGTCCACAGTGGTCACCTGCGACACCAGCGGCGACACCGCGTGCCTCAAGACCACCTGCGACCAAAGCAGCGGCAAGTGCGGCCCGACGCCCGTCAATGGTGTGGTCTGCGACGACGGCAACGCCTGCACGGTGGGCGACGCCTGCAAGGCAGGTGCTTGCGAGTCGGGTACCAACATCTGCGGCTGCCAGCAGGACAGCGACTGCGCCCCCAAAGAAGACGGCGACCTGTGCAACGGCACGCTTTATTGCGACAAGGGCAAGGTCCCGTACCAGTGCCAGATCGACCCCAAGACGGTCGTCACGTGCGACACGACAGGCGACACCACTTGCGCCAAGGCCGCCTGCGACGCCAAGACCGGCAAGTGCGCGGCCAAGCCAGTCCCCGACGGCGTCAATTGCAGCGACGGCAGCGCCTGCACCGGACCCGACCAGTGCGCGACGGGCCAGTGTGCCGGTCCAGCGGTCAGCTGCGACGACAAGAACCCTTGTACCAGCGATAGTTGTGACCCAAAGGACGGCTGCCTGCACGCCAGCAACACCGCCCCGTGCAGCGATGGCAACGCCTGTACCTTGGGCGACGTCTGCGCCAATGGCGCGTGCAGCGCCGGCCCGCCGCCGTCGTGCACGGATGGCACCAAGAACGGTGGCGAGACCGACAAAGACTGTGGCGGCGTAAGCACTTGCGGCCTGCCCGCCTGCCCAAGCTGCCCCACCAGCGCAGCATGCACGAGCGGCAGCGACTGCGCCAGCAAGGTCTGCTCGGGCGGCTACTGCTCTAGCCCCACGTGCAAAGATGGCTTCCAGAACGGCGACGAAACCGGCCTGGACTGCGGCGGAGGCATGTGCAACGCCTGCCCCACCCTGTTGCTGGTCGCGACCGGCGGTGCCACCGTAGCCGGCGAGTTGGGCAAGGCGGGCACCTGGAAGACCCAGACCTTCGCTGCCCCCAGCGTCGACGCGCCCAGCATCATTGCTGGCCCTTCGTACAGTTTGGCGGCG
Organism: Myxococcales bacterium; assembly: GCA_037441385.1. GTDB lineage: Bacteria > Myxococcota_A > UBA9042 > UBA9042 > UBA9042 > SXRM01. The sequence continues at coordinate 9,531 of JBBISH010000022.1, forward strand.
CTGCGCTACACCAAGACCTCGGACTTGCAGGACAATCAGGTGCAGGTTCTGAAGTGGAACTACGCCGGCTGGACCGTGCCTAGTGCACTGGGGACCGACATCGTCACCCAGAGTCGCCCCAGCTTGGCGTGGCTCGGCAGCAACGCCCTGCTCGTGTATCATGGTAGTGATTTCAAGTACTACAGTATGGTCTACTCGGGCAGCTGGACGCCGGTCGCCTGGGTCGGGTCGCCGCAATCCTACGGTCCGCGGGGACCGGCCTTGGCGACGCTGGGCGGCTCGGCGCTGCTGACCTACATCGACGGCGGCAACAGCAACCACTTGGCAGGCAAGGTCTATACCAGCAGCTGGGATGCCACGCTCGACGGCGGCGCCGGCCCCGACTACACCATTGCGCCTGCCGTGGTCGGGACCGGGACGGGCACGGCGCTGGCGGCCTACAGCAAATCGGGCGGCGCGGTGGCGGCTCAGGCCTTTGCGAGCGGCACTTGGTCGGGGCCCAGCGATGTGCCGCAAGTGTGGAGCAAGTACCCGGTCAGCATGGCGCGCGACATCAGCGGCAACGTGTGGATGGCGTTCCACGGCACGGACGAAAAGCTATATGTCGCCATGCTTTCCAAGGGCACCTGGAGCTCGCCGACCCAAGTCGCCGCGGCTGGGGTCATCGCCAGCACGCCGGCCGTGGCACCGGGTTTGCTGGGGACGCTCGAACTCGCCTGGGTCGACACCACCGGTACGGTCTGGCACAGCACGCTCACGGGCTCGAGCTGGTCCACGCCCAAGCAGGTGGCGACCGGGGCGAAGCATGTGGCCCTTGGTCGCGTTCCCTGAACGGGCGGCGGCTACTCGGTTACAACCTTGAACTTGCTGCTGCCGATGTCGATCTCGTCGCCGTCGCGCAGCAGAGCCTCTTTGACCGGTTTGCCGTTTACCTGCACGCCGCCGAACTTGAGCTCGTTCGTCAGCTGCCAGCGCCGCCCGGTCCAGGCGATCTTGATCCGGCCAAACACAAAGCCGCGCAGCTTCAACTCGAATGCGCGGCCAATGTACAAGGGCTCGGTTTCGCTCAGGTCTTGGCGTTCGCCGCCGTCGCTCCACTTGTCCATGCGCTCTACGTGGCTGCGCTTGGCGGTCTTGAGTTGGCGTAGCGACGCGCGCACCTGGTCCAGGTCCATCGCCGACGTCGCGTCGTTGGCGACAAAGTCGTTGGTGGCCGCTGCTACGTAGGCGTCGGCGGCGTGCAGGCTCTTGCTGCCGCATTTGGGGCAGATCGCGTCGCGGCGCAAAGCGCTGATCATGCCCGACCACTGGCACGAACTGCAGACGTTCTTGACGAAGCGGGCCTGTCCCGCCTGATAGCCGGCGGCGCGCTGCTCGTTTTCCGAAAACAGAATCAAGTGATCGCTGCCGATCAGGATCTCGCTGCCCTCGCGCACCCAGGCCGTCTGGGTAACGAGTTGACCGTCGACGACCACCGGATTGGTCTGCGACACACACGAAATGAACCAGTTGCCGGTGGCCGCGTCCATGCGGATCAAGGCGTGCTCGCGCGACACGGTGGGGCTGGACAGCACCAATTCGTTGTGGGAATCGCGGCCAATGCGGAATGATTTCACCAAGAAGGGCGCCTTGCGCGCGGGCTGATTGAGCTCGTGAACGATGAGGGTCGGCAAGGGGCCTCCAGGCGGCTGCGGTCCGCGGTGCGCGCAAGTTTGGCGTTTCCGCTGCCGCCGCGCAAGATTTGCCGGGTCCAGCCCTGCCTGGACACTGCAGTCTTTGGCGCCCGCCACGCTGCCCGCGGGCCTCGCGAAAAACGTGCGCGGGGCGATCCGCCTTGCTGCCGACCGCCCCGCTGCACAGTTCAGTAGCCCGCAAAATCCTCTGAATCGGCTCGACAATTCTGGCCATTCTTTGGGTGAGAGCCGGGGTTTGCAGGGTTGCCCACCGCTTCGGCTACTTTGGCGCGCCCTTGCCCGGCCGCGGCGACGGCGGGGGCGGCGGCGGCGGTCCCGGAGGCGGCGGTTCGTCGCCATCGTCGCCTTCCATGCGGTCCAACTCGGCTTTGAGCCAGGCCTTGCGGACCTTCTTCATTTCTTGGCGCATCACCTGCTGCATCCGTTCCAGCGAGAGGATGACCTTGGCCGTTTCGCGCTGCGACAGCACCTTGCGGAGTTCGTCCAGCTCGCGGCTGCGCAGGTCTTGCTGGGCCCGGTTGGCCGCGATCAGGGCGTCTAGCGCCTTCTTGTAGGCGCCCTCGTCCTTGGAGTCCCCCTGCGCCAGTTCACCCAGCGAGCGCCGCGCCTCGCCCACCTCGTGGTGGCCCTTTTGCCGCTCGGTGTCGAAGCCGTCGAGCACCTTCTCCGCCTTCTGCGCCGAGGCCTCGTCCAGTCCCGCTTCGCGCCGCAGCAGCTGCCCGCGCATTTCCTTCATCTTCTGCTGCATTTGCGCGCGGTGCTGCTCGCCACCCGGCCCGCCCGGACCAGGGCCCATGCCGCCGGGACCGTGGGGGCCGTGCGGCGGCGGCGGCGGAGGTTCGGCCAGCGCAACGCCGGTCAGCAGCGAGGTGGCCAGCAGGCTCGTCAACAGCAACTTCTTCATCGTGTACTCCTTTCGGGCCCGCGGTCTGCTGCGCGCCGTCAACCTACCAATGCCGCGGCGGCCGTGGACGTCAGGGCGACCCGCGAAGAATTGCGCTGCCAAAAAAGAAAGTGACGTAATATTGGGCAGTAGAAAATGCCCCCCAACCGTATGCGCAGGCGCTTGCCCCGGGGTGCGTTGAATCCTGCGGCCGAGCCGTGCGTCATGGGGGGCAGCCAGATGCTGAACTGGCGATCACATTCAGGGGAGGGAACGATGGAACAATCAAGGTCTTGGCGGCGCTGGGCGGCGGTGGCGTTACTGCTTGGGACGATGGGGGTGTCGATGCCGGCGGCCGCGGACATTCCCCCGCCGCAGCGGTCGCTGCCCAAACGGCCCGATCCCGGCCCGGCGGAGTTGAACGCGGGCGAGTACAAGTGCGAATTCACACAGGGCGGGTACAAGTACCCGGCGTTCCGCTGCGTGATTCGCAAGCAGATGACCGCCGCCGGCACGGCCAAGTTCACGCTCGAGAAACTGACCGGCTCGCAGCGCATCAAGGGCACCATGCAGCCCACGCCAGACGGTTTCCACTTTGATGGCAAGTACTTCTGCCCCTATGGCGACTGCACAGAGGCCACTCAGGGCGATTTTCGGCGCGTGGGGCGCGACACATACCAGGGCTCGCTCAAGACCAGCGTGGGCGAAACCAAGGTCAAGCTCTACAAGTAGCCATCCAAAATCGGCTAGTTCTGCGGCTTGTAGAGGATCTGCACCACCGCCAGGCACATCTCGTCTAAGGTCTGCTCGCCCAACCACACGTCCTGTGGCTGTGATTTCCCCTGTGCTTTCAGGGCGCTGACCACTGCCGGGTTGCCCAAGCTGTTGTCGTAGGTGCAGCGCATCCGCAGCTTGTCGCCAGCGCTCAGGGTCGGCAGCTGCTCAATCGGCGCGTCGTACACATAGATGCGCTGCCAGTCAAAATCCCATTGCGGCGTCTCGACCAGGCACTCCTTTGCGGGGCCCGCCAGCGTCTTGGGCGTGACGGTCGTACAGGTCAGCAGGATGGAGTCGGCGGTGCCGCCCTTGAGGACCTCGGCCTTGAGACACTCGCCGCAGCTCGCGCTGATCGTGCCCGCGGCGCTCGCGCAGGCTGTCTGCGCACAATTGGCAAGGGGCAAACCTGCAAGACCTTGGCACTTCTCTGACAGGCACTGGCCCAGCGGTGTCAGCTCGGCCGATCCACACGGTTGGTTCTGGGTCGCCCGTTCGACCGCAATCCGCATGCCCTTGCCCACGTAGTGCATGTGGGTGCCCACGGCGTAGATCTTCAGCTCGGGCATGGTCTTGCCGTTCAGACTGGGCGGCAGGGTAAACACCATCTCCTCGGTGTGGGTCGCCTTGCCCGCCGGAATCACAAACGCTGGGCCGCTGGCCGGATCGTCGGGACCGGGCAACAGGCCGTTGGTGCCGTCAAAGCCGTCGAAATTGCCCACCAGCACGGTCTCGCCGCGCAGCGTGGGCGTGCCTTGGACAAAGCGCATCTGCACCGTGGTCAGGTCGGGCGCGGCCGTCTTGCCGGCCGGGTGGTAGTGGATCTGCATGACCAGCTTGGAACCCTTGGGGATTTTTGAGCCCACGCCCACCGGATATTCCAGCGGCACCGCGCCGGGCGCCCACGCCGCCAGCAGGTTCTGGCCTTCGACGTCGGCCGAGCCAAAGCACGGATAACTCCCGTCTGCGTTGGCCTTTTTCAACGATTGCGCCTTGGGGTCCAAGAAGAGCAGCGCGTGGTGGACCACCGCCGGGTTGCCGGGCTGCACCTGCACGCCGTTCAAGAACTTGTCCTGGGCGAAATCGGCATCCAGTACAAAGCATTGCAGCTGGTCTTGCTCGCCCGCGCTGACAAAGGGCTTGGCCGGCTTGGCCACCACGTCCACATTGGCAAGCTCCATGATCTTCTCGCTCGCACCCGTTTCGCCCGGTTGCTCCGCTCCCTCGGGCATCCCCGCTTTGATCCAGGCCGCGATGGCGTCCACCTCGGCCGGCTTGAGGCGCAGGTCGTGCTTCCAGCCAAAACGCGGTTGGCACTCTGGAGTTTCGCGCGCACCCCACGGCGGCATCGCCAGGTTGGCGATCGGCTCTAGCCACGACGGGGCGGTGGCCTTGGCCTCTGCGTAACTGTCGATGGAGAATGGGGCAATCCCGCCCTTGGTGTGGCAGCCGCCGCACTTGGCGCGCACGATCGGCAAGATCGTGGCGTGCCAGCTGGGGCCGGCCGCACTGCTGTCGGCGCCGACGTCGCTGGAGCTGGCTGCGTCGCTCGCCGAGGGGCCGGAGTCGGTTGGTCCTGTGGCGTCGGTGGCGGCGGAACTGCTTGAAGTGCTTGCCGAACTGGCGCAGCCGCCGACTACGGCGAGCAGGACGAACAGCGGGAGGCAACGCGACACAGAGGTGGGCATGGGCGGTGAACTCCGGCGGGACTGCGCGGTCCCAGCGTGGACAGAGCCCACAAGGTTGAAGCGGCGGCCACGGCCAGGCAAGTTCCTGCGGGCTAACCTGCAGATTAGCGAAGGGGTTGGCCGGCAGCGTCGTTGGCTTGGCTGTGGGCGCTTGCTACGGCATCGGCGGCGCACCCGTCATGTTGGGCAGCAGCAGCCGATAGACACTGACGAACGCCGGCCCCAGCAGGACCATCAGCATCGACGGAAAGATGCAGAAAATGACCGGGAACAGCAGCTTGACCGGGATCTTGGCGGCCATCTCTTCGGCGCGCTGGCGCCGCTTGACGCGCAAGCTTTCCGAGTGCACCCGCAGCGCCGTCGCCACGCTGGTGCCAAAGCGATCACTCTGCACCAGCAGCGACACCAGCAGATCGACTTCCTCTACGCCTGTCCGCAGGGCCAGGTTGCGCAACGCCGACTCGCGGCTGGCGCCCGCGCGCAACTCCAGGTTCACCAAGTGCAACTCTTCGGCCAGGATCGGGCTGGCCAACGTCATTTCGCTGCCCACCCGCGCCAGCGCCGCATCCAGGCCCAGGCCCGCTTCCACGCAGACCGTCATCAGGTCGATGGCGTCGGGGAAGTGCTCAAAAACCTCTAGCTTGCGCTTGGCGATCTGGTGCTCCAGCCACGCATTGGGCGCCAAATAGCCCATGGCAGCCAGGACCAGCAAACCGCCCAAGAACACGTGCGACGGCAGGCCCAGGTAGTACACGCTCGCCAAGATCAGGGCGATTCCAGGCAGGGCAAAGGTCAGCAACGTCTTGGTGGCAAAGAAGATTATCGGCGCGTTGGCGCTGCGGTAGCCCGCGTTCATGAAGCGGACGCGCAAACGCGAGTCCTCCCAATTGCCGGCGGGGAGCGACAGCTTGGCCAAGGGACCCGAGACCTCGGCCAGCTTGCGCATCCAGCCGCTGCGGTCCTCCTGCTCGGGAGTGGGCGTGGTGAGGCGGCGGAGGCGTTCGGCCAGCGGGCGACGGCGCGCCTGCCAGGCGATCACCAGCGTCACCGCCACCACCACCAAGAAGATTCCGACCAGGTACAGCGTTTGGCCTTGCAACATGGCGTCACCTCGTCGCAACTACACGTGCACGTGGACGATCTTGCGAATCCACACGATGCCCATCGCCATCGCGGTCAGCGCGGCGCCGATCACGTACGCACCCACAGAATCGTTCCACAATACCGACAGAAAGGTTGGGTTGATCACCTGCAGCACGCCGGCCAGCACAAACGGGAGCACCACCAGGATCCCCGCCGACAGCCGGCCCTCGGCCGACAGCACCCGCACGGTACCCTGTAACCGCAGGCGCGCACGGATCAATTGGCCGATCGTTTCCAGCAGTTCGCCCAGGTTGCCGCCCGTCTCGCGCTGGATGAGCACCGAAATGACGAAATAGCGGATGTCGTCGGTGGGCACACGCCGGCTCAAGTTGCCCAGTGCGGTCGCCACATCCACGCCGTAGTTCACCTCTTGGAAGACGACCCGGAACTCGTCGCAAACCGGTGCCGGCATCTCGTCGGCCACCATCTTCAGCGCACCTGGGAAGGCGTGACCGGCCAGCATGGCGCGCGCCATCAGGTCCAGCGCGTCGGGCAGGGTGCGCTCGATCGCGCCCAGGCGCTTCTTTCGCGAGTGCAGGACCAGCCACAAGGGCAGGAACAGCGCCGCGCTACCGCTGGCCAGCGACACCCAAATCGGCGCCCCGACCAGCGCCAACGCCACGGCCGGTACCAGCGCACTCACCACACTGAAGCCAAAGAAATCACTGGCCTTCCAGGTCAAGCCGGCCTGCTGAAGCAGCGCGTGAACCTGCTCGGCCCGCGGCAAGTGCGCCCACCAGCCCGCCTCGCCCACGTTGTCGGTGCGGAGCAGGCTGTGCTCGGTCGCCGCCGGAGTCGCGCCGCCGCTGTGCGCCACGGCCTTGAGTCGGCGCTCGATGCGGCTCGCCTCGGGCCCGCGGCTGGCATTCCAGGCCAGGTACGCGCCCTCGACGAACAGCGCGGCCGACAAAAACCCCAGGATCGCAAAGAGGGAATAGGTGAGATCCATGGCGCCCTCCTACTCGTACAGGCGGCGCGGGTCAAAAAGCTCGTTGGGCACCGAGATGCCGGACACCCGCAGTCGCTCCAAGAACTTGGGCCGGATGCCCGTGGCGCGGAAGTGCCCCATCACACTGCCGTCTGGCGAGATGCCGACCTGCTCGAAGCAGAAGATCTCCTGCGTCGTGATCATGTCGCTTTCCATGCCGGTAATCTCTTGCACACTGACGACCTTGCGCTTACCGTCCGACAACCGCTGGATCTGCACCAACGCCGTCAAGGCCGACGCGATCTGCTGCCGCATCGACTTGGCCGGCAAGTTCATGCCCGCCATGCCGATCATGATCTCCAAGCGGGCCAACGCGTCGCGCGGCGTGTTGGCGTGGATGGTGCCCATCGAGCCTTCGTGGCCCGTGTTCATCGCCCACAGCATGTCGATCGCTTCGGCGCCGCGCAGCTCGCCCAAGATGATGCGGTTCGGGCGCATGCGCAGGCTGTTGCGGACCAATAGGCGCTGCGGCACTTCGCCTTTGCCCTCGATGTTCGGCGGCCGCGTCTCCAGCCGCACCACGTGGGGCTGCTGCAGCTGCAGCTCGGCCGCGTCTTCGATGGTGATGATGCGCTCGGTCGCCGGGATGTAGCGCGACATGGCGTTCAGCAGCGTGGTCTTGCCGGTGCCGGTACCGCCCGAGATCAGCACGTTGCACTTGGCCCGCACCAACCCCGCCAGCAGCTCGGCCATCTCGGGCGTCAGCGTCTTGAGCCGCACCAGGTCTTCCATCTGCAACGGAATTACCGAGAAACGCCGAATCGACAGCGCCGGCCCGTCCACCGCCAGCGGCTTGATGATCGCATTGACGCGCGAACCATCCGGCAGGCGAGCGTCGACCATCGGGCTCGACTCGTCGACGCGCCGCCCTACTGTCGAGACGATCTTGTCAATGATCTTCATCAGGTGTGCATCCGATTCAAAATGCACGTCGGTCAGTTCCAGCTGGCCGGCGCGCTCGACGTACACCTGCTTGTGGGTGTTGACCAAGATGTCCGAAATGGTTGGATCGGCCAGCAGCGGCTCCAGCGGCCCCAGGCCCAGCACCTCGTGCTGGATGTCGGACTGCAGCGCACGCCGCTCCACCTCGTTCAGGGGCACCGATTCTTCGCCCAGTAGCCGCTCCACGGCCGTCTGCAACTCGGCGCGTACCTGCTCGGCCGTCATGGTCTCCATGGCCCGCAAGTCGATGCGATCCAAAAGCTTCTTGTGGATGCGCGACCGCAGTTCGTGGTAGCGGCGCAGGTCGCCCGCCAGTGCGCCGCGCACCATGGTGGGTGGGATCTCGATCTCGCCGGGCATCGATTGCAGTGATCCGCTTTGGAGTTGTGCGCGCAGTGACATGGTCCCCTCCTTGATCCCTGGCGACCGCCGGCACGGCTGCGAATGGCTCGGCGCCTAGTGGTGGTGCCAAAGGCCGCTGAGCCAGCCGTGCTTCTTGGATTCCTGGCGCTCCAGCAAATCGATGGCCATCGCGTCCAGCGCCTTGGCCACGGGGTCCCGCGGGGCAAAAGCCGCCAGAGGCGTACCCTGGTTGACGGCCGCCGAGACCGCTGCATAGCTGTTGGGCACCGTGGTCCAGACCTTGGCACCCACAGCCAGCTCAATGTCTTCGTTGGTGATCTCGCCGCTCTTCTGGTAGCGGTTCACCACGATCCGCAGCCGATCCGAGCCGTAGCCCAGCCCGCGCAGCGCCTCGTACGAGCGCTTGGCGTCGCGGATGAACGGCAGCGTCTGCTGCATGACCAGATAGATATAGTCCGCACAGTCCAGGGCCTTTACGCTCACCGCATCCAAGCTGCGCCCCATGTCCAAGATGACGTATTCGTAGCGATGCGCCGCCAGCCGGACCAGCACATCCACTTGATCTGGGCGGACTTGCGCGGCGCGTTCCAGATCCTCGGGCGCCGCCAACACCGAGTAGGTGGGCAGCACTTCGCACATCGAGGCCTGCAGGAACGCCCCGTCCAGGCGCGCCATGTTGTCGCTGACCACATCGGCCAGGTTGCTCTGCGGCACCCGGTCGGTGACGAACAGCGCCGCGTCGCCAAACTGCAGGTTCAGGTCGATGAGCGCAGTCTTGGCGCCGGCCTTGCCCAGGGCATAGCCCAAGTTGGTGGCCAAGAACGTGGAACCGCTGCCGCCTTTGCCCGCCATGAACGCGACCACTTTGCGCTTTTCTTGCGGCGTAGGCACGTGCACCACTTGGTTCTCGATGTGGTTCACGGCGTCGCGCAGGGCATCGGGCGCCACGGGCAGCTTCAGCACGTCGCGTACGCCCGTGCGCATGGCCGCAATCAAGAAGCCAGGCTCTACGTTGCCTGACAACAGCACCACGGGCAGCGCCCCGCGGTCGGACAGCACTTGCTCCAGGCGCGCCAGATCGGTCTCGGTCTGGCACACGCTGTGGATCACCAGCAAATCGAACTGGTTGCGATCCAGCACGCTGGAGAGCGTCTGCAGGCCGCCGTTGAAAAGCGACAAAGTGCGTCGGGTTGCGTCGTTCAGGTCCAGGATTTGGCGAACCTCTTCCATTTGGCTCTGATCGTGGGCCAGCACGCCGATCCGCTCGGGTTGCGGCGCCGGCACGCTGCCACTGACCGGACGCGCCGTCGCTGCGCCGGTGTGGTTGCTGCCCTTGGCTTCATGGGTTTCGGTGGGCGTCATGGTGTGCCTCCTGTAGGCGTGGCGCGGCGCAGTTCAGCGTCCGCTGCCAAGGCCACCCGTGTTGCCGGCGGCGGGCTTGGGTGGATCCTCAAAGGACTTGTAGTAGCGATTCATCAAGGCCTCGGCGGCGCGGCCATCCATGCCCTCTGGGTCGTCGTGCTCGCTCCGCAGCAGCGGGTGCAGCGTCTGGTGGCGCTGGGCATTCCGCACCGATTCACCCCAGTGGGCGTCGAGGTGCGGGGTCAGCGCGCAGCCGCTGAGTCCCGTGGCCAGCGCCAGCAGCAACAGCCAGAAGATGATTCGCGAATTGGCCCTGAGCGTGGTGTTCATGATGTCCTCCCCTAGCGGCCCATGGCCACTGGGCTGCCGGCGTGGCTACTTGGCAGGCGCGGCCTTGTCTGGCGTGCGCGGTCCCCTGTCCGCGGGGTGGTCCGCCGTTGACTTCTTGTCCGCGTCCCCCTTGCCCTCCTCGTCGCGGTGGCCTTCCAACTTCCCACCCAGCAAGAAGCGGGCGCGGCTCGGCTCGACAAAGCTGTCGGTCGGCAGCTGCGGCAGGTGGCCTAGCGGCCGGGCCAGCCGCGGCGTGACCACGATCAGCAACTCGGTCTTGTTCTTCTGGAAGTCGCTGCTGCGGAACAGCGGCCCCAGCAGCGGCAACTCGCCCAGGATCGGGAAGCGCTGGATGCTCGAGCGGTAGCTGTCTTGCAGCAGTCCGCCGATGGCCAGCGATTGCCCTTCGCGCAGTTGCACGGTGGTCGAAACCGAGCGCGTGGTCAGGGTGGGCACCACCACCGACGCGCCCAGCGCGGTATTGGCCACAGGCGAGAAGCTGACCAGCGACGAAACGGCGGACGTCACGCGGAGATGCACGTTGCCGTTGTCCAGCACCGTGGGGACGAACCGCAGCTCGACACCAAACTGCTTGGCCTGCAGCACGGTGGTGCCGCCTGGTTGGGGCACGGGGATCAGGATCTCGCCGCCCGCCAAGAAGCTGCCCTCTTGGCCGCTGATCGCCGTGAGCGTCGGCTCGGCCAGGATCTTGATCAGTCCGTCGGTCTTTTGCGCGTCGATGATGAAGCTGCCGCCGTCTTGCGAACCCAGCGGGGTCGTGGTGGGTTGCAGCACGCCGCGCGGAAGGTCCGCCGTGGTCGCGGCAAAGGGCGCCACCTTCTGCGTGGCGTTGAAATTCGCGCCCATGCTGGTCTTGCCGCCGCCCAACAGACCCAGCAGGGTCCCGGTCCAGCGACCACTTGCCGCGCTCCACGCGCCCGAAAAGTCGAAGCCCAATTTTTCGCCCATGGTGCGGTTGATTTCGGCGACCTTGACCTCGAGCATCACCTGCTGCGTCGAGCCGACCTGAAGGAAGTTGAGGACTTTCTTGCCCACATAGGCGTTGGCGAGCTCCACCGCCTTTTCCAGACGGGCGGCGCTCGACACCGTGCCGGTGAGCACCAGCGATTCGCCCGCGGCTTGGACCTTGAGCTCGGACTCGCCCGGCAGAACTGCGAGCAGTTTCTCTTGGAGTCCAGCGGGATCCACGCCCACAGAGACGTCGATGACGCGCGACTCGTTGTTCTTGCCCCACACGACGATGTTGGTCGAGCCCACGCCCTTGGCCACCACGTAGACTTCGCCGGGGCCCAGCAGGATCACGTCGGCAATCGCGGGGTTTCCTACCGAGAGGCGCGCAACCTGTGTGCCGATGCGCAATACGGTCGACTTGCCCAGCGCCAAGTGTAGAAATTGCGTCGCGTCACTGGCCGAGGGCGCGGCCACGGGCGGCTCGCTGGTGGCAGGCTCGGCCGCCACCGACACGACCGGGCTGATGACCAGCGCCACCGCGCTCAGCACCTGGGCGCTGCGCGAAACTAGAAACCGAAGCGGGTAGTTGGCGTTCATGATGGTGTCCCCCTTGGCCTAGAGGTCCTCGTGGCTGCGCGAGCCGCCCTTGATGATCTCGACCTTGTCGCGCTGCTTGACGGGAGCCGGGGCCGGCTTGTCGACGACCGGCACCTTGCGGACGATGTACTTGTATTTCTTGGTCACAACCGGAGCCGGCGGCGGCGGCGGCGGAGCAACCTCTACCGTGGTCGGCGTGGGCAGCGCCGGCAGGGGCGCCGCTTGCGGGGCAGCCGGCATCACGACGGGCTCGGGCGGCAGGCTGTCATCGCCGTGCAGCATGAACAGCTTGTTGGCGCCCAGGGTCGACAGGCTGGCGTTGTCCACCTGATTGCGCAGGACCAGCGAGAGGTTGCCCACGCTGCGCGCCAGGTCCAGCACCTCGGCCTGCTCGGGGGTGACTTCTAGCGTCACCGCGTTGACTACCTTGGGTTTGGTCTCGTCGCGGCTAGCGACCTGCGCCACCGCCAGCACCAAGATGTGCTCCAGCACGATCTTGGACACGCTGCGGCTTTTGCCGGTCTGCTCTTTGATGCTGTCGTCCTCTGTGTTGACGACGATGTCCACGTAGTTGCCCGGCAAGGCGAAACCGGCCACGCCGACCACGTCGTTCACGCGCACCGTCATGGCGCGCTTGCCGGGGCCAATCACGGCCGACAGCCCGCCTTTGCTGCCCACCGGCGCCAGCTTGGACTCCAGCAAGGGCTCGCCGCGCAGCACCGTGCTGTTCACGACGCGAGTGTCCAGCGTCTTGACGTCGGTAAATGCGCCAGCCGGCACGTGATTCGACGGCCAATCGGCAATCTTGACCATGTTCGGCGCGATGCGGGCACCCAGCTCGATATCGGTGGCGGCGACCACCACCTTGGCTGTAGCAAGGGGCGCCTGCTCGGCCAACCAGCGCGAAGCCAGCACCACCGCGGCCAAACCGACGACGATCGACAAGACGATCATCAAGATGGCTCGAGGGCTCTTCATGGCGTTCTCCCATCTTGGGGGGCAAGCCTGCCGGGGATGCCTGTACCCGACTGCGCTGGCCCTGCGGCGCCTCGGCCAACTGCGCTGGGCGCGGTGGTCGTGGCGATGCGTCTGAGCACGACTCGCTTGGGTGAGCCACGATCCGGGCGGACACACCGCCGCGGCTTGGGGTGGCCACCAGCCGCCAGATTGCGCCACGGTCTGCTGTGGCATCTGGGTACCTGGAGGTTTAGCAAGAGCCGTGCCAAGCACTGGCCGCAGCGAGGGCCAGAAAACACTGCATAAATGCACCGAGAATTCGCCGCACGAACGGGAAGTGGTGCGCGGCCGGCCAAAAATGACGACGCATCCGGGGAATTTTACCACCCGTTGCCCGCACGGCCGTCCGGTCGATGGCTCGCAACTGACGGTAAGTAGGAGTTTTCGGCAATATGGGAATCTACGGAACCGCACCGCTGGCCCACAGCAGGTAGGCCGCCGTGCCGGTCGCGATGGCCACTGCGTAGGGCAGTTGGCCCGCCGAGGCGGGCGCCCCGGACAGTTCCGGCAGTTCGCCAATGCCCAGGCGGGCCACGCCGGTCGCGAGCATGGTGCGAACGTTGCGCAGCAGGGCCGGGGCGACGTGCCAGTGCAAGGCTGCCACCACGGCCAGCACGCCGCCCGCGACCAACGTCGCCAAAGCCGCGCCGATGGCCGCGCGCGGACCCAGGAATGCCCCCACGACGGCCATCAGCTTGACGTCGCCAGCGCCCATGGCGCCAATTCCGTAGAGCGGGACCAGGGTCCCAAAGCCGACCACCGCGCCCGCCACGCAGGGGCCAAAGCCAAGCGGGCCTGCCAGCGCGGGATTTCCATGCGCGGCGACCCCGTTGCAGAGCAGCGCCAGCAGAAATCCAACGAGAATCAGTTTGTTGGGAATCTTTCGCGCACGCACGTCGGTCACGACCGCCGTGCCCAGAATACCGGCCAGGCACAGACCTTGCCACAGTGCATAGGTGCCAAAGTCGAGTCGCATGGCCACCTCGTGCATGTTGCCCCGGTGGACCGGACTGCGCGAAGTCCAAGGCGGAACACCTGATCCCCAGTTGGGCCGCCAAATGCGTGGGGCAGTGGGCAGCGGCCGCAACTGGGGCAGGGGGTGTGCGGCGCGAGCACCGCGAGCCGGCCGCTACGGCACAGAGACACCGCCAAGCTTGTTGGCGATGGCGGTAAACAAACCGCCGATCTTGGTGCCCAAGAGCGCCGCGGCGGTGATAATCGCCACGCCAACCAGGGCCGCGAGCAGGCCGTACTCGATGGCAGTCACGCCGTCTTCGTCCCGAACAAAGCGCTTAGCGCTCAGAATCAAGGCCTTCATGGTAGTCTCCTAAGTGACACAGTGCACCTTGGTGGCCTTCAGGCTGACCCGCAGCCAGCGGCAGCAGAAATCATCCCGGGGCGCTGTCCATGGGATGTGCAAGCGGCGTGCCAACCTGAAATGCAATACAATATCCGGTAAATAAATGATTATTGTACTCATGGTGTGCGGCAGAGTGCCGGTGCGCAACACCGTGCGGGGAAATTCGCGGGCGCTCGGGGAAATTGCCGACTGGTCGCTTGGCGCAACGAGCTGCCCCAGGGCGACGCCGCCGGGCGCCCCAAAAATCCGAACCCGGCCGCGGGCGCTGGGGTCCGCGGTCGGGCTCGAGGTGCGTCGAGGGGCGACTACGAAGCGGAGGCGCCGCCAAGCTTGTTGGCGATGGCCGTGAACAAGTCGCTGATCTTGGTGCCCATCAGCGCGGCAGCCGTGATGATGGCGACGCCGACCAAGGCGGCCAGCAGGCCGTATTCGATCGCAGTCACGCCGTCTTCGTCGCGCGCGAAGCGGGCAATGGCGTTGGTAATCGTCTTCATGATGTCCTCCTATTCTGCCGGAGCCTTGCCCCGACCTACCTACCCAGACTCTCGGCAGCCATGACTACCGACGAGGGTGGAATTCGCAGCGTGACTCCAAAAATGCTCTCGAATTCCACAGGAACGCACGGCGAGGCCTGGGTGCGGCACACCGCGGCCTCTACATAGCGAATACAGGTGGTCTGGCGCGCCGCATCCAAGCACGCCGACAGGTTGTCGTCTGGATCGGCGGGCATCGCCTCCACCTCGTTCAGACTGGCGTCCAGATAGCGCAACCGCACTTGCTGACTAGAGACTTGCGGAGCGCCCGGCACCGTCACGGACCCGCCCTCGCCGGCATGGAACACGGCATAGCGCTGCACGGCGTCCACCTCGGCGGCCGAGAAGCCCTGCACTACGGCAAAGCGCGCGGCCCGGCGCGTAACTTCCTGCACCGTATTCCACATGTACAGGTAGCGGCCCATCTCGGTCACACCGGTCAGCAGCGCCGAAAACGCACCGACGACCAGCGCAAATTCCAACGCCGCGGCGCCGCGTTGCAGTCGATTCGGGCGGCGGATTCGGTGTTCGATGCTCGGCATGACCGCCTCCTTTGCCCCTGGTTTGGGCCGCTAGGGCAGGTACGGCATCACGGTGTGGGGCCCCACGGCCAGGTCTTGGCTGCTCGTCGAGCCATCGGGCCCCCAAAGTGCCATCCAGCCGCCCAGTTTCAAGCTGTAGCCCGTGATGGCCACGCGCACATAGGCGGGCGACACGCCATCTTGGCAGGCGATCGTCGCAAAGCTGGCATTGAGGCAGCTGACCGCGACGTTGCCGCGCACCAGACCCGGCACGCCCGCGGCGGTGGCTTCCTGGACCACCGTGTCTTGCGCCAGCGGGACCACGGCGGTCAGGGTCTCTGCGTCGGCCAGCGACATCATGCGCGCAGCGTCGCGGGTGGCCCGGGTCAGGCTGTTGTAGTACCAAAAGGACCTGCCGAACTCGATCGTCCCAGAGAGCACCACGAGTAGCAGCATCACCACCAAAGCGAATTCGACCACGGCGACGCCGCGCTGGCTGGAGCGCGTTCGCCATGGGGTGCAGCTCGGGCAAGGTGGTGTCGTCATGGCATCACCGGAACAGGCGCACTGCGCCGCGGGGGAACGAGGTGGGCAGCAAACCACCAAATTCCAGGTAAATGTTCTTGTCGCCCGGCACGTTGGCCTTGCGCTCCATCAAGAACTTGCCGTAGCCCGCCACCCGCACCGGCCGACACGAGCCGCCCGCCACGCCTTCGCAGTTGACGATGGCCACGTTCAAGCTGCGCCGCCCGGCCTTGCCGCGATGCCCCACCGCGGGTGCCTGGAAATACGGCCCACTGGTTTGGGCGTAGGGCGACGGTTCGGGGTAGCTGGTGGCACTGCCGCCGTACAGGCTCAGGCCTGCGCCGGTGGGCCAATCGGCTACCGTCGCGCCCCTTTGCCGCGACCCAGTCCACAGCACGCCGTAGTCCAAGAACGTGCGCGCCGACAGCGGGATCGGCGCGTGCTTGCCCGCCACCGTGGTGAAGCCAATGCTCTGCTGGCGCGGGTCCGGGTTCATCCAGTTGGCCGGGTTGCCGCCGCCAGCGCCGTTCCAATAGTACTCTTTGATGTTGGTGTCTGGGCGCGCCGTGGTGGGGCTGCAGCGGTTCTTGGGGTTGTACACGTCAAAACGCGAGTCCAACGCGGAAAGCTGTGGGTCGGAAACGCCTGTGTTGGTATAGACATTGCTGCCGACTGGGATGGTGTTGGCGGTCTTGCCCACACAGGCAAACGGCAGAGAATCGCTGGTGTTGTTGAAGCACTCGCCCGCGCGGCCCTTGCCGGCGATCCAATACAGGGTGCCGGGCGAAATGGGGTTCATATCTGCCACGTTGTACGACACGCCGCGCTCGTAGCCCAACTCTTGGTCGCGCGGGTTGGCGGGATCGTCGGGCAGCACGCACACCGCCACCAGCGCCATCTCCGACTCCGCTTGACCGGCGGTGGCGTCGCCAAAGGTGTGGGTACCGCGGATGCCCCACAGGCCGGCGAACCAAGCGCCCACCTGGCGATCGCCTGTGGTGACGCGCAGAAAGGTCTTGTCGCTCGCCTCGGCGTCGCTGTCGACCGTGGCGGCGTCGACCAAGGCGTCTGGGCTGCTGCCGACTTGAATCACCAGCCCGCCGTCGCCGGCCGCGCTGCCCACCGGAGTGCCAAAATCGTAGGAGTTTTGCCTTGCTACTGCCACCGCCTTGTTGACGGCCCGCGTCACGCCCGCCGCCGAACCGTCGAGCTCGCCCGCACCGGCCAAGGCGGCTGCGTCTGCGGCGTTTTGCAGTGCAGTCTTGGAGACATAGAGGTGTCCCAGGTCTACCACCAGCGCCAGCACCCCAATCACGACGACCAGGAACAGGCTCATCACGATGACGACCGCGCCGCGTTGATGCGATCCAACGGCTCGCTTGGCTCTCATCGCAATTCTCCCAGGCGCCGCGAGGCGCCCTTCCAGGCGCTGGGGCCGCTGTCCACGCAGCGTGGCGCCGGATGGTAGACCCAGGAACACCCTGATCTTCCTCCACGGATTTCGCCGACAACGGGACTGGCACATCATGGCCAGCGGCGCGCTGAGGGGACATGTGATTGGCCGCCAAACCATGTGCTCACACAGCTACCGGATGTGCTGGCCCATTGGGGGCGTAGTCCTCCCTGCGGTCCTTGCAAACCCGCTGCTCTGAACCGCTGCCCCAAAGCAAAGCAAGAGCCGTGCCAAGGCCTTGGCGACAGAAATAGCGTGCAAAAGCAGGGCATTGTGCTGTGTCGGCCCGGAGTCGGCCAGGCGACGCGCGGGGCTGGCGGGGCGAAATTCCCAGTCCGGGGAATTTTGCGGGTCGTCCAGCGGCGCCAGACGTGCGGCCGATGCTACGGAACTTGCGGGCCGGTATACGTGCGCGACGCCATCGCGAGTTGCCCCGACTCGCTCACGCGCGCTTGCGCTAGCCATCCTGGGCCGCGCGCCGTCAACTGCCAGTAGCCGGGCACCCGCTCGACTTGCACTTCGCCCGCCGAAATC
Source organism: Myxococcales bacterium (assembly GCA_037441385.1). Classification (GTDB taxonomy): domain Bacteria; phylum Myxococcota_A; class UBA9042; order UBA9042; family UBA9042; genus SXRM01. Next base: position 27,210 of record JBBISH010000022.1, read on the forward strand.
AGCCCCGGTGGCGTCCACTTACCCATGGTCAGCGACAGGACCGCCGCACCAATCCGCGCCGCCTCGGCCTTGTTGCTGGCCACCAGACGGCCCATCTCGGGGTGTCCCGCGCTGATGCGACCCGCGACGTCCACCTCGACCAGCGCCGACAGAGGTGGCTTGCGGGGCTGTTCACCCGTCGCCACGGGCTCGGCTGGCGGCGCGACGGCCCCGTTTGGCAGCGGCGGCGAGGAGTGGACCGCCCAGAACTGCCGATTCGGATAGGTGGCACTCAACTCGGCGCTGACTAGGGGATCGGGCCCCATCTGCCAGGTCCGCCCCGGGTAGTGCGCCGTGAGCCAGGCCACGATGTCGGCAAGGCGCGTCTTGCCCGGCTGAACCACCGCTGCGGCGGGCTTCTTGGTCGCCTTCTTGGCCCGGCGTTTGGCGGCCTGCGCCGGTTGCGCCAACAGGGTCACGACGAGCGTGCCCGCCACCAGCCACCGCGTCGCGAGCATGTGCGCGGCCATAGCGCCTCCCAGTCCATTGCGCCATCCGGCATCGACGCCAGGGTGTGGTAGCGCAATGGCGCAGATTTGGCAAACCCGAGCCATCGCGCGGGCGAAACTCGTCTGCCGGCCGCAGGTTGACAGGGGCCCGCCCCTCTCGCATCCTCCCCGTGCGGTGCACCCGCCGCTGCTGCCCGCCGCCGTTCGGGACTTTGGCCGCCGTGGCCATCCCGTTGCGCGGGCGCGTCCCGACCCTTGCGAGGATGCCCATGTTTTCGCGAATCCTGCCCCTGCTGCCCGCGGCGGCCGTCCTATTGGCGACAAATTCTGTCGCATTGGCGCTTGAGCCGCCGCCTGCCGAAGAACCGCCCGCCGAATCCGCTCCGGCCGCACCGGCGTACGCCGCTCCTGGTCGCATTGGCGGCTACCTCGTGTTGGCCGGCCCGGTGGGCAACTACGGCCTCTCGGTGGCCTACCAGCTGCTGCCGATGCTCGAATTGCAGGCGGGCGCCGTCACCCAGTCCCCAGAGGCCTCGCAACAGTCGGGGACCGCCACCGCGCACGCGTCCATCACCGCCGCGACCCCGTTCGTGCGCGGCCGGCTTTGGCCCATGCGCCGCCACAACGTCATTGCCGAGGCCGGGTTTGCCGCCATGTACTACAACCTGCAGGCCGATGGCAGCGACACCTTTGGCAACTCGATCCACTACAACCGCTCGTCCACCGTCCCTCTGGCCTTTGCCGGGGCCGGCTATGGCTACCGCACCGACGTGGGCTTCCGGCTCGCCGTGTTGATGGGCTGGATGCAGTACCTGGGCTCGGCGGGCGGATCCACGGTCTCGACCACCGGCGCCTTCAGCGCCCAAGACCGCGCCGACATGCAAAAGCAATTCGACACCACCACCAACCGCATGACCGAGTCGCGCCCCTACGTCGAACTCAGTGCCGGCTGGGTTTTCTAGTCTCTGTAGGGACTCCGTTTGAATCGGCTCGACGACCTCATACCCATTCCGTCCGAATCGGATCGAAAACTCGGGCAATTCTTCGGGCCCGAACCGGGGTCGCCGCCTGATTCTCGCCAGTTGCAGAACGGGTCAGAAAGGCTGTACAGGCGCGAATCAGGTGGGGTGCGTATCAGCAGTTCCTCGGGCCCGAATCGGGGCCCCGCCTGGTCCTTGCCAGTTGCAGATCGGGTCAGCGAAGCCGTCCAGGCGTGAATCAGGTGGGGTTCGCACTATGCCCAGTTCGTTGCTGGCGCTCGTCCTGCTGTCGGCGCTGTTGCACGCCGTGTGGAACGCCCTCGTCAAGGGGCGCCCGGACCCAGGTGCGGCGGGCGTGTGGCTGGTGGCCGGGGCCGCGGCGATCAGTCTGACCATCGCGCTGGTGCGCGGGGAGCTGGTCCTGGCGGTCGCTTCGCTGCCGTGGGTGGGCGCGGCCGGTCTGATCGAGGGCCTCTACTTTTCGTCGCTGCTGGTGGCCCTGGCGCGGTTGCCCCTGCAGCAGGCCTACGGGGTCAGCCGCGGCCTGGGCGTGCTGCTGGCGTGGCCGCTGGCGATGGTCTGGCAGGCCGAGGCGGTGACGGCGTCGGCCCTTCTCGGCGCGGGATTGCTCAGCGTGGCTCTCCTTTCCATGGCTTGGCAACAGGCGGTCCAGCCGCGGCCCCCGTCGGATGCGGTAGGCTGGCTGGCGACGATGGTGTGCGCTGCCAGCATCGCCTTGTATCCGCTGGTGTATAAGCAGGCCTTGGCGTTTGGGGCCCAGCCGTACGCGCTGTTTGCGGCCTCGCTGGGGCTGTCGTTGCCGATCCAGATCGCCTGGCTTGGCCGCGACCGCGTGGGCCGGCTGACGCGCGAAGTCCGCGTCCGGCCAAGTATTTTACTGGCGTGTTCGGGCCTGTGCGCGGCGTCGTTCTTGGCCCTCTTGCTGGCCCTGCGCACCGGTGGGGCCGCGCATTTGTCGGCGCTGCGCAACACCAGCGTGCTCATGGCGACCGCGCTCGCCGCTCGTCAGCAGCATCTGGCCGCTGCGGAATGGTGGCGTGCTGCCGCGGTGACGCTGGGAGCCGTGCTGGTGGCCCTCTAGTACTGCCAGCGAGAGGAGGGGCCAATCGAATGCAGAATCCGCGCGACGCCTTGTCGGGGCTCTTCAATGTCGCTGGTGGCCTGCCATACCATGCGTTGGCGCGGCGCTACCACTCTATGCTTTGGAGCGACTATGCTAGGCAAGTAGAGCAAGCTCTGGTGCAGTGGGCGCCGCCCGGCGACGAGCTAGTCGTGGTCGGGCCCAGTGGCGGCTGGCTGCTGCCGAATCGCTTGCTAAAGCGCTATGTTCACGTCACCGCCATCGAGCCCGACCCCATGGCGCGCTGGCTGCTGCGACGCCGTTTCCCCCAAGTGGTGTGGAGTTTTGATGTTCACGATTATTTCACTCCCTACGGCGATCGCCCATGGCGCGAGGGCTTGCATCACTTGGCGCAGCAGTATCCCAGTCAACCGATCTACTTCGCAGAGTTCCTGGGTCAGTTCATAGGTTTGTATCCCGACGCCGTCGCGCGCGAAGAGGCTGGAGTCGTCGTCGCGACCTCCGCCTATTCGGCGTGGAAAGAGGAATTCCAGCAGGTGTTTCGCCATCGGCCAGTATTCAGCAGCCATGACCGACTGGTGGCCCGCGAGGCGCCGCATACCGCGGTGGTGGACCTGAGCGACGAACTGCCCGCGGCCGATTTGGCGCTGCGGCTGTGGCAGCCCGCGGTAGCGGCTGCGGACCCCTTGTCGGGCCAGCTATTTCCCGGGCGACCGCGGCAAGTGGCCATCTGGCAGCGCCAGCCCGGCTATTGGCATGCGATGGAATTGGTTTCGAATTGGCCCGAACCGAAACCGGACAGTGGCACCGCGCGCTTGGGCACGAATACAGGCGTTGACGTCGCTGGCAGACCGGCGTAGAAAGAAGCTGGGCGGATCATGTTGGAGAGTCGCGAGTGGAGCCAACGACCAAAGACGCATCCCGCCGGCAAACGGTGCTACTGGTCGACGACGCACCAGAGAACCTTAGTATTCTAAGCGCTTTCCTCTCTGGGCAGTATCGCATCAAGGCTGCCAATTCCGGTGCGAACGCGCTGCGTATTTGTTCTTCCAACGAGCTGCCCGACCTGATCCTCCTGGACCTGATGATGCCCGAGCTCGACGGCTTCGAGGTCTGCAAACGGCTCAAGGACGACCCGCGCACCCGCGAAATTCCCGTCATCTTCGTCACGGCTGCCACCGACTCGGTCGACGAAGCCCACGGCTTGGCCGTGGGCGCGGTGGACTACATCACCAAACCGTTCAGTCCGGCAGTCGTGCTCGAACGAGTCCGCGTGCACCTGGAGCTCAAGCGCGTCCGCGATCGCCTCAACCGGCTTGGCCGGCACTTCTCGTCGTACCTGTCGTCCGAGGTGGCGAGCGGCATCCTGCGCGGCGCGATCACGCAAGGTGTGGTCAACCAACGCAAACCACTGACGATCTTCTTCTCCGACATCGTCGAGTTCACCAAGCAAACGGCGGCCCTGCCCCCCGAGCGCATGGCGCGGATGCTCAACGGCTACTTTGACGCGATGGCCGACATCGTCAGCCAGCACCATGGCACGCTGGACAAGTACATTGGCGACGCTTGCATGGTGTTCTTTGGCGATCCCACCTCGCGCGGCGCCGCCGAGGACGCCCGCTCGTGCGTGCGGATGGCGCTGGAAATGCAGTGTAAGATCGACGAGTTGCAAACATTTTGGAAAGGCCATGGCAGCGGCGCCCCGCTGTCGGTGCGCATGGGGATTGCCACGGGGCTGTGCGCCGTCGGCAACTTTGGCAGCACCCACCAGTTGGCCTACACCGTCATGGGGACGGCAGTGAACTTGGCAGCCCGGCTGCAGGCGCACGCCATGCCGGGGCGAGTGCTCATCTCGGAAGAAACCTATGCCCTTGTAGGTGCGGACTTTCCCTGCCGGGCCTTGCCCGAGATCCGGGTCAAGGGACTGGACGAGCCCGTCGTCGCCTACGAGGTTGAGGACGCTGGTCCGCGATGACACTGCTCCTTTGGCTCTTGGCCGGATCGGCACTCACCGCGCTGATCGCGCTGGCCCTGTGGCGGCAGCGGTCCCAGGTCCTGCAGCGCGCCGCCGATCAGGTTCAACAGAGCCTCAGCCAGGCCCAGGCCGACAACGCCCAGCTCAAACAAGCCCTTGAAGCCGCCGTCCAAGAAGCTGCCGCAGCACGGACCAGCGAGGTCGCGCAACTGGAGCAGTGCCGCGACGACTTGGAAAAGAAAGTCGCCGAGCGCACTTCGGAACTAGCGGCGGCGCAACGGTTGGCCGAGGCCGCGAATCAGGCCAAGAGCGCGTTCTTGGCCAACATGAGCCACGAAATCCGCACGCCGCTCAACGCCATCATCGGTCAGGCGCACGTGCTCGGCACCCAGTCGATGCCGCCAAAGCAGGCCGAGCGGCTGCAAAAGATCGAGCGGTCGGCCCGCCACCTGCTGTCGATCGTCAACGATGTGCTGGACCTGTCGAAGATCGAGGCGGGCAAGCTGCAGGTCACCCAGGCAGATTTCGACCTGCACGACTGCTTGGTAGCCGTGCGCGATCTGGTGGTGGGGCAAGCGGCCGACAAAGGTCTGCAAGTTCATATGGACGTCCAGGCGGGCGTGCCGCAGTTCGTCTCTGGCGATGGGTTGCGCATCAGCCAGGTCATGCTCAATTTCGCCAGCAATGCTGTGAAATTCACTCAGCACGGCAGCGTGACGCTCCGCGTGCGGCGCTTGGCCGTCGATGGGCCCAAGGTCTGGCTCCGTTTCGAGGTCCAAGACACGGGCATCGGCATCCCGCCCGCCGAAAAAGAGCGCTTGTTTCAGCCGTTTGAGCAGGCAGACCTTACCATTGCGCGCAAGTACGGCGGAACTGGCCTGGGTTTGGCCATCTCGCATCGCCTGGTCGACATGCTGGCCGGCAAGCTGGGTCTGGAAAGCCAAGAAAATGATGGCAGTACGTTTTGGTTCGAGGTTCCGTTGGGAGTCGCGTCGCCGCTCGCCGCCGCCGAGCTCCGCCGCCGCCAGTCCTACCCCCGACTTCCGCCGGTGCGCGCCGACATGGTGCGCATCCTCGTCGTCGAGGACGACCTGTTCAACCAAGAGGTGGCCGTCGATCTGCTGCAACCGCAGGGTTTTGTGGTCGACGTGGCCGGCAATGGCGCGGTCGCCGTCGAGATGGCAACCAAGCAACAGTATGCCTTGATCCTGATGGACATTCAGATGCCGGTCATGGACGGCCTGGCGGCGACGCGGGCGCTCCGTGCGCTGGCCAACTATGCCCGAACCCCCATCGTCGCGATGACGGCCAACACCTTTGCCGACGACCAGGCGGCCTGTAGTGCCGCGGGAATGAATGACTTTGTGGCCAAGCCCATCGACCCGCGCGCCCTGCTCGAGACGGCGTGCCGCTGGACTGGCGTTGACCTGCCCGACAACTTGGAGACGCGCACGCCCGCTGCGCAGCAAGGCACCCAAGAATTGCGCGCTCAGCTGGGCTCCATTGCCGGGCTGACGGCCGAGGCCGGGCTGGCGGTGCATCAGGGCGATTGGCGGCGCTATGCCAGGTTCCTCCAGCGGTTTTCGACCGAACGTGCCGACACCGTGGTCAAGCTGCGGGCCGAGATTGCTGGACAGCAATGGTTGGATGCGCGCCGCACCGTCCACACCCTAAAGGGCCTGGCCGGGACGCTGGGGGCCCTGCGCCTGCAACACGCCGCGGCTACGGTCGAATCGGCCCTGCTGGATCCGCACCAGCGCACCGACTTGACCGGACAGCTGGCCGACCTGGACGTCGAGCTGTCGGCTCTGATCCATGCGCTGCAAGTGCACCTGCCCGAACGCGAAGAGGAACTGCGGCCGGCCAGCGTTGACTGGGCCCAGGCGGCGCATGTGTGCGAAGAGCTTGCGAATCTGCTGGCACAAGACGACACGGGTGCGATCGACCTGTACAACGAGCACGCCGAACTGCTGCGCAACGCGCTGACCACCGCGGCCCCGCGCATCGAAGCGGCACTGCAAGGCTTTGACTTCGAGCGTGCGGCCGGGCTGCTCCGGGTAGCCCGCCTGTCGCAGTATCAGCTACAGAGCAAGACTTCGTGACCGCAGTTCCGCTCGAATCGGCACGAAAAACTTGGGCAGGTCTTCGGGTCCAAACCGGGGTCCCCGCCAGATTTTCGCCAGTTGTAGACCAGGCCACAGCAACCGTACACGCGTGAACCAGGCGGGGTGCGCAGCGGGCCGGTTCCGGCAGATTCCGCATGTCGCGTGCAGTGTGCCCGCGGCTCAGCAGCAGGATGCCCAACCGGCCGCGGCGGCTTGCAGGCCAAAACTGCGACCTTTTTGACGAAAGGCCACCGACACCGTAGCTTTGCACGAGCGTTGCCGTGCGCGCCCACTGCTTTTGGGTGTGGCCGGGCAGCGCAGGGGATGCCCTTGAACCCGTTTGCCGCCAACCCGCAGCGCTTTTTCAAGCACCACACGCCGCGCTGCGAATTCAAGTACCAAATTACTGCAGAGCAGATGCCGGCGATCAAGGCAGCGATCTCGGCGTATTGCGATGTGGACCCGTTTGTGGGCGACGCCGGCCGCTACACCATCACCAGTCTGTACTTGGACTCCGCCGACCGGCGGTTCTACTGGGCGACCGAAAACCAGGTCCACGCGCGCATGAAGCTGCGGGTGCGCACCTATGGGTTGGCTTGCGAGGGGCCCGTCTTCTTGGAGATCAAACGACGTTTTGGCGACGCCCAAAGCAAAAGTCGCGTGCAGGTGCCGCGGGATCAGTGGCAAGCCGCCGCAGTGCCCGGCGGGAGCGAGGTCTTCAAGCACTGGAAGCTGGACGGCAAAAGGATGGGGATCGTCAAGGACTTCTCTGCCATCACCGCCGGCTATGCCCTGGAGCCGGTTTGCTGTGTCCGCTACGACCGTGACCCCTATGTCGGCCGGCTGAATCCCGACATTCGCATCACCTTTGACCAGCGGATTCGCACCGTTGCCTCAAGCGACTGGACGTTGCACCCGCACGAAGTCGACTATTTGCCGGTGGACTATCCGTACAACTTTGGCGCTCCGGAGCCCCGCTTGGTGCTCGAAATCAAGTTCGATATGCAGTTGCCAATTTGGCTCATCGATCTGGTGCGCACGTTTGACTTGAAGCGCGAGTCGTACGCCAAGTACGTGACCTGCGTGAACCGTTTGCAGGACGACCACCTGCGCTATCGCACGGACCTGCGCGGCCCGCGGTGGGAGGCGTGATGGAAGACCTGCTCCGCCTTGCTTTGGCCCCCGATCCCGCATTGCCGTGGCAGACCGTCACGTTCTGCGTGTTGATGTCGTTCATCCTGTCGACGGTGCTGGCCCAGGTCTACATTTGGACCCATCGCGGCCTGTCGTACTCGCGGTCGTATGTCCAGACGCTCATTTTGGGAGCTGTGGTGTCGGCCACGTTGATGACGGCGGTGGGCAACAACCTGGCCCGCGGCATTGGTATTTTGGGCACCCTGGCGCTGATTCGCTTTCGCTCCACGGTCAAGGACCCGCGCGACATGGTGTTCATCTTTGCCTCGCTGGCCACGGGCATTTCGATGGGCGTGCGCTCTTACGGCGCGGGCGTCACCGGGTCGCTGATCTTTGCCGCGGTGGCCCTGGCTTTGCACTGGTCCGAGTACGGGGCGCGAGTGCGCTACGACGGCCTGCTGCGTTTTGCCATCGCCGCCCATCCCGACAACGACAGTCGCTTGCGGAATCTGCTGGACCGGCACTGCCAACGGTTCGTGCTCGTGTCGCTCCGCGAGGTGGAACAAGGGCATCGCGCCGAGCACAACTATCACGTCAAACTCCGCGACCCTGCGCAGCAATCCCTGTTCGTTCAAGAGGTCATGGCGGTGCCTGGGGTGCGCGGGGTGTCCTTCTACCTGAACGATGCGACCGAGGAGGTCTAGCACGCCGTGGCCGACGAAGTGACCCAGCTCCAGGCCGACGCGCCGTATCAGCCCCCAACAGGGCGGATTCGGCCGCGGATGCGGTTGCCTACGGGCTGGCTCCTGTGGCTGGTCTTCGCCGCGGCGATGGCGGTGTCGTTCAAGATCTACTTTGAGTCGCCCGATTTTTCGAGCATTCCTGGCATGGGCGAGGTGCTCGAGAGTCACGCCGCCGCCGCGGAAGTGGCGCGCGTGCAAGAAGTTCGGGTGTCGGTGGGCCAGCGGGTGCGGGTGGGCCAGGTCATGGTGATGTTCGATCCGGCGCCGCTGGACCTAGAGCTCGCCCAAGCCCGCGACGAATTGGGCAAAGCTCAGGCCCAGTTGGCAGCGACTACCCTGGCCCTGCGGCGCGATTACCTCAGCGAAGAGCGCCAGTTCGAGAAATCGATCGACGTGACCGACATGGGCCGGATTGCCGCGGCGGTCGAGGCCGAGGTTGACCGCGCCGAAGCCGCGAGCCTGAAACTCCGTGTGCACTGGTGGGAGGGGCTGGTCGCCCAGAAACTGGTGACTGAACAGGCGCTTGTCGATCTCAAGGCGCAGCTGGCCGGGGTCGAGAGCCGCATCAAAGCCCGCGAAAGCGCGATTTCGGCATGGCAAGAGCGCCTGGCCCGCGTCGAAAAGCGCTGGAAAGACTGGCGCTTGGCGATTCCGTCGGCCGATGCCGACCCCGAGCAGCGCGACCTGGGGCCCCTGCGGGCCAACGTGGCGGTGGCGCAGGCGGCCTTGGCGCGGGTCGAGGCGCGCCGCCAGCACATGGTGGTTCGCTCGGCGGTAGACGGCGTGGTGTCGCGCGTGCTGATGCAGCCGGGCGACGTGGCGACGCCGGGACAGACGGTGGTGGTGCTGCGCCCGCCATCGGTGCGGCGCGTGATCGCCTATGCCCTGGACACTGTGGCGCGTCGGCTGCGGGTGGGGGCGATGGTCCAGGTGCAGCGCCGCGACGGTACGGGCCGGATGCTCAAGGGCCATGTCGAAGGCTTTGGCGGTGTGGCGCCGATTCCGCTGCAGTTGCAAGCAGTTCCCGAACGTGCGCCGCTGGCGGCCGAAGAGATTGTGGTCGTGCTCGAAGAGGGGACGCTGCTGCCGGGCGAGCCTGTGGATGTCGCGTTCATGAGCGGTGTCTTGAGCTACCCCGTCGATCAGCCGTCCGAGGCCGCTTCCGTCGAGCCCGCCACCACGCCAGCGCCTGCGGCCGAGCCGACCCAGCCGACCGCCAGTGCGCTGCCCGCAGCCGAACCTGCGGCGGCCACGGCGACGGCCCCTGCGCCTGGTCCTGGCAGCGCGGCCGTGCCAACTCCGGCTCCGGCCACGGCCGAGGCGGCGGCCGAGGCACTCGAAGTGCCTGCAGCGCTTCGGCAAATGTCACGTCTGGAGCCGTCTGGCCTGCTATGGCTGCCCGAGCGGCAGAATTACCTGGTGATCAGCGACGACACGGGCTTCCACGCTCAAAACGACCGCGCGCCGTGGTTGTTCGAGGTGGACACGAAGGGCCATTTTGCGGCAGCGCCGGTCGTTCTGGCCGGAGCGCCGGAATTCACCGACCTGGAGTCCATCGCCCGCGGGCCCGACGGGACCATCTGGATCCTGGCGTCGCAGTCGGTCAGCCGCAAGGGCAAGCGGTCCGAGGCGCGCAGTCAGTTGATGCGGGTGCGAGTGCACGGCAACGCGCTGGAAGTCGAAGGGCATGCCGCCCTGGCGGTGGCTCTGGGGCGCGCGCGCGACCCGCAATGGCTCGATAGTCTGGGCCTGGCTGCCCGCGATCCCCACTACCGCGAAGGCGCCGCCGGCTTTGACCGGACTTTGGACATCGAGGGCTTGGCCGTTGATGGCCCGGCGCTGCTGCTGGGCCTAAAGCGGCCGCTGGATAGTCAAGGGCGGGCCCTGATCCTGCGCCTTGAGCATCCCGAGCGGCTGCTGACCACGGGCCGGCTGCACAAAGACGACCTGCGCATTTGGGGGCGCGTGCCGCTGCAAGCCGGGCCGCCCAGCGCCGGCATGGCCGCGGGTATCGCTGATCTTTTGCCCTTGCCGGATGGTCGGTTGGCCGTGCTGGCGACCGCGCTGGGCGACGCCGACGAGGGCCGCGCCGAAATCGGGATGCACAGCGCTCTTTACCTGGTCGATCGGCCGGGTGCTGACGGCGCGATGCAGCCGCACTTGCTTAGGCGGATCATAGGGTTTCATGCCGAAGGCGTGGCTCTGGAACCCGATGGCCGCGGTCTGCGCCTCATCTTTGACGAGGGCGAGGCCCTGCCGCATTGGCTGCGGGCGCCGTTGCCCTGACCGGCCCGACCGCCAGTCGCGGCGCCGCTACGGCTGGTTGGCCGCGCCGGGCGTTGGGCTGGCGAGCTGGAACGGCCCCGAGCCATTTGGCACGCGAGCCCAGCTTTGCGTATCCGCGGTGAGCACGCCAGCCGGCAGCGGCGCGCTATCCAGGATCGTCTTGCCCGAAAGGAGGAAGATCGTGTCGCCCGCGCCCGCGCTGACTTTGAAGGCGGCCTGGAAGCAGGTCGCGGGGCCGGTGGTCAGGCACTTGGCCTGCAGACCGACAGCGGGCGTCTTCTTGCCGCCCACGATGAGCAAGTGTTCGCCGGCCGCCAGCGAAGTGCCGCTGGGGAAAGTCAGCGCTTCGGCCAGACGGGCGCAGCCCGCGTCGTCGCGGTCGGCCACGATCATGCCGGATAGGTCGGTGGCTTTGCTGCCGTTGTTGCGCAGTTCGACCCAGTCGCTGCCTTTGCCTTGGATTTCGTTGATGACCACGTTGCTGGGATTGGCCGCGGGCACAAACGCGCAGCCGCTCACTTCGGAAGTGGTGTCTTTGCCGGCGGTGTCGCTGCTGCCGCTGTCCGAACCGGCGGTGTCCGCAGGCGCGGTGTCCAAAGTTGCGGCGTCGCCGGCGGATGCGTCGGCGCTACTGGCGGTCGTCGTGGAGCTGCAGCCGGCGATCTGCGCGGCGCCGAGCAGGGCGGCCAGCAAGTAGGCAAGGGCAGGGCGAGCGGGCATGGGACACCGACCAACTGGGCGAGCTTGCCCACACCCAACTGCTTACCTTTTGTGGCAGCCCAACGCAACCTGCCGGGGCCGTCTGCGTGCCAAATCCGGCATCTGCCGTTGCAGGCGCGCCTGCGCAGTGCCATCCTGGCGGCCATCTGTCCGGGTGATTGCGAGGTGCTGGCCATGCTCGACGTCGGTTCGATTGCCAAGGTGGAACTGCATCGCCATCTAGAGGGTTCGCTTCGCCTGGCCACCGTGGCCGAGATTGTGACCAAGCTGCGCCTGCCCGAAGCGGCGTTGACCGCCGACCAGTTGGCACAGCGCGCCCAGGTGCTGCAGCCGATGGAGTCGCTGGAAGCGGTGCTCGCGGCGTTCGACGTGTTCCAACGCTGCTTTGCCTCCCTCGAGTTGGTCGAGCGGCTGGCCTACGAGGCCGTGCAAGACGCGGCGCGCGACCATGTGCGGCTGCTCGAGCTGCGGTTTTCGCCCGACTTCATGACGCGGACTGCCCGCTTGGACTGGGACAAGGCCATGGCGGCGCTGGTGCGCGGGGTACGGCGGGCGGCGGCCGAGTTCGACGTGGCGGTGGGCCTCATTGCCATCGCCAGCCGTGGCTACGGCCTGCAATCGGCTATGCAGACTGCGGAATTTGCTGTGCGCTGGCGCCACGAGCTGGTGGGCTTCGATTTGGCCGACAACGAAGTGCGCTATGCTTCGGCGGAATTTGCGCCGGCCGTGGATCGCGTGCGCGCCGCCGGCCTGCCCGTGACCGTGCATTCGGGTGAGTCCACCGGGCCCGATCATGTGGCCGACACCCTGAATGCCCTGCGCGCCCGCCGGATTGGCCATGGGGTCGCCGTGGGCCAAGATGCGCAGCTGGCCGAGCGGATGATCCGCGAGCGCGTCACGATCGAGTCGTGCCCCACCTCGAACGTGCGGACTCGGGCGGTGCCCAGCTTTGCCGAGCACCCGGCGCGGCGCCTGTTGCGAGCTGGCGTGCCGCTGACGCTGTGTTCGGACGATCCGGGGCTGTTTGCGATTACGCTGTCGGACGAGCTGCGGGTGGCGCGCGATGAGCTGGGCTTTACCGACGTGGACCTAGCGCGGGCCACGCAACATGGCTTGGCGGCGTCCTTTCTGCCAGCCGAGCAAGTGGCGGCAGTCAGGCGACGGCACTTTGGCTGGGTGGCAAAGCTGCTTCCGTAGGCTCGGCGGCGGCGTGCTCGGCGTCGCGGCGCTTCATCAGCATGAACACCGCCGGATAGACCAGCAATTCCAACACGAACGACGTCGCCAGCCCGCCCACCATCGGCGCGGCGATGCGCTTCATCACGTCCGCACCCGCGCCCGTCGACCACATGATCGGCAGCAGGCCCATGAACGCCGCCGTCACCGTCATGGCCTTGGGCCGCACACGCTTGACTGCGCCGTGGACGATGGCCTCGACCAGGCCGCCGGGCTTGCGCAGCTCGCCGTTCTGCTTGGCCTCGTCGTACGACAGCTCCAGGAACAGCAGCATGAACACGCCGGTCTCGGCGTCCAGGCCCATCAGCGCGATCATCCCCACCCACACCGCGATCGACAGGTTGTAACCCAGCACGTACAGGAGCCAAATCGCGCCGATGGCCGAGAAGGGTACCGCCAGCATCACCAGCGTCGCCTTGGCCGCCGACTTGGTGTTGGCGTACAGCAGGCCAAAGATCAACAGCAGGGCAAACGGTACCACCAGGCGCAGGCGCTCGCTGACCCGCTCCATGTTCTCGAATTGGCCGCTCCAGCCCAGGGTGTAGCCGGGCGGCACCTTCACGGCGTTCTTGACCGCCGCCTGCGCCGCGGCCACAAACCGGCCCACGTCGTACTTGCTGGTGTCGAAGTCCAAGAAGACGTAACCGGTCAGCAGCCCACCGTCGTCGCGGATCATCGACGCGCCCTCGGCCAGACGAACGTCAGCAATTTCAGACAGTAGAATTTGCCCCCCACTTGGCAAGTTGACCAGCACCCTACGCAATGAGTCAAGGTCCTCGCGGAAGTCGCGGGCGTAGCGCACGTTGATCCCGTAGCGGGCGCGCCCCTGCACCGCCACGCCTTGGGCATCGCCGCCGATCGCAGTCATGACCAGCAGGTTGGCGTCGTCGACGGACAGGCCGTAGCGGGCCAGTTGGTCGCGCTTGACGGCAAAGTCCAGGTAATAGCCGCCGGCGGTGCGCTCGGCAAACACGCTGCGGGTGCCCTCGACCTTGCGGAGCGCCGCCTCGATCTGCTGCGAGAGTTTGTCGATCACCGCCAGATCGGCGCCACTGACCTTGATGCCCACTGGCGTGCGAATCCCCGTCGACAGCATGTCCAGGCGCGCCTTGATCGGCATGGTCCAGGCATTGGTCACGCCGGGCATCTGCAGGGCCTTGTCCAGTTCGGCCACCAACTCGTCTTGGCTGATGTGCTCGGGCCAAATCGGTCGCAGCAGCGGCTTGCACCAGTCAGGCACGATATCGCTGTACCAGCGCGGCTTTTCGCGCCATTGCGACTCGGGCTTCAGGACGATGGTGGTCTCCATCATCGAAAACGGCGCCGGGTCCGTGGCGGTCTCGGCCCGGCCGGCCTTGCCAAACACGGTCTCGACCTCGGGGAACACCTGGATCACGCGGTCCTGGATCTGCAGGGCCCGCAGCGCCTCGGTCGACGACATGCCCGGCAGCGACGACGGCATGTACAGCAGCGAGCCCTCGTTCAGCGGCGGCATGAATTCGCTGCCCAATTTCAGGTAGATCGGCACCGTCGCCGCCACCAGCGCCAGCGACAGCGCCACCGTCGTCTTGGGCCAGCGCAGCACCAACCGGCACGGACCGTCGTACAGTTTCTGCAGAATGCGGCTGATCGGGTGCAATTCCTCGGCGTAATAGGTGCCCACCAAGATCTTGGTCGCCAACCAGCGCAGCGGCCGCGGCCCGCGGCCAAATGGCCTCATGCGCGAAAACAACATGCGCAACGCCGGATCCAGCGTGATGGCCAGCAGCGCGGCGATCGCCATCGCTAGGTTCTTGGACCAGGCCAACGGCTTGAAAAGGCGCCCCTCTTGGTCCACCAGCGTGAACACGGGCAAGAACGCCGCCGCAATCACCAGCAGCGAGAAGAAGACCGACGGCCCCACCTCCAGCAGCGCCTCCAAGCGCACCTTGTGGAAGTCGCCCTTGCTGCCCTCGGCCTGCCAAATCTGCAGCTTTTTGTACGCGTTCTCTACCTCGACGATGGCGCCGTCGACCAACACGCCCACCGAGATGGCGATGCCGGCCAGCGACATCACGTTGGCCGTCAGCCCCATCGCCGCCATGGGCACGAACGCCAGCGCCACGCTGACCGGAATGGTGATGATCGGCACCACTGCCGAGGGAATGTGCCACAAAAACAGCAAGATAATCGCCGAAACGATCAGGATCTCTTCGATCAGCTTGTCGCTCACCGTGTCGATGGCGCGCTCGATCAGCTCGGAGCGGTCGTAGGTCGTGACGATCTCGGTGCCGGCCGGCAGCGAAGGCTTGATCTCGTCCAGCTTTTTCTTGACGCGATCGATGACCTGCAGCGCGTTCTCGCCCTGGCGCATCACCACGATGCCGCCCACCACGTCGCCGTCGCCGCCCAGATCGGCCACGCCGCGCCGCAGATCCGGGCCCAGCTCCACCTTGGCCACGTCGCGCAGTTGCACCGGAGTGCCGTTCTTGGCGCGCAGGGCGATCTGCTCCAAGTCCGCCTTCTGCTTGACATAACCGCGCCCGCGCACCATGTATTCGCGCCCGGCCATCTCCACCAGCCGGCCGCCCACGTCGCGGTTGCTGCCGCGCACGGCCTGCACCACCTCGGCCATCGACACGCCGTAGTTGTTCAGCGCCTCTGGGTTCACGTTGACCTGGTACTGCATGACCTGGCCGCCGATGCTGGCGACCTCGGCCACGCCCGGCACCGCGCCGATGGTGTAGCGCAGGAACCAGTCTTGGTAACTCCGCAGTTCGTCGTTGCTTTTGTGGCCCGACTTGTCCACCAGCGCGTACTCGAACACCCAGCCGACACTGGTGGCATCGGGGCCCAGCTCGGTCTGCACGCCCTCTGGCAATTTCGATTGGATCTTGGACAGGTACTCCAGCACGCGGCTGCGCGCCCAGTAGATGTCGGTACCGTCCTCGAAGATCACGTACACGTAGCTGTAGCCGAAGTCAGAAAACCCGCGCACTGCCTTGACTTTGGGCGCGCCCAGCAGCGACGTGACCAGCGGGTAGGTGACCTGATCCTCCAGAATGTCCGGGCTGCGGTCCCACTTGCTGTACAAGATCACTTGCGTGTCGCTCAGATCCGGGATGGCGTCCAGCGGCATGGACCGCATCGTCCACAGCGAATACACCAGCGCCACCACGGTCACGGCGATGACCAAGAAGCGGTTGTTGGCCGAAAAGGTAATGATACTGCGGATCACGGTGCGCTCCCTGGGGATGCGCTCGGCGAACTGGCCAGCGAGCTGAGCGCGGCTTTCAACCGACTCTCTGAGTCCAGCAAGAACGCCGCGCGCGTAACCACCCGCTCACCCGCCTGCAAACCACTGACGACTTCGGTGAAATCGCCTGTCGCCGCGCCGGTCTTGATCACGCGGGGCTCGAACTGCCCGCCGTCGCGCTCGACAAAGACCACCTGCTGGCGGCCCGAGTCCAAGATCGCGTCGCTGGGCACCACCAGCGCCGTGCGGGCCTCGCTCAGCAGTTCGATCTCGCCAAAGGCCTCGGGGTGCAAGCTTCCGTCCTCGTTGCTGATTTGCACGCGCACCCGCAGCGTGCGGGTCTTGGGGTCCATGGCTGGCTCGATCAGCTTGACCTCGCCTGGATAGGGCGCATGTCCGCTGCCGGTCAGGCGAAACTGCGCCTTCATGCCCAACTGCACGCGGTCGACGTCGGGGGCGCGCACATCTGCGATCGCCCACAGCTGGCCCAGGTCGGTCAGATCGAACAAGGGCTCGCCCGCCGCCACCTTGCTGCCCAGGACCGCCGAGGCCGAGGTCACCGTGCCGCTCATCGGGGCGTAGATGGTCAGTTCGCGTTGCGGTTTGCCCGCTTTGAGCACCGCGGCCACCGTGCCACCGCCCACATCCCACAGAGCTAGGCGCTGACGCGCCGCCTCGCCGAGCTTGCTGCTCGCCGAACCCGTCGCGGCACTGTCGGCATCGCTCTGCTGCGCCACCAGCAATTCCGTTTCCGCCGCAACCACTTCGGGGCTGTACACGGCCAGCAGCGGCTGGCCCTTCTTGACAGTCTGGCCCACGGTAGTGATGTGGAGCTTCTCGATGAACCCGTCGAATTTGATGGTCACTCGCCGCACCCGACTTTCGTCCGCGGCCACGCGCGCGGTGGTGCGCAGCCCGCCGGTCAGGGTCTGCTCGGCAGCCGGCACGGTCCGCACCCCCAGCAACTGCCGGCGCTCGGTCGAGATCTCCACCGTCTCCAGGCCTTCCGCCGGCGTCGGCGCGCCAGAAAGCGCTGTGGGGGTCGCGTCCAGGGCCGAGTCCTTCGCCACGCCCTTGCCGGCACCCTTGGTAGGGCCTGACGGGATCGGCACCAACTTCATCCCGCAGATCGGGCAGTTCGAGGCGTGATCGTCGGTATAAGTGGGGTGCATCGGGCAGTGGAAGCGCGGGCCCGCCGACGCCTCGCCCGCCTTGGCCGCTTCGGTCGCCGCGGTGGGCGCGTGGCCCAAGCGGTACCAGCCCAAGGCGCCCGCGCCCGCGCCCAGCAGGAACACCAGCACCACCACGAATCCCGGGACGCCGCCTCGTTTTTCGTTTGCCGCAGCCATCCGTCCCCCTACATTGCGCCCATGCCGCTTGCCGGGGCGTTGCCGCCGCCGTCGCTCGCCGCCGGGGCGCTGGTCGCGCTGGAATTCCCTTTGCCGCCCGCGGATCCGCCCGCCATCGTCGAACCGCCGATCGCCGCCGTGGCCATGCTGGCGCCGCCGCCGATGCCCTTGGTCGCGCCCAGATCGCCTTCGCGGAGCGCGATCGCCTCAGCGTGCCACTGCACCAGCGTGCCCAAGTAGCCGCCGCGGTCGGCGTGGACGGCGTTGGCTGCCTGCAGCACCGCCGCCAGCGGAGCCTTGCCTTGCGCGTACTGGCTCAGGGTCGCCTGCAGCGCCGCCTGGTCGTCTTCGATGATTTGGCTGTACAAGTACAGGGTTTCGCTAGCAGTCCGCAGCTGGGCGATCCGCTCGCGGGTGCGCCAGACCGCCGCTTGCTCCACCGACTCCACCGCGCGCTGGGCAGCCGCCCGCTGGTGCATCGCCTCGGCCACCACCCGGTTCTGCCGCGCCCCGCTATGAATCGGTAGGGTAGAGCTGAACGAAATCAACCACATCGGCTCCATCATCCCACGGGGCATCAGCCCTGCCGTTACGGCAAAGTCGGGCTCGCGCTCGATCTCGGCCAGGGCGCGTCGCCGCTCGGCCTGGTCCACGCCCGCCTGCGCAATCGCCAACTCGGGGAGATCCTTGGTCAGAGCCGTCACATCGCCGCCCAGCGGCACCTCGCGCGCCAGCGAGGCCAGCGTCGCCGGACCCTCCACCGGCTGCTGCCACGGGCGCTGAGCCCAGCGGTTGAGCTCGATGCGCCGCAGTTCCACCTGCGATTTTAGGGCAAGCCGCTGCTGGATCAGGCGCTTTTGCTCGATGCGCGTGCGTAGCACGTCTGCCACGCTGCCCTGGCCGGTCGCCAGCCGCGCCTCGGCCGACTTCTCGGCGTCCTTCCAAGTCTTCTCTTGCAGATCCAGCAGGCTCAGCTGGTCATTGGCCAAGCCCAGGGCGACCCAGGCCCGCTCGACGTCGGCCTTCAGCGTGCGCTTGAGGCGATCGGCCTGCGCCCGTAGTCCTGCAAGTCCAGCTTGGGCCAACTGCACCCGCGCCGCCCGTTTGCCTGGAAAGGGCAGGCTCTGCGTCCCCATGATCGAGAAGTACGTGGTCATCGACGAGCCGTAGGGCAGCGACGTCAGACCATCGTTCTGGTAGCCGATCGACAAGGTGGGATCCGGCAGCGCCGTCGCCTGCCCCGGCCGCTCGGCCTCGGCGTGCCAAAGCTCAGTCAGCGCGGCCAGTTCGGGGCTGTGCTCCACCGCATCGCGCATCAGGTCGGCCAGTTCGCCGGCCTGGGCCGGAACCGCTGTCACCAGCGCGACAGTCGCGGCCAACCACCGGCCCAAGCTAGTGGCCCGCTTCATGGTTGCTCCGTGCGACTGGCAACACCCAAGTCCTCGCCGCAGCTCAGCATTTCGTCGCCATAGTAGGGGTTGCGCAACGGCCCGGCCTTCTGCAGCCAGCGGCCCTTGTACATGTCGCAGCTCATCACGTGGATGCCGCTGAAGTCGTTGGGGTTGTTCTTGGCGTGGGCGATCAACGCCTCCGAGATCGCCACAAAGCGCTGCCGTTGCCCAGGCAGATCCTTGGGGAAGTCTTGCAGCGCCTTGGCCAAGGCCGGCACTCCCGCCCCTGCTTGCGCCAGTGCCGCTGCGGCGGTCGCGGCTCCGTCCGCTTGGCCGGCGACCAGCGCCTCGTACAAATCGGCATACGACAGCATGGCTTGCGCGCCTGGGCCCGCCTTGGCTGCTGGCGCCGGTGCCGCCTTGGCGACCGCAGTCTGGCCGGGTTGGCGGCGCATCAGGAACATGCCGTCGGCCGGGCATTGCCCCGGCTTGTCGCTCACCACGGTGGGATGCCACGGGCACACATACTCGGCGTGCGCGGCTTGTTGGGCGACCTGGCCGGCTTTGAAGCCAAAACTCCACGCCAGCCAGGCGCTGGCGGCGATCGCGCCGGCAAAGGCCAACAGCGTGGTCAGCCACAACAGCGCCGAGGATTTGCGCCGCGGCTCGGCTGAATGGAGATGGGTCTGCTGCTCGTCCACGGCTACCTCCGGCGGCGGTGGGGAAGGGTGCTCCGCGCGGTGGCGGGGCACTCCAGGCGGCGCAACTCGGGTCGCGCCAAGATCATTTCGGGTGATGTGCAAAAACGGCGCCCGTGCCGCTCTGCAGTCAAGCCAACACGGGCCCAGGAACGGCCGTGCGGCGCAGCGGAGCTAGATCAGCAGCGAAGCGTTGCGGAGATACAGCGACGCGTGGGTCGGACCAGGCGGGCCGCGGCTCCAGGTCCACGTGCCGCGCAGCGCTGGCGGTGGCAGTGCCGGGGCTTGCAGGCTTGGTTGGGCGGCATCTGCAATCTGCACCAACGGTTGCGGCACATGCGGCGGCGACGGAGCCTCGGCCTGGGTGCGCACCAACTCGTGACTGCCGGCACAGCAGGACTCGTGGGCGGCCCACATCGGCTTGCCCGCGGCGGCTTTGGCCAGCTCATCTTGGTGCTGCTTGCAGCAAGCGTGCAGCTGTTCGCCGGGGTCGGCGACCATGCCAAGCGCCGCGCTAGTTGGGCAATGTCCGCAGAAGCACAGCAGACTCACGCCCAGCGCCTGCATCAACCACATCCAGGCCGCGCCAAGGCCCAGGGCCTTGAGAACGGGATGGGTGGTGGGACGGGCGCTCCGCATGGTTACCAGTGTAAGGGGCAGGTGGGCGCACCGCAAGCACTTCGATGTTGCGAGCGCCCGTCCGCGTCAGCCGGCGATGGCCATGGTCTGCACGGCCGGCCGACCTTCGCGCTTGGCCTGTTGGGCGTTGGCGACCACCCGGCCCAGACGGCCCATGCCCTCGCGGATCGCTTCGGGGCCGCAATTCGAGAAGTTCAGGCGCATGAAGTCGTTGCGCTTTTCGCCTGCAAAGAAGCCCGCGCCGGGCACGAACGCCACGCGCTCAGCGATCGCCAGCGGGAACAGGTCCTCGGCGCGGAGCAGGTCGGGCAACTGCAGCCAAATGAACATGCCGCCTTCGGGGTCGGTCCACTTGGTGCCCTCGGGCATCGAGCTGCTCAGAGCGTCCAACATGGTCTGGCAGCGTTCGCCGTACACGCCGCGAAGCATCTCCAGGTGAGACTCGTAGTCGAACGTCTGCAACAACGTCGCAACCGCGCGCTGCGCCAGCGTCGCCGTCTGCAGATCGCAGGCCTGCTTGGCCACGGTCATGGCGCGAATCACGTCTTTGGCCCCGGTGGCAAAGCCGAGGCGCATCCCGGGTGCCAGTGTCTTGCTGAACGAGCCGAGCCGGACCACCACGCCTTCGGTGTCCAGCGCGGTCAGGCTCTTGATGTGCTCGCCGCGGAAGCGCAATTCGCCGTACGGATCGTCTTCGATCACCGCGATGCCATGGCGCGCCGCCACTTCGAGCAGCTGGATCCGCCGCGGCAGCGACAGCGTGGTACCCTTGGGGTTCTGGAAGCACGGCACCAGATAGATGACGCGAACGTTTTCGCGCGTGCAGATCGCTTCGAGCAGGTCGGTGCGCATCCCCTCTTGGTCGCTGGGGATCGTGACGATGCGGGCTTCGTAGCCGTGGAAGGCCTGCAGCGCCGCCAGGTAGCTGGGATCTTCGACGAGCACGGCGGTGCCGGGATCGATGAGTACGCGCGAGGCCAGATCGATGCCCTGCTGCGAACCCGCCGTGACCAAACACGTTTCTACGTCCACCGCCATGCCGTGGCTGCGCAAGCGGTCGACAATCCACTGCCGCAGCGGCAGCAGGCCTTCGGTGGCCGAGTATTGCAGCGCCGAGCGGGCGTAGTGGCGGAACACCTCGGCGTGGGCGGCCGCGATGGCGTCGACCGGGAACAGTTCGGGCGCCGGCAGACCGCCCGCGAACGACAAGACTTCAGGCCGCTCGGCGATCTTCAGGATCTCGCGGACGACGGAGGGTTGCGCATTCAGCGCCCGTTGCGACAGGGTCAGGCTCACTTGCTCCTCCAATGGGCCGTCGCGGGGGCGACGCGAACCAGCGTCTCCTCCTTGATGGACCGCAGCACGATGGTCGTATAGGTGCGGGTCACGCCAGGCAAAAGCCGGAGCTTGCCAACCAGAAGATCATCCAAAGACGCCGGGCTCGCCGACTTGACCTTGAGCAGGTACGAGTCCTCGCCCGCGACGCGGTGGCACTCGAGCACGTCGTCCATGCTCAGCACGGCGTCGGTGAATTCTTCAAAGTAACGGGGATGTTCGATCGACACGCCGACAAAGGCCGTGATCTCTTTGCCCAGCATGGTGGCGTCGACCTTGGCGACGTAGCCGCGAATCACGCCGCTGTGCTCTAGCTTGCGGATACGTTCAGCCACGGTGGGCTGCGCCAGCCCCACTTCGCGTGCCAGCTCTTGCTGGGTGACGCGGCTGTCGTGCTGCAGGCGTTCCAGGATCAGTTGGTCGGCGACGTCCATGGGTCCATGATAATATCGGCCTGGAGCCCCGTCTACCTATAATTCATCGGTTCGCCCTGGTCGCTGGCTGCTTCTGTCACGGATTCGCAGGATCGGCGGCGATGGGTGCAACTGATTTGAAGGTAAGGACTTTGTAGAGCCCGACCAGCAGGGAAACCCCGGTCACGCCGGCCGCGATGCCCGCCAGCCGCACCAACCAGTCGGATTGCAGCCCAATCGCCGCCAGCCCCAGGACCAGCAAGGCTGCGTGACCTGCCATGCCCAGCCGCGACCAGCGCTCGGGCCAAAGGCGGTTCATCGGCGGCACCGCCTGCAGGCCCACTAGGTGCGAAAACCGATGAAACCAGACCAAGAAAGGCACGATCCGCGTGAGCATGCCGTGGATCGTGCCGGCCGCCCAGCCCGCCGCGGCCAGCCAGGCGGTCGCCAGCAAAAGGCGTTCGTCGTCGGCGGGCAGCGCCAGCGCGGCGCACACCACGGCCGCAAGGGCCGCTGCTTGGCTGCCGTACCAGAACGTCAAGCTGGCGTCTTTGCGCGGGCGCCTGCGTTGGCGCAGGGCGCGCAACACCCCCAGCGGCGCCGCGATCCACACGGCCGCCACGGCCGGCGCCCCAGCTGCGGCGACCCACAGGTGCGGCGGCCATCCGGGCAGTTCCGTGCCCAGCAGCGCCAACACGGCCACCACCAGCGACGCGGTCAGCGAGGCCGCCACCACCACCAGAAAGAGCTTCTGCCAGGGCAGCGAGGGCGCCTGCGCCAAGTAGAACATCGGCAAGACCTGCCAACTGACCGCGACCACCAACACACCGACCCAGCCGACCCCGCCCAGCAGCGCGTGCAGCGTCAAAAGCGGTGCCCGCTGCGGCGTGTAGAGGCCCGTGGCGTACTGCCACGCCAGCAGCAGGCCGGCACCCAGCAGGGCCGTCAGCGCCAGCAGCGCCAGTCGCATGCCCGTCACGGTTGGCGACCGCGTGGGGGCGCGCGCCAACGCCAGCGCAACTGGGACCAAGAACGTCAGCACGGCCGGGCCAAGTGTCCATTCCGCCACGTGGAAGAGCCATTGCTCTTGGGGTTGCAGCAGCCCGGTCACCAGCGCCCCCAGGCCCAGGCAGAGCAGGGCGTGGACCACCTTGGCCAGGCCCGTCTTCGGCACGGGCACGCCCGCGACGACGGGAATCATTTGGTAGAGCGCGCCGATCATGGCCATAGCCGCCACGCCCAGCGTCCACAGGTGCGTCAGCGCCACGCTGGCCGGAGCCCAGCGGGTGGCCACGACGGCCTGGCCCTGGGTCAGCAGCAGTGCGCCAATCGCGGCAAGAGCCACTGGGATCGTGACAAAAAAGCGCGCCGGAATGGCCAGGGGCGGCGCTTGGTCCAGGCGCAGGCCCTCTTGGCCGGGCATCAAGCTCACGGTTGCCTCCCGACCCACAAGAGGGCTGAGCCGTCGGGCTCTTGTCGGGCACAGTACGCCACTCCCCGCGCCGCCAAGTGGGGCAGGACCAGCGTCGGCAGGCGCGGCACGCGAAACACTTGGGTCTCGCCTTGCCGCAGCTGCGCCGCCACGGTCAAGACGTGCTCCAGCGGCAAAGGCGCCTCCAGGTCGCGCAAGTCTTGGATAGGAGGGGAGTCCGTGGCCGCGATCTCCACGTGGAAGACGCCGCCGCCTTCGTCGCGATCGCGCACGGCGTGGCCCCGGCCCGCCAGCAGCGCCAGCAGCGGCTTGGGCCGGAACGGCGCGATGACCTGGAGCACGCCGCCCGTGGGCAGCCGGCCCAGGTGGTCCAGGATGCTCTGCAGCGGGTCGCGGCCGCTGGCGAGGATCGGCCGCACGTCCAGCACGGCCAGCGGCGTCAGCGGCTCGGGTTGGGCGCGGGGAGGCGGCGCGGGCATGGCGAGAGTCGCCAAGCCGGCCAACCACAGCTGCAGGGCCTGGCGCAGGGCGTGGGTCAGTGAGTGGCGGCGATCGGCAACTTGCCATTGCAAAATCGTACCTTGCATGAGCGCGACCCACAGTCCCGCCGCCGTGTCCAGATTCAGGTGCGCTTGGGGAAGCTCTTGCCGGGCGTAGAGTTCGAGCAGTGTGCGCATCATCGCCTGTTGGCGCGACTGCATCGCCTGCACCGCCGCGTGGACGGCCGGTTCGCTGCCCTCGGCCACGTCGGCAAACAACAAGCGCGGCAACCCCGGATGCGCGCTGACGTAGTTGCCCAGGCCGGCGACAAAGTGCTCGATCGCGTCGCGGGGCGGCGCACCCCGGCGCAGCTCGTCCTCCAAGATCGCGCCCAGGTCGGCGCGGGCCTGATCCAGCACCGCGAGCAAGATCGCTTCGCGGTTGGCAAAGTGGCGGAACAGCGCGGGCTGGCTGACACCGACGCGCTCGGCAATTTGGCGGGTGCTCAGACTCGCGACCGGCTGATTGGCCAGCAGGTCCAGGGCCACCTCGGTGATTTGCCGCTGGCGCTGGTCGGTGGGCAAGTGTTCGTTCACGGCTTGCTCGCGATGTTATCGGGTGATAACATTGCCCACGGTAGCACGCTTGCTGCCCAAAGGAAAGACATGGAAGCCACGAGTTTGCCGCCCACTACGGGTCTGCTGGCCTTCTTCACCCACGACCACCGCGAGTGCGATGGGCTGTGGACCCAGGTCGAGGGGCTGGATGGCCGCGACAAAGCTGCCGCGCGCGGCGCCCTGGCGACCTTCGACGCGGCGATGCGCCGCCACTTGGCGTGGGAAGAAGATGTCCTGTTCCCGGCCTTCGAGTCGGCGACGGGCATGACCCACGGCCCCACGACCGTGATGCGGATGGAACACGCGCAGATGCGCGGCGTACTGGACCAGATGGCGCGGGCCAGCGATTGGCAAGAGGTCCTGGACCACGGCGACACGCTGATGATGCTCATCGGCCAGCACAACGCCAAAGAGGAGGGGATGTTGTATCCGATGTGCCAGGCGCACTTGGCCGGGCAGTGGTCCGGGCTGCGGGCCCAGTTGGTCCCTGCCTTACCGGATAGCTACTAGCGCCGTAAATGTGTTGGAAATCTGTGCGATCCTTGGTACTTGGCCCTCACCCCGCCGCCTGCGGCGGCAGCCCCTCTCCCAACGCTTTGGGCGAGGGGCAATGCAATTTCCCTTTACCCCTCGCCAACTTCAGTGGGAGAGGGGTCGGCCGCAGGCCGGGGGTGAGGGCCATTCGACGCTGCGGCAGAGTAAGCAACCGGTAAGGCAGGCAGTTGGTCTGAGGGTCAGGTATTGACACTTGACATCTTTTTGACCGAAACCGGAACCGGAACCTGTTCCTGAACCTGCACCTACCGCGGCACGCCAGCGCGCTCCCCTGTGACCCGACACAAGCAGTACACGAACTGCTGGGCGCTCCCCCACGGCGTGGCGTGCACCTCGGTCAACGCGTCCAAGCGCTGAAACTCCGACCCAAACTCGCTGTGCAAACCGTCGGCGTCGTAGCGGCAAACATCCAGCCCGCTGCACTGTTGCGGCCCGTCGGGCCCAAAGGTCGCCACCAGCACATGGCCGCCTGGCCGCACCGCCCGCCGCACCGCCGCCACATAGCGGGCGCGATCCTGCGGGTCCGTCAAGAAGTGGAAAACCGCGCGATCGTGCCAGAAATCGTAGGCGTGCTCGGGCAGTTCCACCTGGGTGATGTCGCCCACGATCCACCGGACTTGGGCCGCGCCGGCTCCCAGGCGCTGTTTCACTGTGTTCAGACTGGCTTCGGCGATGTCCAGCACCGTCACGTTGTGGAATCCGCGCGCAAGCAAGTCGTCCACCAGGGTCGCCGCGCCGCCGCCCACGTCCAAGATCGCAGCATCCTTGCCTAGTTGCAGCGCCGCGATGGTCGCTAGCGACTGGTCCAGGTGGGCGCGGTACCAACTGACCTGCTCCGGCGACTTTCGCGTGTAGACACCCTGCCAATGCTCGCTGCCGGCTGCCATGGCCGCCTCACTCCACGGCATCGCCTGCCGCGAATCCAGTCTAGGCTCGCCGGGGTGCTCGCGTCAAAACCCTTTAATGCCAACGAGTAGAAAATGCCCCCCAACCTGATCCGGGGCAAAAGGTGTCAAGTGTCAATACCTGACACCCTCCTCGTCCTCGTAACCACCCGGTCGGCCACCACGTAGAAGCACGGGACCACCAGTAGGCTCAGCGCCGTGGACACCACCAGACCGCCAATGATCGCCAGCGCCATCGGCCCGCGCACCTCGGCACCGGGACCCAGGGCCAGCGCCGACGGCATCGCCGCCATCAAGGTCGCCAAGGAAGTCATGAGGATCGGCCGCAGCCGCACCGGCCCCGCCGCCAGCATCGCGTCCTTGGCCGTGGCGCCGCGCTCGCGCACCTGGTTGGCGTAGTCCACCAGCAGGATCGAGTTCTTCTTGACGATGCCCATCAGCAGCAGTAGGCCAATCATCGAGAAAATGTTCAAGGTTTTGCCCGACCACCACAGCGCCAGTGCCGCCCCCGCCACCGACAGCGGCAGAATGGTCAGCACCGTGACCGGGTGCAGCAGCGAGTTGAACTGCGCCGCCAGGATCATGTACGCCACCGCAATCCCCAGGATCAGCGCAAAGATCAGGCTCTGCATCGACTCACGAAACGCGATCGACGCGCCCGACATCACCACCCGCGTCCCCTGCGGCAGCTCGCCGCCCAGCTTCTCGACCAGGCGCAGCGCCTCGTCCTGGGCGTGCCCAGGCGCGATGTTGCCGGTAATGGTGATGGCGCGCTCGCGGTCTTTGCGGGTGATGGCCTGCAGTGCCGGCTTCTCGGACATCGTCACCAGCGACGAGATCGGGATGAGCTGCCCGGCCTTGTTGCGCACCCGCAGCGTATTGAGCGCCTCGGGGCGGCTGCGCTGGGCCTGCAGCAGGCGCACGCGCGTGTCCACCCGCCGGCCCGACTGGGTAAATTTCCCCACCTTGACGCCGCCGACCAGGGCGTTCAGCGTCGTGGCCACGTCCTCGATCGACACGCCCACGTCGCTGCAGCGGGCGCGGTCCGGCTCGATCTGCAGCTCGGGCTGGCCCAGTTGGTAGTCGCTGTCCACGTCGACCACCACGCCACCCTCGCGCAACTTGCGCAGCATCTCTTGGCTCGCGCCCACGAGTTGGTTCCAATCGGCGCCGCGCACGCTGAATTCGACCGGGTAGCCGCGGCTGGCGGCAAAGCCGGTCTGCGACACGTCCAGCGGCATGGCACGCAACCCAGGGATCGCGTTCAGCTCTTTGCGCAGCCAGCCGATGATGTCGTTTTGCGTGGCGCTCCGCTCCTTGGGGTCGGTCAGGGTCACGAAAAGCATCGCGCCGTTGACCGCGGTGGTGCCAAACCCGCCGATGACGCCAAAGTAGCGCTCTACCTCGGGCCGGCCCGAGATCTTCTGCTCGGCCTTGCGCACGATGGTTTCGGTGGTCGGCAGATCCATCCCGACGGCGGTCTGCATCCGCACCATGATCCGCGACTGGTCCTGGCTGGGCACCATCTCGGCCGGCAGTTGGCTCAACAGCTGCACGGCAAAGTACGTCACCGTCGCCGCCACCAGCACCACCACCAGCGGAATCTTCAGCACCGACCGCAGTTGCCACGCGTACACGCGCTGCAGCAGCTCGAAGCCGCGGTCCACCTGCCGACCCAGCCAGGTGCGGTCGTGCTTGCCCACCTTGAGCAGCTGCGCACAGCGCGCCGGCGCCAGGGTGATCGCCTCCAGGTACGACAGCAGCACCGCGATCGACAGCGCCACGCCAAACTGCAGGAAAAACTTGCCAATGATGCCCTGCATGAAGGCCACCGGCAGGAAGATCGCCACTACCGCCAGGGTCGCAGCCAGCGCCGCAAACGTGATCTCGCGGGTGCCCTCGCGCGAGGCTGTGACGTTGTCCGAGCCTTCCTCGGCGTGGCGGAAGATGTTCTCCAGCACCATGATGGCGTCGTCGACCACGATGCCCACCGCCAGCGACATTGCCAACAGCGTAAAAGTATTGAGGGTCCACCCCAAGAAATACATCACCGCCACGGTGCCCAGCAGCGACATCGGGATCGCCAGCACCACGTTGACGGTCGACGTCAGCGACCCCAAGAACATCCAGCACACCAGCGCCGTCAGCGCGATGGCCAGGGCCAGCTCGAATTCGATCTCGTGCACCGAGTCTTCAACGAACACCGAAGTGTCAAAATTCACGCCCAGTTGCATCCCCGCCGGCAGCGTCTTCTTGATCTCCTCGATCATCGCTTTGACTTCGCGCGCCACCGCGACGGTGTTGGCGCCGCGCTGCTTTTTGATACCCATGCCCTGCGACGGCTCGCCGTTCACGCGACCGATGCGGCGCACGTCCTCGAAGCCGTCTTCGACCAGCGCCACATCGCGCAGCCGCACGGGGGTATTGCCTTGGGTCTTGATGGTAAGTCCGCGCAGCGTCTCTAGGTTTAGGGCTTCGCCCATCACCCGCACCGTCACTTCGCGCCCACCAGTTGACAGATAACCAGCCGGCAGCTCCACGTGCTCGCGCTTGAGCGCCGTCATCACCTCGGCCACCGTCACGCCGCGCTCGTCCAGCTTCTCGGCGTCGATCCACACCCGCACCGAGCGGTCCAGGTAGCCGCCCAGCATCACCTCGCCCACGCCGGGCACCGTCTGCAGTTTCTCTTTGACGCGGTAGCGCGCGTAGTCCGACAGCGTCGCCCGCGGCAAGGGGCCAGACAGGCCCAACCACAGGATCGGATTGTCTTCTGGGTTGCTCTTGCTGATGACGGGCGGGTCCAAGTCACGCGGCAACCGTTGCTGCGCTTGGCTCACCTTGC
Organism: Myxococcales bacterium; assembly: GCA_037441385.1. Lineage (GTDB taxonomy): Bacteria > Myxococcota_A > UBA9042 > UBA9042 > UBA9042 > SXRM01. The sequence continues at coordinate 55,870 of JBBISH010000022.1, forward strand.
TTTGCACCTCTTGCATCGCCACGTCGACGTTGCGCGAGATGTCGAGTTCCAGCGTGACGGTGGCTTGGCCCTGGCGCGAGACGGACGTGATGCTGCGCACGCCCTCGACCTGCATCAGATTTTCTTCTACGATTTCAGAAACATCGTTCTCCATCACCTCCGGCGCGGCGCCCTCGCGGGTCAGCGAGACGGTGATGGTGGGGTAGTCCACATCGGGGAACTGGCTGACGCCGATGCGCTGCCCGGCCACCAGGCCAAACAGGATCAGCGCCGCCATGATCATCCAGGCGAGCACCGGGTTCTTGATGCAGATTTCCGTGATGTTCACGGTCGCCCCGTTGGCGTGACCGCGCCGGGGCCGCCGACTTCGCCGCTGGCCGGCCGATCGCGCGCCGTACCGGGCACTGCCGCAGGTACCACCTTGACTTGAGCGCCCTCGCGCAGGGCTTCGCCGCCGATCGTCACCAGCTGCTCACCGCCGTTGAGGCCCGCCACGACTTCGACCAAGTTGTCGCCCGTGCGCATGCCCAACTGCAGGATCCGCTCTTTCGCCTTGCCGCCTTCGACCGTGAAAGCCAGGAAGCCCTTTTCGCTAGGACGAATCGCCGTTTCGGGCACCACCGGCGCGGGCCGCTTGCCGCCCACCGGGACCACCACTTCGGCAAATGCGCCGGGACGCAGGTCGTCGCTGGCGCCCTCGATGACCGCCAGCACCTCGACCAGGCGCGAGGTCTCGTCGGCCCGGCCGCCAATGTGGCGAATCACAGCGGTATGCGTGCCCTCTACGCCGCGCACTCGGAAGCGGACGGTCATCTCGCGCTGCAGCCGCTGGGCGTCGGTCTCGCTCACCGCAAACCGCACCCGCAGCGGGTCCAAGCGGAGCAGGGTGGCGACGATCGCGCCCGGCTGCACATAACTGCCCGTCTGCACACGCCTTGCCTCGATGCGACCCGCCGCGGGCGCTCGCACGCGCGCGTCGTGCAGGTTCAACTGCGCCAAATCCAGCGCGGCCTTGGCTTGGGCCAGCTCGGCTTCGCTGATCCGGTACTTGGCTTCGGCCGACTCGATCTCCTCGCCCGCCGCTACCTCGGGCCCCAAGGCTTTGCGCCGTTGCAGGATTTTCTTGGCGTCGGCCAGGTTGGCCTCTGCGCGCCGCAAAGTGGCGGTCGCCTGCTCCACGGCGATGCGATAGCGCTTCGGTTCGATCTCGGCCAAGACGTCGTCGGCCTGGACGCGATCGCCCTCGACGAAGCTGACCTTTTCGACCGTACCGGCGACGCGGGCGGTGACTTGGGCCTCTTCAAAGGCGATGACTGTGCCCACGGCCGCCAGCGAATATTCCAGCTCGCGCACGGCCACGGTCTGAGTTTCGACCGGGAAGGCGCTGGGCGGCTTCTTGGCGCCGCCGCTGCCCGGCCCGCTGGCGGCTTTGTCAGCGCCGCCCTTGCAGGTCGTCAGGGCCGCCAGGCAAGTCGCAAGCGCAAGGAATTTGCTCAGCATGCTTGCCTGAATCGGCATTCACGGTCCGCTGCCGCCCGTCGCGGGCGCCCCGCAATGTACCATCCCCGACGCCTGCGGCAAATCGATGCCGCGGCCATGCCGGCGAGCTTGCAAGTATTTCACAATTGGCGCGCCTGCTGCTGGCGCCACCTCATACCGGTTCCGTCCGAATCGGATCGAAAACTCGGGCAATCCTTCGGGCCCGAACCGGGGCCCCCGCTTGATTCTCGCCAGTTGCAGGAGGGGTCACTAAAACCGTACAGGCGTGAATCAAGTGGGGTGGGTATCAGAACCATTGGCCGGCCTGCGCGCTTCTGGCAGACTGATCGCGGAGGGGTCCTTGCCGCGCTTCTGCTTCCCATTCCACGTCCGCCGCCACACCGCGGCCCTGTTGCTGGCGCTGGCGGCGTGGCAATGCAGCGATCCGGGCCGCGCCGATTCGGCCGACACGCTGGCCAACGGTGTAGCCGATGTGGCCGTATTCTTCGACGTGGCCGCGGCAAGCGACGCCAAGGGCCCCGGCGCGGCCGACACCCAAGTCGCCCCAGACGGAGCGCTTGGCGACGCCCACCTGGGCGATACCGCCGCGGGCGACGCAGGCCACGACGCCGACGCGGCGGCGGATGTCTCGTGCATCCCCAAGCCAGAGGCCTGCAACGGGCTCGACGACGACTGCGACGGCAAGACCGACAACAGCGCCTGCGACGACGCCAACAGCTGCACGATCGACACGTGCAAGGGGGCGAGCGGCACCTGCGCCCACGCCGCCAAGGTGGGCGCCTGCGACGATGGCAACCCGTGCAGCCAAGACGATCAGTGCCAGTCCAGCCAATGCGTCGCGGGCGTGCCCGCCACCTGCGACGACGAGAACCCTTGCACGGCCGACAGTTGTGACCCCGCCAGCGGCTGCAAATCGCTGCCGGTCGCCGCGACGGCCTGCAGCGACGACGGCGACACCTGCACCGCCGACGTGTGCGACGCTGGCCTATGCACGCACCCCGTCATCGCCGGCCACTGCAAGATAGGCGGGGTCTGCGTGGCGGCCGGCACGCCAAGCGACAAGAATCCTTGCATGTTCTGCGATCCGGCCGTCACGCCGCTGCAGTACGCGCCCAAGGACGGCGCCGCGTGCGAAGACGGCAACCCATGCACCATGGGCGAGACCTGCCTGGGCGACCAATGCAAAGGCTCGCAAAAAGACTGCTCGTCGCTCGACGCAGCCTGCGTGGTCGGCGCCTGCAGCCCCGCCAGCGGCACCTGCGCCCCCTCGCCCAAGGCCAGCGGCACCGCTTGCGACGACGGCAACCCGTGCACCAGCCAAGACACATGCGACGGCAACGGTCTCTGTGCCGCCCAACCGCTCAGCTGCGCCACGTTGGACGACGCCTGCCATACCGGTGTGTGCAATGGCGGCCAATGCTTGCAGCAAAACAAGTCGAACGGTGTCGACTGCTCCGACGGCGACGCATGCACCGTGAGCGACAGCTGCAAGGCGGGCGCATGTACAGGGGTTCCCATGGATTGCAGCAGCCAAGCGGACCCATGCCACACCGGCGCCTGCGCGGCCGGCAAGTGCGGCCCGCTCGCCAAGCCCAACGGCACCAGCTGCGACGACGCAAGCCCGTGCACATCCAACGATATCTGCACCGGCGGCGTCTGCTCTGGCACGCTCGCCCAAGACAGCTACGAACCCAACAACAGCTCCAGCAGCTCGGCCACGCTGGCTGCCAAGAGCGACTGCGATCCCGAGTCGAGCCTGTCGGCCCTGGTCAGCCCGGCCGGCGACACCGACTGGTACACCTACGAAGTCAGCGACGACACGTTCTGCACCATCAAGCCCAGCGTCACGCTCGACAACCTGGGCGGCGACTACGATGTGTGCATCTACTTTGTCTGCAAGGGCAAATCGGCGGCCTCTGACCAGGTTAGCTGCACCGCGGGGAGCAAGACGGCGGGGAACGGCCCTGGCGGCGCCTTCGGCTGCTGCTCGAGCAACCCAGGCACCGACCTGGAGTTCGCCAAAATCGACCCCTTGTGCTCGTTCTTGGCCACCGGCAGCGAGTCCGGGACGGTGTGGGTGCAGGTGACCAGCAAGTCGGGCGCCACCTGCGGTAGCTACAAAATGAACTGGAGCGCGCAGGATTAGAGACGCGGCCAATTACTGCTCATTCGTTCAGTAATTGCCGCTTCGGGCCGCGTCTCTAGTCCCAAGTGGGGCGCAAGCGAGCGCCTGCGGCGACTCGCCGCGCCGAGTTCGAAGGTTCGGATGTGCGGAGAATGTCTGGCTTGAGCCGCGTTCTAGAGACGCGGCCAATTACTGCTCATAGCCGTTCCGTCCGAATCGGATCGAAAACACGGGCAATTTTTCGGGCCCGAACCGGGGTCCCCACCTGATTCTCGCCAGTTGCAGAACGGGTCAGAAAAGCCGTACAGGCGCGAATCAGGTGGGGTGCGTATCATTCGTTCAGTAATTACCGCTTCGGGCCGCGTCTCTAGCCCCAAGTGGGGCGCAAGCGAGCGCCTGCGGCGACTCGCCGCGCCGAGTTCCAAGGCCCGGACGCACAGAGAAGTTCGAAATTGATCGGGGATCTGCCCGGCCTACTTGATCCGCAGCAGTAGTCCGGTCTGGCCGGCGCTGGTCTGGCCCGATGGCACCATCGTTGCGCCTGTCGCCGCCGTTGCGGCCGAGCCCGCAAGGTAGATCGAGCCGTCGGTCGGGTTGGCCCAGGCCCGGCTCAGGGTCAGGCGGCCTGCGTTGTTGCTGTCGCAGGTGTACAGGGTCGCGGCCGTCACTTTCAGGTGGTCCCAGGCCCAGCCGCTGCTGGTGCGCGTGCCGTGCAACACGAACAAGTAGCGGCAGCCATTCAGTGTCGTATGGCCGCCGACAAACGCTTCCTTGTCCAGCACCGCTACCGCTTGCGGCACGTAGTTGTTGCTCGACCAGCTGCTGTTCACGCCGGATGCCTTCAGGCTGGGGGATTCAGCGCTCCAGCTGGTGCCGTTGAAACTCCAGATGACGGGGCTGCCCGACGCTGCCGGCGTGCCCACGGCTAGGATGTTGCTGGCCGACGAACCGTCGACCGCGGCCACGTAGGCGTTGCTGTTCGTTAGCAATTTGGTGTTGTTGGACGACAGGTCCACGGTGCCGCCGGGCGCGACGCCGCTGCATAGGCCATTCAACGAATTCGAAGCGTTCCAATAGGCGACGTAGCCGGTGGTGTTCTGTGGCCGGTACACGACCATGAACGCTTCGCTGAGCGAGGGCCGGTAGATGCCCAAGACGTGGGCGTTGATCATGGCCGCACCACATCCAATCGCGAAGGTAGGCGGCGACGCCACCACGCCCATCTCGCCCAGCTTGGCCGAGCTTGCGTCCCAAGTGTTGCTGGTTGGCGAATACTTGTATCGATACAAGGTACTCGCGGGCGTCATGGTCGCGCCGTCGCCTGCACCGCCGCTCATGTAGTCTTCGCTCGACGACTGGGCGTCCAGCACCATCGCCGTGGTCCGCAACACCCGCGCAAGGTTGCTCAGCAGGGGACCGCCCGCGGTGTAGGGCGGATTGCCCGAATAGACCGCCGTGTACCCCGCAGAATCGGACGCGCTGCTGCCGATGGTGGCATGGCCGCCCGTGAGCAAGCGACTGCGGATGCTCCACAACTCTTCCGTCGCGCTCCAAGCCGTAGAGAGCGTGATCGGGGTAGCGCCCGTGTTGACGGTGAACGCGCCGCCGATCGGCGAACCGCCCGTGCTTGCGCTGACCGCTTGGCCGACCGCGGTGATTCCGCCGGCCTTGTCGGGGTTGATGTCCAACAGGCGCGTCAGGGTGCCGCCGCTGGCGGCGATGGTGGCCTGCTCGATGCCCGTGCACACCGCATTGCGGCACATGCCGTAGGCGGTGCCTGCGGGCGCGCTGCAGGCCGTGTCGGAACCAAGTGCGGAATAGGCGCACAGGAAGCTGCCGTCGGGCTGCGCCGAGCAGCTGTCGGCCGTGCACGGGTTTTTGTCGTCGCAGGCGTTGCTGCCCGTGGGCACCTGGCATTCGCCGTACATGCAGCTTTCGCCCACCGTGCAGGGGTTGCCGTCGCTACACGCCGCGACGTTGAAGGCAAAGTTGCAGGTTCCGCCCGTCATCGCGTCGCATGTGTCGTCGGTGCAGACGTTGCCGTCGTTGCAGTTCAGGGTTTGACCCGAGCAAGCGCCCGTGCCGCTGCAAGTTTCGCCCGAAGTGCACAGCAACCCATCGGTGCACGACGATCCGGCCGCGCGGGCCGTAAAGCTGCTGCCGCCCTGGCAGCTCTTGCAGGGCTCGTTTGCGGCGATCATGCCGTACGTGTAGCACACGCCGCCAACGGTGCACGGGTTGCCCGTGTCGCGGATGCGGCGAATCAGGTGGTTGTACGAGTCCGCTACATACAGGTAGCCCGACAGGTCCGAGGTGATGCCCCCCGGCATGTTGAACGACGCTTGCAGCGCGGGTCCAGGCGAGACGCTGCTGCCGCCGCCCGCAAAAGTGCCCACGCCGTTGGCACCGCCGCGCCGCACCCTAGCGTTGTTGGTGTCGGCAATGAACACAGGGCCCCAGCTTGGCATCGTGATGCCGCTGGGGTAGTTGAACTCGACCGCCGCGAGGTTGGTCGAGTCGACGAGGCCGGCCTTGCCATCGCCCGCCACGGTGGTAACGACGCCGGCCGCGGTCACTTTACGCAGCTTGTGGTTGTTGGTGTCCACCACATACAGCACGCCGTTGCCATCAAAGGCCAGGGCGGTCGGCTTGTTGAACGTGGCCTTGCCGCCGGTTCCCGTGCCGGTGTCGCCCGAGCCCGCCACGCCCGTGCCGGCCAGCGTGGTGACCAGGTTCGTGTTGGGATTGTAAAGGCGGATCGCGTGGTTGCCACTGTCGGCGATCGCGACCAAGCCGGACGAGCTGACGGCGACGCCCATCGGCTTGCTGAATTGCGCCTCTTTGACTGCGCTGCCGTCGGTAAAGCCCTCGGTCCCGCCCGCCAGAGTGCTCACTGCGCCGCTGGTCACGTCGACCAAGCGCAACGCGTGGTTGTTCGTGTCCACCACGTACAGATTGCCCTTGACGGCCGCGGCCACGCCCATGGGCAGGTTGAACATCGCCCCGGCGCCGGTGCCGTCCGAGAATCCGGCCGCAGTCCCGCCCGCCACCGTCGCCACCTTGCCGTCCAGCGTCACTGCGCGGATGGCGTGATTGTATGCGTCTGCCACGTAGATTTTCTGGTCGTAGGCCATAAAGGCCAAGCCGGCAGGGGTGTTGAACTTGGCTGCCGCGCCCGTGCCATCGGCCAGCGCACCGCCGCCCGAGCCGCTGTTGGGGTTGGGGATCTGGCCGGCCAACACATCGACCCACACTTGATTGCCGGGCTTGCACACACCGCTTTGGCAATTGTCGCCCACGGTGCACGCGTTGCCATCGCTGCAGGCCGTGCCCGCGGCGGCGTTGGTGTAGACGCAGCCGCTCGCCTTGCTGCAGGTGTCGACCGTGCAATCGTTCTTGTCGTCGCAGACGATGGCCGTGCCCGCGCAGACGCCGCCGGCGCACACGTCGCCGCTCGTGCACGCGTCGTTGTCGCTGCAGGTTTGCGTGGTGTTCGTGTGGAGACAGCCCTGAGTTTTGTCGCAGCTGTCCGCGGTGCAAACGTTGTTGTCTTCGCAGTTTGCGGGCGTTGGGCCGGTGCACTTGCCGCCGCTGCAGACGTCGCCGGTGGTGCAGGCGTCGTTGTCGTTGCACGGCACGCTGTTGTTCACGTGCTGGCAGCCGTTGGATTTGTCGCAGCTGTCGTTGGTGCACAAGTTGCCATCCACGCAGTCCAGGATGCCGGGGCCCGCACACTTTCCGCCGCTGCACACGTCGCCGGTGGTGCAGGCGTCGCTGTCGTTGCACGGGCTGGTGTTGTTGGTGAACGCGCACTTGCCGTTGGTGCACGCGTCGCTGGTGCAGGCGTTGCTGTCGTTGCAGTCTGCGGTGCTGGCACAGTTGCCGCCGCAGCCGATGATGGGTGTGTGGGTGCAATTGCCGCTGGCCGGGTCGCACGAGTCGTTGGTGCAGTTGTCGGTATCGCTGCAGTTCTTGGCCAATCCGGGCTTGCACACGCCGGCCGCGCACGCATCGCTCAGCGTGCAGGTGTTGCCGTCCTCGCATGGCGCGGTATTTGCGGTGTACTTGCAGCCGCTGGCCGGGTCGCAACTGTCGGTGGTGCAAACGTTGTTGTCGTTGCAGACCAGCGCCGGCCCTGGGGCGCACGCGCCGCCCGCGCACGTGTCGTTGTTGGTGCAGGCGCTGCCGTCGCTGCAACTCGCGCTGTTGTTGACGTTCTTGCAGCCCGTGGCCGGGTCGCAACTGTCGGTGGTGCACAGGTTGCCGTCGTCGCAGTTGGGGGCCGCGCCGCCCTTGCAACTGCCTCCGCTGCAGACGTCTTGGGTCGTGCAGGCGTTGTTGTCGGTGCAGGCCGCGGTGTTGTTGGCATAGGTGCAGGTACCGGTGGCCGGGTTGCAGGTGTCGTTGGTGCAAGGGTTGCTGTCGTTGCACACGACGGGTTGGCTGGCGATGCACTTGCCGCCGCTGCACGTATCCACCTTGGTGCAGGCATCGTTGTCGGTGCATGC
>JBBISH010000023.1:0-62368 GCA_037441385.1 Myxococcales bacterium
CGGTCGAATTCGTCAGCTTCCCGCTGTACAGCTTCGCCTGCGCGTCGGTGGCGGTTCCGGTCGGCCCTGTCCTCAATGAAAATGCGGAGTAGAAAATGCCCCCCAAGGAGAACTCGAGCCTCGCAGGCTCCGCCAAGCGGCCCAGTAGTTGCCGGAGCAGACGCGTTCGACGCGCTCGGCCGTCCAACCGCGGGCGAACATCGCGGCCACCAGCCGCAAGTGGCCCAGTCCGTCGCGGAGTTCGCGGGGCGGGACGATGGCGCCGTCCAGGTCCGTGCCGATCGCTGCCACCGCCTCGCCGCCGACCTGGATGGCGTGCTCGGCGTGGCGCAGCAGGGCCTGCAAGGTCCCGTCCCCCAAGAAGTTACTCGCGGCCATGATGCCAACCACGCCGCCGCTGTCGGCAATCGCGCGGACCTGCTCGTCGCTCAGGTTTCGCCAGTGCGGGGTGACGCCGCTCAGGCCCGTGTGGGTGGCGATCAGGGGGCGGTCGCGGTCGTGGCAGGCGACGGCGTCCCAAAAGGTCTGCGGGTGCGCGTGCGCCAGGTCCAGCCACACGCGGTGGCGGTCCATCGCGGCGATCACAGCGCGGCCGCGCTCGGTCAGCCCCTTGTCGCGCCGCCAGCCGAGCGGACTCGAGCTCGCCCCCAGATCCGAATCCGTCAGGTGCACCAGGGTCGTGCGCGTCAGCCAACCGTCCGCGAACACCGCGTCGAGGTCCGGCGCCGCCGAGAACGCGTTGGCACCCTGCACCGCTGGCAGGATGGCGTGGCGGCCGCCGGCCAGGATCGCGAGGGCCTGAGCGGCGTTCTGGGCCAGACCGACGGCCTCGGCATGCTCCGCGGCCCAGTCAGAAAATGCCCCCCTATTGTGCAAGTACGTGCGCCAGCGCGATCCCGCCCGCCGAAAGGGATTCGTGGTCAGCGACCAGCCGGCGGCCGTCACCCCCGCCTCGCGCAGGCGCGGCAAGTCCAGATGGCCAAAGAAGTGCCCACGCAGCAGGCCCAGTCCGTGGCGCTCCGCCGGGTCGTAGCCCCACAAACGCCTGGGAATCCACGTGTCGATGTGCAGATCGCACAGCCCGTGCCGCGTCAGGGCGCCGCGGGCCGTTTGCAGGTGGCTGGCATCGGTCGCGGGGGTGGGTCGCATCGCCTCTCTGGGCACTGGCAAGTCGGCGCCGATCGTGCCATGGTCGGGCGACCCACGGCTAGCGGCCGCCCACGGCTGCGCCAGAGGTGCCCATGCAGCGACGCGCCGCGACCGTAATTCTGGCCCTACTCACCCAGGCTTGTGGCATCCACTACTTGGCGCCGCCGCCCTTGCCGCCGCTGACCCCGCTCCCGGTCCCGCTGGCCGAGCACGCGCCGGCCCAAGGCGAGACCCCGGTCGTGCTCGACGTGGTCGGCGAGGCGGCCCGCGTCGACCGCATCGTCGGCCGCAGCCAGTACCCGCGCCTCAGCTATTCCGGGCGCGGCCGCTACTCGCAGACCTTGGTCTCTGGGGTGCAGAGCGTCCCGGTTTGCCAGGCGCCGTGCGTAGTTTCGCTCCCTCCTGGCGATCACGAGCTGCTCTTTACCGCGCTGGACCCCAACTCGCTCTCCAGCAGCGCCGCGTTCGTGCGGGTCGGCGGCCAGCCGCTCCTGGTCCGCCACGCGATGGGCTTCCGCGAGGAGCACGAAGGGCGGCTCGTAGCCTCGATCCTGCTGGGTAGCCTTGGGTTTTCCGCGCTCCTTACGGGCGGGTTGCTCGTCGGGATCGACAGTTCGCTGCCGCCCGACCAGAAGGGACTCTCGACCGCCGGCTGGTCCGTGCTGGGCGCCGGGGCTGCTGCGGCAACTGCCGCCATCTGGCTCGGTTTTAACGCCGAAACCACGGTTCAGCCCGGGGCGACCGCCGTGTATCCGCTCGCTGCCGGCAACTGACCCGATCACCCAGGCCAATCGATCGCTGTCGGGTAGCTCGGTGGACGGCGCGCATCACGGAAAGACCAAGAATTATCAAAGACATACGTGCAAGAAGACAGCGCCCAAGCGAAATTATTTCGCACGACCAACGGAATTTCGCCAGCCGTATACTGCAATCTATTGTTTATAAGTCAAATCGTAGGGTGAAGCGCGCGCTAAGTCCCCAAATCGTGCTCGCCAGGGCGCGGCTCGTGCCAGCGCGTCGCCGCCAGCATCCCACACGCCGCCTGCCGCTGCTGGCCCCCCGAGTAGCGCCGCACGATGGGCTGGCCCAGCACCTGCAGCCGGTCGCGAAAGGCCTCCAGCTCTTCCGGTTCGGCGCGCGCGTAGCCGTCCTCGCGGGCGTCGTTGACGTCGATAAGGTTGATCCGCACCGGCAGGTCGCCCAAGAACCGTTGCAGGGCGTGCACTTCGTCGTCGCCCGTGTTCACGCCGCCCATCACCACCCACGCCACCGTCAGGCGCTGACCCGTGGCGGCATGCACCGTGCGCAGGGCCGCGGCCAACTCGGCGAGACCGTACTTATGGGTAATCGGCAGCAGCTGGGCGCGCTTGGCCTCCAGGGCCGAGGTCAGCGACACCACCAGCCGATAGGGCCGCTTTTCGGCCGCGAAACGGAGCATCTGCGGCACCAGCCCCACCGTGGAGATCGAGATCGCGGCCGCGGCGATGCGCCCCGTGTACGGCTGGGCGATGGCCTGAGCAGCGCGCATTACCTCGTCGTAGTTGTGGAACGGCTCGCCCTGGCCCATGAACACCGCGCCTGAGACGCGCCCCGGGGCCTCGCTGCGGACGATGCGAAAAGCCTCGACGATCTCCCAGGCCTGGAGGTGGCGCTGCAGCCCCAGGCGACCGGTTGCGCAAAATGTACAGCCCATCGCGCAGCCGACTTGCGACGAGAGGCACACCGTAAAGCAGCCCTGGGCCAGCAGCGGGATGCGCACCGCTTCGTGGAGCGCGCCGTCGGGCGAGCGGAGCAGGTACTTGACGAAGCCGTCATTGGGATCCGTCGTGCGGTCGACGACTTGCAGGGTGTCGCGGCGGGTCAGCTCGGCGCAGGCCTGGCGCAGGTTGCGGCGCACCGGCCGGGGCGTCTCGCCGGGCACTTCGGGCCTGGCAAAGTGGCTGGCCAGCAGACGGCGGGCGTCGGCCGCGCTGGCGCTGGGATCCCGACCGTGCAGCAGCTCGAGCAGCTCGGTCTCGCTCAGGGCGGCTAGGTGCGGCAGGGGCGTCGTCACGCCGGCAGTGTAGGGGATGAAGTCGGCCGTGGCCAGCGTTCTCAATCGTTCCGGGCGGGTACCGAGCCCGGTTTGACAGGCGGTCTGACACCAAGCACCCTTGTGTCAGATCCATGATCTGCAAACAAAAAACACCCAAGAGGACCCATGCGCGCGCTCGTTTCTTTGTCTGGCAACCAGCCCTTGGCGTGGCGCGACTTGCCCCTGCCGGCCCTGGGGCCGAGCGATGTGCGCGTGCGGGTGGCGGCGGCCGGCGTCAACCCAGTGGATTGGAAGATGCGCGACGGCGACCTGCTGGGCGTGCTGCAGCGGCTGCTTGGGCCGCGCGGGCCGCTGGTGCCGGGCATCGATTTTGCCGGCGAAGTCGAGGCGGTGGGCGCCCAGGTTCGCGACCTGGCCGTGGGCGACCAGGTGGTGGGCGGCACCAACTTCTCGCGCGGTCAGCACGGCAGCTACGCGAGCCATGTGCAGGTGCGGGCCGACCAACTGGCCAAGATCCCGGCGGGTGTGGACCTGGCGCAGGCGGCCTGCCTGCCGGTGGCGGCGGGTACGGCGGCGATTGCGCTGTTCGAGGTGGGTAAACTGCGCGAGCGGGCGTCGAAGAAGGTCTTGATTCTGGGGGCTTCAGGCGGCGTCGGCCACATCGCGCTGCAGCTGGCGCACGCGGCCGGGGCGACGGTGTTCGGGGTGTGCTCGGCGCGGAACGTCAAGCTGGTCGAAGAGTTGGGGGCTACGGCGGTGGACTACACCCAGGATGGCTGGCGCGAGCGCATCGCCGCGGCAGGGCCGTGGGACATCGTCGTCGACGGCGTGGGCACGGCGAGCTACCCGGCGCCCCTGTGTCTGAGTTGGCTGGCCAAGGACGGCGCTCACGTGCTGGTGGTGCCTAAAGGTATGGATTTCTGGCGGGTTCTGGTGCCGGGCCGCTCGCACACCGTGCTGACGCGGGCGACCACGGAGCGGCTGCAGCCATTGGTCGACGCGCTGGCCGACGGCTCGCTGCGGGTCCACCTGCAAGAGCGCATCCCGCTGGTCGAGGCCGAGCGGGCCCACGCGCTCTCGCGCCAGGGCAAGGTGGTGGGCAAGCTGGTGCTGGTGGCGTAGGTGCGGCGGCATGGTCGGCCTTTGGGCGTCCCGGGCCGGCGGAGATCGATCTCGCTACGAATTCCAGGCTCCTGCGCCGGCCCGTCGCGCTACGGGCGCCGGGGCACGTGGATCTGGCCGGGACACCGGGTGCTTGGCCCCGGCGCAGGCGGCGCTACGTCGCGCCACCTCCCTGCGGGCCTGTATCGCTGACGCAAACTGCACGCGAAGTCGGATGACCGGCAAAAATTACTTGTAGTCTTGGCTGCCTGCGGACTTGTTGCGGCGCCACAACTTCCTCGCCTCGCCGGCCAACTCGGCACTGCCCCAGCCCCACATTGGACCCCGCCCGGCGCCTCGGCTATCCTCGCCCCGGCCCTTTCACCGCCGCTCCTGGACCCGCCGCCGTGACCGTGCCCCAGTCCTCCGCCGCGCCCGTCGCCCCGTCGCCCCTGGCCGCCCGCTGGCCACAGCTGCTGGGCTACTGGCTCGATTGCGTGCGCGAAGACGCCAGCTTTGACGCCCGCTGCCCGTTCGCCGACCTGGGTAAGGTGTGGCTGCCGCTGGATGGCGCCGACGCGCTGCGGCTGGTGGTGGGTGACCCGCAGGACCCTGTGCGCCTGCCGCTGGCGGGACCGGGCGAGGCCCTGGCGCGGTTGGCCCGCAAAGAACGCCATAGCTCGCGGGTCTTTGTGGGCCTGCCTTGCTGGCACGACGGCAAGTCCGCGCCGCGTGGCGGTGGCAAGACCCTGTGGCCGCTGCTGCTTTACCCGCTGCAGTGGGTCGAAGACGGCCGCCACCTGCTGCTGCGGCGCGACGGCGACTGGCCGTTTTTCAACGCCCAGGCCCTCGACGCGCTGGCGCCCTCGGTCGAAGAGCGACGGAGCCTGTTTTCGGGCCTGGGGCTGGTCGACTGCGAGGTCCCGCCGCCGCCGGCCCGGCTGCTGGCGACTCTGAGCCGCTACTTGCCCGGCCCGCAGCCCGTGGACGCCCCCAGCGAAGCGGCGCCCTGGCCGGCCATGCCCTTGGGCGAGGCTGACTTGGCAGCGGCGGGCTGGCTGACCCAGGCGGTCCTGGTGGCCGGCGACCGTCCAGCGTGGACGCGCGGTTTGGCCATCGAGTTGGAACGCCTACAGCGATCGGCCACCCCCGACCTGCTGCGCGGCACTGCCCTGGCGCCTTGGCTCGCCGATGGCCCTGCCGTTCTGCCGGCCGAAACCCGCGACGACTTCTGGCCAGCGCTGCCGCTGGGCCCCGACCAGTCCGAGGCGGTCCGCGCGGCCCAGCACGCGCCCCTGACGGTCATCACCGGGCCGCCTGGCACCGGCAAGTCGCAGGTGGTGGTGGCGATCCTGGCCGAGGCCTGGCAGCGTGGCCAGCGGGTGCTGTTTGCCAGCCGCAATCACCACGCCGTCGACGTGGTCGAAGAGCGCCTGCGCGCGGTGCTGGGGCGGCAGCTGGCGGTGCGCGCCGGTCGCAAAGCCGGCGAGCGCGACCTGCGCCAGGGCCTCATCGAGCTGCTGCACGCGCTGCTGACCGAGCGGCCCAGCGACGCCGAGCGCCAAGCTCGCGCCAACCTTGCAGAACAGCTGCGCCAGCTGGGGCTGCAGCACGCCGAGGTGTTTGCCCAGCTGCAAACGGCCGCGCTGGCCCAGGCTGCGCCCAGCGACCCGACCGCGGGGACCTGGCTGCGGCGGGTGCTGGGCCGCACCGAGCCGGCGGCGACGCTTCCCGACCGATCGCTGGCCGTGACCAAGTTGGCTAGTCTGCAAGGGCAGTTGCAGCAGGTGCAGCGGCAGTTCCTGCGGGCGGCGCTGGCGACCTTGCCCGATCAGCTGGACGGACCGGCGCGGCGGGCCATCGGCCAGTACCGCGCGACCCTGGAGCGGTTGTCGGGCGACGAACTCGGCGGCGGCACCTTTGCTTCGCTGCAGCAGGACCTGGAGCGGCTGTTTGCCCAAGTCAGCGCGGTGCTGCCGCTGTGGTGCGTGACCAACCTGTCGGCGCGTTCGTCGCTGCCGCTGGTGCCGGGGCTGTTCGACCTGGTCATCTTGGACGAGGCCAGCCAGTGCGACATCGCCTCGGCGATCCCGCTGCTCTATCGCGCCAAGCGGGCGGTGATCATCGGCGACCCGCAGCAGCTGCGCCACATTGCAGGGATGGCGCGCCACGCCGACCAGCTCTTGCAGCAGCGCCACGGCCTGGTGGCGGCGGCCGATCAGCCGTTTTCCTACAGCCTGAACTCGCTGTTCGACCTGGCCTCGACCTGGGCCGAGCCCGGGCAGGTGCACACGCTGCGCCAGCATTTTCGCAGCCACCCCGAGATCATCGGCTTTGCCAACCAACAATTCTACGGCGGTCGGCTGGCCATCGGCACCGATTTGGCGCAGCTGGTGGTGCCGGACGAGCAGCGCCCGGGCCTGTTGTGGACCGAGGTCGAGAGCCGCCTGAAGCGCCCGCCCGATGGCGGCTGCCTGGCGCCCGAAGAGGCCGAGGCGGTGGCGGCGTGGGTGGTCAAGCTGGTCAAACAGCAGGCCTTTGCCGGCTCGGTGGGGGTGGTGGCGCCGTTTCGCGCCCAGGCGAACCGCATCCGCGCTCTGCTGGCGGCGCGCCTGGACGGGCGCGAGCTGCAGCGCTGCAGCGTGGTGGTCGACACCGCCCACGGGCTGCAGGGCGACGAGCGCGACGTAGTGGTGTTCTCGCCCTGCGTCGGCCGCAACATGCCCGAAGGTGCGCGGCGCTTCTTGGCCGACAACGGTCACCTGCTCAACGTGGCGGTTACCCGCGCCAAGGCAGTGCTGCACGTGTTCGGTGACCGCGCGGCCGCCCGCTACGGCGACATTGCCCACTTGCGGGCGCTGGCCGAGTGGAGCCTGGATCCGGCGGCGGCGGCTCAAGCTGCAGCGGCAGCGACCCTGGCCGAGACCGACAGCCCGGCCGAAGCAGCGCTGTTGGCGGCCTTGCGCGAACTGTCGCTGCCGGTGATGGCGCAGTTTGCGGTGCCGCCTTATCGGCTGGACCTGGCGCTGTGCGAAGGCGAAAAACGCCTGGCGGTGGAAGTGGATGGCGCGCCGTGGCACCAGCTGGGGGCGGCGGCGTGGCGGCGCGACCTGCTGCGCGATGCAGCGCTGGCGGCCAAGGGCTGGGCGGTGCTGCGGCTGACGGCGGCGGAGGTGCTGGCCGAGCCGGCGCTGGCGGCGGAGCGGGTGCGGCAGGTTTGGTTGGCCGAATAAGGGCTGCGCAAACTCAGCAGAAGGAACACGTCTGGCCAGAAATCATGCGTCGTCTTGGGCAGGTGTGGACAAGTTGCGACGTCGCAACTTCCTCCCCGTCCGCGCCCACCCACCCAGACGCGCCGCCACCCGGCCCTTGCCAACCCGCATCACCCGTGCCAACTTGCGCGCCGTCTTCGCCCAAGGCAGCGCCGTGGCCCTCGTCCCCATCTTCCTCCCCACTGGCCACCTGCACGTCCGCGACGCGAGCGATGCTCCACCGCTCGACGCCGGCTTGAGCGAGCGTTTGGCCGCTGCCTTTGCCCAGGGGCCCGCCTCGGGGCTGCTGACTTTGGGAGCCGCCGAAGTGGCCACCCCGCTGCCGCCGATCTGGGCGTTCTGGCGCGATTTGGCGGTGCGCTATCTGACCGCGCTGCGGCACCTGCCCGACCTGGCCGACGACGGCGCGCGCCCGGTGCCCCTGTTGGCCACCGAGCTGGCCGAGCTGCTGCTGACCCTGCCGCCGATGGCGGGCGCCGAATATGCCGACGCCGACGCACTTTCCCGGCTGTGGCGCGACCTAGACGGCGCGCTGGCCAGCTTGAGCCAGGGGGACCCGCAGGGCTGGCTGGCGCGGCAGCACGGCTCGTGGCACGCGGTGGGGCGGGTCCACCTGAACCTGGCCGAGTACAAACAGGATCCCGCCACGCCGTTCGCGTTCTTGGCCACCTATACCACCCGCCTCTCGGCGGCGGCGCGGCCGCAGCACCAGCCGCTGGGCAAGTTGATGCGCGAGGCGTCGACCGCCGGCAACGCGCAGGCCCTGTTGGCCGTCCTGGCGCCGCTGCAGCGCGCGGCCGAGCAAAGTCCTTGGTTGGCCGCGAAAATTGCCGAGGGTCAGCTGTACGCCCCGGTGCGCTGGTCGGCCGAGCAGGCCATGGCCCTGCTGCGCGAGGTGCCGACGTTGGAGGCCGCCGGGCTGGTGGTGCGGATGCCGCAGGCCTGGCAGCGCGGGCGACCGGCGCGGCCGCAGGTGTCGGTCGAGATTGGCTCAGCGCCGGGCGAAGGGCTCAACGCCAAGACGCTGCTGGATTTTCGGCTGGCGGTGACCCTGGACGGCCAGCCCCTGAGCCCCCAGGAGCTGCAGCAACTCTTGGCGGGTGTCGACGGCCTGCAGCTGCTGCGCGGCCAGTGGGTCGAGGTCGATCGGGCGCGCATTCAGGCCGCCCTGGACCACTACCAGGCCGCGCAAGCCCGCGCCGAGCAAGGTGGTTTGAGTTTTGCCGAGGCGTTGCGGCTGCTGGCGGGCGCCGAGCCAGGTGCCGCACCCTTGAGCGAGACGGCGGCGCAGTGGCGCGAGGTCCACGCCGGCCCGTGGCTGGCCGAGCTGCTGGGCGAGCTGCGCGACCCGCAAGGCCGGCTGGCGGCAGCGGATCCCGGTCCCGAGCTGGCGGCGCGACTGCGGCCCTACCAAGCGGCGGGCACGGCCTGGCTGCATCTGCTGGTGCGCCTGGGCCTGGGCGCGTGCCTGGCCGACGACATGGGCCTGGGCAAGACCCTGCAGGTGCTGGCGTTGTTGCGCACGCTGCAGCGCACGGGCCGCGGTGGGCCGGCGCTGGTGGTGCTGCCGGCGTCGCTGCTGGGCAATTGGCTGGCCGAGGCGCAGCGTTTCGCCCCCGAGCTGGCGGTGCAGGTGGCCCATAGCTCGGCCGCGCCGACCCAGAGTTGGCGGCCCGAAACCGCGCCCGACCTGGTGCTCACCACCTACGGCACGCTGCTCCGCGACGAGCGCCTGCAGCAATTCCAGTGGCGTCTGGCGATCTTGGACGAGGCGCAGGCCATCAAGAACCCCGGGGCGCGCCAGACCCGCGCCGTCAAGCACCTGCAGTGCCAGGCCCGCATCGCCATGACCGGCACCCCGGTCGAGAATCGCCTGGGCGATCTGTGGTCGCTCATGGACTTCTTGAACCCGGGGCTGCTGGGCACGTCGGCGCAGTTCGCCAAGCACTGCAAGGCCATCGAGAACAGCGGCCAGGGCTACGGCCCGCTGCGCAAGTTGGTGCAGCCCTACCTGCTGCGGCGCAAGAAGACCGACAAGGCCGTCATCGCCGACCTGCCCGACAAGACCGAGCTGCAGGCGTATTGCGGCCTGAGCAAGCTGCAGGTGGCGCTGTACCAAGCGGCGGTGACTCAGCTGGCTGAACAACTCGCGGCCAATGCCGACGACGGCGGGGCGATGCAGCGGCGCGGGCTGGTGCTCAGCTTCCTGATGCGCTTCAAGCAGATCTGCAATCATCCGTCGCAGTATCTGGGCGACGGCGGCTGGCAGGCCGAGCACAGCGGCAAGTTCGCCCGGCTGCGCGAGATCGCCGAGGTGGTGGCCGGGCGCCAAGAGAAGATGCTGGTGTTTACTCAGTTTCGCGAGACCACCGCGCCCCTGCAGGCGCTGCTGGGCCAGGTGTTTGGTCGCGCGGGGCTGGTGCTGCACGGCGACACGCCGATCCGCGAGCGGGCCGCGCTGGTCCAGCGTTTTCAGCAGGATCCCGACACGCCGTTCTTCGTGCTGTCGCTCAAGGCCGGCGGCACGGGCCTGAACCTGACCGCCGCCGCGCACGTGGTCCACTTTGACCGCTGGTGGAACCCGGCCGTAGAAGACCAGGCTACCGATCGCGCCTTTCGCATCGGCCAGAAGAAGAACGTGCTCGTGCACAAATTCGTCTGCCGCGGCACGGTCGAAGAGCAGATCGACCAGATGATCCGCGACAAACGCAGCCTGGCGACCGAGGTGTTGCAGGGCGGCGGCGAGGCGGCGCTGACCGAGCTGTCGGACAGCGAGCTGCTGCGGCTGGTGCGCTTGGATCTAGCGGCGCTGGACGAAGAGTAGGAGGTCGCGATGGCTCGCTGGAGCAGCTACGGGTCGATGTGGAAGCCCTACGTGTCGGTGGCCGAGCGCCGCCAAAACGCCCAGAAAGAGGTGCAGAAACTCGCCAAGAAGGGCCAGGTGGTCGCGCCGGTGGTCGTTGCCGGCCGCGCCATCGCCACCACGTTTTGGGGCAAGGCCTGGTGCGAACAGCTTGAAAAGCACTGCGATTATGCCAACCGCCTGCCGCGCGGCCGGACTTATGTGCGCAACGGCTCGGTGGTCGATCTGCAGATCCAGCCGGGCCAGGTGCGGGCGCTGGTGAGCGGCTCCGAGCTCTACAAGGTGGCGGTGCAGGTCGCGCCGTTGCCCGCCGAGCGGTGGGCGGCGCTGGCCAGCGACTGCGTGGGCCAGATCGACTCGCTGGTCGAGCTGCTGCAAGGCAAGCTGGCCAAGGGCGTGCTGGCGCGGCTGTGTCACCCCAGCCAGGGCCTGTTGCCGCAGGCGCGCGAGCTGACGTTTTCGTGCAGCTGCCCGGATTACGCCAGCTTGTGCAAGCACGTAGCGGCGGTGCTGTACGGCGTGGGCAGTCGGCTGGACCAGGCGCCCGAGCTGCTGTTCGTGCTGCGGCAGGTCGATCAGACGGAATTGCTGAGTCAGGTGGCGGTGCCGGCGCTGGCCGGGGCGGCGGCCGAGACCGATTGGGGCGACGCGGACTTGGGCGATGTGTTTGGTTTGGATATGGAGGCTGGCGTGGCGCCGCTGCCGGTGGCCGTGGCCGAGCCGACGGTTGTACCGGCCATGCGGCGGATCGTGCTGCCGCCCAAGCCTGTGGCCAAGTCCAAGGCAAGCCGAGCCAAGCCGGCCAAAGGCAAGGTACTTCGCGTCCAGGGAGAACCTGTAGTGCCGCCGGCGACTCCAGCGCAGCAAGTTGCCGACACGCCGCGCAAAGTGCCCGCAGCCAAGCCCGAGCCGCCGGCGGCCGCCTTTGTGCTTGGGGTGTTGCGGCAGTATCCCGAGCAGGAATGCAGCGTGGCCGACCTGCACGCCTGGCAGGAGCGGCCCGACCAGCACAGTCGGCAGGCGCTGGCGGCGGCGCTGCTGCACTTGCGGGCCAAGGGGTTGGTGGCGAGCAGCAAGGACATGGACGGCAAGGTGTATTGGCGGGGCGTGTAGGGCAGCGGTGCGCGGTGGTTCGGCAGCGGTATTGCTGGCGGAAACTGGACGTATTCGTCGTCAGCGCGGGCAAGATCGCGTGTAGTCCTAGGCAGGTGGGGTACTTGTTGCGGCGCCGCAACGCGCTGCGCGCCGGAGCAGTGGCTAGGCCGGCGTCTTGACTGGAGGTTCAGCGGAGAATCGGCGTTGACGCGGGTCGATCACATGCTTCGAGCCGCTGTCTGAGGCCGGAAGGCCCGGGTTGGCGCACGCGATGTGAGCGTTGCGGTGGTTGGTTTCGGAGGCGCTTGCCCTTCCTTTGTGTCAACGTTGATAACGCCGACATATGCACTGCTGCGGCCGCCGCATGGCCCCACAATGACGTCGCCGCCGGCCAGCAGCGTGGCGGTCGGGCGAGATTACGGCGACGGAAGACCACAGACCCAGGCGCGCGAGTCTGACGCGAATGGTGCAGTGCACCCAACTCTAGTCTTCCCGCCGTCGCGGCCCGGTCTTGCAGCAAGCCATGGACGAGCGGATGACCAGTGTAGTAGATCGCTTGCTGGGACTCAGTGCAGTCTGCTGGGGGGCGTAACCCATGACCGATACTCTTGAAGGCGCCGACGACGAGCCAGACCTCGGCCTTGAGCTTCATCCGCCATACCGGAACTACCTCGTCTTCTGCGACGAGTCGGGCAGCCACGGAACTCGCTGCTACGCTTTCGGCTCGCTATGGATGCCCAGCCAACGACGCGGGCAATTTGCCGCGCTGATTGCCGACATCCGCCGCCGTCACCCCTACGGCGCCGAAGAGATCAAGTGGACCAAGGTCAACACGGCGAAGCTGTCCATGTACAAGGAGCTCGTCGACATGTTCTTCAAGCACAACTGGTTGATGTTTCATTGCCTGATCGTGCGCAAGGCGGAAGTCGACCCGGCCTTTCACGATGGCGACTATGAACTCGCACGGCAGAAGCACTACACCATGCTGCTATCGACGAAGATCAAGCAATTCTCCGCCGGCGCCGCGGACAAGCGCTATCACGTCCGCGTGGACGCACTGCCGTTCTCGTACGGCAAGGCGGACGAGGTAATGCACAAGGTCGCGAACAATCAGGTGCATCAAGCGCTTTCGACGGTGCCCGTGGCCACGTTGCGCGCGTGTGACTCGAAGCTGACGCCCGGCATTGGCTTGGCCGACGTGCTGCTCGGCGCAGCGGCTTCGCCGTGGCAGAAGGAGGTTCCTGGCGGGCCGAAGTTGGAGCTCGCTCATTACGTGGCGCGACACCTGGGTTGGGAGGACATGGGTGCCGACACGCGACGGGACCAGTGGAAGTACAACATCTGGTTCTTCCATGATCCCGTCAAGGATGGCCCGCGGTTGGTGACCACCCGGTCGGTTGTGCATCGCTTCCCGGTGCCAGCATGGACGTCGAGGAGGTCGACCTGAAGGCTGGTTGGTGCCCGCCGCCACCCCGACTTTGCGTTCCATGTTCCGCAAAAGGGGCCATGTTCCACATGCTGCGGAACGCGCAAGAACCTGAAACCGATCTACTGGCGCACTTCGACGACGCGCTCACCAGCGGTCACTGCGCTCTCGACCGCCGGCCAGACCTGATCAAGCTGCCGCAGAAGTTCGCCGCGCCGGCAATTGCCCAAACGCAACCAGACTATCTGGGGACTGACCCGGACTTGAGCCGCGCGCAGCGCAAAGTCCTCGTCCTTGGTGACTAGCACGGCGCCGCGTGTCATGGCCGCGCGCCAGATGGTGCTGTCGTCGGCGTCGCGAAGCCCCAGGTCGCTCACATGCTCGGCACGGACGCCACGGTCCACTAGCCAACGCGCGAGCGCTACAGGCAGCTGGGCGTCGACCAAGAACCGCACCTTAGGCCGCCAACACGATCGCGTGGTCGAGCTGCGCGGCGGCGTAATGCAGCGCAGCTGCGATGTCGTTAGCCTCCAGTTCTGGGTAGTCGCTGAGGATTTCGCCGACCGACGCACCGTGGGCCAGGAGTTCGAGTACGTCGCTGACGCGGATGCGCAGTCCGCGAATGCAGGGGCGACCGCCGCACTTGCCGGCCTGGATGGTAATACGCTCGAGTTGGGCACTGGTCATCGTCGCTCCTCGGGGCCACGCCGCCAGGGCTCGGTGGCACAGGCGTCAGTCTAGCGAGTCGGCGTGGCTGGCGCCAGGGCCGGCAAGTGGCTTGGGCGTGGAGCAGTAATGCCGATGTGAACTGGGCCTTTTCCTCGCAAGCACGCACAAAATGTTAGTAGTTCTGTGGATTTGCGATACAAGTTGCGGCGTCGCAACTTCTTGCGCCGCGGGCCCGCGTCGAACCCGCAGCGGTCTAGGAACGCGGTGCAGGGAAGGGGCTCCTGTCGGCACAGCACGCAAGTGGCAACGAGATCGGGGATCTTCGCGATCTATCCGCTCCCTTACGGTCGCGGTTACTTAGGTGTGTTACTACCGTGGGATTCCTACTGTGCCGCGTAGCCGGCCGCGCCCCCACAGGCAACACCCCACACGCACAGACCTGTTGCGGAGCACAAGCCCAACTAGGTATCCTGCCGTGGGGTGCCGCTCCGGCCCAGCTCCAGCGCGGCAAGTTGTCGCGATTGCGTGGTTTCCGATGATGCGTCGCAGGCGGCTCAAGCTGCCAGATTGGTACGACCGGGAGTTCGTCCTCTCAGTGCATGTCGAGCCCCGCATGGACGACCGCGACTTCAACGAGGCGATGTTGCGCCGCATGCTTCAAACCCCAAGGGAGATCCGGCCTGCTGTGTACCCAGGACGATTCATCGTCCGCTGCGAGCTTGACGCACGCGCCTGGGTCGTCGTGGTGGAGCCGGACCTGGACGAACATACCGTCGTGGTCGTTACGGCCTATCGGCCGGGCTAGGGTGATCCATGAGCTCTGTTTTTCTTGAGATTTCCTATCGCCACGGCAAGCCCTTCGCAGCCTATCTGCGTTTGCCGCGGCCGTCCGGCTCCAAGGTGGCCCGCACGGTCGAAGCGGCGCCAGGGATTCTGGCGGACCTGGACGCCGAAGGGCAGGTACTGGGCGTGGAGATCGTTCATCCTTCGCCACAAAGCGGGGAAGCGGTGCGGCGAGTCCTGGCCGAACTGCAGGGGCCACTGGTGGCCGAGTCGGAGTTTCAGCCCTTGATGGCTGCGTGAATTGCCGGCCAAGGGGTCCTGTGGCGCTGCGTGCCGGAGCTTTGGCTCGGTGTCGATTTTCGGTTGAAATTCAGGGTAACACAAGCTCTTTCATTGTGGGTCGGCTCCCGTGAAGAAGCCTTGCTTCCAAAGTGAGCCCATCTGGTCGCCGTCGGCCACGTAGGCGTTGATCTGTGGATCGTCGCTGGCGCGGCAAACATGGGTATAGCCGCCCTTCTTGGCCAACCACAACACCTCGCCGACCGCGCAGGCATTGAGGAAGTCCGGGCAGTGGGTCGAGACCAGCACCTGACCGCCGCGCTGGGAATACAGGCGAAATTCCTCGGCCAACTCGCGCATGAGCTTGGGATACAGCTGGTTCTCGGGCTCCTCGACGCACAGCAGCGGGTGGGGCTTTGGGTCGTAGAGCAGGACCAAGTAGGCGAACATCTTGATGGTGCCATCCGAGACATAGCGGTCCAAGAACGGCGTCTTGAAGGTGCCGTCTTGAAATCGCAACGTCAGGTAGCCATCGTCCATCAGCAACGGCTGCACCGACTGGACCCCCGGCACTCGCCGCGCCTGCGTGACCACCCCCCGCAAACAGGTATGTGCTCGTGTGCACACGCCCCCTGTGCGCCCGGTCAGCGAGGTCGGCAGGGGAGGCCAGGCCGCACGGCAGGGACCGTTCAGCTGCGTCTGTTCTCGCAAACCTGGCTCTTCGCACAGAAAGGCCCGGAGGATCCACCCCATGAAGTATTTGGCCATTGGCAGCGTCGCCTGCCTCCTCGCGCTCAGCGTCGCCTGCACCAGCAACAGCGGTGGCGGTGGTGGCGCTGGTGGTGGCGGCGGCGGCGGCGGCGGAACCTCGGCCGACACCGCGACAAACTCGGGCAGCGACACCAAGTCGAGCACGGACACCGCCGCGGGCACCAAGGAGCGCACCTTCTCGGGTTCGTGCACAGGCAAGGACGGCGTCTGCATGTCGCAGTGGGACGTCCCGGTCGACGGCATGGACATGGCCAAGGTTTTTGCCAGCGTCTGCAAGACCAACGAGGGCACCTACTCGGCGACCGTGGTCTGCTCGGGCGGCACCCCGGGCTGCTGCACGCTGCCGCCGCAGAGCGCCGATGGTCCGCGCGTCAAGTACTGCTACAAGGTCACCGACGGCGACCCCGATGGCATCTTGAAGAAGCAGTGCCTGGACGGATTCCAGGGCACTTGGGAGTAGGGGCGCTGGCAGCAGAGGGCGCCAGCGGTGTCGTGACCGGGGATCTTCGCGACCTATCCGCTCCCTCACGGTCGCGGTTATTTAGGCGTGGTGCACACTTAGCCTACCTGCGCGGTCGCACAGCCCGCCTGCCGCCATCGCCGCCACCGCAGATGACGCCACCGCCAAAACCCGCTAGGCTGCGCCGCCTTCCACGGCGCCCGCCACGGGCGCCCCGCGAGCCGCAGCATGTCCACCTCCGCCGACCCGGTTGACGCCTTTCTGTTCGACTTCGACGCTTTGCACGAGCACGCCTCGGCCGCGGTGGTGCGCGCCGGGTTGCAGGCCTTCAAAGACAACCGCGTCATCGAATTCGCCTCGGACAGCGAGTTTCTGCAGGCGACGGTGGTCGACGAGCGCGACGCTCACTACCTCGTGGAAGGCGCTCGGGATTCTGGCGGCGCGGCCCAGCTCGACTGCACCTGCGATTGGGACGCCGAGCCCTGGTGTCCACACATCGTGGCGAGTCTGCTCGCGCACATGGCTCGCCAGCAGGTCAGCGAAGCGCAAGTGCTTTCGGCCGCAGAGGCTGCGGTGGCCGAGCGCGTGCAGGCCGCCCGGACCGAGGTCAGCGTCACCCATGTCTCGGGCGACCCGGCGTTTGGCACTTGGGAGGCCAAGTCGGCGAAGTCGTCGGCGGCGGCGCTGCGGCCGTATACGGTGGTGATTCGCTCGGTCAGCGAGCGGCTGAACACCTGTACCTGCCCGGACTTTGCTTACAATCGCCTGGGCACCTGCAAGCACATCGAGGCGGTGCTGATTCGCTTGCGCAAACGCCGCGCCAAGCAGCGGCCGTCCTCGGTGGCGGTGGTGCACCTGGCCTGGGACGTGCCCGAGGCGCCGAGGGTGCGGGTGCGGCGGCCGCCGGCCTGCCCTAGCGACCTGACGTTGCTGCTGGACCGGCACTTTGACGCGGGCGGGTTCCTGCGCGGCGCGCTGCCCGAGGCGTGGTACGCGCTGGAGAGCGAAGTGGCCGGGCTGCCCGCGGTGGCCCTGGGCGAAGACGCCGCCCAGCACGCCCGCCGCCTGGCCGAAGACGCCCTGCATGCCCGCCGGCAGGCGGCGATCCACAGCGAGATCCTGCAGCACGGTCGGATGTTGCCGGGGATGAAACTGCCGCTGCTGCCCTACCAGGTGCAAGGCGCGGCGTTCTTGGCGGCGACTGGCCGGGCGCTGCTGGCCGACGACATGGGCCTGGGCAAGACGGTACAGGCCATCGCCGCGGCGCATTGGCTCATCCAAAATGCCGGGGTGCGGCGGGTGCTGGTCGTCGCGCCCACCTCGAACAAGGCGCACTGGAAGAGTGAGGTGCTGAAATTCACGGGCCATCAGGCCGAAGTGGTCGACGGCGGCGCCAAGCAGCGCGAGGCCCTATACGCCAGCGCGATCCCGTTCCTGGTGGTGCACTACGAGCAAGTCCGCAGCGATCAGAGCCTTTTGTGCGACAAGTACCCGACCGACGTGCTGGTGCTGGACGAGGCGCAGCGCATCAAGAACTGGCGCACCCGCACGGCGTCGGTGGTCAAGGCGCTGCCGGCGCGCTATGTGTTTGCCCTGTCGGGAACGCCGCTGGAGAACCGCCTGGAAGAGCTGTACAGCCTGATGCAGCGCATCGACAACCGCGTGCTGGGGCCGCTGTGGCGCTTCAAGCTCGATTTCTCGGTGACGGATCCCCAGGGCCGCGAGCTGACCTACCGCAACCTGGGCGAGCTGCGCCAGCGCCTGGCGCCGGTGATGCTGCGCCGCGACCGTGCCATCATCGCCGATCAGCTGCCGGCCCGCACGGACCAAGAATTGCGGGTGCCCATGACGGCGCGGCAACGCGAGCTGCACGACAGCGCGGTCCACCAAGCGGGGACGCTGGCGGCGATCAGCAAGAAGCGCAAGCTGACCAAGTACGAAGAGAACCGCCTGATGGCGGCCCTGCAAACCGCGCGGATGGCCTGCAACGCCGCCGGGCTGGTGGACAAGCAGACCCAGGGCTCGCCCAAGCTCGACGAATTCGCTCGGCTCATCGAGACGTTGTGCCAAGGCGAGCGGCGCAAGGTGGTGGTATTCAGCCAGTGGGAACTGATGACGCAGATGGCCGGCGACGTGTTGGACCAGCTTGGCGTGGGTTTTGTGAGTCTGCACGGCGGGGTGCCGGTCAAACACCGCCCACAGCTGATCGAGCAGTTCGAGCAGGACCCGGCGACCATGGTGTTCCTGTCGACTGATGCCGGCGCCACCGGCCTGAACCTGCAGGTGGCGAGCGCGCTGATTGTCTTGGATTTGCCGTGGAATCCAGCCGTGCTGGACCAGCGCATCGCCCGCATCCACCGCCTAAGGCAGAACCGCAACGTGCTGGTCATCAAGCTGATTGCCGCCGGCAGCTACGAAGAGCGGGTGGCCGAGCTGATCGCCGGCAAGCGCCAGCTATTTGCCGCGGCCATCGAGGAAGGCAGCGACCAAGAGGTGGTGGGGATCTCCAAGAAGATGATTGCGCTGGCGTTGTCGACGCTGGACGACCTGGGCGAGCGGCCCAAGGGCGCGGCTGACCCCGAACAGGCCCAGGGCGCAGAAGGGGTGGGCCAGGAGTTGCTGGATCAAGAAGTGCTGGTCGAGACCGCAGCGCCGGACCTGCCGCTTGCCGAAGAACCGCTGCCGGAGCCGCTGGATCAGCCCGAGCAGCCCGCAGAACCCGAAGTTGGGCTGCCGGCGCCGGATTCGGCCATGACAGGTCAGTTTGTGCCCACGGATCTGCGAGTAGAGCCGGTGCTGCAGGCCATCGAGGCGCTGACGCGCGAGCTGGGTGCGGCCCTGGAGCGGGTGCTGGTGGCCCGCAGCGGCGTGGTGGCCATCGTCGACCAGCTAACGGATCAGGCGATGCAGGTGGGCGTCTCGATTGGCGAACGCTGCCGGACCGAGGTGGCCGTGCTGGACCCGCGCACCTGGGCCAGTCTGCAGCGCATGGGCGGCGCGGCGGCCACGGGCGAGGTGGAAGAGCGCTACCGCCGCGAAGAGCCGGCCGCGGTGAGCGAGTCGCCGCTGCTGGCGATGGCGCGTCGCAAAGTCACGTCGGCGCGGGTGCTTTTGGCCAGCGACTGTGCCGGCGATGCGGCGACCCTGCTGGCCGACGCGCTGCGCTTGGCGCTGGCGGGCCGGGCTGGGCGCGGCGAGGCCTTTGATCCGCCGGCGATGATTGGCTGGCTCTACGGCGAGGGCCGGCAGCTGGCGGCGGTGCGTCCGGGCGAGGCGGAAGCCTATTTGACGCTGCAGGGGCTGGCTGCGGCCGGCGAGGTGCCCGCCGAGGCGGTGGAGCCGCTGCTGGGTGTGGTGGTGGCGGCGGTGGGTTGAAGTTGCCTGCCTTACCGCTTGCCTCCCACGCAAATGCAGGTGCTGTATCGTCCAGTTAGCCGGGGTCGCCCCCTGTCCGATTCTGCGGCACATGCAGAATCTACGGCAATGCCGGCCAATTCGGGTGGCCCAGCCGCTGAAGGGGCGGGCTATCATGACGCCGTCCTTCTGCAAGGACGGCTAGGTCAAGAACACAAAAGTACCGGACTATTGCAGGCTTGCCTGACCATGGATGAAGCCGCGACGCGCCTCCTCCAGCCGGGCCACGGCCCCAACCGCACCCTTGACCGCAAGCTGTACGAACCGTACAGTTCGATTCGGAGGTAGGCGATGGAACACTGCGGCGCCGAAGAAGCCCGAGCCAACTTGGCGGTCCTGCTGGAGCGCGCCCACCGCGGCGAGACGACGGTGGTGACGCGCCGGGGCGAAGCGTGGGCTGCCATCGCGCCCCTCAGCGCCGTACCGCCCGCTGCGGCTCTCTCGCCCGCGGATTTGCGCGGCTCGGGCAAGGGCCTGTGGGGTGCCGACCCGGCCGCGACCGTGGCGGCCATGCGCGACGAATGGACCTGAGCCTCGACCTGAGCCTCCTCCCTGCGGGCGCCGAGGTGCTGTTCGACAGCGCACCGCTCATCTATTGGTTCGAGGACCATCCTCTGGCCGAGCGGTTTGCGCCGCTGTTTCAAGCGGTGGCCGCAGGTCGCCTGCGCGCAGTGGTGACGCCGATCGCCGTGGCGGAGGTCGTGGCCGGGCCCCTGCGCGCCGGCAAAGAGGCACTGGCCGAGCGCTACCGCCAGGCGCTGTGCCACGGCCACCACTGGCGGCTGGTGCCGATCGATGCCGAGATCGCCATGCTGGCGGCCCGCTTGCGGGTGGCGCACCAGCTACGCTTGCCCGACGCCCTCCAGGCCGCGACGGCGCTCCACGTCGGATGCGCCGCGTTGGTGAGTCACGACCGCGACTTTCGCGGCATCGACGGGCTTGCCGTGCTGGGAGTCTGACGCGGACTCAAGTGGACGCACCCTGGCGCGGTAGGGACGGAAAGTAGCTGCATAGTTCGATGGATGTCGAGGGAGTTGCGGCGCGGCAACTTGGGGCGGTGCGTGGCGCGGAGTGCGGGGGCCGCGTCGTCGCCAGCAGTCAAGGGCGGCGCCGCCGGCACAGCGGACCCTTGACTTCCGGGGGCGGCGTGGACATTCCCGCAGAACTACAAGAACAGTCGACGCTTGCGAAGGCCAATTCGATCGGGATTGCCATCAGCACGCGAGCAGGTTACGGTCTGGGCGTGTCTGTCTTGATTGCGCTGGGGCAGTACAGAAGGACTCCTGGAAACCTACGCCGTTCTGGTGGTGCAGCTGGACCAAGACGTGCTTCGTCTGGCTGAGTTCGCCCCCTACCCATCTGCGCTGGCGCTCTGTGACGAAGTGCATCGCTGGCTTGGGCTTGGCCAGCGCAAGGCCCAGGTCGTGGTGGCACTGCCAGCGCCATCGACGGATGCGTGGCTGTTGGCGAGGGTGGCCCCAGAGCTGGCGGTCGAGGAAGTGACCAACCCCAAAGCGCAACTGCTGGGCCTTGGTATTGCCCCAGGAGCGCCCCACTACCAGCGTGCCTGGGCAGGTTCGGCGGGGTTTCCCGGGGCTGAATTGGCGGCGTTGCAGAGCCGTGTTCCGGAGTTGCGGCGGTTTGTTGCGAAGGTGGCAGGCGTGTT
Source organism: Myxococcales bacterium (assembly GCA_037441385.1). Classification (GTDB taxonomy): domain Bacteria; phylum Myxococcota_A; class UBA9042; order UBA9042; family UBA9042; genus SXRM01. The sequence continues at coordinate 20,984 of JBBISH010000023.1, forward strand.
GGCTGGGCGAGGCGGAGGCCTACCTGACGCTGTAGGGCCTGGCGGCGGCGGGTGACGTGCCGGCGGAGGCGGTGGCGGAGCCGCTGCTGGGTGTGGTGGCGGTGGCGGTGGGGTAGGTTGAGTGGCATGGCGGCGTGCCGACTCCCCGGGGTCAGTAATACCGATTTAAACTCAGCTTGTCGCCATCCATCGACGAAGAATCTGACCTAGTTTTGAATAGCTGCCAACAAGTTGCGGCGCCGCAACTTCTCCCCCCGCGTAGGCCTCGGCGTCCTACAGCGCCGCCAGCCACGCCTCCAGCGCCGCCCGCGCCGCCTCCAAGTCCTTGCGCAGCTGCGTGCGGGCCTTGTCGTCCAGGCCCTTGAGCTGCGGCTTCTTGCCCAGCGCCTTGACCGCCCGCCCCACGGCGCCGGCCTGCTTGACGGTGGCGTGCAGCGGCGGTCGCCCGCCCTTGCCCAAGAGCCCATGCTCATGGCGGAACTGGCTCACCTCCACCTCGGTGCGGTCCAGCGACCAGCTCTGATCCACGGCGCGCACCGCCAGCTGGGCGCGGTCGGCCACCGAGCCCACCACCGCCAGGGCCTTGAGGTGACTGGGGCTCAGCTGGCCCTGGATGGCGCGCGGCAGCGACAGGTTGATGTCCCAGGCGCGGATGGCGGCGCGGACTTGGTCGAGCGATACACCCAGAAACGCCAGCCTGTCGCCGTGTTGCTCCAGCAACAGCCGCAGCGGCGCGTCTTGGGCGGCCGAGCGGTCGCGGGTCGCGGCCAGATCCCCGGCGTACAGCTCTTCCACGGCGGCGCGGCCCAGGGCGAGGACGCCAGCGATCAGGTGCTGGGTGCGGATGGTCTCGACGCGGGCGAGGAAGCTCTCGCAGCGGGTAGCGAGGTCGAGTGGCGGTGGGATGCCGGCGTCGTCTTGGGAGGCGAGGTCTCGATCGATGGTTGGCAGGTTTTGCATGGGCGACTCCTTGCGGTGGCGGTTGAGTTTGACCTGGGGATTTTGCGGTGACAAGGGGCGATGCAAGCTTGGACCTGGTGCCCGCGGCTGACGCGCGCCGACTGACGCGCGCCGACCTCTCGCGGCGGCACTCCGGACCCGCTACACTCGCAGCCGCCTCACGCCGGAGTGTGCCCATGCCCGCCGCCGACCCGACCTTGCCCGAAGCAGCCCTTGCCGCAGTGGCCACCCAGGCCAAGGCGACCGCCAAAGCCATGACCGGGCTCGCCAAATCCGCAACTGCGGCCAAGACTGGCGCCATCGGCGACCTGCGCGCGCTGCAGAAGGCCCTGAATGCCGCGAAAGACGCCGCGGGCGCAATCGGCACCGCCACCGCCGAGTTGCAGCCGCAGGTAGCCCAGCAGTTGGCTGAGTTGGAACGGCTGCAGCGCTTCGAGTTCGCCAAGACCCTGCAAGACGCGCTGGCCACCCAAGGCGCGGTGGCCAAGCGCATCAGCGATACGCCGCTTGAATACCGCGCCGGCAAGCTGACGCTGGTGGTCGACTTCAAGGCCGACGCCGTGCGCTTTCGCTATGCCCAGTGCGACTTGCCCAACGCCACCGCCACCACCCAGGCGGCCAGCCTGGCGGCGACCTACCGGCGGGCGAGCACCGAACTCGATAAGGCCGCCACCAAGCTAGAGGATTTTGGCGTTGCCCTGGAACGGGCCTACCGCGGTCTGCTGGGCAAACGCAAGCTGGGCTTTGGCGAGCGGGTGGATCTGGTCGAGCTGCACCGCGAGGTGGCGCTGGAGCTGCGGCCCAAGCTGGCCACGGGCGACGCCAAGAGCGCGGCACCCTATACCAAGGCGATGTTTTCGCACGATGTCGCCCGGTTGCGCGCCACGGGCAAGCTACTGGTCGGCGGCTATCGCATGAGCCTGACCACCGCCACCGGCGGCACCGCGTTCGAGGCCGACAAAGTGCTGGTCGTCGAAGACGATGCGGGCGGGCAAAAATACTTGTCGTTCCAACTCGTCGCGCCCCGCAGCGGCGAGTCAGCGTAGCCGGAGGCCCCATGCACGCACCCGCCGAGTCCAGCCAGCCGTCGCGCGGTTTGGCCCTGAAGATCCTGGAGCGCATGGGCGAATCGGGCATTCCACCCGAGCGCGGCATCGGCTGGGTCAACGTGGGCAACGGCGAGCTGCTGGGGGTGCTTGACCGCGAATACCTGGACTTGCAGTTGGGCGAGGCCGGTGGCTCGACCTTCAAGCTGGTGCAGGCCACCTACGGCGCCGGCAAGACGCACTTCTTGTATTGCCTGCGCGACCGGGCCTGGCAGCGCGGCTACCTCGCGGCGCTGGTCAACCTATCGCCCAACGAGTGCCCGTTCCACGAGCCGCTGCGGGTGTACGCCAAGGTCGCCGAGGAGCTGGCGATTCACCCGACTGGCGAGCTGGACGACGCCGTCCGCGGCATCCCCGAGGTGTTGCGCGCCTTTGTGGATGGCCAGTTGGAGGCCTGGGGCGACGAGGGCCTGCGCGACTGGCTCACTCAGACCCTGCCGCGGATGCCGGTGGATCGCGTGTCGCTGCGCAAGGTCGCTCAGCGCTTCATGCTCGCCCATTTGGACGGCAACCAAGACGAGTGCGACCTGCTGGAGGCCTGGCTGCTGGCCCACGAAGGGATCAAAGCGCCCGACGTCAAGCACTTGGGCATCTTCGAGGTGCCCAGCCGCGACAGCGCCATGCCGCTCTTGCGATCGCTCGTCCAGCTGGTGCGCCACCTGGACTACAAGGGCACGGTGCTGCTGTTCGACGAGGCCGAAAAAACCCTGTCGATTTCCGGCAGCACCCGGGTGCGCGACGCGACCTTGAACAACCTGCGCGAGCTCATCGACCTGTGCGGCAAGTCGCAACTGCCGGGGACGATGATGGTCTACGCGGTTACGCCCGAGTTTACCAATCGGGTGATGATGGATTACCCGGCGCTGAAGCAGCGCATAGGCCACCCGCTGCAGGCCATGAGCGTGCGCAGCCCCAAGGCGCCGCTCATCGACTTGGAGACGCTGGAGATCGACGTCTGCGACATGCTGGAGCAGATCGGCCTGCGCTTGGCCGATGTATTCGCTGTGGCCTACCAGCGCCCTGTGACCGCCACCCAGCGCGACAATGCCCAGACGCTGGCGCAGGCGACGGCCGACACGGCGCTGGAATTCGCCCACCGGCGCCTGTTCGTCAAGACCTGGATCCGCTGGCTCGACGAGCAGCGCCTGGCCGGCACCGACGCAAAGCTGACGGCGGCCACGGCGCGGCGGCGGCTCCAGACCGAGTTCGAGCAGCTTGAAACTGGCGAAGAGGACGAGGATTTCAGCGATGTCTAGTCCAACGCCATTCTCCGGGGCGCGAGGCCTACGCACGCAGAAGGGCGCCCGATGAACCCTGGCTTGCGCGTCTGCCACCCGCGCCACGGCGTAGGGACCGTGCGCATGCGCTTGGGCCGCGAGGTGTTGGTGCACTTCGACGCCAAGCCGGGGCCCGCGCTGAGGGTGTTCTACACCGAGCTGGTGCCGTTCGTGCCGGGGTCGCCGCGCGAGGCCGCAGGGTCGATCGCTTCGCCCAGCGCAGCCGAGTCGCCCCGCGACACCCGCGTGTCGGACATGCGCCTGCTGGAAGCCTTGCGGATGGGCGTGGTGCCACACGACAACGCCGACGCCTATACCGTGGGCCGCGCGCCGGTCCTGGCTCAGTTGCGGAGTGACTTGCGCGGCTTGCGCGACTACCAATACGGCGCGTTTCGCGTGGTGATGGGCGACTACGGCACCGGCAAGACCCACCTGCTCGAGTGGCTGCGCGAGACGGCGCTGGCCCAGAACTTCTTGGTGGCCAACGCGACGCTGGGGGCGGGCGACGCCTCGCCGGCGCAGCCCAAACGCCTGTATCGCGCCCTAGTTCAGGGCCTGTGCTATCCCGACGCCGAGGGCGATAGCCCAGGTTTGCGGCCCCTGTTCGAGCGCCTGGTGCAGACCCGCGGCAAGCCCAAGTCCAGCACACTGCCGGGCTACCACAAGTACCTGGACGCAGTGGCGTTCTTGTTCAGCAAGCTCGATCTCGCCGACCAGCCGCCCAGTGAGACGCTCCAGGCGCTGCTCGACTGGATCGAGGGCCACCCCAGCGGCGACAACCAGGACTGGAATCAGCTGCTGCGGCGGCAGGTGCTGGGCGCGCCCTACCTGTACGCCCTGGCGGATTATCGTACTTTTGCCCATGTCTATGCCTACTTGCTTGGCGGTATCGCGGTGCTGGCGCGCGAGTGTGGCTGGTCGGGTCTGGTGCTCTTGCTTGACGAAGCCGACCGCTACAGCGTCTTGAGCCAGCACAACCGCGAGTTTGCCGACAACGTTTTTCGCTGCTATGCGCTGGCGGCCCTGGGCCCGAGCGGGGTCAAGTTCCGCGCCGACGCCATCCGCAGCGGCGGCCACCGCGTGCATCGCGACGTCCCGGTGCAGCACGCCGCGCGCCAGCCGCTGATGTGCGTGTTTTGCATCACGCCGTCGGGGGCCGGTGGGCTGACGGCGCTGGGCCAGTGCGTGGACCTGGACCGCTACCTGATCGAACTGGGGCCGCTGACGACGGACGACTACCGCGACCTGGTGGTGCGGGTGGCGCTGCTCTTCGACCGGTTGCACCCCGGCTGCGCGCCGTCGCCGGCCTCGCTGCAGCGGGTCGCCCAGCACCTGGCGCGCGGAGCCCAGCGTGGCGCCATCCACAACCCGCGCGCCGCCATCCGCATGGTGGTGGAGTACTTGGACATCCAGCGGTTGCGGCCCGAGCTGGCACCGGAATGGCTGAGCGAGTTGGGCCAGATTCTGGGGGCCTGAACCCATGGCCACGCCCACCGATTCCGTGCCGGACCGCGATCCGGCGGGCCAAAGCCTGGGCTCGCCTGGATCCGCCCGCCACGCCCGCTTTTCCCAAGCCTTGGCCGTCCGCGCCCACTTGCCACTGAGTTGGCCGGCGTTTTTTGCCCGCCATGGTGACGTGTTGCCGGTGCAAGCCGCGGCGATCCCGGTGATCCTGGGTGGCGGCGACGTGCTGGTCTGCGCACCGACCGCGGGCGGCAAGACCGAAGCGGTGGCCGCGCCGTTGCTCGAACGCGCGCTGACCCAGAAGTGGGCGCCGTTGGCCATCGCAATGGTGTCGCCGACGCGGGCGCTGGTCAACGACCTGTATCGCCGGCTGCAAGGGCCCTTGGCCGCGCTGGGCGCAACGCTGGGCCGCCGCACGTCCGACCATCGCGAGCGCGTAGCCGACAAGCCACCGCTGCTGCTGCTGACCACACCCGAGTCGATCGATTCGCTGCTGGTGCGCCACCCCCAGGCGCTGGTGGGCTTGCGGGCCCTGGTGCTCGACGAGATCCACTGCCTGCACGGCGGTCCGCGCGGCGACCAACTGGCAGTGCTGGTGGCGCGCCTGCGCAAGCTGACCGCAGAACACGCGCCCCACGGCACCCCGGCGCTGCAGGTCGTCGCACTCTCGGCCACGCTGGCCGACCCGGTCGCCGTGGCCCAACGCTATCTGCACGACGGACAGGTGCTGCGGGTGCCGGGTCAGCGGGCCATCCACGCCACCTTGGGCCGCTTTGGCGCCGCCGAGACCTTTGCCCCGTTGCTCGCCGACTCCGCAGTGGCCCAAAATGCCCGCAAAGTCCTGGTGTTTGTCAACCGCCGCCAAGACGTGGAGGCCATCGCCGTGGCCCTGCGCGGCCGGTTGCCGTTTGGCGAGAACGTGTTTGCCCACCACGGCAGCCTGCGCAAGGCCGAGCGCGAGCGCACCGAGCAGGCCTTCTTGGACGCCGGCCGCGCGGTGTGTGTCGCCACGACTACGCTGGAATTGGGCATCGATATTGGCGATATCGACCTGATCGCCCTGGCCGATCCGCCCGCCGACGTGCAGTCCTTCCTGCAGCGCATTGGCCGTGGCAATCGGCGGCGCCGCGACGGTTGCCGGGTGTTGCTGGGCTGGCGCAGCGAGGGGTTGCTGGAGCTGCAGCGGTTTCTGTTGCAGAGCGCCCAGCGCGGTGAGCTGCACGGCGACCTGGTGCCGTTTCGGCCGTCGATTCTCGTGCAGCAGGCGCTGTCGCTGCTGTACCAGAATCCCCAGCGTTTCGTGACCGTGCGGGCCCTGCGGGCGCGGTTGCCGGGCTGGCTGGCTGCCGCCCATGCCGACGCCGATCTGCAGGCCCTGCTGGACCAGGCCGCGGCGACGGGTTGGCTGCACGCGGTCTTTGGACAGGCGCGCTACGGCGTGACCGACGCGAGCGAGCGGTTGTTTGAGCGCGGCGAACTGCATGGCAACTTGGCGTCGGAGCCGGCCGGCGTGGAGGTGGTCGACGACGCCACCGGGGCCGTGCTGGGTCAGGTTGGAGGGGGCACGCTGGTGCAACCGGGCGACAAGCTGACCTTTGGCGGCCGCACCCACAAGGTGGCCCAGGCCGGCGCTGGTCGCGTGCGGGTACAACTGGGCGCCAAGGGCCAAGCGCTGCCGATCTTTGCGCCGCGCGGCCGGCCGGTGGTAGCGGGGGCGCAGGCGCGGGCGTTTGCCGACTACTTGGGCCTGGCCCCGACGGAGGCGCCCGTGCTGCCCCTGTCGGGCGGGGCGTGCCTGTTCCATTTTCGCGGTTCGCTGGTGGGCGAGGTCTTGGCGGCGTTTGCCAGCCACACGCTGGGCGCCGGGCAGGTGCGCGCCGGGGGGTATTCGCTGGTGTATACTGGCTGCGACGCGGTGTGGCGCCCGCCGACGTTGGGCGAGCTGCAAGCCATTCTGGCCCACCAGGCCGCGCGGCTGTGGTCGGTGCTGCAACCGGGGCCTTTTGCCAACGCGGTACCGGCCGCACTGGTCGAGCGTTGGCTGGCCGAGGCCTTGGACCTGCCGGCGCTGGTCAAGGATCTGGCGACCTTGACGGCCTGTGACGCGGGCGCGCGCGCCCAGGTGCTCGCGGGGCTGGTGGGGCGGTAGGGGCGCGGTGGTGGCTGTGGTTGGGGGTGCGTGCACGGCTGTTTTCGAGCGATGAACTGTGCGCGACTTCGACAGGCCGGCAAGAAACCTGCGTAGGTTTGACTGGATGTGGACAAGTTGCGGCGCCGCAACTTCCGTCGTTTTGCCGGTGCGCGCCGACCTCTGGCGTCTGCGGCAGCAGCGCCCTACACCCAGCCAACCGGCACTGCCGTGGCCTCCGGCCCCAAAGCGAGTGGTGCGCGAACCAAACACAAAAGACAGGCATGACCAAGCGGCTGAGCGCCCTTCGCCAGCGCCGCCAGCCCGCGCAGGTCTGCCACCAGCGGCGTGGCCGAGCGCTTGACCTCCATGGGATACAGCGTGCCGTCGCGGTGGACCACCAAGTCCAGCTCGCGGCCGTCTTTGTCGCGCACGTGGTAGAGCTGCACCGACCGGCCCGCGTGCCACCAGCTGCGCAGCACCTCGCCCACGGCCCACGACTCCAGGATGGCCCCCGCCAACGCGCCCTGCTGCAGGGTCTGCGGGCTGCTCCACCCACCCAGCCAGGCACACAGACCCGTGTCGAGCATGTGCAGTTTGGGGGCCTTGACCAGCCGACTGGTCGCGCTGCTGTGCCACGGCGGCAGCAACGTGACGAGTCCCGACGTCTCCAGGATCGAGAGCCACGCCTTGGCGGTGTTGGGCGCCACGTCGGCATCGCGGGCAAGGTTTGCCAGATTCAGAAGTTGCGCTGTGCGGCTGGCGACGGCCCGCAGAAACCGCAGGAAGGCCATCTCGTCGCCCACCCTGGCCAGATCCCGCAAATCGCGCTGCAGATAGGTTTGCACATAACTGGCGTAGAAGCGATCCCAGTCCAGCTCGGGCCGGGCACACAGCGCCGGAAAACTGCCGCGCCAAATCAGCTCGTAGAGGGCCGTGGCATCGGCCGGTGCGCCGAGCGGCGGAGGTGCCACGGAGCGGCCCGGAAGGAACGGCGTCGCGCCCTGACCCTGACCCAGACGCTCGCGTACCGACAGACCGAGCAGCGGAAAGATTGCCACACGCCCGGCGAGCGACTCCGACACATGGCGCATCAAGTGAAACTGCTGAGAACCCGACAGCCAATACTGCCCCGCAGTGCCATCGCGATCCACCGCCATCTTCAGGTGCGGCAGCAGTTCAGGCGCATACTGGAATTCGTCGATCGTCAGCGGTGGCTGCCACTCGCGCAGAAACTGGGCTGGATTCTGCCGAGCGAGCTGCAGCAGGTTGGGGTCGTCGAGGGTGACGACCTGCCGGTTCCCGCCACTGGCCCGGTGCAGCAGCGTCGACTTGCCCACTTGTCGCGCACCCGTGACGAGGACGACAGGGGCTCCGTGAGCGCCGGTCGACAGAATTGTTTCTAATGTTCTAGTAAGTTGCATGGGGTTTCGGCCAAAGTGCAGTCTGCTTGCATTTTGGCCGAATTTGTCGGAATGGGCAAGGGGGTTCGCGGGGTTGGGTGCAGGCGATAGGGGGTGGTCGTGGAGGTCGGCTGGGGGGCGGATGCGCTGTGGGAGGCCGCGCTGTCTCCCTGCGCGGTCGTACCGCTGATGCGAACGGAAATAGCGCGCGATCGATCTGGTGAAAAATAGGATTGATTTTAGACTGTTGGGATACAAGTTGCGGCGCCGCAACTTCCTCGCGGTCGTTGTGCCGCCACGGTGCCGAACCGCGGACTCGGCGGATACCGAGAAGCGAGCTCCGGCCAGCCGTGTTTGAACGCGACAAGCTGTGTCGGATTGCCTAAGCCATGTCGCGGCGCCTGCTTGACCTGGTGGTAGCGCGGCGGTACTGGCTGCAGGAACCGACGTTGCGGAGACCGGCCCAGATGCAGCAACCCCCAAAGACCAGCCCGTCGCTGCCGACCGTGCGTCGCCGCTGGTGGCTGGCTGGCGTGGTGGCGCTGGTCCTGGCCGCCGTCGTTGGGTTCTTTGTGTTGCGCTCGCCGCCCAGCCAGGCCGCGCGGGTGGTGGCCGTGGCCGATGGCGACACCGCGACCGCGCTGGTTGCCGGTGAGAGGGTCAAGATCCGTCTGTGGGGAATTGATGCTCCAGAGTCGAGCCAGGAGCACGGTGGCGAGGCCAAGGCGGCGCTTGCGGAACTGGTTATGGGGCGCGAGGTCGAAATCGACGACCGCGGTGACGACAAGTACGGGCGGCGGCTGGCGGTCCTGCGGGTCGCGGGTGAGTCGGTCAACACGCGGATGGTGCAGCTGGGTTGGGCTTGGTGGTATCAGCGGTATGCGCCGAGAGATCGGGAGTTGCGGGCGGCGGAGGAGGCGGCGCGGCAGGGGAAAGTCGGGTTGTGGGCGGAGGCGGCGCCGGTGGCGCCTTGGGTGTTTCGGCATCGAGGGCGGCCGTGACTTCTCCGTCACGATGCGTCCTTGGCGCACCGGCAGCTCTTGGGTAGAGTCCGGGGCCATGTCCAGACGTCGTCGCCACAGCACGTCGAGCGCCCACGGTGAAACCGAGGTATGGCCGGCGTATGTCGACGTGCTGTCGGCCGCGTTTGTCTTTGTGCTGCTGGCGTTTGCGGCGTTGTTGACTCGGGATGTTGCCCAAGAGGATGACCGAAACGCGGCTCACGCTAGGAAGGTGCAAGACGATTCCGACTTCAGGACGAAACAGGACGAGTGGCTCCGCAACGGCGCGCAAGCAGTAAGGGACGCGGCCGAGGGGATGAGGGACGACCTCAAGCCGGTAGGCCTTGCTGGTGCATGTACGTTGCCCGATGCGACCCAGCTTAGCTTGAATCCGTTGCTTGTGGCGTCTTTTTCGGAGAAGCAACTTGAGCTTGACCCGGACCACCGACATCCAGTCACGTTGGTCTGCACGTTCTCTGAAAACGCTCTCCGTTTTGCGAAGGGTAAGGAGGAGCCTGAACCGCCAAGCAAGCGCGAGTTTGTGCCAAAGCTTCAAGGTTTGGCGACGCGGTCCGCCAATCGACGCTGCCAGGCAGCGACCGACAGGCCATCGTGGTGTTGCGCCGGGCTCGAAGTAGTGGGCCATTCCGACTGCCAGCCGTTGCCAGACGACTCAAAGACCAACTGGGAACTGAGTACGAACCGTGCAGACTGGGTACTTCGCCAGATGGTCTCGGACCTTACAGTTGATCAACTCCGCCAACGGGAGTTTCGCCTCGGGGCAAGTGGCCGGGCTGACCGAGAGCCTCGCGTGGACACGTCAGCGATTTGCGCCGATAAAGGCAACCTAAAGCGCATACTTGCAGGCCCCGATTCTGAAGAGAAACGTGTGGTAGACTCTACGCTTAGCCAGAATCGGCGGGTCGAAGTGCTGATCTTCTTGCGCACCAAGGCTCTTGAGCCGCGCCCGATGCGGCCACCAGGGATGGCTCCATGAAAGCAGTATCACGCCTTGCCTCGCTATTGGCGGTCGCGCTAGCCGTCTTGAGTCTGGCCGCAGTTGCTGCCCTGGCAGTACTTGGACCGGCACCAGCCAAAGAAGCGGTAGGCGCGAAGGCAATCGCTGGGGCCTCTAGTCGGGACGGAGAACGAGATATCCGTGAGCAGCTAACGGAGTTCATTCCATGGTGCTTCGGAATTGCTGGGCTCCTGAGTCTAGCAGCTGCGCACAGTAGCGTGCGCTCTGGTCGGCGGGGTGCCGAGGCCATCTCGTCGGCAGTTGCCGATGCAGGCAACTGGGAGGAATTGGCCGATACGCATGCGGACGTGCGGTGGTGGTCAGAGTTCACGGCCGATGTGAATCGCAAACGGTCGCGAGGACAACGTCCTGATGTCGAAGGGTGGTGGCTCGCTCAGCACGAGAAACTGGCGCACGAAGGGCTGCATACCACCCTTGTCGGCACGCTGATCGTGGTTGGTATCGTCTTTACTTTCATGGGGGTACGCGAGAGTACTGGGAAGCTTGTCGATGCTCTCACAAAGGGCTCGCAAACCCAGTCGGTGGGCAGCATACCTATCGACAAGGCGAGTCCAGGCACGTCGACGGGCGGTAGCCAGACGGAATCGAACTCACAGAAAATGCAGAAGGCCATTGCCGACGCCCTGTACCCTCTGCAAAACGCCTTCGGCGCCAACCTCGTAGGCATCGTCTTCGCCCTCGGCCTCATGCTAGGCGGTGGCTGGCTCCGATTCGAAAGGCGCAAGACGCTCGAAGCACTGCGCCGCTGCCTGCTCGACGAGGTTGAGCCGCTGCTCGACGCGGAATGGGAGGCCGCGCGACAAGCGACTCACCAACAAGAAGCCGGGGAGATGATGGCGCAACTGGGCGGCTGGCAGGAGCGGGCCTTCCAACAACAATCAGAACATCACGGCCAACTTCTCATCGTTCTTCAAGAATTAGCCCGCACGGCCAAAGCAACCCACGCGATCTCAGAGTCCACCGGTGACCGCATGGCCAGCATGGACGAAACCAATCGTGGACTCGCCGAGCACCTGGCGCAGCGCCTGACCACGCAACTGGCACCCGTCCTGCGCGAGCAGTTGGAGCCCTCGCTTGCCGCCCTCAGCGACTCCCTGCAGCGCATTGCCCAGCAGTCCAACGGGACGGCGCACGAAGTGGCCTCGGCCGCAGTCAACGCCGTTGCGGATCAAGTCAGGGCCAACTACGACGCTGCCCTGGAGAAGCTGACTGAAGTCGTCCAGGCTCTGGACGATTGGTCGGCGACCAACTTGCGTGCGCTGCGCGAGTCGAGTGAGTCGATGCGCGAAAGCGCCGTCGAACAGCAGTCCAGTTTCCGCTTGGCGAGTGCCGCCTTCGACGGTCTGCGCACGGTGATGCCCGAACTCCAGGGCGTTGTTGAGGGGTTGGATGGCATCGTGACCTCGACCCACGCGCTGCTGCGCCAAGGTGAAGAGGGCAATGCCCGGGCCGCTGAGGGGCAACAACAGGCTGCGCAGGCACTTGCGGGGAACTCGCAGGCAGTCGCGGAGTCGCTCCAGCAGTTGCAGTCCCTCCCGGCGCACGTCCGGACAGCGCTCGACGCCAGCGCTAGGCATTTGGAAGGCGTGCTTGCGCGCTCTGATGCCGAGGCGCAAGCCCGGCTCTTGGCCATGCAGCACACGATCGACCTGCTGGCCGAGCGCCAGGCCACCCAGGCCGCGACCACCCAGCAGGCGATTCGCGAATTTGCCGAGCAGATGGGGTCGGCGGTCGCTCAAGTCGTCGATCGAGCACGAGTTGGCCTGGGTGACGCCAGCGCTCAGGTTGCCGAGCAACTTCAGAATCTTGTTGAGCGATCCGGCGACTCTGTCGCAACGTCGGCCGAGGACCTTTCTGAAACCCTGTCGTCCGGCATCAAGGATCTGCACACGGCGTTTTCCACCTGGCGCGACGCCTTGACGAACATGGCCGGCGCCGTGCAACGCGAGTCGCTGCAGCAGGAACAGCGCATGGCCGCGGCATCGCGGGCCATCGAGACTACAGCGTCTGCATTGCGCCAATCGTCCGACGCCGTGCAGAAGCTGCCAGGCGAGATGAACTCGGGTTTTGGCAGGACGAACGACGACTTCCAGCGCCGGGTCAAGGCCGTGCTCGATAGCCTCACAATGGGGATAGACGGCCACTTGGCGAAATCTGTGGAACTGCTCGCGAGCGCGACTGTGAATTTGGAGGTGGCCGTCAAGCAGCTCGAACGCGTCACCAAGTCGCTTGAACAGACGGCCGGCAAGTTGACCCGGACATAGACAGGAATCGTCATGGCGTTCGAACAGCTAGCCCGGGTTCACCACGAGCTTGCCAGGCGGTGGGCGCACTTGCCGCCCAAGGCGCCGCTGGCCCAGGCAGTCCCTGCCGACGCTGTGGCCGCGGCGGTTCGTCGTGTCCAGCATGGCCAGGCCGAGGCCATCGATGCGGAATTGCTGGCCCGATCCCTTGCGCAGGTCACCAAGTTCGGCATTCAGGCTGAGGCAGCCGTTGAGCGCTATTTGCGGAAGGTCGGCGCCGATGGCGAGTATTGGCTTCTTGGCCTAACGGATCCCGCGTTGCCCGGGGCCAGACGGGTCCCGTGGCTGAATATTGCCGCACAACACGGGTCCCTAACCGCCGCCGAGTTGGCGCTCGCCAAGTGGGTTGCCCTTCACGAAGAGTTCCGGGGCCCTCCGTCGGGATTCGTTGCTTTGGTCCCGCCAGCGCAGTGGTCAAGTTGGCTCGCCGACCATGGCCTCCGGGCTAGACTGCTGGTACCCCTTGCTCAATCTTTGCTGTTGTATGCGGAAACGTTTCCGCCAGCAAATCTGACACCGGCTCCGCTTCAGAATTGGCTCGATTCGCATGACATTCCTCGGATCATGTCCCGCACCCCGCCGAATTTGGCAGAGATCCGGCGCATTGGCGGACGGCTGCTATCAGCTTGCCACGCGCTTCTGCAAGGGCGGGTCGCCCAGCAGTTTCGAGCAGAGGTGCGCAAGGCCTGGCTCGAGTTGGACCCCGTTGGCCGCGCGTCCATGCGCAAGCTGACCGCCGCTGCCCTTGGCCTGAGCGACGCGGATTTCGCCCGCTTGCGGCGCCTGGAATCCGACGCGGAGTTCGACGCCTTCTTGGTAGACGCAGATCAGGACTACAACTGGCGCGGTATGCGCGGGGACTTCTGGCGGCGTGAGCGATCGCGACTGCACCAACTCGGCTACTACATCGACCGCAGTGCCCACGGCGACCGCCTAGTGCTCACACTCGACGACGGTCGCTTTGCCGTTGAGTTCCTGGATGCCGGACCGTTGCTGTTTTTCGACGAGGGTCGCGTGTCGAAGGAGCTTGCCGACCGCGCGCTGGGCCCGATGCGCTCCAACAAGTTCAGGGAGACCTGCATGACCTGGAACAAGGTAGACCACCGTGGCAACTGGTATCCACGGGCGGTTGATGCACTGATACAGTTTGCAGGAGCCCGAAAGTGAAGTGGATTTCGACGCGCGACGGCATGGCCTGGAAGAAGCCCGGAGCCACAGACTGCGCCGCCAAGGCCTGGTTGCCGCTGGCTGAGGCAGAATTTTCGCCTTCGTTGCTCCTCGACTCCGAGTTCGCTGACCTAGCTCAACTGGATGCTCTTGCTGGCGAATTCGAGCTGCTGGAGCCATCAGGGCTCGTGGTCGTGCCGTGGGCAGTCTTGGAGGGGTTGGATGCCGAACGTTCGGACCTGCTTGGTCTTCCTCCGGTTGTTCGGCCGACAGTCCGCCTTGTCGAATTCGGCGCCCCGTCGCTTGGGCGCTATCGCATCGAAGCCCGCTTGGACTGCGACCCGAATGGCCGGCTCCGGCGAGACCATGGCACCGTCTGGGCTGACGAGACTCTCATCGGGGCATTGCCGGCGTTGTGGCTGAGAACACTGGAGTTAGTTGATTCTGTTGTGGACATTCGCGAGCCCGAAGCCCGGACGGAAGCACTGTTCGCCATCGCGAAAAGCGCCAAGGAGTTCGATTGGCTGCTGCCAGATTCGCTGGCTTCGATGGTCGAGGTGGAACACTGGCGTCTGGAGCCCGAAGTCAGCACGCCAGATCAAGTAGTCTTGGAGGCAAGTTGGACGGACCCATCTCTTGACCATCTGGACCCGGAGGCGATTGCCACCTTGGCGCCCGCCGGCGGCCACGTCACCGAGAGAGTCGGCGGCAAGTGGAAGCGAATTCGCATCGGCCAGGCTGCACGGGACTCGATGCGCCAGGGACGGCGCCGCGTGCTGCGCGGCCAAGATGTCCCCAGGTTCATAGCGAATCCGGAAGCCATCTTGGGCGAACAGGCCGACGCCGTCGACCTGAATGACTTTTCCAAGCGAGTCAAGGGCCTGCTGCCGGCTGTCTACCGCTCGCGGCCGTACATTCGCGCTGAACCCTCTGGCGTTGACTGGTTTAGCGTCGAGGCAGGCGCGGAGCTCGAGAACCTCGATACTCCAACCGATTCAGCGGGCGTGTCTACTCCTGGTCCATCGCGCCTAAGGGGCGCGGCGTGGCGAGAATGCGTCGAACAGGCAGTGGCCGCGGGGGAGTCGTACGTTCAACTGGGTGCAGACTGGGTTCACGTCGAAGACGCGGCGGCAGAGTTCAAGCGGCTTCGCGCTCTTGAGGCCGCTTGCCCATCGGGCCGGGTGCATGCTTCGCAACTCCGGACCGTTCTCCAAATCTACGAGAACATTCATGAGCTTGAGTACGCCGAGTCTGTGGACCAGGGACCGCAGAGCCTGCCACCGGTGCTGCTGCCGGAGTGGTTCGCAATTCCACTCAAACAACACCAGGAACTGGGCCTGCGCTGGCTGTACGCCCACTACCAGACCGGCACGGGAGCAATCCTCGCGGACGAGATGGGCGTGGGCAAGACGGCGCAAATGCTTGCGCTTCTGAGCGTGGTCCGCGGCGACGGCCCGAGTTTGGTCGTGGCGCCGGCCGCGGTTGTCGCGCAATGGCCCGACGAGGCAGCCCGGTTTGCCCCTGGTCTTCGCGTGCGGGTAATCGAACGCGCAATTGAATTCGACCCGGCCGACGCCGTACCCGGCACCGTTTGGGTTGTTTCGTACGATGCCTTGCGGCGCGGCCAAGAGTGGCTTGCCCGCGTGCCTTGGTGCGTTGTCGCCTGCGACGAGGCGCAGCGGGTCAAGAACAAGACGGCGCAGATCACCCACGTAGTCAAGGCCCTCAAGGCCAAGTTCCGGGTAGCCATATCGGGGACGCCAGTCGAAAACGGCCTCGGCGAGCTCTGGAACCTGTTTGACCTAGTGCGGCCTTCGCTCCTGGGGTGCTATCGCGAATTCGCCTCTGAATTCGAGGCTCCTATCATGCGCGGGGCCGATAGTGAAACGGTCCTGGCTCGGCTCACCAAGCGGACGAGCCCGTTTATCCTGAGACGGCTCAAGGCAAATCACATTCCGGGGCTGCCGGCATTGACGACCGAGGTTGTGGAGGTGGCCTGCACCGCCAAGCAGCGTGCGATGATCGCCGCCAAGATAGCGGAATTGAAATCGACAGGTAGCCCAGGAATCTTCCTGGCGTATGCCAACTGGGTACAAAGGTGCCTTTTTGACCCTGCGCTGGTCGGCGGCCCGGACGACGTGTTGGCGCCCAAGCTGGCAAAGACCCTCGAAATTGTTGAAGAGGCTTGGAGGAAGGGCGAGCGAAGCATCGTCGTTGCCGAACAACTTGATGTGCAAGAACGACTTTCGCGTGCGCTGCTGCAACGCTACGGCACCGCGCCTTACATGATCAACGGCGCCGTGGACACCGATGAGCGCCTTCGCCGGGTGAAGGCATTTGCCCATCACGGGTGCCCAGCGCTAGTCCTGAGTCCAAAGGCAGGTGGCGTTGGTCTGAATATCACCTCGGCAAATCACGTGATTCTGCCGACCAGGCTTTTCAACCCAGCTCCCGAAGACCAATCGATCGCCCGCGCGCACCGCATGGGCCAGCAGCGCGATGTCCACGTCTACGTGCTGACTGCCGTGGACGACCGCCCCACATTTGACCAAAAGCTGCATGCCTTGCTCTCGCGAAAGCGTGAACTGGCATCGACCACTTTGTATCCAATCGAGAAACTTGGATTGTCTGAGAAGGAGTTGTCAGCCGCACTGTTGGGCGGTGGCTAGCTTTGGCGCCACCAACTGGTCCTCCGCCGCACGCGCAAGCCATTCCGCAACCTCGGGATCCTCACGGTGCCGCATAGATCACCCGCCCCGTAGCCTCCGCCGCGTGCGCCACGCTACTGCGCCAAGTGCGCAGCCGCGCGTACTCCGCCGGCGTCAACACCACCACCTCGCAGTCGACCCGGCAGTCGGCAGTGGCGCGCAGGGCCCGCGCGGTGCGACGGATCGCCGACTCCTCGGTCGGCGCCACCACCAGCAAATCCCAGTCGCTATCCGGACTTCCGGTACCTTGGGCGCGCGAGCCAAACCACACCGCGCGCTGCACATCAAAGACCGCGCGCAGGCGCTCGACCAGCCCTTGGGCAATCTTCTCGTCTTGCAGCAGGTCGGACATGTGGCCTCCAGCCCTGGAGTCTAGGTTCGACCTTCAGGCGGTGCAAGCAAAACTCGGCGCCGTGGTGCCAGGTTCGCCCCCTTGCGGCCCCTGATCTTGTGGTTGAAACCTGGTTGATCCAACGCGTGCAGAACCCAAAAATACCGTGTGTTCAGACTACTGTAGGACAAGTTGCGGCGCCGCAACTTGTCCCGCGCCAGGGATGCGAACCCGAAGGGCGGCGTGCTACGCCGCTTCCGGCGCCAGTCGCCCCGGTTTCAGCGGCAGCCCCCGTCGCCGGAAGTCGCAGCCCAATCGGCCGTCAGGCCGAGGCGCCCATATCCGCCGTAGCCACGTCACTGTCGCCCACATCGCCGTCGTAGTGGCGCGGGCGCTCGACGCACGCAAATGCCCCCAGCCGCACCGGACTCGTGCGCATTCGACGTCGGGGATCTGCAACGGGTATCGGCTCCATCACGGTCGCGGTTATTTAGCCAGATCAACCACTTGGGCGACCTTCTGCCAAGTCTGTTCAACCCCGCACCGCACGGTCCCGCGCCCAGCCGCCGCTCACCCTCACCTACCGCTCCAAAGTCAGTTCGGCAATCCACCCCGACCGAGTCTGACCGGCGGCCCGCGCCTGCGCATCGAGTCGCGCCAGGATCCGCCGCGGCAGGGTGATGTTGACCCGGTCGACGTGGTCGTCGAGCAGCGCGGGGTCCACGTGCACAAGGGCCAGCGTCCAGCCGGCAAATTCCGGGCGGGCGGCGATCTCGCTGAGGGGCGACGGTGCCGGCACGGTCTGGCCCGCGTCGAGCGCGGCGTCGATCCAAGCCGCAACGGCCTCCTCGGCATTGCCGACGGCTTCGTCCAGCGTGTCGCCGGCCGAAAAGCAGCCGGGCAGGTCCGGAACGACCACGCCCCAAGCCGTTTGGGCCGAGCCCGCCTCGATCGCGATGGGATATCTCACAGCGTCTCCTTCCCAGTATCGCTGGCCTGGCCCGTCAGGCCGGCTTGCTTCCGAATGGCCGCCACCAGGCCCTTGCCCAGCTCCTTCTTGGGGTGTGGCACCACCACGATGCCGGGCCGCTCGGCGTGCTTGAATACATGGTGCGAACCGCGCACCCGGTCCAGCACCCAGCCGGCCTTGGTCATTTCCAGGATGAGGGCGGCGCTCGTCATGATGTGTATAATACACACGTGCGGCGGGCTTGGCAAGGAAGTCTGCCGCCTTGCGGCCTTGCTCGGCTGAGCGCATTCTTGGCCTGATCCTGATCCTGATCCTGATCCTGATCCTGATCCTGATCCTGATCCTGAACCTTGACCCGAACCCGAACCCGAACCCGAGCCGGAGCCCAAGCCGGAACCGCAAGATGCCGCCACCCTACACCATCGCCGTCCTCGACACCGAAACCACCGGCCTCTCCCCGTCCTACGACCGCGTAGTCGAAGTCTTCGTCCAGCTCCTCCTCGTCGACGCCGACGGCCAGTTCATCGATTTCCCCGGCCACTACCACAGCCTGCACGACCCCGGCCGGCCGATCCCGCGCGAGGCCACCTACGTGCATGGCATCACCAACGCGATGGTGCGCGGCCACCGCATCGACGACCGCGCCCTGGCCGAACTCCTGGCCCGCGCCCAACTCGTGGTGGCCCACAACTCCGGTTTCGACAAGGGCTTCATCCGCCAGCACGTGCCCAGCTGCGACGCGCTGACCTGGGGCTGCTCGTGCCGCGGCATCCCGTGGAAGACCCTGTATCCCCAGCTGTGGAGTACCTCGCTCCCCGAACTGGCCCAGGCCCTGCGCGTCCCGGCCGGCACCGCCCACCGCGCCCAGGGCGACGTGGAGACCACCTGCCGCCTGCTGCTCCAGCCTAGCCCCGACGGCGCGCCGCACTTGCGCCACCTGCTGCGGAAAAAGCTCAAGATCCGCTAAAAAGTGAGCCGCACCAGCTGGCTGGCCGCAAGGCCGGCTGCGCGGTGGGGCTTCGCAAACTCAGGCGTGGCTTTCAGCCGCCGGCCTTCACACACCCACCACGCCGGCCCACGCCCACCCCGTCACCCCACCGCCCGCAGCACCGCCCGGTCAAACTCCGCACCCTTCTGCTCCAACTCCGCCTCGGACCGGCCAACCCGCCGCTGCAACGCGCGCAACTGTTCGGCCAGCATCGCCAATTCGTGCACGCGCACCTGCGGCACCGTGACCTCTGCCCCGCCCGCCGCGCGGTAGGCCGACACCAGCTGCGCCAGGCCATCGGCCAGGCCAAAGGGCAGGCGCCGGCCGCGGGTCAGCACCGCCAGGTCGGCGGCGGGGTCGCCCAGGCTGGCGAATTCCCAGTCGATAAGCCCAGGCGGCTCGTTGCCAAACAAGTCGCGCAGCACATTCTGCCCCAGCAAATCGCCGTGCAGCAGCACTGCGGGCAGGGAGTCGCGCTGGCCTGGCACGGCATCGGGCAGGTGCTCAGTCGCCCACGCCGCCGCGAGGTCCGCGCTGGGGCGCCCCAGTTCACGCAGCGCGGCCAGCGCTTCCTCGGCATGGGCGCGGCGGGTGCGCTGGCCGCCGAACCAGGTCCACTCGCTGGCGATGTCTGCAAGGGGCAGCCCATGCACGCCGGCGGCAACTTGCGCCAGCAATTCCAGGTGCTCGGCCGGCTGTGGCTTGCCCGATACCGGCTGCACGGGCCAGCCTATCACTTGGCTGTAGACGGCCACCGGCCCCTCGCCGCCGTCCAGCAGGCCAATCGGTTTCGGCGCCCGAAACGGCAGTGCCAGGCCCTGCAAACGCGTCAACAGGGCGAATTCACGGCGGGCCCTCGCTGGATAGTCGTGGTCGGCGTCCCTCTTGGGCACCAGCACCACCGCGGACTCGAGCAATGCGCCTTGCGGCCGGCTGGCCTCCAAGTGCGCCAGGTAACCGCTGCGCGACAAGCCCCCGCCCAGCCAAAGCAGCCGGTCAAACGTGACCGACCCCGGCGCAAAGCGTTGGTCCAGGACGCGGCGCAGCGCTTGCCGGGCCCGCAGCAGGTCGGGGTGGAAGTGGCGCTTGGACACGGTGCACCTTGGGACAGGTCAACGTCCTTCCGCCGGAAGGTTGCCGGAATGCGTGGCCTGTGGCTAGATCGTTTTGGCGACCGCCAAGAAATCGCCTTTTGTCAGTCTATTGCTTGACAAGTTGCGGCGCAGCAACTTGTCCCGCGCCAGGGATGCGAACCCGCAGGGCGGCGTCCTACGCCGCAGCGGCCGCAGGCAGCCCCGCCGTCCACCAGGACGCTGGTTCGGCCGCTGTCGCAGCCCAATCGGCCGTCAGGCCGAGGCGCCCATATCGCCGTCGCCCCCATCGCCGTAGTAGTGGCGCGGGTACTCGGGGACAGATAGGGGCCCCAGCCGCACGGCACGCGAGCGCAGTCAAAGTCGGTGATCTACAAGGCGTATCCGCTCCCTCACGGTCGCGGTTATTTATTCAGATCAAGCACTTGGCTCAAGCCCTCCCGCGTGGCCCGCGAGTCAAGACCCGCCCCCAAAAAGCCAACAGCCGCCCCAGTCTCCCAGGGCGGCCGTCAGCAAGAACAATCTCAGCTCACTCGGTCTGGTCCTACATCCCCAGCCCGCTCAGGTTCACCTGCGCAATCGCCGCCCAAGGCGAGCCCTTCTGCTCCTTGGCGATGAATTCCGAGTACACCTTCTTGGCTTCGTCCCTGTCGCCCTTGTTCTGCAGCGCCAGCGCCAGGCAGTACAGCGCCCGCGGGTGGTCGCCGCTCGCCTTGCGCGCCGCCGTGAACGCCGTCACCGCCTCTTGCCACTTGCCCTGCTCGGCCGCCAGGATGCCCGACACCGTCGCCACCAGCACCTTGTCGGCGCCCACTTCCTGGGCCCGCACCAGGGTTTTCTGCGCGGCTTCGAATTCCTTCAGACCGGTCTGCACCGCGGCCAGGTTGATCAGCGCGCGGCCGTACTTGGGGTCCAGCTCGATGGCCTTGTTCAGGCTGTCGCGGGCGCGCTCCAGGAACACCACGTCCACCTTGTCGCCGCGGCGCTTGACCGGCGGCAGCTTCTGCGCCACGGTCTTCTCGATCGACAGCGGCGTGTACCACTTGCTCAGCGGGCTCTTGTCGCCCTGTTCGATGACGCCGATCTTGGCCTGGGCGATCGCCAGGTTGTTCCACGCCTCTTTGCTGGTGCGGAAGAAGCGGGTGTAGCGGTCCAGTTCCACGATGGCCACGTCGTACGACTTGCGCGCGGCGACCAGGTCCTTCTGCTCCAGCTTGGCGGCCTGCTCCAGGGCCTCGGTGCCGGTGTCGAAGGCCTGCCAGGCAAAGCGCACTTCGTTGGTCCAGAAGTCCAGCAGGAACGACACGCGCTCGTCAAAGGTGGGGTGATCCACGGCCGGCGGCGGGTCGCCGATGTCGCGGGCGGCGCGCTCCATCCACTCGACCATCGCGTTGGGGTTGTAGCCGGCGGCCAGCATGTACAGCAGGCCCTCGCGGTCGGCCTCGATCTCGCCCATCCGGGTGGTCAGCTGGAACTGGTCGGGGGTCAGGTCGGTGCCGCCCGCCTGCAAGGCCTTGCGGAACGAGTCGCGGTTGACCACGTGGTTGCGGATCACGTGCACCATCTCGTGGGCCATCACGCCGGCCATGTACGAGTTGTTCTCGTCCAGCGGCGTGCCCGGCCAGGTCTTCTTCAGGTGGTCCAGGAACCCGCGCGTCACGTAAATGTCGCCATGGGGCGCGGCAAAGCAGTTGATCATCGAGGTCTTGCCCAGCTTGACCCGGAACGGCACCCGCGCCGACAGGTCGTTGGCGGCGATCAGCTTGCGCATGATCTTCTCCAGCCACACCACCTCGGTACCCTCTTCGATGCCTTGCAGCCAGGTGTTCTCCAGCGCGACCACGCCCGCCCGGTACCGCTCGGTGTTGAAGACCTTGTCGTCGGCCGGCGAGTCGATGCGCTGGCTGGCGGCCAGGACGAATTGCGACTGCGGCGCCAGGACTTGCAGCTCGGCCAGCGCGCGGGCGGCGGCGGCGCTCTCGGGCTGCAGACGCACCACCTGCTCCAAGACCCGCACGGCGTCGTCGCGGCGCTTCTGCAGCTTGTAGGCCACGCCCAGCTGATAGCCGGCTTCGATGAAGCGGGGTTCCAGGCTCAGCGCCTGCTCAAAAGCCTTGGCGGCGTCCTCCAGCTTGTCCAGCTCGCGGTAGACGCGGCCCATGGCGAACCAGGCGTCCGCGATCTTGGGCGCGCGCTTCAGCTCGCTGACCGCGTTCTCCAGGTTGTAGTTGCGCGACTTGACCGAGGCGTAGCACATGCCCAGCAGCGCGTGGCCCAGCTCGAAGTCGCTTTTCTGGCCCAGCACTTGCTTGAGCAGCGACTCGCTTTTGGCCATCAGCATCGCCGACTGATCGCCGCCGCTCTGGAACGCCTGGAAGTAGGCCGTGCGCGCCTGCCAGTACTGGGTGCCCAGGGCACCGAACTCGATCTCGAACTGCATCCGCTCGGCGTCGTCCACCTGCTCGGCACCCCAGCTGGCCTTGTCGGCCAAGAACGTGGCGATGTGAGCCTTTTGCCGGGCCTCGACCGTCTTGTCGCCGGCTTTGCGCTGTTCGTCCAGCAGCTTGGCGGCAAAGTAGTGCGCCACCACCGGCGTGCCGGGGCGCTTGCACAGGTCTTCCAGCGCCTGCAGCGCGCCCTTCTTGTCGCCCGTTTCCAGCAGGATCGCGGCGCGGGTCTGCTGCACCCAGGCGTCGCCCGGCTGCTCTTTGGCCAGCTGGTCCAGCACCGCCAGCGCTTCTTTGCCCTGGCCGTCGCGGAACAGCGCCACCGCCAGGATCCGCTTGGCTTCCAAGTTCTTGGAGTCGGCCTTCAGCGCCTGGCGGGCCTGGTCCGCGGCCAGCTTGTTTTCCTTGGCGTCCAGAGCCAGCTGGGCCATGCGCACGTTGGGGTTGGTCTTCTCGCCGCCAAAGTTGAAGGCCTTGGCCGACGGGGCGATCTCTTTGGCGCTGGCGGTCAGCGGCGCGGCCAGCAGCGCGGGCACGGCCAGGGCGGCGACTACAGCAAAGCGTTGAAAGGTAAAGCGGTTCATGGTGCTCCTTGGAATCGTTCGGTGGGCGTCGTTCGGGCGACCGACCAGGCCTGGGCTTGCGCGGCGCAGGGTAGCCGATTGCGGGGGATTCGAGCAACTACGCGAAGTAGCGTCGGTGCTGGCTTCGACGCGCCAGCGCGGCCGGCGATCTACGGCGATCGCAGACCGGGCAAAACGCTGAAAAGGTGCAGCATCTTCACACCGCGCCAACCGCGGCTTGACCGGCCTGCTCGGCCTGGGCTATGCACGCAGCCACTGCCCAGCGGCAGCGCGGGTTTTCATGCAGTACCGCAACCTCGGCCGGGCCGGCGTCAAGGTCTCGACCCTTTGTTTGGGCGCGATGACTTTTGGCGAGGCCAACGAGAAAAGCTTCATGCATCAGGTCGGTTGCGACGTGGCGACCTCCCACGCGCTCTGCGACGCCTTCCTGGCCGCCGGCGGCAACTTCATCGACGTCGCCGACGTCTACGGCGAAGACGGCCTGTCCGAGCGGGTCCTGGGCCAATGGTTGGCCCGCGACGGCCACCGCGATCAGGTGGTTCTGGCCAGCAAGTTCCGTTTCCGCATGGATAGTTCGGTCAACGGCATCGGGGCGTCGCGCTACCGCATCGTCCGCGCGGTCGACGAGTCGCTGCGCCGCCTGCAGACCGACCGCATCGACCTGTACCAGATCCACATGCAGGACCTGGACGTGGCCGAAGAAGAGACCCTGCGCGCCTTGGACGATCTGGTCCGCGCCGGCAAGGTGCTCTACATCGGCTGCTCCAACTACGCTGCCTACCGGCTGGTCGAGTCGATCTACACCTCGCAACTGCAGAACCTTGAAACGTTTGTCACCCTGCAGGCCCAGTACAGCCTGGTGGTCCGCGACCTGGAGCGCGAGCACGTGCCTGCTTGCCTGCGCCATGGCCTGGGGATCCTGCCGTGGTCGCCGCTGGCCTCGGGTTTCCTGTCCGGCAAGTATCAGGCCAGCGAGGCGCCGCCACCGGGTTCGCGCCTGGACAAGCGCAAGAAGTCGCTCGAACTCTACGATCGGCCGCGCAACTGGGCGATACTGAAAGAGATCGAGTTGGTAGCCAGCGAGTTGGGCGCTTCCGTCGCGGCGGTAGCGCTGGCCTGGCTGGTGCAAAAGCCGGCGGTCACCTCGGTCATCTTTGGGGCGCGCAACCTGGCGCAGCTCCAAGCGAACCTTCAGGCGGCTGACTTGGTGCTGCCCGCCCAGGCCATGGCCCGGCTCGACGCGGTGTCGGCGCTGGACCTTGGCTATCCGTATGATTTCATTGCCCGCACCCAGAAGCGTTGGTAGGAGGTCGGCATGTTTGTATTGGTTCATGGACAGTTCTTGTCGGTGCAGCTGAGCGACGGCAGCTACGGTCAAAACGCCTTTTCGGCAGGCTATGCCGGTGCTTCGGCGTGGCAGGCGCAGGTCCACGACCGCATGGTGGCGGTCCCGGTCGCCCCAGACGCCCAGCAGCAGGCGCAATACAACCAGCAGATCGGTGACTTGCAGGCCCTGGCCGCGCGCCATGCCGCCGAGGCCTATTGGACCGGCCAGGCGCAGACCGTGGACCTGGGTCGCCTGCAGACCCTGTGGAACGAGGCGCAGAAGAACCAGCTCGAGAAGAACGCAGCGCGGATCCTGTACTTGCTGCTGGCGGCTCGCCACCGCGGCGCAACCGTGGACGTGGTGGCGGCGGCGGCCAGCCTGCATCGCAGCGTGTGGGAAGTGCTGTCGGCGTGTCAGCTTCTGTACACGTACGGCGCGATCCGCTTTGGCAATGGCCAGGCGCCCAACCCGGCCGACACCAGCGGCTGGCAGAACACCGCGGCGATCGCGCTGGTCTCGGACCCGCCGGACCTGTCGCGCCTGGGGCCCTTTGCCGATGCGCTGTGGCGCACGGGCGAAGTGCTGGGAACTCCGTAAGTGTCCGCGCCCGCCCTGCTGCAAGCCAGCGACCAATTGTCCTCGCAATTGGCGGACCTGCGCTTTGCCGCGCCGATCGCCTGCGTCTACGACCCGCTGACCTACGCCCGGCCCCTGTGGCAGCAGTACCTGGAGCGCTACGGCACCAGCCAAGGGCGCGTCCTGCTGCTGGGGATGAACCCCGGCCCGTGGGGCATGGTGCAGACCGGTGTGCCGTTTGGCGCGGTGGCGATCGTGCGCGATTGGCTGGGTGTTCGCGGTGAGGTAACCCCGCCCGCCGCGCAGCACCCGCGCGTGCCCATCGAGGGCCTGCACTGTTGGCGCAACGAGGTCAGCGGCGAGCGCCTGTGGGGCTGGGCGCGCCATCGCTTTGGCACTCCCACCCGATTCTTCAAGCAGTTCTTTGTGGCCAACTACTGCCCACTGTGCTTTTTGGAACCCACGGGCAAGAACCGCACGCCGGACAAGCTGCCCCGCGGCGAGCGCCAGCTGGTCGAGGCGGCTTGTGACGAGCACCTGCGCAAAGTCTATGAAATTCTAAAACCCTCCCTGGTGGTCGGCGTCGGCCAGTACGCCGAGGAACGGGCGCGCCAGGCCCTGGGCGACGTGCCCATCGGGCGCATCTTGCACCCCAGCCCAGCCAGTCCGCTGGCCAACAAGGACTGGAGTGGTCAGGCAGAGGCACAGCTGCGCGCCCTGGGTGTCGTGTTGCCGTAGGAGCGAAGGAGTCAAGCACATGCGTTCCAAGGTTGCGGCTTTGCTGGTGTTGGCGGTGGTTTGGGCAGTGCCGGCGCACGCTGCGGGCGCCTATGACATTGGCCTGGGGGTGGGCTACGCGCTGCCCGTGGGCGACATGACCAAGGGGGCGGCACTTTCCGACCAAGTTGCGGGAGCCGTGCCGATCCACGTCGATGCCGTCTACCGCTATACGCACCGCGTTCGGATTGGCGCGACGGGCAGTTACGGGCCCGTGCCCCCCCGGCGCCACCACCGCCGCCGCCCACGCGGCCGCCCAATGGCGCATGACCCTTGGGGCGCTGGGCGAGTACCACTGGGCGCCGTTTGCGAGCCAGGATCCGTGGGTCTCGCTCAGCCTGTACTGGACCCAGCTGGACCAGCAGATCACCAGCGAGGCGCTGGGCAAATTCGTCAAGACCCAGACCGTGTCGCAGTCGCCGCTGTCGGCTGAAGTGCGCGGAGGTTATCAGTTTTCTCTGATGCCCGACCTCTACGTCGGCCCGTACGTCAGCGCCGCGATCGAGAGCTACACCAGCTACACCGCCAGCGCCGCGACCAGCGGTTCCTCGGCCAGCACCGCCACCACCACCAGCGCCAACGTGCCCAGCGACCAACAGACCTGGCACGCCTGGTTCGGCTTTGGCATCAGCGGTCGCTACGGGTTCTGAGCGCCGGGCAGGTTCACGGCAGCGCGCCGCACTTGACTAGCCACGCCCACGGGTCGGCCGTTCCCACTTTGCAGTTCGCGCTCGCGTCACAAGTGGCCGGCATGAAGTAGCTGTGGCCAGTGGCGCTGGGGCCGCCGATTGCCTCAAAATGCTTCACGCAGCAGGGAGCGTACTTTTTGAAGGCGTCGTAGCCCACGCAGTTGCCAAAGCCTTCGACCAAGATCGCCTTGCAGTAGGCGTAGCTCTCTGTGTCGGTGACCACGCCGCTCCAGTCCAGCTCGCAGGTGCAGGTGCCGTCGGGCTGCTGGACCGCGCCGGGGCAGGCCCCGCCGTCAGTTGGGGTTGGGCTGGCCGCGACCGCGCAGTAGGGCGAAAAGTGTAGGGTTTCTCCCCAAACTTCATGGTTGGCCGAATCGATTCCACTGATGGTCAGCGGCTGCCACTTGCCGTTGACCAACGTCGCCATCTTCAGGGTGGCGATCGGAGCACTATCGGGCACTTGCATGACCACGCGCACGGGCTTGGCAAATTCAGTGCCCTCTGGACCCAGTTGCCAAGCTTGACCCACGCAGCCGCTCGGCAGGTCGCTCGCGGGCACCATCGTCAGCTCCAGCGGCACAAACAGCGACTGGGCGGGCACCTCGATGCGAATGCCTGGCTGGCTGAACACCTTAGGTTCCATGGTGTTCCAGCCCGGCTTGCGCGCCACATCGGCAGGGGCCGGCTCGGCCGCGTCGGGCACGGCCGCACTCGCATCCTGTTCGGCGGTCTTGCCAGCCGTGCCAGGCGTGTCGGCGACTTGCGCGTCCGGCGGCACACTGACCTGGCCCGTCTTGGCCGAGTCGAAGCCCAGACCGGCATCCTGCACGAACAAGCAGCCTGGCGTGGCCACCGTCCAGACGATGCAATACAGCAGAACTGGCCAAGTTTTGTGCATGGCAATCCTCACCGGGCAGGCGCAGCCACCCTATAGCACTGGCGAGGTATTCAGCCTACGCCCTCCGCCCGGGGTTGGCAATTGACCCTCGCCCCGGCCAGGCAAAAGGGCCGGCACAGGGTCAGGCCCGTCTTGGTGTGTTACGAACCCCACTTGATTCACGCCTGTACGGCTTCTCTGACCCGGACTGCAACTCGCGAGAATCAAGCGGGGACCCCGGTTTGGGCCCGGCAAATTGCGCAGCTGTCCCGATCCAATTTTGGCGGATTTGGTACGAGGGCCAGCGCGGCAAACCTCAGGGCCGTGCCAACGGCTTGCGTCGCAGCACCCCCGTCCGCAGGCCGCACAAGCTGCTTCGCGCTTGCGCATCGTCGGCGCTCTGCTCGAGCAGTCGCGGCGCGGCCGCCGCTGCGACCGCCAGCCCCTTGGGACACGCACTTGGCAGATGCAGAAAGGCCCGATCGGGGTCGATGACGCGCACCGCGTGGTGCGGCCCGTACAACTGCCCGCGATCATCGGCCAAGAGCAGATCGCAGGCCGTGTGGTGGGCCGGGCGCGCGCCAGGCCAATCCAGCTGTACCGCGCAGGCGGCCGTGTCCACGCCGTTTTTCCGCAGCCACTGCGCGTGGGTGTGCCGCACCACGGCGGGCTGGCTCGGGCCGGCCTCGCGGTCGCCACTCGGCTCCACGCCGCCGCCGGGCAGGCACTTCAGCACTTGCGTCACGGTCTGGCCCGCAGGGCTCAACCCGGCCAACTGCGCCATGGACTGCAGCAGCACGCCCAGCCAGCAGAAAAGACCAGAGATGTCGGCCACTACTGCGCGGTGACCGACCAGTCGTCGATGTACACCGTGGCGCTGCCGGCCCAGGTGCCGCCCGTGGGGACCACGTCGTACATGCGGAGCAGGCCGCGCACGCTGGCGACGTCGGCCGGCGCGGTGAACGAGTAGGTGAGTTGCGCCCACGCGGCGCCGTCTACGCTGTACGTGCCGCTGTACTGCGACGCGGCGACCGTCGAGCCGTCGGCTTTGTAGAACACTAGGCCCAGACGGGCGCGGCCGGCCGGATCGTTGTCCTTGATCCATACGCTGATCGTCGCCTTTTGACCAGCCGTCACAGGCACTTGCAGGCCCGAGAACAGGTCCTGGTTGTCTTGCGAAGTGAGCACGACCTTGGCGCCAGCGTTGCCGCTGTGGGCGTTGGCGGGGTCGCGCACCACGCTCATCCCGGTGCCGACCTTGTAGAAGTCCGGCGGCGGGTCGGCGCTGCTCGCCTCTTCAAAGCCCCAGTTGCTGCTGTCGTAGGTGGGTGCCGCGCCGCAGCCCGCCGTGTCCACAGTGCCCAAGTCGGCCGCGCCGTTCATGATCTGGATGCGGAAAGCGCTGCCGAACTGGGTGAGCACGCCGGACTTCAGCTCAAAGGTCGCGCCCGTGCACAAGGTGGTGGTGCCGTCGACGCGCAGCGTGACGTCGCCAGCCTTGGGCAGAGTCACGGTGCCGTCGGGACCATTGAGCACCTTGACTTTCAGGCCCTTGCCCGTCAGCAGGCGCGATTCGTAGTCTTCCGCAAAGCTGGCGGCATCCACGGTCGCCAGGTTCAGCGCGGTGGTCGAGGCGGTGCCGGAGCCGGTCACCACCAAGCCGTCGCTGGCGGTGACCTCTTGCTGGCCCTGATACGAAGCGTACTTGGTGATGTGCAAGGTGATCTCGTCGTTGACGTTGGGCTTGGGGTACGGCCAAGTGGAGCCCACGTAGACGAGCATGCCGCGCGAGCTCGAGGTGTCGTACACAAAGAAGCCGCTGGGCTCCACGTAGGTGACCAATGCGCCGGTCAGGGTGAAGTCGATTGGCCCTTCCGTGCATTTGACGAGCGAGGCGATGTCGCCGCCGCTGCCGCAGGTGTTGACGACGGGGACGTCTTTGACCGCGGTGTCGGCCTTGGTGTCGACCGGTTTGCTATCCGTGCCGCCGCCCGTGTCCGATTCAGTGGTGTCCTGGACCTGGATGTCTGGGCCGGTGCTGGTGTCTTGGACCGTGCTGGTGTCTTTGACCGTGCTGGTGTCGGTCCCGCTGGTCGCGTCCTTGCCTTGACCGATGTCGCTGGTCAAAGTGGCGTCGTTGCCAAAGGAACTGCCCGTGTCGGGGTCGATGAAGTAGCCGCCGCCCCCTCCGCCGCCACTGGCGCCACACCCGGCCGCGAGCACGGCCGCAGTCGCCAAGGTAAGGGTCTTGCTTAGGTTTTTAGCCAGTCCGTTGCACAGCAGCATGGTCGCCTCCCCCGCAGGCGCGGGAACGTCGAAAGTGTAGCGCGGCTTGGAGCGGCCGTCGCGACCCGAGGCGAGCGATTTTGCCTGCTCGTCACCGAGCCGTGACGCGGGGCCCTACCTACAGTCCGCGCTTCTGGATTTCGGCCACCAGGCTGCGGACGTCCTGGCTGCGCTCCAGCGGCAACACCAAGGTCGCGTTCGGCGTCGCCACGACAGCCAGATCGCGCAGGCCCAGCGCGGCCACGGTCGGCCCCGTGCTGATGACCACGCAGCCCTCGCATTCCTGCACCGCCGCCGCCCCTTTGACGTAGTTGCTCTGGCCTTCGCCGCGCATGCCCAGCAGCGAATGCCAGGTGCCCACGTCGGACCAGCCCGCGTCCAGCCGCACCACTTCCAGGCCCGACTCGTGCTCCATGACACCGTAGTCGATCGAGATGTTGGGGCAGCGCGGGAAGGCTTGCTCAAAGTGCGCCTGCCACGGGGGCGAACCCAGCGGCAACTCGGCCAGCGGGGCCAACTCCTGAGTGATGGCAGGCACATGCTGGGCAATCGCCGCCAACGCCCGCTGCGCGCGCAGCACGAATACCCCGCCGTTCCACAGGTGGCGGCCACCTTGCAGGTACTGCAGGGCCCGCTCCAGGTTCGGTTTCTCGACGAACTGGGCGACTTGGTGCAGGCCCTGGCCCAGATCCTCGCCCAGCTCGATGTAGCCATAGCCCGTCTCGGGGTGGCTGGGCGCGATCCCCAAGGTGACGATGGCGCCCGTGGCGGCCCGCTCGGCCGCGCGCAACAGCGCCTGGCGGAACGCCTGGGCATCCGCGACCCAGTGGTCCGCGGGCAAAAGCACCAAGATCGCATCGGGATCCAAGGCCTGCGCCACCAGCGCCGCCACCGCCATGCACGGCAGGGTGTTGCGGGCCGCGGGCTCGCCCAGCACTTGAAACGCCGGGACTTGCGGCACATCGGCCTGCACCGCCGCCACCAGGGTGCGGTTGGTGATGACCATCTGCCGCTCGGCCGGGCAAAGCGGCGCCACCCGGGCCAGGGTCTCGGCCAGCAAGGTGCGTTCGCCCAGGAATTTCAGCAGTTGCTTGGGCTGGGTCGGTGTGGACAGCGGCCAAAAGCGCGTCCCCGAGCCGCCAGCCATCACGGCGCACACCAGGTGGTCGGCCAAATGGTGGGCCTGATCCTGTGCGGGCGCCATCACGCCTCCACCGGCAGGATCCGCAAGTCGGCCGCGACCTGCAGCGGCGCCGCCGTCAGCGCCTGTACTTGCTCCACCGTGGTGTCGCTCGCGATCTCGCGCAGCAGCAGGCCGCTAGCCGTCACCTCGATCACCGCCAGATCGGTGACGATCTGGTTGACCACGGCCTTGCCGGTCAGCGGCAGCGTGCACTCGCTCAGGATCTTGGGCTCGCCGCCCTTTTCGGTGTGGGTCATCACGATGATGACGCGGCGGGCGCCCGCCACCAGATCCATCGCGCCGCCCATGCCTTTGACCATCTTGCCCGGCACCATCCAGTTGGCCAGGTCGCCGTTTTGCGCCACCTGCAGCGCGCCCAGGACGGTCAAGTCCACGTGGCCACCGCGGATCATGGCGAACGACTCGTGCGAGCCAAAGTAGGCCGAGCCTGGGATCTCGGTGATCGTCTGCTTGCCGGCGTTGATCAGGTCGGCGTCTTCTTCGCCCTCGAACGGAAACGGGCCGATGCCGAGCATGCCGTTCTCGCTCTGCAGCACCACGTCCATGCCGGCGGGGATGTAGTTGGCCACCAGCGTCGGGATGCCGATCCCCAGGTTGCAATAGAAACCGTCGCGCAGCTCTTCGGCGACGCGGGCCGCCATCTGATCGCGAGAAAGTGGCATAGTATCCTCCTGTTCGATGTCCTGCCCTGGGTCAGGGCGCCGCGTCCTTGGCCTTGGAACCGTCCAACCCGGCGTACTTGCGCCAGGCGGCGAGGTCGGGACCCAGGCGCTGATTGGTCAAATTTTCAAGGGCATAGACAGCGTGGCTGACGATGCCGTTGTCGGCGCTGCCCAGGTACGGCACCAGGTCGGGCACGACCGTGCGGTCGCCCAGCTTGGGAAGCGCCTGGAACAGTTCGATTTGCTCGTCGCGCGGGGCTACGGCCAGCCGCGCCACAAAGACACCGGCGGCGCCGAGCGGCTTGACCTGGGCCAAGGCGTCCAGCACGTAGACCCGCTCGTCGGGGTCGCTATCGCCCGCTTTCACGGCCGCCATCAGCTTGGGCCCGGCTTCGGCGCCCATGCGCTCGGCCGCCATCCGCGCCGCCACGCCGCGCCGGCCGGGGGTGTCCAGCGCCACCAAAACAGCTGGAGCTGTCCACGGTTGCCAGTCGCCGCTCAACTCAGACATAGCCGCGTTTGCCACGTCGCGCGAGCTGTGGTCCGCGAGCATGGCGGCGAAGACATGGGCCTGCCAAGCGCCCAACTGGGCCAGCGCCCGCAGGGCCTCTGCGCGGGTCGGTGGGTAGGTCGAGGGCGCCCCCACCAGGTCGAGCAGGGCCGGCACGGCCGTCTTGTCGCCCAAAGATCCCAGCGCGCGGGCCGCCTCGGCCTGCAGACGCCCCGGCGTGTCGGCGGTGAGCAGCTTCTGCAACGCCGGAGCAGAGGCCTTGTTGCGCAACAGGCCAAGGCCGGCCACGGCCAGCAGGCGAGCGCGCAGATCATTGGAATCCAACGCTTTTTCTAGGTCGGCGGCGGCGCGGGCGTCGCCCAGACGGGCCTGCGCCACCCGCACGTCGGTGCGTTCGGTCGAGTCCCCCAGGCTGACCGCCGCTTGCTGCAAGGCGTCCAGGTGGTCGCGCGCATCCAAACTGGCCAGGGCCTGGGCGAACTTGGCTTTGTGGGCCGGCGGGGTCGCTGGATCCGCCAGCACCTTGGCCAGCTCAGCGACCGCTCCGGTGCGCGACGCGGCCGCCATCTGCAGGGCGGGGCAGGCCGCGATGTCGATGCTGCGGCACTCGGCGATCTGCTCCGCGAGCGACGCGGTGGTGGCATGGGCCAACCCAATCATCGCCCACTGCGCGGCTGCGGCGGCGATCGCCCAACGCATGGCCGCGCTCTTCCTCGTGTTCGCCTGACTGCGCATCGACGTGCTCCGACTCGGCTTGGCTGGGCAACTGTGCCTGCTCGCCCCACCGCGAACGTGGCAGGGCGCTCCAGCGCCAACACGGGAGTGTGCCACTCACCACCGGCCAAATCTACTGCAGCCGCGTGACGCCGCCCAACCGGAACACTGCATGAATTTTCGGCTGGTTACCCTGCTCGTCCTGGGGTCCTATCGGCTGCAGAACGGTGATGACCCAGTGGCCGTCGTGGGTCCGGCCGATGCCCAAGAAGGGCGCGGGCAGGTCCGACATCTCGCCCTCGGCCGGGTGCCAGTGCGGCGACGGCGCCTCTGGCGTCTGCCCATCGGCCAATTCGGCGATCGCGCCCATGGCCTCGACCACTTCGCGCGGCAAATCCTCGCGCCAAGTCACCAGGGCATCTTCGTCCAGGCCGGAGCCCACGGCAAAGATCGACGACCACGGCACGCGCAGCGTCGTCAGCTCGCCCTGGTCGTTGGGCATCGTGACCTGCAGGTGGGTCGCGCTGGTCGTCGCCGGCTCGGCCCAATTCTCTAGGCCGGCGGCCAGGATCGCCACGGGCAGGCTGCGCCAACCTTCTGGCACGTCCCAGCCGGCGTTGCGCGTCGCGGCCAGCGCCATGACCGGTCCCTTGCGCACGTAGATTTTGAACGTATTTCGCTTTTGCACGCCTGGCGGCGGCGCGAACCGCAGCAATCGCGCCGGCGCGGCCGCTTGTTCCACTTGGGCCAAGGGCAGACCCGCCAGCTGTTGCACCCGCTTCCACAGGTCGCCTTGCTGGTTGCCGGCTTGCTCCAGGCCCTGCTTGAGCGGCTCGGGCAGATCTTGCGGCCAGAACCAGCCCTGACGCGTGCGCGGATTTTGCATCGCCCCGATCGCCGCCCACGGCACAAAGCCGCGCCCCACATGGTCCGGCGGCTGATCGATGTGCAGCACCACGCCGTCGGCTTGCAGCGTGTAGTCCAGGCGCGGCGGTTGGCTGCCGATCGGAATCTGGATCACCGGCTGGCGCGGGAAACCTGGCAAGTCCAGCCCAGGATGGTCGCGGAGCAGCACCACGGCGGCATAGGGCGGTTGGCGCAGCAGGCGGTCAAAGGCCTCGCGTTTGTCCGCACACCAGGCCTCGCGGCCGCGATCGGGGAAAAGCTCTTGTTCCGACAGCTGGATCGACCACTCGACCTCGCGGCTTTCGCTCGCACTGCCGCCGATGCCGGCATTTTGCAGGACCGCTTGCAGCCCCGCTTCGGCCTGGGCGTCCGTGCCAAAGCGCTGCGCATCGCAATGTTCAGGCCACAAGCGGATCAGCGGGCCCTGCCCCGGCTGCCCCAGGCGCTGCAGCGGGCCGACCTGGGCGACCACCGCGGCCCACGGCACGGTCGCCAGGTGCGTCTCCCCCACATGGTCCACCACAGCCCACGGAAAAACGTCTGGATCAGCGCAGATGTTCGCCGCGTCCTCGGCATCCAGCAGCTCGACGCCCACGAGCACATCGGCCGGGAGCTCGGGCGGCCAGCCACTGCTCTGGGGGTGATGCGGATCGACCACCAGCAACACCGGGCCCAAGTTGGCCAGCTCGCGCGTCGCCACGCAGGCATTGGGGGCTTGGACGGCGGCGGCAAAAGAGTCCCACATGGGCCGACTTCCTTGGGCCTCTAAGGCACGGTCGCGGCCGCCGCAGGCGCGTCGGGGCCGCCGAAACGGTAGCCAACCGTCCAACTGACCAGATCAAAGCTGCTGTCAAAGGTGCCGGCGTTGGCGGGGATGGCGTGATTGCCGTCGCACCCGTCGGGGCAGGCGCTGAGCGGCCGCTGGATGTCGACCTTGCCGTAGTCTTCCGTGACTTTGCGGGTCATCTGGAACAAGTGGCTGTAGCCCACCGAGGCGATGAGGTTGCCGTGGCTATAGCGGGCGCCCACGCCCAGGCCGTACCGCTCAAAGCTGGGGAAGTCCAGATGCGAGTAGTTGAGCGGAGTTGCTGCCTGTTCCCAAAGCGCACCGGCCGACACTTGCAGGTCCTTGGCCACTTCGGCCGAGCCGCCCAGGCGCACGGACCACGTGTCGTTCCAGCGCTTGGGGATGGCCACCGTGGGCATCGGGGTGGCGGCGAACAGGTTGATCGAGCCACTGGTCTTGACGGTGTAGTCGTTCATGACGCGCCAGCCTTCCCACACCGCGTCCAACTCGACGTCCCAGGCTGTCTTGCCGTCGGCCTTGGGCTGCAGGTAGCGCACCGCAAACGCGGCGGTGGGTGCTAGTTTCATGTCCAGTTCGGCGTGCGAGCCCGTGATCGACAATTCCTTTTCGCCAAACTGAGCGCCCGCGCCCGCGCGATCGTTGGTCATGGTCACGTCGCCCGTCGCGTGGAAGCTGACCGGCACAACGCGGCCCGAGGCCGCGACCTCGATATTCTTGTGCGGCCGCCACCAACCACCCAGGATCGCCGAGAACGAGCCCCCCATGTCCTTTAGGCGAATCGTCGCGACCACGTCGTTGGGGCCGTAGTACGGGTTTTGCTGGGGACCGGTCGAGGCGTCGACCACCAAGCTCATGTCTGTCTTGGGCATCGTGGCCCACTGCAAGGTCGCGCCGATGCCGAAGTGATCTTCTTTGCCATACGCCGCCGAAGCGCTGAGGTAGGCCACCAGCGCGTCCAACTTGGTGAGCATGTAGCGCTGGCCGCCCTGGGTGTCGTATTCCTTGTAGCCGCTGGACGACGGGCCGTAGCCGCCCAAGGCAAAGACCCAGTCCTTCAGCCCAAAATCGTGGCTGGCCACCAGCATGGCGCCCAGCGGGAACAGGGCGCTTTGATTGCTAGACGGCTGCAAGGCCTCGGCCGAGCTGGTACCGGCGATGGTGTCTTGGGCGATCGCCGATTTGCTGCGGGTAAACGTGCTGTTGTCCCACAGCAACTGGTGCTGGTAGGTGAGCCGCAGACCCTTTTGCCGCGTCAGGGCGCCCGGGTTGTGGGCCAGGGCCGTGCCGTCGTCGACTGCAGCCGTCCACGCCATGCCGCGCCCGATGCCGCCGGCGGAATTGCCAGGCACCTCGAAACCGGCTGAAAATGCTGGTGTAGCCAGCAGTTGACCGGCGACGACAAGGGCCGCCAGGCGGCGGGCGTTCAGAGCGACCTTGGGCATAGCGACCTCGCGGCGGGCAAAAGGGGGCCTGCCGACCATAGACGGCGGCGCGGATTCGCGCAAGACTGCAAGGAGCTGAACGGGTCGGGCCAGGGCTGGACACACCGGGCTGGACACACCGGGCTGGCGGGTTCTCAAGGCAGGCGGGTTCTCAAGGCTGGAGGGCGCAATGGACAGGATTGGGCAGCGGGGGTTGGGTGTGGTGTTGGCCGCCTTGCTGGGTCTGCTGGCCTTGCCGGGCTGCAATACCCTGGCGGGCGTGCTCACGGGTGTGGATCAGCCCAACGACGTGGACGAAAGCAAGAACAAGTTGCCCAGCGCCGATGCGGCCAGTGGCGACAGCGTCAACCTGGCCGACGGCGCCAGCGCCACCAACGACTGCGGCTGCCTGCAAAAAGGCATGGCGTTCCGCTTCAGCACGCTGCAGATCAAGTCGCTCGACGGCGGGCCGCACCTGGTGATCAACACGCTCAATTCGCTGTGGTCCGGTGACATCAAGAAGCAGGAGTTGAACTTCTACTTGGAGATCGTCGATGTCGCGGGCGACGAGTTCACCATGCGCATCGTCAACGGCGCGCGCATCGCCAACTCGACCGATGTCTGCACCTTGCCGGTGACCGAGAGCACGGTGGTCATGCACCGCAACGGCTGCAAGATCAGCAACGCCCAGCTCACCGGCCTGAACGTGTACGCTGGCACGGTGGCCAATCCCAAGAACTGCACGACTGCGCTGGCGATCCCCAACTCGATCCCGGTGCGCAACGCCAAGTTCGAGGCCGAGATCGCCCCGCAATGCACCGGCATCGTCAACGGCTTGCTCGTCGAAGGCTCGATTGGCAAGGCGGCCCTGGACGCGACCTGCACGTGCATGACCATCTCGCCCACCGCCAAGGCCGAAGACTGCGGCACCCTGGATCCGAACTTCAAGGGCTACCCCAGCAGCAAGAACAAGGATGGCCAGCCGCCCGAGTTCTGCACCGAATGCTGCAAGGGCTGTGCGCCGACCAAGTACACCAATCTCAAGGAGTTGCTGGTGTCGTTCGGCGCGCTGAAGTACTTGTGCAAGGACGAGGCGGGCGGGCCGGCGGTGTGTTTGTCGGCCACGTTCGAGGCTCCGCGCGTCGACGCCGCGCCGGCGCCGTGCCAGTGAGCTTGCCGGGCAAGTGACTCTACCTACGGCAATTCTTGGCTGTATCCTGGCCGGTGGTCGCTCTAGCCGCTTTGGCCGCGACAAGGCGCGCGCGCTACTGCACGGTCGCCCGTTGCTCCTGCACGCCGCCGACGCGCTGCGACCGCTGTGTCCCTCGGTCGTGGCGGTGGCCGACCGGGCCGGCAAGTACGATGACCTGCAGGTCGAAGCGCTGGTGGACTTGCAGCCTGGGCGCGGTCCCCTGGCCGGGCTTGAGGCGGCGCTGCTGCAGGCGCAAAGCCGTTACGGTGCGGGGGCCTGGGTGCTGATGGCGCCGTGCGACACCGTGGGCGTGCCGGCCGAGTGGCTGATGCGGCTGCGCGATGCCAGGCAACCCGATGACTTGGCTGTGGCTTTTCGCGATGCTTCTGCGCCGACCGACGCCAAGGCCCAGGGCTGGGAGCCGCTGCCGCTGCTGGTGGCGGTGGCGGCGCTGCCGGCCGTGCAACAGGCACTGTCTCCTGGCCAAACGGCGGCTGGGCAAACGGCCTTGTGGCGGCTGCTGGAGGCCCTGCCGGCGCGCGCGCTGCCGCGGCCGCCGGAGTGGCGCGAGCGGGTGCGGCGCCTGGACCGCCCCGAAGAGCTGCAGGCCCTGCACGAGGCCGACCCCGTCCGCCAGGATCTGCCCGTCGCGCTGCAGCGGTGGTCGCCGCAGGGGGCGCAGCCGGCCGACGACTGGCTGGCCATCGAAGAACCGTTGGAAATTCGGGTGGAATATGGGCCGAACGGCCGCCGACGCAAGGCGACCCTTGGGGTGGTCCTGCGCACGCCGGGGCACGAAGTCGAGCTGGTCGCCGGGCTGCTGTGGGCCGAGGCGGCCGTTTTGCACAGCGACGATATTCTGGAAGTCGGCATGGTCATGGGGGAACTTGCGGTGGTGACCGCGCGCCTGCGCCCAGGCCTGGCCTTTGACCCCAAGCGCTTGAGCCGCCACATGGTGACGAACGCTGCCTGTGGCGCCTGTGGCTCGCCGCTGCTGGATGCAGGCTTGCCTAAGGATCGCGGGCAGTTGCATGGTCTGGGGCGCGCGATGCCCTGGTCGGTCTTGGCTGGCCTGCCGGCCCAACTGCGCAGCCTGCAGACCACCTTTGACCGCACCGGCGGCCTGCACGCGGCCGGACTGTTCCGTGCCGACGGGGCGCCGCTGCTGGTGCGCGAAGACATCGGCCGGCACAACGCGCTGGACAAGCTGATCGGCCACCTGGTTTTGGAGCAGCAGCTGGACCCCGCGGCGGTGCTGGTGCTGTCGGGCCGCATCGGCTACGAGCTGGTGCAAAAAGCGGCGATGGCCGGGCTGCCGCTGCTGGTGGGGGTCGGCGCGCCCACCTCGCTGGCGGTGGACCTGGCCGATCGCGCCGGCATGACCCTGGTCGGCTTTGTCCGCGGCGGCTGCGGCAACGTCTACACCAGCCCGTGGCGGGTGGTGTGACACGAAGCACCCTTGTGTCTGATCCATGAATTAACTAGAGAATAGTTGGGCTGCCGGACACACTGGCCGCCAAACGTGACGCCCACCCGCCATCGCGCTACGCTTGCCCGCCCGGGGCCCGTGCCCCCAGGTTCTGCCCATGCGCTGGTTCACCCGCGGCGACCTCGACGGCTTCTTTGGCCTGGCCCTGGACAACCTGGTGCAGCTGCTCCTGATCGACGCGCTGTGCCGCTATGTGCTGGGGATGACTCCAGACTTGCTGTACGGCCGCGTGCTGCCCGGCGCCGCGATGTCTCTGCTGGTGGGCAACGCGTTCTACAGCTGGCAGGCCATGCAGCTGGCCAAGAAGACTGGGCGAACCGACGTGTGCGCGCTGCCCTACGGCATCAACACCGTGTCGCTGTTCGCCCACGTGTTCTTGATCATGCTCCCCGCCAAGCTGGCGGCCGAGGCGGCGGGCCATCCGGACCCGGTGCGGGTGGGCTGGCAGGCCGGTTTGGTGGCGACGCTGGCTTCGGGCGCCATCGAGCTGGTGGGCGCGGCCGTCGCTGAAAAGATTCGCAAATCCACGCCGCGCGCCGCGCTGTTGTCCACCCTGTCGGGCATTGCCCTGGGCTTCATCTCGCTCGGCTTCCTGTTTCGCACCTTTGCCCACCCGATCGTGGGCCTGGCCACCTTGGGCGTGGTCCTGCTGACCTACTTTGGACGGGTGAAATTCAAGGGTTCGCTGCCGGGCGGTGCGGTCGCCATCGCCCTGGGCACGTTGCTGGCCTGGGCCACCGGCCTCGCACCCAACGGCCCCGCGCCCAGCACCGGCGGACTGCACTTGCCTGTCCCCGTAGTCGGCGACGTGATCGACAGCCTGACCGGCGGCCACATGCTCACCTACCTGTCCGTGATCGTCCCCATGGGCTTGTTCAACGTGCTGGGCAGCCTGCAGAACATCGAATCCGCAGAGGCTGCCGGCGATTTGTACCCCACCGGGCCGTCGTTGGCCGTCAACGGCATCGGCTCGCTGGTCGCGGGCCTGTTCGGCTCGGCGTTCCCCACCACCATCTACATCGGGCACCCCGGCTGGAAGGCGTTGGGCGCGCGCGCCGGCTACTCGGTGTTGAACGGCCTGTTCGCGACGATCGTCTGTCTTACCGGCACCTTGGGCCTGATCGCCTGGGCGGTGCCGATCGACGCCGGCATGGCCATCGTGCTGTGGATCGGCCTGGTGATTACCGCCCAGGCATTCCAGGCGGTGCCACGCGAAGAAGCCCCGGCGGTGGTGGTCGGCATCCTGCCCGCTGTGGCGGCGTGGGGCGCGTTGTTGGCCAAAAACGGGATGCGCGCCGCGGGCTTGGGCGCTCCGGGCAAACCGTTCACCTCGGCGGTAGTGGCGGCCTTCGAGCGCAGCGACACCTGGATCACGGGCGCGTTCGCCTTGGAGCAGGGCTTCATCTTCTCGGCGATGTGCCTGGCGGCCTGCACCGTCGAGATCATCAAAAAGCGCTTCCGCCACGCCGGGCTCTGGTGTCTGGGCGCGGCCGCCGCCTCGGCCCTTGGGCTGTGCCACAGCTGGGCCTTTACCCCGGGCGACACTACGTTCGTGCTCACACCCGCTTGGCACCACGCGGCCGGCTACACCGCCATGGCTTTGCTGCTGTTCTTGGCGCCGTGGCTGACTGAAGACAGCGCCGGGCACTGAGGCAGGCGCCGTCTGCTACGGGCTGACCTTGCCGACCGGCCCGTCCCAGATCGCGTTCAGCTTGTTGTCGGCCACGCAGGCGGCGTCGCCCCAGCACTCGTCGTCCAGCACGCGCGTGCCCAGCGAGTGGAAGTAGCTGACGATCAAGTTCCGGTGGAATTCCGTAAAGGTGCCGCGGTACGGCTTGCCGGTTGCCGCCGACTTCCCGGCCACGGGCGGGAAGCTGTCGCTGTCGTTGGCCTGGGCGATGTACTCGTGGACGCCGTGGACGTCGGCCAGGCACAGGCCTGACACGCCGCCCGGCTGGCCCGGTCCGCTGGGCACCAGATTGCACAGCTTCTGCATCGGCTTGGCGGCGTTCGGCGACAGCAGCGGCGGCGGCACGTCCTTGCCATTCAGCAGACCCGAGTCGATGGCCTGCTCGAACCAGCCGCGGTAGGGCGCGTCGGGGCTGTAGATCTTGTCGCGGCCGAATAGCCCGGTGGCGCGCGCCAGGGTCACGCCCGTGGTGAACGGCACGGTATGGTCGTTGACGGCGAGCATCATCAAGATGTTGGTGCCCTGGTTGCCGGCCAGCGGGTTCAGGATCACCTTGTCGGCGGCGGTGATAGCGTCGGCCCCTTCCAGAACGTTGGCGGCGAGCTGAACGAACTTACGGAAATCCGGCGTGTTGCGCTCTTTGGCCAGGCCTTCTTTGGGGGCCACGGCCTCGACCACCGCGGCGGGGGGCCCGCCCGGCATTCGCACGGTCAGCCTTAGCTTGTCGCCCTGATCGGTGGGCACGGCCAGGGCAAAACCGCCGTCGTCGGCGATGGCTTCGGTCTTGGTGTTGCCATTGACGGTGTTGGTCAGCACCACCTCCGCGCCGGCCGGGACGCTGATTTCCTTAAACCACGTCGGCACTTCCACGGCGTGGTCCAGGCAGCCCTGGGTCTTGGGATCGCGGTAGACCTTGCGGGTCTGGGCGTTGCAGCCGTCCGAGTCGTCGTTCCAGCTGAGGCGCACCTTGCCGGGCTGACCTGGCACCGGACAGCCGACGATCATCGGGCCGCCTAGCGACAGGAACAGGGCCGTCACGCGGTCGTGCAGCTTGGTGCGCATGAAGATATCCGCCAGCCCGGCGCCCGGTACCACCGGCGCGGCCGCCACGATGTAGGGCTCGAGCGGCGCCGTCAGCGCGGTGTGGATGCCGCCCAGCGAGACGCCCATCATGAAATACGGCACCGTCGGTCCGCCCGCGTCGACCTTGCCGTCCAAGTCAAAATCGCCCGCCAAGAAGCTGGGCATCAACGGTCCTGCGCTGGCCGTGTGGGGATCGATGGTGGGCG
>JBBISH010000024.1:0-61299 GCA_037441385.1 Myxococcales bacterium
GTTCCTGGACCTGGGCCTGAGCCTGAGCCTGTTCCTGAGCCTGAGCCTGGGCCTGTTCCTGGACCTGAACCTGGGCCTGGGCCTGAAGCAACGTGCCCCCACGCGCCCGGAGGCATGGGCGAGTCCAGCGAACTCGGCCAAGTGGGGACCGGAGCCACTCCAACTCCAACGGAATCCCCGAGGACGGGTTGGCGCCAGAGGTTTCACGCCCGCCGTCGTGGACCTGCTGCGCCGCGTCCTGACGCGCAGGCACCCGCCTGAGATGGAGAAGTGACGAGAAGACTTCCTGAAAGGCGCAGAGAACCGGGGCGTTGCCTCTAGGGAGGCCGAAGCTATCTTCGACCGCCTCTCCACAGCCGCCAGCACCTGCGTCCCCAAAGCCGAGACCGTCGCCAAGGCGACCCTCCACCGGCAGCTGGCATGGCTCAAGTGCCACTATCCGCAAGAATTCTCAGCAGCTCTTACGAGCTGATCCCTCCGCCGATCCCGCCCGCCAACGCCAAACCATTGACCGCCCGGCACTCGCCGCGCAGCGGAAATGGCGCCACCGTGCGGCAGGCGATCACCTGGCTGCGCACCCGCGCCCCACCCGAGCCGTTCATCAGGGCGGCGCAGTGCTGCAGCGCGGCGGCGTCGCGCGGCGTTGGCGTTTCGGTCCACTTGCACTCGACCAAGTCGAGGTACACGCCGTTGCCAACGACGAAATCGACCTCGCCGCCGTCGGTATCACGATAGAAATACAGGGTTTCGCTGGTCGGCCGCCACGACAGCGCCTTGCGCAGCTCGGCACACACCGCGGTTTCCCACAGCGGCCCCGACCACGGCGAGGCCCGCACGGCGGCCAGGTCGAGGCCCATCAAGAAGGCCGCGAGCCCAGGATCGTTGAAGTAGAGCTTGGGCGACTTCACCAGTTGCTTCGACAGGTTGCCATGCCACGGTGCGACCAACGTCAGCTGGTTGCAGGCCTGCAGCGCCGACAGCCAGGCCGCGGCGGTCTTGGTCGAGATGCCGGCGTCGCGGGCCAGCGCGGTCTTGTTGAGCAACTGGCCGGTCCGGGCGGCACACAGGCGCATGAACCGCTCAAAGTCCGACAGGTTGCCCACGTCGAGCGCCACCCGCAGGTCGCGCTCCAGGTAGGTCGCCAGATACGAAGCATAGAACTCGGAGCTCGGCAGGCCCGGCTGCCGCCACAGCGCCGGGTAGAACCCACGGTGGATGGCTACCGCCGGGTCGGCAAGCAGCGGATGCCCCGGTTCTGCCGCAGCAATTTCAATCGTCGAGAGCGGGTGCAGGTCGAGCACCGCGGCGCGGCCCGCCAAGCTCTCGGCGGTCGACTGCATCAGGGCGAACTGCTGTGAGCCGGTGAGCACGAACTGCCCAGGCTGCAGGCCACCAGCGTCGACCGCGGCCTTGACATGGCGAAAAAGCCCAGGAGCATACTGCACTTCGTCGACCAGCACCGGCGGCGGATGCCGCTGCAAGAAGCCGTGGGGATCCGCGTCGGCCGCCCGCGCCTCGCTCGGCAAGTCGAGGCTGACGTAGTGGTGCTGCGGAAACGTCGCCCGCAGCAGGGTGGTCTTGCCGGTCTGGCGGGCGCCGGTCAGGACCACGACGGGGAAGAAATCGGCAAGCGTTTTGAGGCGATCGGCAATGCGGCGAGCGATGTAGTGCATTATGGAAAGTATTACTTCCCGATTTTTGGGAAGTTTGACAAATCTAACTGATACCATGAACGAATGCAAGGAGCCGGCGAAGCGCAGGCTCCTTGCCACTGACACGCCCCACCCACCTCGCCACAGTCCCCTGCACGCGACGCCCCCGTCGCCAGGCCAACCGATTACCGAAACTCTCGCGCGCCAGTGGTGGATGCTGCTGATGGTCTCGCGGGCGCCGCGCGAGGTCGACACCGCCAAGCTGCAGGCCATGCTCCAGCAGTGCGACTTTGACATCGACCAACGCACCATCCAGCGCGATTTGCGCAAGCTGATGAAGGTCTTTCCGCTGCAGTGCGACGAGGTGCATCGGCCGCTTGGCTGGTCGTGGCGCCCCGATGCCGACTCGGTCAGCCTGCCCAAGATGGATCTGCACGCCGCGCTGGCTTTCCACATGGCGGAAGAGCACTTGCGCAACCTGCTGCCCGACGTGACCCGCGCCCACCTG
Source organism: Myxococcales bacterium (assembly GCA_037441385.1). Lineage (GTDB taxonomy): Bacteria > Myxococcota_A > UBA9042 > UBA9042 > UBA9042 > SXRM01. Next base: position 2,161 of record JBBISH010000024.1, read on the forward strand.
GCCCCGTGGTTCGCCCAGGCGCGCTCGACCCTGACCGCGGCGACGCGCCACAACCTGGCGAACTGGCCCAAGAAAGTGCGCTACGTGTCGGCCGGTCAGCCGCTGCTCCCCGCGCAAGTGGCGCCCGACGTGCTGGAGGCCGTGCAAGAGGCCCTGCTGGCCGGCAAGCAACTGCTGGTGCGCAACCGGCGGCGCGGCGACCGCGAGCCACTGGAATTTCCTGCCCATCCCCAGGCGCTGGTCTACCGCGATGGCGCGCCGCTACTGCTCGCGCTGCTGGGCGACCGCCCCGACGTGCGCCAGCTCAACCTGCCGCGCATGGAGGCGGCCCAGGTCGTCGACGAGCCGGCGCTGCAAGCCGCGGACTTCGACCTGGACGCCTTTATCGCCGCGCGGCCGTTCGACTTTGCCCTGGACGGCGGCACCATCGAGCTGAAGTGCCTGTTCGACCCGCGAGCGGCGCCGTGCGTGCTGGAAACGCCGTTGGCGGCTGGCCAGAACGCCGAGACCCAGGCCGACGGCCGAGTGCTGGTGACGGCCAAGGTGCCCGATACCAGCCAGTTGCGCCATTGGCTGCGCGGGTTTGGGTCGATGGTCGAGGTGCTGGCGCCGGCGGGATTGCGCGAGCATGTGGTGTAAGAGCTTGCGGCGGCCCTTGGGCGGTATCGGAACGACATCCAGTAGCGGGCACGCACCGGACATGGGTTCGGGTTCAGGATCAGGTTCAGGTTCAGGATCAGGTTCAGGTGCAGGTTCAGGTACAGGTACAGGCTCAGGTCCAGGCTCAGGCTAAAAGTCCAACCGTTCGCGCCGGCTCCCCGCCTACCACCCCGCCACCGCCGCCGTCTCCGGCGCCTCGGGCTGCCGCCGCTGCATCTCGGCCCGCGCCCGCTGCAAGAGGTCGCGCTGCTGCGTCTGCCGCCCGATCGCCGCCAGCAGCCAAAGCGCCCGGACTTGCTGGGGATGCTGCTCAGCGTGCCGCTGCAGCGCCGCCACCGTGACCGCCAAGTCCCTACCCGCGACCATCCGCCCCGAGTCAGGATCCACCGCCAGATCGGGCAGATGCGGCGTGCCGGCTGGCAGCTTGCTCTTCAGGACCAGCAGCTCGGCCGCGTCGTCGAAGTCGACGAGCACGAATTCCGTAGACTGAAACACCAGTTGCCGCAGGTTGGGCGCCCCGTTCTGCAGGCGCCGCTCGCCCGGAGTGGTGTACTTCAGCAGCAACGTGGCGATGTGCAGGCGGTCCAAGCGGGCGCGCCAGTCGGCCGGACCATAGCGCAACTCTTGGTACTCTTTGATGTACGTGTCGGGCTTGTAGCACTCCAGGCAGTTGTGCACCAGCACCAGTCCGGGGGTATCGGGCGGCAGCGGCTGCGGCGTCGTCGGGACGCGGAAATTGCGCCATAGGTAGGTGCCGGCAAAGCCGTCGGAGACGAAGGCCCGCGTCGGCATTTTCCCAGCCAGATCGATGAGCTCTAGCGGATGGCGGCGGTGGTCGACGCCGTCTTGGCCCAGGCCCCAACTGTAGCGGCCCACCTGCAGCACGCCGCCCGCCAGCAGCACGGACACGCCCAGCACGGCCAGCAAGCGCTGAAGGCGCACGGGGATTTGCGGCAATCCCTCAGCAATCGGCGCCGCCGCCGGCAGCACCACCAGCGACAGCGGCATCACCATCCGCACGTGCTTGAGGGCCAGCACCGCAAAACCGGCCAGGATCAAAGCCGAACCGAACTGCCGCTGCCGCACGCCTACGGCCGCGAAACCCAAGGCCACCGCCAGCAGCGCCCACGCCGGCGCCATCTCCAGCGACAGGTCCAGGGGCCGGAACTCGGCCAGGTGCTGGTTCCAATAGGCGTTGCCCGAAAATTCCAGTGGAAGGCGCAGCACTTGCAAGCCCGCCGGCGCCAGCAGGGCCAGGCCCGCCAGGGCGATCACCGCCGCCAGCGTCGCCCCCAGCACGGTCGGCTGGGCGGACGGCGCTCCCTGGCGATTCCAACGTAGATTCAGCAGACTGCCGGCAGCCAGCGCGCCCCACAGCAGCAGCCCGTCCAAGCCGCCTGCGTGCAGTTGCAGGGCCAGGGCCGGCAGCAGGATCGCCAGGCCGCGCCGCCCCTTGCGCGACTCCGAGGCGGTGTCCACCGCCAGCAGCGCCGCGAGCACGGCCAGGGCCAGGCCGCTGACCCACATTGGCCGCTCGACAAAGCGAAAAGCAGCCGCCGCCACCGCCAGCGGCCCCAACAACGCCGCCCACGCCACCGGCAACCCGGCCCGCAATGCGCCGAAAAGACCGGCAAAATAGGCCAAACCGATGACGGCCGCCTTGGCCAGCACCAGCGCCGGGATGCCACCGCGCTCGACCAGCCACGCCATCGCCGCCGCCGGCAGCCACTGGTGCTGGATCCAGGTGGCGCCATCGCCGTACCACGAAAAGGGGTTGAAGTCCGGCGGCTTGCCAAACGCCAGCACCCAGCGACCCGTGGCCAGGTGAAAGCCCGCGTCGTCGTTGTGCAGCGGAAAAACCGCCAGCAGGGCGGCCGCCAGGCCCAGCGCGAGCGGCAACAGCCACCCCAAATGCGGCGGCAAGTGCACGCGTGGGCTGGGTTGTTGCGTACTGCCTGCGTCCATCACTGCCCGCCGGCCGATCCCGGCCACGCGCCACCATAGCCCCTTTGCGGGCCGTTGTCGTCTGCCGCGAAGAACGGGCAAAATCGATCGACATTGCAGCGTTTTTGCCGTATCCTGCTGCCCCTTGTGGAGGCCGCCGATGCAAAATACCAAGTGGATCCGAACCGGAGTTCTGGCTGTCGTTTTGGGTAGTTGCGCGGCCTTGTCGGGCTGCACCAGCGACCCGGCCAGCGAAATCGGCTCGATGGAAGACGACCTGAAGGCCGGCGGCAATCCCAAGTGGATCTACGACGGACCGATGCCGTCGCTCAAAGACGTGTCGATCGTCGTGTCGCTCAAGGGCCACACTGCCCGCGTCACCGGCACCCTGCCCAGCACGTTTACCGGCAGCCTGCCCTGGTACGCCAAGACCGCCACCACTGCGGGCGTGACCAAGGTCACCATCGTCTACCCGGTCGCCACCGGCGCCAATGCCAGCAGCAACGGCCCGGGCAATTACAGCACCATCTACGGCCTGGCCTACGTCCCCACCACCAGCAAGGCGGCCTGGGGCGGCTTCCCGTTCCTGCAGTACCACGCCACCCGCGGCCTGGCCTTCCACGGCCCGATCACCGCGCAAGACGGCGAATGGAAGCTCATCCGCGGGCCGGTCTCGCACGGCTGCAACCGCATGCAGGGCGAGCACGTGGTCGAGCTGGCCAAGATCCTGGGCATCGACATGAGCCAGCCGCACAAGGCCTCGGAACAGTTCACCATCAAGACCAAGGTGTCGATCATCCAGGACTGGGACAGCGTGGACGGCAAGTACGTGGACGTGGACTACCCGGCGCTCAGCAGCGTCAAGCGGCCGCCCGCGGCGCAGAGCACGCTCTTCCCCACCTGGGCGTCGCAGGATCTGCCGCGCATGGTCTGCGAGTGGAACGCCACCCTGTGGACCACCGACCCGGTCAAGAACAAGACGCACTGCAACTACAAGCCTGCCAACAAGTTTGATCCGCTAGTCGGCCCCAAGCCGTAGCTCGGGCGCACTCGCTCGTTTGCACCTGGCCGGTGGGTCCCGTAGCGTGTAGCCGTCGGCGGTGCACACCGCCCGGGAGCCCGTATGTGTGGCATCGTCGCTCTTTTGGATCTGGATGGGCCTGACCTAGACCGCGGCCCGGCCGACCCCCAGCAAGCTCGCAGAACTGCTACTGAACTTGCCAAGCGAATTCGCCACCGCGGCCCCGACTGGAGCGGCCTGTACCAAGACAACGGCGCCGTGCTGGCCCACGAGCGGCTGGCGATCGTCGACGTGGAGCACGGCGCCCAGCCGCTGGTCGACCGCCGGACCGGTGCGGTGCTGGCCGTCAACGGCGAGATCTACAACCACAAAGCACTGCAGCACCAGCTGAAAAAACATCACGAATTCGCCACGGAGTCGGACTGCGAGGTGCTGCTGTACCTGGCCGACGAAGAGCCACCGGCGCAATTCCTGCCCCGCGTCGGCGGGATCTTTGCCTTTGTGCTGTGGCACCCCACTGGGCGGTACTACCTGATCGCACGCGACGCGATCGGCGTGATTCCGCTGTACTACGGCTTTGACGGCGATGGTCGGCTGTGCGCGGCTTCGGAGCTGAAGGGCCTGCTGGGCCACTGCGACGACGTGCACGAATTTCCGCCCGGCTTCTACCTGGACTCGCGCGATCTGCGCCCAGGTGCCCCGCTGCCGCTGCAGCAGTGGTACAAGCCGACCTGGGCGGAGCCGGGCTATCTGCCCACCACGCCTTATGATCCGCAGGCGCTGCGCCAGGCGTTCGAGGCGGCGGTGCACCGCCAGCTGATGTGCGACGTGCCGTACGGCGTGCTGATCTCGGGCGGCGTCGACTCGTCGCTGGTAGCAGCCACGGCGGCGCGCTACGCGGCCAGGCGGGTCGAAAGCGAAGACCAGGAGCCGGCTTGGTGGCCGCGGCTGCACTCGTTTGCGGTGGGCCTGGACGGCGCGCCCGATTTTGGCCCGGCACGACATGTGGCGCAGTTCATCGGCTCGGTGCACCACGAGGTGCATTTCACGCTGCAAGAGGGTTTGGACGCGCTGTACGACGTCATCGGCCACCTGGAAACCTTTGACGTGACGACGATTCGCGCCGGCACGCCGATGTACCTGCTGATGCGGCGGATCAAGTCGATGGGCATCAAGATGGTGCTGTCGGGCGAGGGCGCGGACGAGATCTTTGGCGGCTACCTGTACTTCCACAAGGCGCCGAATGCCGCCGAGCTGCACGCCGAGACGGTGCGCAAGCTGGCCAAGCTGCACAAGTACGACTGCCTGCGCGCCAACAAGGCCGGGGCGGCCTGGGGCGTGGAAGTGCGCGTGCCGTTTCTGGATCCCGACTTCTTGGACGTGGCCATGCAGCTGGATCCCGCGATCAAGCTGCCGTACAAGGCGCCGCGGCCGCGGCCGATCGAGAAGTACCCGCTGCGCCAGGCTTTTCAGGGCGCGATCCCCGACGCGGTGCTGTGGCGGCAGAAGGAGCAGTTCAGCGACGGCGTGGGCTACGGCTGGATTGGCGGGCTGCGCGCTCATGCCGAGCAGGCCGTCAGCGACGCCCAGCTGGCGGCGGCGGCCGAGCGGTTCCCGGTCAAGACGCCCGAGACCAAGGAAGCCTATCTTTACCGCGAGTTGTTTGAGCGGCAGTTCCCAGGACCGGGGCCGGCCAGCTGCGTCGCCTGGGAGAAAAGCGTGGCCTGCAGCACGGCGATCGCCCTGGAGTGGGACGCGGCGTGGAAAAACCAGGCCGATCCCTCGGGCCGGGCGGTGCGCGACGTGCACGACGAAGGCCATACGCTCTGAGGCTCCAACTACGTTGATTCAATGGAGGAAATTGCCATGACGCAAAGGCGCTGGCGGGCCATGAAATTTGGCGGCACTTCGGTGGGCAGCGGCGCACGGATGCTGCACGTGGCCGATTTGGTGCAGGAAGCCCTGCGGACCCACCGGGTAGTGGTGGTGGCCTCCGCGGCGTCTGGGGTCACCAACGCCCTGATCGCCGCGGCCGAAGGGGCCGAAAAGGGCGGCGACGCGGCCACCTTGACGGCGGCTTTTCGCAAGCGCCACGCCGAGATCCTGGCCGAGCTGGCCGGCGCCGTGGGCGATCAAGCTGCGCGCTTGGCCCAGCAGGTCGAGGCGATCGCCAGCGAGCTGGAAAACCTATTGCGGGGCGTGGCGTTGCTGCGCGACTTGCCGCCGACCGCCCTGGCGCACATCTCGGGGCTGGGCGAGCGCGCCGCCTGTGCCTGCCTGCAGGCGATTTTTGCAGCCCGCGGCCAGGCTTGCCGGCTCTTGGACCCGGTAGAGCTGTTGCCGTGCACCGGCGATCCGCTGGCGGCGACGCCCGACACCAAGCGGATGTACGAACACTTTGCCAGCGTCCGCCACGGTGAGCACGAACTGTGTCTGATGCCTGGTTTTTTTGGCGGAGACGGCCATGGCAAGGCCCTGAGCCTGGGCCGCGGCGGCTCGGACTGGTCGGGCGCGCTGGCGGCGGCGGCGATCGACGCGGAACTGCTTGAGATTTGGACAGATGTCGACGGTATCGCCAGCGCCGATCCGCGGGTGGTGGGCGAGGCGGTGCGCCTGCCCGAGCTGAGTTTTGACGAGGCGATGGAGCTGGCCCACTTTGGCGCCAAGGTGCTGCACCCCAAGACCATCGCCCCGGCGCGGGAAAAAGGAATCCCGGTGCGGGTTTGCGACACGTTCCACCCCGAGCTGCCGGGCACCTGGATCCGCGCCGAGGTGGCGCCGCCCGAACAGCCGGTGCGCGCCTGCACGTTGCTGGGTCAGGTGGCGCTGCTGACCATCGCCGGGCCGGGCATGCCGGGCGTGCCGGGCGTGGCGGCGCGGCTGTTCTCGGCCCTGGCGGATCGGCAGATCTCGGTGATCTTCATCACGCAGGCGTCCAGCGAATGCACGATTTCGCTGGGCGTGGCCACCGCCGAGGCCGAGCGCGCGCGCCAAGCCATCGAGCAGGCCTTTGAGTCCGAGATCGCCGCGCGGCGGGTGGATCCCGTGGAACTGCGCGTGGGGCTGTCGATTTTGTCGGTGGTGGGCGAGGGCATGCGGACCCGCGTGGGCATCGCCGGGACGTTCCTGGCCGCGCTGGGTCGAGTGGGCTGCAACGTGGTGGCGATCGCCCAGGGATCGAGCGAACGTTCGATTTCGGTGGTGGTGGCCGACGCCGACGCCGAGCGCGGCTTGCGCCACGTGCACCACTGCTTCTTTGGCACGCGCGAGACGGTGTCGGTGATCTTGTGCGGTCTGGGCACGGTGGGCGGCCGCCTGCTCGAGCAGCTCGCCGAGCTGCAGCCGACCCTGGCTACGGGCCCGATTCATCTGGAATTACTGGGTATCGCCAGCTCCAAGCGCTTCCTGGTCCAGCGCGGCGGCGTGAACCCGCGCACTGCCAAGCAAGACCTGGACGAGCGCGGCCAACCTGGCGACCTGAGCGCGCTGCTGGCCGCGATTGCCCGCGAGGAGCCCCTGCAAGCCATCCTGCTCGATTGTACGGCGTCGGCTGGCCTGGCTGCCGAGTACCCGCGCATCTTGCGCGCTGGCCTGCACTTGGTCGCGGCCAGCAAGCAGGCCAATAGCGCCAGTCTTTGGCACTACCGCGAGATCCGCCGAGTGGCGCAGCGGCACCGCCGCGAGTTCCGCTACGAGACCAACGTGGGCGCCGGCCTGCCGGTCATGGCGACTCTGCGCAGCCTGCTGGATGGCGGCGACAAGGTCGTTCAATTCGAAGGGATTTTGTCTGGGTCGCTGTCGCTCCTGTGCGGTCTGCTCGACGACGGCGTGCCCATCTCGCAGGCGGTGGCCCAAGCGCGCGCCGCCGGCATGACCGAGCCGGACCCACGCGACGACCTGTCGGGCCTGGACGTGGCCCGCAAAGTGCTGATCCTGGCTCGCGAAACCGGCATGGAGCTCGAACTGGATCAGGTTCAGGTGCGCGGCCTGCTGCCGGCCGATTTTGACGCCAGCGGACCGACCGAGGACTTCATGGCGCGCATGCCGCAGCTGGACGAGCGCATGGCCCGCGAGGTCGCCCAGGCCAAAAGCCAAGGGTCCGTGCTGCGCTACGTGGCGCGGTTTGGCCGCGACGGCTGCCAGGTGGGCCTGCAGGCCGTGCCGAGTCAGCAGCCCCTGGCGGCGGTTCGCGGCGGCGAAAACGCCTTTGCCTTCTTGACGGAACACTATCAACCGCGGCCGCTGGTGGTGCGCGGCTACGGCGCGGGCGCGGCGGTCACGGCCTCGGGCGTGCTGGCCGACGTGCTGACGATTGCGCGCGCGTCCCTGCGTTGAGCGAGCGCCGCGACGCTATTCGGGCTGGCACGTCTCGTCCGAACCAGGACCACCGATGCCGCCGGGCTGGTTGGAAAAGATCACGGTGGCAAACTGGGCCGCGCAGGCGGTGGGAGCACAGAAGTACGGTTTGCCGTTGCTGAAAATGCACTCGGCGCCCGCGCCGCAGTCGGCGTTGGCTTGGCAACCCACCGTGCAGAAGCTGCTGTATTGACTCTGACCTTGGGGCAGGTACAGCGGATTGTCGCCCAGGCAGGTCGAGCCGGCAAAAGGCGCGCAGGCGGCGCCGCCGGCTTTGCACAGCGTGCCTACACCCTTGGCGTTGGCGGTGGCATTGCAGACAAAGCCCTTGTCCTTCTTGCGGTATTGCTCGTAGTACCCGTCGAACAGGTCGGTGCAGCCCGCCGGCATGCAAATGCCCCCGCCGTACGACAGGTGGCAGTAGGCCCCGGCGCCACACTCGACCGACGACGTGCAGGCCATCGAGCACAACGCGCCGTATTTCTTGGCGTCGGCGATGCAACAGCTGGCCGTCATGCCCTTGCACATCCCTGCGCCGGGCATGCACGGTTTGCCCACGCCCAAGTCGTTGACTTGTCCAGCCTTCCAGCACGTCACCGTTTCCAGCTTCTCTTGCGCAGGATTTTCGGCGACACAGGCGCCTCCCACCCAGTGCTGATAGTTCTCGCAACCGTTGGGATCTTTCCACGACGGGAACCACGGCACGTCAGCTTTCGCGTCCACGCCAGCGGCCACGTCCCCGGCGGCGGCGTCGGGCGTTGGGGTCGCGTCGGCGACCGCGTCCGGTGCGGCCACGTCGGGAGCGGGCGCATCCGCGCTTCCGGCTGCGTCGGCAACGGCGGCGTCGGGGGCCGCGGCAAGGTCGTCGGCTGGGGGCGGCAAGACGTCGGCAGCGCTGGTCGCATCCGCGGCCGCTGCGTCGGGCTCGATCGCGACCGCCCCATCTTGGGCCGGCGCAGGCCCGGCCGTGTCCTTGGCGCCGGGGGCCGCGGCGCCAGTATCGGCGCTGGCCGCGACGGCGTCGTCGCCTGCAACGGGGGCGGTATCCGCCTTGCCGGTCGGTGGGTTGGCGGCGGGAGTGGCGCCGTTCGAACACGCCGCCAAGGTGGCGACGGCTGCCAGCGCCGACCACCTTCCAAAGCGATGCAGTACAAGCATTTTGCGCCCTTGCCAGCCACCGTGGGCCACTCCCACCATCGTAGGTCAGGCGCCGCGGGCGTCAAGCCCATTCCGCTGGAGGCCCACTCCTACAAACCCCACTTGGTTCGCGCCGCTACCGTCTCTCGGACCCGGCCTGCAACAGGCGAGAATCAGGTGGGGACCCCGGCCCAGGCCCAAGGAATCTCCAGAGTTTTCGCGCGGATTTTGACGGACCCGGTTTCGCCGCGCCAGTGGGGACAGCGCGAAGTGGAGAGGACCAACCAAGCGGCTCCGCGGGCGCGTCGAGGCCAGTTCCGGGCGGAGTGGCCACGGAAAGTCCTCTTGGCGAATCGGCGCTCTTGTTCGACCTCGTTGCTGGAATCGAATTGGGATCTGCTACGTTGTAGTTCTGGTGCCGCGCGGGCGGCAGGGCTGGAGTAGGCCAATGGATCGTCGGACCTTCCTGCGCAGGCTGGCCGTGGGAGCCGCCGCAGCGTCAGCGGGCCCAGCGCTGTTCCACGCGGGCGAAGCGCTGGCCCACCCGGCCGGGCACGTGGGTCTGCGCCGCTACAAGGTGCCGTTTCGCGGCGCGCGGCTGTGGCAGCCCGAAACCCGGCTGCGGGTGGCCCAACTCAGCGACATCCACGTGGGTTGGGGCACGCCGGCCGAGACGCTGCTGGCTGCTCAGCGCGCCGCCCACGCCGCCAAACCCGATTTGCTTGTGCTGACGGGCGACTACCTGAATCAGTCGCTGTCCGAGATGGATGCCCTGCAAGCGTGGCTGGCCAGCCTGCCGCGGCCGATCGTGGCGACGCTGGGCAATCACGATCACTACAGCGGCGCGTTGGCGATTCGGCGACTGCTGGATCAGCAAGGGATCATCACCCTGGTCAACCAGAACGTGCAGCTGGACGTCGCCGGCCGGCCGCTCACGGTGGTGGGCCTGGACGACGGCTTTACCCACCGCGACGATCCCGAGAAGGCCTTTGCCGGCCTGAGCCAGCCCGATCGGGCGTTGGTCTTGTCGCACGAACCGCGCACCTCCGACCGGATCGGCCTGCACGGCGGCCGGCTGGTGCTGTCGGGCCACACCCACGGCGGCCAGGTGGCGGTGCCGGGTCTGACCGATATGATCACGGATCTCGTGGGGATGCGCTATGTGGCGGGCTGGTACAAGGCGGGCGACTCGGCCCTGTACGTCAACGCCGGTGTGGGCGCGTCGGTGCGGGTGCCGCGGCTGGGCCAGCAGACAGTGCCCGAGCTGTCGCTGTTCGAGCTAGAGCTGCCGACGTAGGTGTAGGTCGCGGCCTCAGTGCTGGGGTTTCGCGCCCTTGCGCAACTCGGCCTTCTTGGCGACCCAGCCTTCCTTGATCGTCGTCGGTGCGCGGGTGACGATCAACGCCCCGGCGGGCACGTCGCGAGTTACCGTCGTGCCGGCGCCCACATAGGCCTGGTCTCCGAGCGTCACCGGCGCCACCAGCTGGGTGTCCGAGCCGATGAACACGCCGCGGCCCAGCACCGTCTTGAACTTGTTCACCCCATCGTAATTGCAGGTGATCGTGCCGGCGCCGATGTTGCAGTCGGGGCCGATCTCGGCGTCGCCCAGGTACGACAAGTGGCTGGCCTTGGCGCCGATGCCCAGGTGCGCCTTCTTGGTCTCGACGAAGTTGCCCACCTTGACCTTGGCCTCGAGCCGGGTGCCCGGCCGCAAGTGCGCGAAGGGCCCCACATGGGCGCCGGGGCCGATCTCGCTCTCGCTCGCCACCGTGTAAGGCAGCAAGTGCGCGCCCTCGCTCACGATCACGTCGCGCAGCACGCAGCCGCGCTCGATGATCGCGCCGCCGGCAATCGTGGTGGCGCCGCGCAGCTCGACACTGCCGCCCACTTGCACGTCGGCGCTCAGCTGCACGCTGGTCTCGACCAGGGTCGTCGCCGGATCGTCAAAGGTGACGCCGCGGAGCATCCACGCGCGGTTGACGCGGTCGCGCAAGATTTCGCCGCACAGCGCGAGCTCGCCGCGATGGTTGACGCCCTGGATCTCGCGGTGATCCGGCAGGACATGCGGCGCGCCCGGCTGACCCTGCTGCGCGGCCATCCCCAGCAGGTCGGTCAGGTACAACTCGCCCTGGGCGTTGTTCGGCTTCAGCTCCGGCAGCGCCGCGGCCAAGAACTGCGCGTCGACACTCATCATGCCGGCGTTGATCACGCGGATCTGCCGCTGGGCCTCGCTCGCGTCCTTGTGCTCCACCACCGCGGCGATGCGCCCCTGATCGTTCAGCACCACCCGGCCGTAGCCGGTGGGATCGGGGAGCTCGCCCACCAGCAACGACAGCAGGCCGCCGGCGCGCGCTTTGCGCAGGTCCTGCAGGGTTGCGGCGGTGAGCAGCGGCGTATCCCCATACAGAATCAAGACTTCGTCGACACCACTCCAGCCGGGCTGGGCACACTGCACCGCGTGCCCGGTACCGCCTTGGTAGGGTTGCTCAAAGCACTGCGGCGCGGCGCCGGCGGCCAGTTTGGCGGCGTTGGCCTGCGTCCACTGGGCGACCCACGCCTCGACTTGGGCGCGGCCGTGCCCGGTGACCACCACCAGCTTGTCGGGCGCCAATTGCGTCGCAGCATCTAGGACGTGCCCCAGCATCGGCTGGCCCAGCAGCGGGTGCAGCACCTTGGGCGTTTGGCTGACCATGCGTTTGCCAAGTCCAGCGGCCAAGATGACAACGGCGAGCGACGACATACGCAGTTCCTGTGGGTGCGGCCAAGGCGGCGGCGGCGCGAAGAATCGCCCGAAGTGGCGCCAAAGGCAACTGTGGGTAGCCGTAGAGAGCCCCTGGAATTGCGTTGCGCTAAGGGTGCAAACCCGGCATGATTCGAGAGTCTTCGGGTTCACCCGAATCATGGTCGATCGGCCCCACCTCGGGAGGGTGAAGCCGGCGAGTTTCCTCCCTTTCCCCAGGGCGGCGCGCCAATGAACGTGTCGAGCACAGCCAAGCTGACCGAGCCGCAGCCCGTGCGGGTGTTGTTGGTCGACGACGACGCGACCTGGACCACCATCGTGCGGCACCTGCTGCGCAAGGCCCGGCCGGGGTCCGAGCTGCAATGGGCCGGCGACGGGCCCCAAGCGGCCGAGCTTCTGCGACGCGGCGGATTTGACTGCTGTTTGCTGGACTATCGGCTGGGAGCCCAGTCGGGCCTGGACGTGCTGCGGCACTTGGCCGCCGAGACCAAGAACGTGCCCGTGGTGCTGCTCTCTGGAATGGACGACCCGCAAGTGGCCGCGCAGGCTAGCGAACTGGGCGCCGTGGCGTGGCTATCCAAGGACGACGTAAGCGCGGCCACGTTGGAGCGAGTGCTGCGGGTGGCGGCGGCGCGGCGGCAGGCGTAACGCCCGGGCCGGGCCACGGGCGCGGCTATTCGGTCAGCTGACCGGCGACCAGAAAATCCGAGAACAATTCCCAGGTGATCGACTCGACTTCAAAGGCGTCGCCGTCGCCGCAGCAGCCGCCGGCGCAGTCGCATTCGCCGTCGCAGCCGCCTTCGCAGTCACAGTCGCCGTCACAGTCGCCGTCGCAGCCGTCTTCGCACTCGCCGTCGTCGCCGCAGCAACCGCCGCCGGAACCGCAGCCGCAACCAGCCTTTTTGATCTGGGCCACGCTGGGACGCTCGGGCTTGCTGCCGCCGCCACAGCCGCCGCTGCCGCACCCGCCGCCGCAGCCCCCGCCCTCTTCTTCGCCGCTGACCCAGCCATCAAAGACCGTGACCGCGCCCGCTTCCAAGAAGGCCATGGTGGTCGCGTTGTTCCATGGCGGCTGACCGCCCGACGCTGGGATCACGCCGTCCTGAGCCTGGTCCATGCGCCGCGCCAGATCCACGGCCTGCGACAAGATGATCGCCTGCCAGCGCCAATAGCCGCCCAGTTCGGCTTGCTGAACGGCCGCGCGGACTTGCTCAAGGTCGATTGCGGGCGCCGGCTCGTCCAGGGCGCGGTCAAGCGCCGCCACAAACTCGGTGAACGGCAGCGCTTCGGCATCTTTGTGGGCGCTGGCCAACTGCCAAAGCGCCAGCAAGTACTCGGGCAGTGGGCGCGCGGAGTCCCAGTACTTGGTGGCCAACTCCTCGACGTGGTCGCAGAAGTCGACGTTGGTGCGGACCTGGTCGGCGGGCATTTCGAACATGCGCAAAGCTCCGGCGCTGCGTGCGCCTGTGCGGGGTGGTGTGTCAAACCTGAGGCGGCAAGTCAAGCACTGGCTGCACTTGCGTGGCGCGCCTGTTGCGCTGGGGCCGTGAGCGGCTATCCTTGGCGCTTGCGGAGGTGGCCGTGCTCGCCCAATCCCGGATCCTGGTCGTGGGCAACGACCCCGACATCCTGCAGCAAATTGGCCAAGTGGTGCAGCCGCTTGGGTGCCTGGCGCTGCACGTCATCAGCGTCGAAGAGCTGCGCCAGCGCTTGGCCGACCTGGCCCCCGACCTGGTGCTGCTCGATGGCGATTCGTCGCTCTGCCGCGAGTCGGACCTGCGCCAGGGCGTGGTGGACTGCCTGCGCCGTTCGGCGAGCCGGCCGCAAGTGCTGTTGATGTCGCGGGTCGACGACAGCGAGCGCGAGGCGCTGTGGCAGGCGTCGCAGGCCGACGACCTGATCGATAAGCCCTTGGAACAGCTGGACTTGTTGGTGCGCGTGCGCTCGCTGGTGCGCGTGCATCGCCTGACCACCCAGGTGACGCGCGACCGCGACGTGTTGAACGCGCTGTTCGAGCTGTCGACCTTCAGCTCGGATTTTCAGAGCCCGGATGCGGTGTTGCTGGCTCTGACCAAGCGCGTGGCCGAGTGGACCGGCCTGCACCACGTCGCGGTGACCTTGGGGTCGCCGGGCCAAGCGCGCACCGCCGCCGAGACGCACCACCGGCCAGGCAATCGCGGACAATCGTTCTTGGATCGCCGCCATGCCGAGCTGTGCGCCCGCGGCGACATCTGGAGCATCGACGAGGCCGAGGGCGTGCTGGCCGGCGAGAGTTCGGGGTCGCTGCCCTACATCGGCATCCCACTCAAGACGCAAAGCGGCGAGATTTTGGGTGCTTTGCACGCTTGGGGCGGTGGTCCGCTGCCGTCGGGCCAGCACATGCGCGTGCTGCGGGTGGCGGCGGAACGGATCAGCACCGAAATTCAGCTGCACGAGAGCAAGCGACGCCTGGAAGAGATGGTCGAGGCGCGCACTTCAGACCTGACCGCGGCGCTGGAGCGTTTGCGCACCGTCAACACCCAGCTCATCGAAGCGAGCCGCGACACGGTGATGCGGCTGGCGCGGGCCGCCGAATACCGCGACGGCGACACCGGCGAGCACGTCGAGCGCATGTCGAGCTACTCAGCGGCGATCGCCAAGCAAATGGGCATTCCGCCAGAGGATCAGGCCCTGCTCAAGCTGGCGGCGCCGATGCACGACGTGGGCAAGATCGGCATCCGCGACTCGATCTTGCTCAAGCAGGGGCGCCTGACCGCTGAAGAATGGGACGTGATGCGCCAGCACCCCACCATCGGCGCCCAGATTTTGGGCGGCTCGCGCTCGCGCCTGCTGCAGATGGCCGAGGAGATTGCCGCCTCGCACCACGAGCGTTGGGACGGCGAGGGCTATCCGGCGCGCAAACAGGGCGAGGCCATCCCGCTGTACGGCCGCATCGTGGCCCTGGCGGATGTTTTTGATGCCCTGACGACGCCGCGGGTCTACAAAGACGCCTGGAGCGTCGAGGACGCCGTCGCGCACATCCGCCGCGAGTCGGGCAAGCAGTTCGACCCGCGGGTCGTCGAGGCGTTCGAGCAATGTCTGCACCGTCTGTTGGAAATTCGCGCACAATTCGTCGACTCGCCGGCGGCTTGATCGCCCTGGCCCTGGCGGGTGCGGGCTGTCGGCAGCCGGCGACCACAGCTGGGTCCGCGGGCAGAGCGGGGCCAGCAGCCAGCGACGTAGGCGCTAGCGCAGCGGTCCCGGACTCGACCTGGCTCGTCCCCAAACCCGAGGCGGCCTTGCAACTGGGCGGCTGTGGCCGCGCTTGCGAATCACCAGAGTCGGCGGTGAGTTTTTTGCTGACGCAGCTGTCCAGCCCCGACGCCGCGGTGCAGCTGCGGCCACTCGTCGACTGGTCGCTGCTGGTGGTCGACGGCCGCGACCTGGGCACGCACTGGGCCATGCAGTGGGCCGATCCCGCCCAGCGCAGCGCGCGCGACGCCGAGATTGCAGCCTTCTTGACCGAGTGGACCCGCTGGCCCAGCCGCAGCGTGCAAGCCGACGGCTGGGGTCGCATGCGCAGCAACGGCATTCAACTCCGCTTGCAGGATGAGCAAACTGCGGTGGTACAACTGCGGCATCCGCAACTCCGCGACGATACGACCGAGCCGACGTGGCAGCTGCAGTGGCACAAGCGCGGCAGCGAGTGGCTGCTCAGCGGCATCGACCACCAGCCCAGTCTGCGGGGCAAGCCGTGAAAGTGGCCTTGGTCGCACTGGTTTGGCTGGCGGCATGCGCGTCGTCGGCCGAACCTGCGCCTGCGAGCACCTGCCGATCGCCCGACCTGAACGCCTGCCCTGCCGGCTATGTGTGCCCCAGCGAGACCGAGTGCCTGGCCACCGCCGGCTGCCGCGACCACGGCCTGTGCCGCCCCGACGGTGCCGTCTGCGGCGCGGGATGCAGCGCCGACTGCGAAAATGCCCGCGCGTGCCGCTGGTTCGGGACCTGCAGCCTGCAGGGCACCGCGTGCGTGGCCGGCAGCGAGGCCGCGTGCCAGCAAAGCGACGCCTGCCGCTGGCAAGGCGAGTGCCACTTGGGCAAGGATCCCTCGGGCGGCAGCGCCTGCGTGCCGCTGAGCGACGCCGACTGCCTGGCCAGCGACCAATGCATCCAAGACGGCGCGTGCAGCTTCCTGGTCGGCCGCTGCCTGGCCGCCACCGCCAAAGACTGCCAGGGCGCGCGCATCTGCAAGGCCTACGGGCGCTGCGCACCCACCTCGGGAACCTGCAACTAGGTATTGGAATCGAGATGATCAAGTACCTTGGCTCCAAGCGGACGCTGCTGGCCCCCATCGTGGCCGCCGTGCAGTCCTTGGGGCCCGTCCGGAGCGTGATCGACCCCTTCTCGGGCACGGCGCGGGTGGGTCACGCCCTAAAAGGCGCTGGCTTTCAAGTGTTTTCTGGCGACCACAACCGCTACGCCGCCGTGCTCGCGCGCTGCTACGTGCAGGCGGACCGGAGCCAGGTGGTGGCCGACTGCGAGCGCTTGCTTGGCGAGCTGCAGGCCCTGCCCGGCCGCGACGGCTGGTTCGTCGAGACCTATTGCCGCAAATCCCGCTACTTTCAACCGGCCAACGGCGAGCGGATCCAAGCGATGCGCGAGCAAATTGCGGCGTGGAATCTGGATCCCGAGCGCGAGGCGGTGCTGCTGGTGGCCTTGATGGAGGCCGCCGACCGCGTCGACTCGACCACGGGCGTGCAGATGGCCTACCTCAAGCAATGGGCGAGCCGGTCGTACAACCCCATCCAATTGCGCACTCCGGCCGTGCTCGATCGGCCCGCCCAGGGCGGGTGCCAAGCGGCGGAGCTGGACGCGCTGGCGACGGTGCAACACTTCCGCGCCGACGTCGCCTACCTGGACCCGCCGTACAACCAGCACAAATACCTGGGTAATTACCATGTCTGGGAGACGTTGATGCGCTGGGACCAGCCCGAGGTCTACGGCGTGGCGCAAAAGCGCGCCGACTGCCGCGAGCGCCAGAGCGACTTCAACAGCCGGGTGCGCGCCAAGCAGGCCCTGCAAGACGTGATCGATCGCGCGCAAGTGCAGCACTTCGTGGTCAGTTTTTCGGACGAAGGCTACTTGAGCCGCGACGAGCTGATCGCGATGCTGAGCCGGCGTGGCGAAGTGCAGGCGCTGGCGCACGACTTCAAGCGCTACGTGGGCGCGCAGATCGGCATTTACAACCCAGCCGGCGAAAAGGTGGGCAAAGTCAGCCACCTGCGCAACACCGAGTGGCTGTTCGTGGTGCGCGGCTAGCGACAGCTACTTCGCGGACTGGAACGGCGAAAGCGCGCTCCACACATCCAGATCGGCCAACACCACCATGCCGTCGGGGCGCCCGAGCGTGTCGAAGTGCGGGGCGCTGCTCACGCCGCGCACCGGCAGCTTGAGCCAGTTGGGCATGCTGAGATCCGCGGTCTTCTTGTCGATCGGCTGCGCGTCCGCATAGGCGAAATACGCCAGAATTCCGCCAGTAACCAGGCCTGCGGCCGAGCCGGCCAGGTTGGCGCGGATGATGTGATCCGAGTTGGCGGTGAACATCGCCGTAAACAGCGAGGCCAAACCTGCGCCCGCCATGCCGCCGAAGTTGGCGCCCGCAAGGATGCGCGGATCGGCGCCGACCAGCGGCGAAACGGCCAGGGCGCTGACCGCAAGGCCAAGGTCCGAACTGACCAGCACGGTGGTCGCCACGCCGGTTTCGGAGCCACTGTTCATCAAGATCCGCGACCAAAGCGCGAACCAAGCGCCCCACACCGCGCCGGTGCTGCCCATGGTGGCCTGCCAGGTGGTCATGTCGGTGTACTGCCCCAGCGCCGCGGCGCCCAGACCGCCCAGGGCCAGGCCGCTGAGCGCCAAGCCAGGGGCCAGCAGGCTTCGCGAGGACGGACCATTGGATTGGCCCTCGTAGATCGCGCCTATCAATGCACCATGTTCCAGGCCCAGCAGCGAGCCGATGGGCACGATGGCACGGTCGCCGCCGTGATAGTCGGTCCGCTGGCTGAGCCAGGCGCCGCCGGCCAGGCCCAAGGCGCCGCCGCCAAGGTGGGCCCACTGGGCGCTGCGGTTGCTGTCCGTGGCCACCATCGTCAGGCCCGCGCCGAGCAGCTTGCCGTACTGGGCGAACATTGCTGTTTCCCATACGTTGCCGGGAGTTGGGTCGATCCACTGCGACACGGCGGTCGCGGCAAGTCCGCCCACACCAAAGCCGATCGCGCCCCCCGCGCCCGCGTTGTTCAAGGGGGCGATGAGGTCGGTCCCCTGGGCGCCAAAATACAGCCCCTCGACCGCACCGTAGCCGATCAACTGCAGATCGCCCGAAGTAAAGTGCAGTTGGCGGGCGAGTGCCGTGCCCACGCCCACGCCCACCAAGCTCCCGGCCAGCAGCGTGGCGTAGCCCGGGCGCTGGTCTTCGCGGTCGGGCATCAGACCCAGCGCGCCAGCCACGGCAATCGTGGTGCCCAGACCGATGGCGTCGGCGGTGGCCACGTCGGCGCTGGTCAGGTTCAGCGCGTCGGCCGAGTAGCCCGCCAGCACAAAGCCGCCCAGTTCGCCCAGCAAGGTCAGGCCAGCGCTCCAGCGGTCCAGGCCCACGTCTTCGTCGGGCACCCGGTCGCCGAATTGGCCGCGCGGGCGGTTGATCACACTGCGGGCGCCCAAGTACCCGGCGGCGGCACCCCAGGTCATCGCGCTCATGTAGTAGTGCTGGCGGGCGTTGCTGACCTGGCGGCCAAAGACATAGCCGGCGCCCGCACCGACCACGCCGCCGGTGATGGCGCCGATCAGGTCGGCCCCGCCGGTGCCCGCGACGGCGCCCACCGACTCCAGGGCCAGGCCGCCGAACAGGGCCCCGCCCAAGCTGGCCACCAGCGCCGAGCCGCCCACGCTGGGGACGCCGCGCGCGGCGAGAATCTCGGGATGATCGCGGGCCAAAACCTCTAGAGCATCGCGGCGCACGCCCATGTCGGCGTCGGCGTTTTGCGCCAGGGTGTACAGAGCTTCGGCGCCGCCGGGCAAGACGTGGTGGCTGAGCGCCGCCAGGGCTTCGGGGTTCGGGGTGTCATTCTCGAGCCCCTGCGCGACGTCGAGCAGCGCCGCAATCGACCGGCGATCGGCGTAGCGGCTCAGTTCGCGGGCCGCCGCCTGACGCACCGCGAGCACTTGATCGTGCAGGGCAATGTAGCGCAGCGCCCCGATAGCGCGCGGGTCGCCGCCCAGGTACAGATTGGGCAACGCGGCGCTGCGCTGACCGGGTCCAGCCGCCAAGGCCGCCAGGATCGGGGCCAGCAAGGCGGCATCCGGTTCAGCCGCGGCGGGCGTCGCGGGGCTGGCCAACTCGCTCGGCGTGGCGGCTTGCGGCAAGTCGGCCGCCCAACTGGCTGGCGCAAACCCGGTGCAGACCACGACCAAGGCCACGCAAGCCCCTGTCCAACGACCTAATTTCCTAAAGGAGTTGCCCATCGTCGCGGAAGGCGGCATGTCGGTCTCGGCTGCGGGCGGCACTGCGCACGGTGCCGTCATGGTAGGACGGCCAATTGCGGCGCGAAAGAGCCGGCATTGTCACAAGGTTGTGATGCCTTGGCGCGGTGCTTGCACGCAAACCACGGTCGGGCATGCTGGCCGTGCTGCGCGAACGCCGAACATCGACGCGCCGCGAACGGGGGGCCACATGTGGGGAGCGCTGCTGGGCGACTTGGTGGGGTCCCGCTTTGAGCACAACCCGTACAAAAGCAAGGATTTTGAACTCATCACGCCCGCCTGTCGGCTGACTGACGACTCGATCCTGACCCTGGCCGTGGCCGATGCGCTGCTGCATGGTCTGGATTTGGTCGATGCACTGCAGTCGTGGTGGCGCGCCTACCCCAACGCCGGCTACGGCGGCAGCTTTTATGGCTGGGCGCTCCAAGGCGCGCGCGAGCCCTACGGCAGCTGGGGCAACGGCTCGGCCATGCGCGTGTCGCCGGTTGGTTGGCTGGGCCGCGACGAGGCTGAAGTCCTTGCCCTGGCTGAACGAACGGCCGCCGTCACCCACAACCACCCCGAGGGGATTCGCGGCGCCCAGGCGGTGGCGCTGGCCGTGTTCTGGGCGCGCCAGGGCCGGCCCCGCCCAACCCTGCGCATCGAACTGCAGGCGCGCTTTGGCTACGATCTGCACGAGCGCCTGTCCGACATCGCGCCCAGGTACGAGTTCGACGTGAGCTGCCAGGGCTCGGTACCCCAGGCGTTGCTTGCCTTCTTTGAGGCGAGCGACGTCGAAGACGCCGTGCGCGGCGCGGTGGCGCTGGGTGGTGATTCCGACACGCAGGCCTGCATCGCCGGCGCCGTGGCCGAAGCGTGGTTTGGCGGCATTCCAGAGGAGTTGCGGGCAGTCGTGGCTGCACACTGCGACGAGCGGCAGCGGGCCGTCTTGCGCGAATTCGACGCGCGCGTGGTCCGCTGACCACCCCACCGCGACAATTTCTGGCCAAGCCGCTACACTGACGGCATGAACGCGCCGCTCAACCCTGCCCCTCGCCCTACCGTCCCCGGCAAACCCGAAGAACCCGTGGCCAATTTGGTCGGCCGCTGGATGATGATCGGTTGCCTAGTGACCTTGGGCGTGATCGCCATGGCCGCCCTGGCCCTGGGCTGGGTGATGGTCAGCGGCTTGATGGGCCAACGCTGAGCCACTCGCCCGCTTGCGCTCGGCCGACCGCGTTCCGCTCGAACACCAATCACAAATCTCCGAGGTTCAGAGCAACGACTCCACTCGCTGACGAAAACTCGTTGATGCTCAGTGGGTCGCAAGCGGGCCCCCCAGCGCCTAGCACTGGCGCGGCCCCGCCGCGACGTTCGCCCCCAGGACTGGGTTTCTGATCGGTGCTCTAGACCCGACTACAGCGAGCTTGCGGTGCCCCGCGCCACCTACGCGGTCGGCTACAAAACGTGTTGCCGCAGCGCCCGTTGCACGTGCCCAGACAGTTGATACCGGCTGAGCTCGGCCATCGGCATGTGCACGGCCCCGGCGATGGTGCCCAGGCAAGTCGGCTCGCCGCACTGGCAGGCAAAGGGCTCGGCCATATCCAGCTCGGTCGACGGGTAGAAGAAGGTGATCGGCTCGCCGGGACCAATGTCGTGCAGCAGGCGCACTTCGCGGCGATCGGTATCGAACACCACCGACGGGGCACAGCTGTGGTTGGCAAAGGCCAGCCAATACGGGTCCAAGATGATGTGTTCGTGCTCGCTGACTTGCACGGTGTAGCGGCTGGCTTGGGCGCTGCTGGTGTGCGCGCCGATGCGGCTGAGCAAGGTCCCCTTGGCCATGGGCAGGCGGGCGAGCAGCCGGCGGAAGCGATGGCCGCGCTCGATGTACACCCGCGGATCCAGACCGATATCGTCGCCGAGCGGCGCCGCAAAATGCATGCGTGCAACAAAGTCGCTGACATGGCCGGCATAGGGGCGGACCAGCTCGGCGTCCAGGCAGTCGCTGCCTTGGATTTGGCGCCGGCAGTTGGGAGCGCCGCAACTGCAGACAAAGGCCTCCATTTCTGGACCGCAAAACGTCGCGTATTCCATGGTCAGGGCTTCGCCCGCCGTGATCGGCCGGCGCGCCACCAAGTCCAGACCCTCAAGCCAAGTGTTGGGATCGCAACTGTGATCGATGGGCTGCCAGTCAGCGGCGCGGTCGGACCACATCACGTGCACGCTGCCCGTAAGCGGCCAGGCGTACTGCTGGAACCAGCGACGATTCAAGGGATTCCATGCACGCTCGACGTGCCGGCGCGTCACCAAGTGATGCGGCCGCTCTTCGCCCGCGATGACCACCTCGCCAGGAACCAGGTCGCGCGCCGCCACCATGCCGTAGCCGCGCTGCGGATAGAACTGCACTTTCCATACTTTGCGCAGACTGGCCTGCCGACGCAAGGCCGTGGCCAGGATATGCTCGGCAAAGGCGCGGTGGCCGCCCGGCGACGCCGCCAAGATCTCGTCGGCGCTGCCGAACTGGCCCGGAGGGTAGAAGATTCCGCAATTGGGATTGATCTCGAGCATGTACAGATTGCCGTCGCCGTCCATGCGCAGGTCGCAGCGGGCGTAGCCCACGCCGCCCAACGCCGCGAACATCCGCGCCGAAAGATCCCGAAGCCGCTCGCTCAGTTCGCCGTCCGGCACCGGGCGCGTGGCCATCTGCTCGAACTCGACCCACTTGAGGTCAAAGTGCTTGAACGTTTCGCCGGGCGGGAAGCAGAACTCCACCGGCGTGAAGGTCCTGGGCACCTGCTCGCCGGCGGCAGGCTCGGCCACTAGCACTGTAAATTCGCGACCCTCGACAAATTCCTCGATCAGCGCCCCGCCGTAGGCCTCTAGGTTGCGGGCCACGATCGAGCGCAGGTCGTCGATCGAGGTGCAGCGGGCGTCGCGGCCCATGCCGATGCTACCGTAGCTGCACGGATGTTTGACGATCAAGGGAAAGCGCAGTGCAGCGGCCGCCAAGTCCGCGTCGGCCGGGCTTTGGGCCATCCAGTGCCCCGGCTGACCAATATCGGCGTAGTGGCAGACCCGCTTCTGGTCTTCGCGAGTGGGCTCGTAGAAGGCGCTGCTGGCACCCGTAAAGGCCTGCCCGGCCTGCTCCAGGGTCTGCACCACTTCGATGCCGGCGCGATCCTCGTCCCAGGCGCCGTCGCAGAGATTGACAAAGACGTCAAAGCCTTGCCGAATCAACGCGCGCACTTGGGCCACGGCCTTGGCCTTGTCGATGCCGGCATGGTGCCAGCTGTGCTCGGGGAGGTAACGCGCCGGACTTGCGGCGGGATCCAGGCCCTTGAAGGCCGAGTCGCTCTCGTCGTACGACGAACCAAGTACGCAGATTTTCATGGCAGCCGATCCGCGGGCAGCGTGGCAAGCGCCCAAACGGGCGCCAGGGTGACCCAAGCTCCATCACCCTGCAAGCCTGGTGGGCGCCTTTTGCACCTGGCACCTCGCTGCGGTTGGCACGCAGCCGGCGGGATTCCCAACGCGGGCGTGCTGGTGAAGAGCGGCGGCGCGGCACGGCGCAGGCCACAGAGTCGCGCGGCGGGGCCGATGAATTTTCTGCAGTTTCGATCCGATTTCGCCGAACTTGGTGTACCCTGCCGCGCGGCCGCACCACGCGCCGTCGAGCCGCACCTTCGTGACAAAATCCCCCGCACCTTCGGCAGTCTGGCTCATGGGCACGTTGCTGGGCCTGCACGGTCTGGTGGTCAAGCTCATCGACGTGACGTCGACGGCCGGCGTGGTGGCCAAGTCGGGCTCCACGGGCCTCGTGCAGGTGTGGGCGCTGGACGTGCTGATCACCTTGGCGGTCGGCGGTTGGCTCACGCTGCTGGCCGATCGCGTCCCGCGCGCCAAGTTGCTGCCACGGCTGCTGATTTTGGTAGGGTTGGGCTACGCAGGGGTCACGGCACTGCTGTGGGCGGACGCCGCTCCAACCCTGAGCTACTGGCTGTTGTACATGGTCTCCACGGCAGAGGTGGCGTCGATCCCCGTCACGGCGTGGGCCATTGCGGCCGACACCATTGACCCCGCCGACAACCTGCGCTGGTTCACGCGCATCGCTGCCGCCGAAAGCATTGCCGATCTAGTGGGTTACATTGTTGCTCTTGGCGCTGGCGAGCTTCGCGGCGTGGCGGCCCGGCACGACGCCGCAGTGGTGGGACTCAGCGCCGCGATCTCTTTGGGTGCGGCGTGGCTGGCGGTGCGCAGGTTGCCGTCCGGGCAGCCGCACAAAGACGAGCCGCCGCCGCCCCTTGGCCCCGAGCTGGATCGCACGCCGTGGCTGCGGCCCCTGGTGGTGCGTGTGACCGCTCAGTATTCGGCGTGGGTGGCCTTGGGCTGGGCGGCGATGCGCGACCTGGAGCTAGAAACCGGCGACGACGAGGGCGGTTTCCGGCGGTGGTACGCGGTCTACTCGCTGGCCTCGACGCTGGCGGTGCTGATCGGACAGACGCTGCTGCCGCGCTGGCTCGACGGGATTGATCGCTGGAAAGTCAGTATGGTTATGCCCACTTATGTGTTCTTGGCCTGTGCCGCCGCCGCCGCGACGGGCGACGCGCGGGTGACCCTGACCCTGCTGGGCGGCTACTTTGTGGTGAGTCACGCTGGCGACGCGCCGGTGCGGCGCAGCTGTCTGGCGGATTTGAACGAAGCGGTGCGCGGGCGCCTGTCGGTGCTGCTGGACGTGCACGCCTATGCCGTCGGTAGTTTGTTGGGCACGGCCCTGGTCATGGCCGGCGATGCCTGGCTGCCGCGGGGGCGGGCACGAATGGGCGTGGCGATGGCGGCAGTGGGCGTGGCTGTCGTCCAATGGCTGGCGGCGCGCACGGCCGGGCGCCGGGCCTCCAGGATGCCGAACCCAAGCTGATTCGCCCGGATCGGTCGCCCACCGTGGCAGCCTGCCGGCGATCCACCTATACTTCGCCCGCCTTTCTTTGCTGGAGTTGCCATGCCTCGCTTCGCTGTCACCGCCAACCTGCAGGGTCAGAACGCCCTGGTCACAGGTGCCAACACCGGCATCGGCCTAGTCACCGCGCGCGAGTTGGCCCGCGCTGGCGCCCGGGTGTGGCTGGCGTGCCGTTCGCGCGACAAGGGCCAGGCCGCGATCGAGCAGATCCGCGCGCAGATCCCCAAGGCCAACCTGGAGTTCTTGGCCCTGGATCTCGGCAGCCTGCAGGCGATCCGGCAGAGCGCGCAGCAGTTCCTGGACCTGGGCGTGCCGCTGCACTTGCTCGTCAACAACGCCGGCCTGGCGGGCTCGCGCGGCCTGACGACCGACGGCTTCGAGTTGCACTTTGGTACCAACCACTTGGGCCCGTACCTGCTGACCCGGCTGCTGTTGCCGGCCCTGCAAGCGGCGAGCACCGCGCGGGTGGTCTGCGTGGCCAGCCGCGCCCACTACGATCCCAAGACTTTCGACTTCGACGCGCTCCGCGTATCGACCCCCAGCGCGGTCGGATTCAAGGAGTACGGTGTGTCCAAGCTGTGCAACGTGCTGTTTGCCAAGGCGTTGGCCAAGCGCCTCGCCGGCACCGGCATCACGGTCTACAGCCTGCACCCCGGCGTCATCGCGTCGGACATCTGGCGCCGGGTGCCGCAGCCATTCCGTTGGATCGCCATGCAGTTCATGCTGACCACCGACCAAGGCGCCGAAACGTCGCTGTATTGCGCGACCGAGCCGAGCCTGGCGAGCGAGTCCGGGCTGTACTACGACGCCTGCGCCCAGCGCAAGCCGTCGCGCCTGGCCCGCGACGAAGCACTGGCCGAGAAGCTGTGGCAGCAAACCGCCGAGTGGGTCGGCTTGACCGCCGAACTGTAGACCAGGGCAAAAAAAACGCCCAGGGCGATCGCGCAGCCCGTGCCGCCGCGATCGCCCCAGGAAAATACCTGAATTTATGCGCGTTTAGCCGTTATCGTCGATGCGGCGCAGCTTGGCGGCGCGGCCCTGCAGGTTGCGCAGGTAGTAGATGCGCGCGCGGCGGACCTTGCCGGACGAGACGATCTCGACCTTGAGGATGCGGGGCGAGTGGACGGGGAACACGCGCTCGACGCCCACGCCGTTGCTGATCTTGCGGACGGTGAACGAGGCGTCGGTGCCCGAGCCGGCGCGGCGGATGACCACGCCCTCGTAGACCTGGATACGCTCCTTCTCGCCTTCGATGATGCGGCCGTGGACCTTGACGGTGTCGCCGGTCTTGAACTCGGGCAGATCGAAGCGGATGTGGGCGTTCTGTACGTAATCGAGGAGCTGCTGACGCATCCGTTTTCCTAGAATCGCGCCCCCAAGGGGACGCATGGGCCGGTTCGCCGTTTGCGGTCGAACTCAGCGAGAGGACAGAGGTCCGGGTTTGCTGCCCACCCTGGGCGAGCAAGGGGCCGTACGTGCCGCTCAACACAGTATTTTGCCACCGGTCTGCCTGAACGTGCCGGTCAGGCGGGGTCACGGTTCGTCGCGGTCTCCCAACAAGCGATCGAGGATGATCGCCGCCGCCGCGCGGACCGAAAGATGGTTGTATGGACCGTCGCCTGCTTCCGCGTCCAGCAACTGCGGCTGGCGCTGCACCGGCGGCAACCGCACGTCGGCTTGCAGCAGCACCTCGGGCGCCAGGCCCCAACCGGTGCCGAACACCAGCAGCAGGGGCGGGGCGTCGTCGCCGGCGCTCGCGATCTTGTGCCGCCAAAGGGCAAAAGACTCAGGCTGTTGCATGCTGGGCTTCATGCCTTCGGGCTGCCAGCGTGCGGCCGTCACCGCGACCACCGGCGCGCGGCCGGTTCGCTGGGTGATGTCGGTCCGGACGGCATCGAGCGAGGGCGCCACGCTGACGCGCTGCATCGCCTCGGCCCGCCGCAGGTGCGCAGAACCGGCGCCTTGTTGCCAGTGGCTGACCATCTCGTGCACCAGCCGCTGCTGCAAGGCCACCGGAGTGACCACGTAACTGCGCGATACACCAAACGTTCGCCCCGAGCGGGCCAGATCGTGCACATCGACGTTGGTCAATGCCGTCGTCACCACCCGTCCGGAGCGATCCAGCACCGGATGGTGAACGAGGGCGAGAAAGATAGCCATTTTCATCGAATTGTCAACCCAAAAGCGTCAGTCCTCATCGGCAGGCGCGGGCGGCCCGGCCTGGAGCGCCGCCCACTCGGCGTCGAGCCACTCCCGATCTTTCTTATCGATTGCCACGCCTTGCAGCAGCTCGGGCCGGCGCAGCTTGGTGCGCAACAGGCTCTGACGGCGGCGCCAGCGGTCGATCTCGGCGTGATTGCCGCTCAGCAGCACCTCGGGCACCGCCGCCCTCTCGAACTCGCGCGGCCGCGTGTAGTGCGGGTGCTCCAATAGGCCCGAACTGTGCGACTCTTCGGTCAAACTCGCCGCGTTGCCGATCACGCCGGGCAGCAGCCGCGCCACCGCCTCGATGATCGCCATCGCCGCCACCTCGCCGCCGTTGAGCACGTAGTCACCGATCGACACCACCTGGTCCACGTGCTGCTCTACGCGCGCATCAAAGCCCTCGTAGCGGCCGCAAAGCAGAATCAGCCCAGGGCCTTGCGCCCACTGCTCGGCCAGATCCTGCTTGAACAGCCGCCCGGCCGGCGACAGCAGCACCACCGGCGTCTGCGGATCGCGTTGGGGCCGCAACTCGCGCAGGCAAGCCACGATCGGGTCGGGCTTGAGCACCATGCCCGGCCCGCCGCCAAAGGGCAGATCATCCACCGTGTTGTGGCGATCGGTGGTCCACTGCCGCCAGTTGTGCGTGTGCAGGCCCAGCACGCCGCTTTGCAGGGCCTTGCCCAAAAGCGACTCGCTGCGCAGGCCGTCGAACAAGGCCGGAAACAGCGTCAACAGGTCAAAGTTGTAAGGTGTTTCAGCCATTTAGGTCGATCGCCAATCCTCGATGTGGGCGATGACCACCTTGCCGCGCTCGCGCCCCAGCGACACAACCGCATCGGCGCCCGCAGGCACCAGCGCGGTGCCGCCGGCCAGCAGGCGGATGTCGAGCAGGAGCTGGTTGGTCTCGATAAAACCAGAGACCGTCCCGACTTGCGCCCCCGTCTCGGCATCGTAGACCGCCGCGTCCAGCAGTTCGTGCAGGTAGATCTCGTCGTCGCCCGTGTCCGGCAGGTCCTGCTCGGCGACCTGCAGCAGGCAGTGCGTGAGCGGCTCGGCGGAGGTGCGATCGGCCAACCCTTCAAAAGTCGCCACGAAATCCGCGCCCGAAGGCCGCAAATCCAGCAAGCGCAGCGGTTGCGCCGGCGCCCCGGCCTTCCACGCCCGCACCACCAGCCCGGTTCGCCACAGCGGCGAGTCGGGGTTGTGCACCTGGATGTGCAACTGGCCTTTGATG
Organism: Myxococcales bacterium; assembly: GCA_037441385.1. Classification (GTDB taxonomy): domain Bacteria; phylum Myxococcota_A; class UBA9042; order UBA9042; family UBA9042; genus SXRM01. Next base: position 29,912 of record JBBISH010000024.1, read on the forward strand.
CCATGGGGCCGGCCGATGCGGCCGATCTCTACCCACCGATCGGTGTCTGGCAAGGTGAGCGGACGGGCCCGCGAAGCGGCGCGCGAAATGGGGGGCATTTTCTACCTATGAATTACAGAACCAATTCGTCTTTGAGGGGCCGCGACATCAAGCTCTCGAGCGCGGCCCGTGGCGCCAACCCTTCGTGCACGACCCGGTAGGCGTGGGCGATGATCGGCGCGTCGACGCCCAAGCTCTCGGCCAGACGGTGGGCGCTGCGGCTGGTCAGCACGCCCTCGGCGACGGCGCTCATCGAACCCAGGATCTGGTCGATCGTCTCGCCGCGGCCCAGGCGCAGGCCCACGGTGCGGTTACGCGACAGATCGCCGGTGCAGGTCAGGACCAAGTCGCCCATACCGGCAAGCCCCTGCAGAGTCAGCGGGTTGGCGCCCTTGCGCACCGCCAGGCGGGTGATTTCGGCCAGGCCGCGGGTGATGAGGCCAGCGCGGGCGTTGTGGCCAAACCCGAGCCCGTCGGCCGCACCCACGGCGATCGCCATCACGTTCTTGACCGCGCCGCCCATCTCCACGCCCACCACGTCCGTGGTCGCATAGCAGCGGAAGTGCCCGGCCGACAGCTCATTTTGCAGGTAGCGGCCAAACTTGCGGTCCAACGCGCCGATGGTCACGGCCGTGGGACTGCCCACGGCCACCTCCGCGGCAAACGACGGGCCCGACAGGTACGCCAAGTTCAAGTGCAGGCGCCGCGGCAGGACCCGCTCGAAGATCTCGTTGACCGTTTCGAGCGAGGTGTTGTCGATACCCTTGCTGCACGAGACGATGGCGTGATCGTCGGTCAAGAAAGGCAGCATTTGCGCCGAGATGCGTTCGACGTGCGGCGTCGGCACCACCGTGAGCAGGATCCGCGAGCGGCGCACCGCCAGCTCCAAATCACTGGTGGCGCTCAGCCCAGCCGGCAGTCCGACTCCGGGCAAAAACGTCTTGTTTTCGCGCGATTCGTTGATGTCGCGCACCGTCTGCGGCTCGTACGCCCACAGCACGGTCTTCTTGCCGGCGCGCGCCGCGTGAATCGCCAGAGCTGTGCCCCAGGCGCCGGCACCAATAACAGCAATATCAAAGCCTTCGCTCACGTTACCTCCGCGCTACTTCGGCTCGGGCCGGGCCTGGCGCGCCGCCGCAAACAGCTCGTGCAGGCTGCGATCACGACTGGCACCGCGGCAATGACGTCGCGCCCAGCCGCGCAGCTCGCGCACTTGGGTGTCGTATGTTTCCACGAACGGTACGACTTTGGCCAGCACGGCGGCAAAATCCTCCGTCCGCGGCGGTCTTGCCTGCGAAAATGCCTGCTGCAGCCCTTCGTACACCGCCTGTTCCAACTCGGCGCCGGTCAGGCGATCGCTGGCTTTGGCCAGTTGCTCCAGGTCAAAGTCCGCCGGGTTGCGGCCGCTGTGGCGCAAGGCGACCGCCAGGACCTCGGCGCGGGCGGCAGCGTCGGGCACGTCGACAAAAAACGTTTCGTCAAACCGGCCTTTGCGCATCAGTTCGGCCGGTAGCTGCGCCAGTCGATTGGCCGTGGCCGCCACAAAGACGCCGCTGCGCTGCTCGCCAAGCCAGGTCAGCATGCTGCCGAACACCCGCGCACCGGCTTCGGAAGCACCGCTGGCTGCCCCGGCAAAAGCCTTGTCGATCTCGTCGATCCACAGCACCACGGGCGCCATCGCCTCGGCCACGGCCAGCGCGTGGCGCAAATTTTCGTCGGGGCCGTGGGCGCCGCCATGCAGACGCCCCAAGTCCAGGCGCAGCAGTGGCAAGCCCAGGATGGCGGCGGTTGCCTTGGCCGTCAGCGACTTGCCGCAGCCCTGCACACCCACCAGCAGCACCCCGCGGGGCAGCGGCAGACCGTAGCTGCGGGCGCTGGCCGACAGTGCCTGCCGTTGGCGCTCTAGCCAACCCTTGAGTTCGTCCAGACCGCCAATGGAGGCCGCCGCGGGCACCGGGTGCACGACTTCGACCACGCCGCTGGCCGCCAGCAAACTCCGCTTTTCCGCGAGCAATTCACCAAGACCTTGGGGCAGCGGCCGCCAGCGCACCCGCCGCAGGGCCCGCCGCGCCTGCGCCAAGGTCAGGCCCTGCAGCGCCCGCACCGCCTCGTCGACTTGCCCGTCGTTCGCCGCCTCTAGGGCCGCCCGCACCAGCGGTTCCAGGACCGTGCGGTCCGGCAACGGCACCGTGATGCGCACCAGATCGCGCGCCAATTCAGGAACTTCGGGCAAGCTCGCCCCCACCAGCACCACGCATTGGCCGTTGCGTTCCAGCTCTTCTAGATGCTCACTCAAATACCGCACCACCCGCGCATCGCCCAGGAGCGTCCGCGCCGCCGGCAGCACCAGGCAGCTGGCCGTGTGCCCCAAGCGCTGCAGCGCGGCCAGGGTCCGCTCGGCGGGGTCGTCGATGCCGTAGTGGCAGATTTCGCAAGGAATTCTTGCTTCGACCGCCGCCCGCGCCGCAAACGCCGCCCCTTCGCGCTCGTCGGGACCCAGCAGCCCCAAAAGCGGATAGCGGGCCTGCAGGCGCTCGGCCAGCGCACTCAAGGTGGGCGCGGTCATGGGGTCTCCAGTCGCGGCGGGCGGCCAGCCTGAGGTGCGGCGGCAATCCCGTACTGCTTGATTTTGTAATGCAAATTGCGCGTCGAGATGTCGAGCAGCGCCGCAGCGCGGGTACGGTTGCCGGCGGTGCGCTGCAGTGCTTCGGCGATGAGCGACCGCTCGGCAGCCTCGACTGCCAAAGGAATCGAAAGGTTACCTACGATCGGCGCCACCATCGGCAAGCCACTATCCGGCTCGGCCGCGATCCACTCGCCCCCGATCCACGGGCCATCAGCCAAGACGCAGGCTTGCTCAATGACATTCTTCAGTTCGCGCACGTTGCCCGGCCAGCGCCGGGTGCGCAGCTTGCCCCAGGCCGCAGTGGTCAAGCCGGCAATGGCGGTGCCCAAACGCCGATTCGCGCCCTGGATCAGGTGGTCCACCAACAGCTCGAGATCGCCCTGGCGGTCGCGCACCGCCGGCACCCGCAACTCGATGACGCCCAAGCGATAAAACAGGTCCTCGCGAAACAGGCCCTCGCGCACCCGCTGTCGCGCCGACGCTGCGCTCGCGGCCACCACGCGCACGTCCACCGCCACTGCCTTGTTGCTGCCAAGCCGCCGCACTTCTCCGCCTTGCAGCACGCGCAGCAGCTTGACCTGCAACGGCAAGGGCAGGTCGGTGACCTCGTCCAGAAGCAGCGTCCCGCGGTCGGCCGCCTCGAAAAGCCCGGCGCGATCGCTGCTGGCGTCGGTGAAGGCGCCGCGCACGTGGCCAAAAAGCTCACTATCCAACAGAGGTTCGGGGATGGCGCCGCAGTTGATCGCCACAAAGGGCGCCGCCGACCGCGGACTGGCTTGATGCAGGGCGCGCGCTACCAACTCTTTGCCGGTGCCCGACTCGCCCTGAATCAGCACGGTGGTGGGGAACCGCGCGACCCGCTCCACCTGGCGGAACAACTGCAGCATCGGCTCGCAAGCGCCGACCATGCCGAAGAACTGCCGCGGCTCCGGGCTTGTGCGGGGGCGCACCGCCATGGCGTCGGACTCACGCAACGTGCTTCTGCGCTTCTTGAATCCAAGCGAGGCGCAGGTCATGAAGCACGCGCTCGAGCAGGTCGGCTTCGGGCGGGGTCAGGTTGCCCGCCGTCTTGATGCGCAGCATGGTCAGGATGTCGATGGTCTGACGCGCCATGCCCAGGTCGATCTCGGCGTGCTCGCCAGTGGGGTCTGGAACCCGCCCCAGGTGCACCATCGCCGAGCCCGTGAGCGACAGGACGAACGTCGAAAAGTCGATGCGGGGCAGCTCGCTTGCGCCAGCCCGGTCGGGCGGCGAGGCCTCGCGGTGGCCTTCATGCGGCTTGCCGTGATCCACAGGGTTGTGGCCGTGGTTGTGCTTGTCGCCCATTTGCTGCGTCCCATTTGCCGGCCATCGGTGGCTGCAGCGGGAATGTCGCGGCCGGCGACCGGGTTGTCAAGCAGGCGTAGTCGCCGTTGCCGACGGGCGCCTCGACGCTGGCCACGAGCAACGGTAAAATGCCGCCAAACCTGGGCGGCCGTGCGTCGCATCCAACTCACGTGGCCCCCTGTGCACGGACCGCGTGCCGCCCCACTTGCCACACTGGGTACCAAGCGCAAGAATTCGCGACCCTTTTGGCCGCAGCGAGAATCCCCATGGCGTACCGCGAACCGATCCTCAAGGACACCCTGGAGCAGTACCTGGCCGAGGTCAACCGCTACCCCCTGTTGTCGCGCGATCAAGAGTACGCGCTGGCCAAGCGCTATCAGGACACCGGCGATGCCCAAGCGGCACAGGCGCTGGTCACGGCCAACCTGCGCTTTGTGGTCAAAATTGCCTACCAGTTCGCGCACTACGACATCAAGCTCACGGATCTGGTGCAAGAAGGCAACATCGGCCTGATGAAGGCCGTCGCCAAGTTCAAGCCGGACCGCGGCTACCGGCTGATCTCGTATGCGGTGTGGTGGATCAAGGCGTACATCCAGAACTACATCATTAACTCGTGGTCGCTGGTCAAGGTGGGACCGGTGTCGCAGCAGCGGCGCGTCCTGTTTGGCAAGCGCGGCGTCCCCGACCCGGAAACCCTGGACGCGGAGCTCGCCGGCGGCAACAAACCCAAGCTGATGGCGGGCGCCGTCGACGTCGACGGCGTGACACTGGATGCCGAAGTCGAGGTGGTGGTCGAAGACGGCGCGGAAGACGACGAGACGTTCTTGGTGGCCGCCGAGGCGCTGCGCGAAGGTCGCCCCGGTCGCGCCCCGCCCAAGGCCCCGACCGAGAGCGAAGTCGAGCAATGGCGCCGCGCCGCCCACGCCGCTCGCCACGACCTGAATCTGGACGCCTCGATCAGCGACGACGGTCGCATGACCCTGGGCGAGACCATGGCCTCGGGCGGGCCGTCGCTGGAAGACCAATACGCCACGGCCGAGATTTCCACCCTGGTCGCCGACCGCCTGGAAGGCCTGCGCCACCAGCTCAACGACAAGGAGCTGGCGATCCTGCACAAGCGCCTGCTCGCCGACCACGAAGTCACACTGCAAGACATCGGCGACGAATTCGGCATCTCGCGCGAGCGCGTGCGCCAGATCGAGACCAACCTGAAGAAGAAGATCGCCAAAGCACTGGCGGGGCTGGCGCCAGCTGGCTACCTGCCCAGTCCGGATTAGGCAGCCGGCTCGGGCCCGGGATCAGGCTCCGGCGCCGGTTCAGGATCAGGATCAGGATCAGGATCAGGATCAGGATCAGGATCAGGATCAGGATCAGGATCAGGATCAGGATCAGGTCAAAAGTCAGCCTAATTTCAATATTTTGTCTAGTGCGTCGCCACGGCCGCCGGCTCTAGAATGCCCAGGTCGTCGCGCGACATCGCGGTGGGATTCGCCAGGAAGCTTGCCGGGTTGTCCAGCCTGAGCGCCGCCTGGAGCACCTGATCGCCGTGCTCGGCCGGCACGATCTCCAGATCCGCCAGCACTTCCTTGGGGATCTCGAGCAGATCGCGCTCGTTCTCTTTGGGAATGACCACGCGCTTGACGCCGGCGCGGTGGGCGGCGATCACCTTCTCTTTCAGGCCGCCGATCGGCAACACCCGGCCGCGCAAGGTGATCTCGCCGGTCATCGCCACGTCGCAGCGCACCGGGATCTGGGTCAGGGCCGAGCTGATCGAGGTGACGATCGCCACGCCCGCGCTGGGCCCGTCCTTGGGGATCGCGCCCTCGGGGAAGTGCACGTGCAGGTCGATCCGCTGGTAGAAGTCCTTGGAAAGCCCGAGCATGTGCGCCCGCGAGCGGACGTAGCTCATGGCCGCGTCCACCGACTCCTTCATGACTTCGCCCAGCTTGCCGGTGACGATCAGGTGGCCCTTGCCGGGCACCAGCGCCACTTCGACCAGCAGCAGGTCGCCACCCACCGCCGTGACCGCTAGGCCGTTGGTGACGCCCACGCGATCATGCGACTCCGCGTCCTGCCTGCGGAATTTCTCGGGCCCCAGCAGTTCGATCACCTGCGGGCCGCTGACCAGGTACTTCTTCTTGCGCTTGCTGGGCTTCTCGCTCAGGTGCTTGGTGCCCAGCTTGCGGCACACGGCGCCGACCTGCCGCTCTAGCGTGCGCACGCCGGCCTCGCGGGTGTAGCAGCGGATCAGCGTCTCGATGGCGTCGTCGCCGAACTTGACCTCGGCCGCTTTGTCCAGGCCGGTCTCTTTCAGTTGGCGCGGCACCAGATACTGCTTGGCGATCTGCAGCTTGTCGGGCTCGGTGTAGCCGCCCAGCTCCAGAATCTCCAGGCGGTCCGATAGCGCCCACGGGATCGCCTGCAGGTTGTTCGCCGTGGTGATGAACAGCACCTTGCTCAGGTCGTAGTCCAGGTCCACGTAGTGATCGACAAAAGCCTCGTTCTGCTCGGGATCCAGCACCTCCAGCAGCGCCGACGCCGGATCCCCGCGGAAGTCCATGCTCATCTTGTCGATCTCGTCGAGCAGCAGCACCGGGTTGTTGGTGCCCGCGCGCTTGATCGCCGAGATGATCTTGCCGGGCAGCGCCCCCACGTAAGTCCGCCGATGGCCACGGATCTCGGCCTCGTCGCGCACGCCGCCCAACGAGATACGCACGAACTTGCGGTCCAGCGCCCGCGCCACGCTTTTGGCCAGGCTGGTCTTGCCCACGCCGGGCGGCCCGACCAGGCACAGCACCGGCCCGCGGCCCACCTCGCCGCGCAGCTGCTGCACGGCCAGGTACTCCAGGATGCGCTCTTTGGGCTTGTCCAGGCCGTAGTGGTCGGCGTCCAGGATCTCCTTGGCGCGCAGCACGTCCAGCTTGTCGTCGCTGTAGGTGCCCCAGGGCAGCGCCACCACCAGGTCGATGTAGGTCCGCACCACGCCGGCCTCGGCCGACATGGGGTTCATCATCTTGAGCTTCTTGAACTCGCGCTCCAGCTTTTGCCGCGCTTCGTCCGGCAGGTTCTTCTCTTGGATCTGCTTGGCCAGTTCCTCCAGTTCCTGCTTGAATTCGTCTTGCGGCTCGCCGCCTTCGCCTTGGGCCTGCGCCTGTCCTTGCTGTGGCCGGGCGGCTTGCGGACGGCGCTGGGCTTCGTTGCCCAAGGTCTGCGCTTCCACACCCAGCAGCTCGGTCAGCCGGCGCAGGCGCGCATAGGGCGGTGCCAGGGCCAAAAGCTCTTGGCGATCGGCGATCTTGAGCGTCACGTGCGCGGCGATGGTGTCGGCCAGCTGGCCGGGGTCGTCGATCGCGACCACGCTCATCAGGATCTCGGGCGGGATCCGGCGGTTGGCCTTGACGTAGACTTCAAAGGCCGCGCGCACCGCTTGGCGCAGCTCTTGGGCCGCCGCCTCGTCCAGCGCCGGCTCGTCCGCCTGGACCAACGGCTCGACCTGCACGGTCAAGTAGTTGGCCTCGTTGACGAATTCGCCTAGCTTGGCCCGCTGGCGGCCTTCCACCAGCACCTTCACGGTGCCGTCGGGCAACCGCATGATGTTCTTGACCACGCCGATGCAGGCGACTTCAAAAAGATCGCCCGCCACCGGATCGTTGGTGCGCGGATTGCGCTGGGTGACGATGAGGATGTCGCGCTCGGGGCGCACAAAGGCCGCCTCCAACGCCGCCACCGATCGCTCGCGGCCGACAAAAAGCGGCACGACCATGTGGGGAAACACCACCACATCGCGCAGGGGCAGGACTGGCAGGGGGCCAAACTGAGACGATTCCGTCATGCGAATTACCCAGAGCGCTGCGCATAAGCGTATGCGTTCGTTGAACTAGTTGGGGATGCAGGCAGCGCGGGTGTGCGCAACGCGCTTGTACAGGTAAGGAGGCTGGCCGCAGGGCGTCAAGCGGCCCAGGCCCTTACGCCGCCGATTCGGCCAGGCCCAGCAGCGGCCGCCGTCCGTGCAAAATGGTGTCCTCGTCGATGAGGATCTCGCGCACCGACGCATCGCCGGGCACGTCGTACATGATGTCCAGCAGCGACTCTTCCAGGATGGCGCGCAGACCGCGGGCCCCCACCTTGCGCTCGATCGCTTTGCGGGCCACGGCGCGGATGGCGTCGTCGGTGAACTTCAGCTCGATGCCGTCCATCTCGAAAAGGCGGCGGAACTGCTTGATCAGCGCGTTCTTGGGCTCGGTGAGCACCGACACCAGCGCCGCCTCGTCCAACTCGGCCAGGCTGACCACCACCGGCAAACGGCCGATGAACTCGGGGATCAGACCGAACTTGATCAGGTCCTCGGGCTGGGCCTGTTCGAGCAGGTGCGAGACGTCCTTGTTCACCTGCGTGCTTTCTTTGCCAAACCCGATGTTCTTTTGGCCCAGGCGCCGCTCGATGACCTTCTCCAGCCCGGCAAAAGCGCCGCCGCAGATGAACAGGATGTTGGTGGTGTCCACCGCGATGAATTCCTGCTGCGGGTGCTTGCGCCCACCCTTGGGCGGCACGTTGGCCACGGTGCCTTCCAGGATCTTGAGCAGCGCCTGCTGCACACCTTCGCCCGACACGTCGCGCGTGATCGACATGTTCTCGCTTTTGCGCGAGATCTTGTCGACTTCGTCGATATACACGATGCCGCGGGTGGCCGCGTCGATGTCGTGGTCGGCCGCTTCCAGCAGGCGCACGATGATGTTCTCCACGTCCTCGCCCACATAGCCGGCTTCGGTCAGCGTGGTCGCGTCGACGATCGTGAACGGCACCTTGAGGATCTTGGCCAGCGTCTGCGCCAGCAGCGTCTTGCCCGAGCCGGTGGGGCCGAGCAGGAGCACGTTGGACTTCTGCAGGTCCACGTCTTGGTGCTTGCTGACCTTGCTGTCGATGCGCTTGTAGTGGTTGTAGACCGCCACCGACAGCACCTTCTTGGCGCGGTCCTGGCCGATCACGTAGTCATCCAGAATCTTCCGCAATTCCCTGGGCTTGGGGATGGCCGTCAGCGCCGGGCCCTTGTCGTCGCGGTCCACTTCCTCGGCGATGATGTCGTTGCACAGGGCAATGCACTCGTCGCAGATGTACACCGTGGGGCCGGCGATCAGCTTCTTGACTTCCTTTTGCGACTTGCCGCAGAACGAACACGACAGGTTGCTGGTCTCGCGGCGACGGTCGCTCATTCCATTTCTCCAAACAATCGGCCAGCGTGCAGCACACGGTTCCGGCGCCGGACCGATCGGAGCCCAGCATACCTGTCGCCGTCGCAGCCCGTCAAAAATCGGCGGGCCAGGCGGCAGATTGACCTAGTTTTTCGGTTTACGAATCAGCACTTGGTCCACGATGCCGTAGTCTTTGGCATCCTCGGCGCCCAAGTAGAAGTCGCGGTCGGTATCGCGGGCGATCTTCTCCAGCGGCTGGCCGGTGTGGTGGGCGACGATGTTGTTCAGCGTCTTCTTGGTCAGCAGCATCTCTTTGGCCGCGATGTCGATGTCCGACGCCTGGCCCGAGAACCCACCCAGCGGCTGGTGCAGCATGACCCGCGCGTGCGGCAGGATCACCCGCCGCCCCTTGGTCCCCGCGGCCAGCAGCACCGCCGCCATCGACGCCGCCTGACCCAGGCAGATCGTCGAGATCGGGCACTGCAGGTACTGCATGGTGTCGTAGATCGCCATGCCGGCGCCCACATAGCCGCCCGGACTGTTGATGTAGAGCGAGACTTCCTTTTGCGGATCCTCGCTGTCCAAGAACAGCAGCTGCGCGATGATCAGGTTGGCCACCGCGTCGTTGATCGGCGTGCCCAGGAACACGATGCGATCCATCAGCAGGCGCGAGTAGATGTCCGAGTGGCGTTCGCCGCGCGGGGTCATCTCGGTGACGATGATGTTGTTCAGCGCGCGCACAGGATCCGAGTCAAAAGCGGGCATACGGCCTCCCAGCCGGGTAACGGTCGGCGCGGCATCGGCGCCGGGCTCGAGATCAGGTCGCCAGCGCGCAAAAACTTCCGCTCGACGGCGAATCGCTAGCCGTGGTCGTGATCATGATCATGATCGTGGTCATGCTCGTGATCGTGATCATGGTCGTGATCGTGGTCATCGTGCTCGTCGCTCTGGGCGCGGGCCTGCTTGGCAGCGTCGTCGGCGCGGGCCGCGCGCAGCGTCTTGGGCGCCGCAATGGTCCAGGTCGCTTGGGCCACCAGGTAGTCCATGGCCTGATCGTGCTGCAACCGCACCTTCAGGCTGCCCTTTTCCTCTTCGGCGGTGTACTGGCGGGCGATCGCTTCGGCGCGATCGGGGCTCTGGGCCTTCAGGCGCTCGATCTCGGCGTCGGCCGCGGCATCGTCGACCTCGATGCTCTGGGCCTTGGCGATCGCTTCCACGGCCAGGCTGCGGCGCAGCGCCGTCTCCGCGTCCTTGGCCAGCTTGCCGCGCAGGCTCTGCAGATAGCTGCCCAGCATGCGGCGAGTCTCTTCGGGCAAGTTGCCAAAGGCCGAGTAGATCTGGTTGTCGACGTAGCGCTCGACCACGGCGCGCGGCACCTCGATCGTGTTGACGCTGAGCAGGTGCTCCACGGCGGCGCGGCGCTGCAGGTCTTGGCTGCGCTCGCTGGCCTCGGCCTGCAACTGCTTGGTGACGCTGGTCTTCCACGCATCCAGGCTGTCAAAGCCCAGGTCCTTGGCCAGTTCGTCGTCCAGCGTCGGCGTCACGCTGTGCTTGATGTCATGCACCGTGATCGTCAGCTGAACTTCGCTGCCGGGGGTGAAGTGACGGCTGGTCTCGCCCGCAGTCACGTTCTTCTCGAGGTGATCGCCCGCCTTGGCGCCGACGATCGCCGCTTCGATCTCTTCGGGCAGGTGGCCGGAGCCCAGCGCCACCACACGCTTCTTGCCCGCCATCGGCGCGTCGTCGCTGCCCACCTGCTGGGCCTGGAAGTCGATCTCGACCTCGTGACCGGTCTCGGCCGGGCCGTCGATCGAGACCATCTCCGCGCGTTCCTTGGCCTTTTCAGCCATGGCCTCGGCCACGTCGTCGTCGTCCATCTGCACGCTGTCGGCGTTCAGGGCCACGCCCTGGTAGCCGGTGAGCTCCAGCTCGGGCATGACCTCGATCTGCACGGTGACCTGCAAGTCGGCGTCGCGCTTCAGCTCGGACAACTCTTCCACCTCGGGGCTGCTCACGGCCCGCACCGCGGCCTGCTCCAACGCCTTGAAGACCGTGTCCTTCAAGACCTTGTCCAGCACCTGGCGGCGGATGTCGCTGCCGTACATGCGCTCGATCATCGCCGCCGGGGCCTTGCCGGGGCGGAAGCCGGGCAGGCGGGTCTTGGCGTTGATGCGGGTGATCACCGCGCCAAAGGCGGCCCCGACGTGCGCGGCCGGCACGGCGTAGCGCAGCCGACGGCGGATCTGACCCAAGGTCTCGACTTCAACGGAACCAGTCAAATACTCCATGATATCCTCGTTTTTGATGATGTGGGCGCCGGCAGAGAACTCGGCAGCGCCGCCGTACCAAACTGGCCCCTGGCAAACTGGCCTGGCCCCGAACAACCTGGTCTGGCCCCTAACAACGTGGTACTGCAGCGACCTGGGCGCGTGGGCCGCTCAACTGGGCCCGGCCCTTGGTGGTGCGAGAGGGGGGACTCGAACCCCCACGCCAGTGGCGCCAGAACCTAAATCTGGTGCGTCTACCAATTCCGCCACTCTCGCGATGAACTCACAGGACGTACAGCTTGATGGGCTGGAGCTCCCTTGGCTGGACGTGCGACACCGCGGCACGACCACCGAAAGGCCACACGGAAAGCCACGACTGCGCGTCGTGGCCAAAAATGCCGCGCGCCGGGGTTTCGGCTGCCGCGATCGGCGCCGCGAAGTGCGGAGCGATCGGTGCAGAACGAAACGGCCCGGCGCGGTGGGTGCCCCCTGAGTGATTCGAACACTCGACCTACGGATTAAGAGTCCGCTGCTCTACCGACTGAGCTAAAGGGGCGACGGTCGCTGCAGCCCAAGGTTTTGGCCGTGGAGACTGCTGGCGACGCAGTGTAAACGGGACACGCGGTCCTGTCTAGCAGCTGCGGTCGTACTGGGTAATGCGGCGCCAGGCCTACTGGGCGCGCCCGGCAGGATTCGAACCTGCGACCTGCGGATTCGAAGTCCGATGCTCTATCCGGGCTGAGCTACAGGCGCTAGGGTGCCCGCTTCCGGTTGGAAAGGGCTTGCCGCTTGAACTTCCCGATTCCGCACAGGATTCGGGGCAGGGGTCCGAGCACAGGATTCCGAGTGGGGCGTACCGCGATCGGACTCCTTGCGGGGTGGATGGTGGGTTTCGAACCCACGACATCGGGAACCACAATCCCGCGCTCTACCAGCTGAGCTACATCCACCGCTGGCGGGGCGGCATGTTACGCAACCGCACGGCAACGTCAAGGGCCGGGTCAAAAAAAGTTGACCTCAACAAGGGGCGCGCGAGCAGATTGCCCTTGCGGCGGTCCGCTGAAAACGTAGTTTGCAAAGGCGGCGGTGGGGCGGGAATGAATCTGCACCAGCCGGCGTTGTGTACCCAGCGGGCCGACTCAGGTCCCGCTCGCAACCGCAAGAGGACACCCCGATGCTCGGATTGTTTTCGTCGCAAAAGCGCCAACGCGAGGCCTTCGAACGCGAAGCGCTGCCGCACCTGGATGCCCTGCACAGCTACGCCCTGCACCTGAGTCGCGACCCGGCCGACGCCGAGGACCTGGTGCAAGAGACCTACATCAAGGCCTTGGCCAATTTCGCCTCGTACCAGCAGGGCACCAACTGCCGCGCCTGGTTGTTCCGAATTTTGACGAATACTTACTTCAACCTGCGCCGCAGCCGCCGCCGCCAGAACCCGGTGGACTTTGACAACAGCCCCGACGTAGAGCTGCAGGCCGCCGAAAACGCCCAAGATCAGGGTATCTATCGGCCAATCGACGCCCAGCTGCTGGACGGCGTGGTGTCGGCGCACTTGACCGAGGCGCTGGACTCGCTGCCGGCCGAATTCCGCACCGTCTTGCTCTTGGCCGACCTGCAGGACTTTTCTTACAAGGAAATCGCGGATGTGCTGGACTGCCCCGTCGGCACGGTGATGAGCCGGCTGTATCGGGCCCGCAAGGCGATGCAGAAAAAGCTGCTGCAGCATGCGATCACCGAGGGCATCGTGGCCAAAGCGCCGGTCGACGACGAGGGCGTGGTCGATCTGGACGCGTTCCGCCTGCGGGCCAAGCGCGCCTCGGTTGGGTAACTCGGCGAACGAATACTTGAAATTGCGACAGAAGGCTTGCTCATGAACTGTCAGGATATTCAAAAGTTCGCCTTTACCTACCTCGATGCCGAGTTCGACGGCCGCGAGCGAGGCGAATTCGAAGAGCATCTGCAGCATTGCACGTGCTGCCGGCAGCTGGTGGCCCGCGACGCGATGATGCGCGATCTGGTGGTGCGGCACCTGCAGCACGCGACCACGCCCGGTCATCCGCAAGCGTCGGCGCGGTGTTCCAGTGCCGAGCTGCGTGGCCGAGTCTGCGCCAGCCTGGATCAGATCGAGCGGCGGCGGGTGCAGCGCACCGTGGGCGCGACCCTGTTCTTGGCGGCGGCGGTGACGGTGGTGGTGGTGGGTCAGGCCCTGCCCGGTGATCACCGTGGCGAACGGCAGGCCGATCTGGCCGGGCTGGTGCCGGCGCTGCCGGCGACGCTGCCGCCCCAGGCTCCCCAGCCCGTGGCCCAGGCTGCGGTGGTGCCGCAGCGGCTGGCTGGCGCGGCGGCGCATACCCAGCAAGCTCCTGTGATTCCTGCACAATTGGCGAATCAAGGTCTGAGTCGCCCGGACAATCTTCAAGGTCAGGCCAGCATCCAGAAGGTGTCGGCGCGGCTGGACAGCGGTGCGGCCGGCGATGCCGGCGAGGTGCTGCGCGGTCGCCTGGGCGCCGGGGCGATGGTCGAGCGCAGCCCGTTTGGCGCGGTGCGGTCCGAAGACAGCCTGCGGCAGATGCTGCAGGTGCATCAGGCCGATCCGCCGCCCGAAGTGACCGGGACGCCCGCCAAGATCCAACGCTACCTGCAGATGCGTCTGCCGGGCGTGGGTCCGCTGCCGCTGGCCGAGGGCGCGGGCGTGGATCTGCGCGGCGCCCGCATCGCGGTGCTGAGCGGCCAAGTGGTTGTGATCTATAGCTATAGCGCCTACGGCAATCCGCTGACCGTGATCAGCCGGGCGTTGGCCCGCGGCGATGACCCGGATGTGGAGGCGCTGGGTCCCGACGGCCACGCCACCTCGGGCGTGATGCTCGATCGGCGCGCTGGGCTGCACCTGCTGCACGTGGTGGAGCAGAACCGCATGCTGACCCTGGTGGGCGAGCTGGGTGCGCCGGCGATGCTGCACCTGCTGCCGTCGGGGACGCTGCTGGACGCTGGCGCGCAAGAGCACTGATCTACGCAAGATTCTAGGCAGGCGCCCTGCCCTGCGTTGCGCGTGCCGGTGCCGTCATGCACAATCCCCGGCCCGCCGCAGCGGCGGTTGACGAGGGCGCGATGCTGCACTTCACCATGGACGGGTTCGGCGGCCACCGGTCGCGGTTTGACGACATTCGCCTGATCCACGAGCTGCTGGAAGAGCTGCCGGCGCGCCTGGGCCTGACCCCCGCGATGCCGCCGATGCTGCTGCCCTACTACAACGGCGTCGAGCCGGACGACTGCGGCATCTCGGCGTTTTTGTTCTTGCCGGGCGGGCACTTGACCCTGCACACCTTCTCGTTCCGCGAGTGCTACTTTGTCGATCTGGTGGCGCCGCGCGCCTTTGACGTGCACGAAGCGCAGGCCTACATCGCCAACGCCCTGCCCGTGCGCTCGATCGAGACCCACACGGCCCGCCGACCGCGGCCCTTTGACGACGTGCCGGTGCATCCCAACGAGGATTTTGGCCCGCACCTACTGCTGAACATCGAGGGCTATACCGGCCCCAGCACGATGGACAGCCTGTTCCAGCTCTTCGACAACCTGCCGCCGCGCATCGACATGACCCCGATCATGCGCCCATATGTGCTGAGGTCCAAAGGCGAAAATGGCCAGTCCCTGCTGTCGGCCATGACGATGATCGCCGAGTCGCACATCGCGCTGCACATCGAAGAGGGCACCGGACGCGCCTATTTCGACATCTTCTCGTGCAAGTTCTTTGACACCGACGCGGTGCTGGGCCAGTTGAAGGCCGCCTTCCCGGGCGAAAAGCATACGGTGCAACTGATCTCGCGCGGTTGTGGCTACACGATCAAGCGCACCCAGCGCGAACCCGAGCACGCCCGCACCAAGGCCTGGCTGACCGCCCGGCCCAAATAGGCTCACGTCATGCGAAAACTGCTGTTGGTCCTGGTGTTTGCCCTGGCTGCGCCGACACTGGCCCACGCCGACGACCCGGCGGCCCGCAAGATCCTGCAGGCGGTGATCGACAAGAATTCCGCAGGCTTCCAGACCGGACAAAGCAAGACCACCCTGACCACCCAGTTCGCCAGCGGCAATGCCCGCACGCTGGAGACGCTGGCGCGGGTCATCCGCAACCCGGCCGGGCTGCTGCGCACCCGCGTGACGTTCTTGGGCCCAGCGGACTTTGTGGGCACCGAGCTTCTGATCGTCGATCAAAGCGGCGGGCAGGCGGCGCAGCACCTGTGGCTGCCCAAGACCAAGCGGCTGCGGCGCATCAGCGGCACGGCGCTGAACGAGCCCTTCATGGGCAGCGACTTTTCTTTTGGCGATCTGCAGGGTCACGGCCTGCAGGGCGGCGACGCCAAGAAGCTGGGCGACGAAGCAGTGGCCGGCGTGGCGTGCGCCAAGATTGAAGTGACGATCAAGGACGACAGCGATCCCTACGGGCGGGTGCTGCTGTGGATCGACGAGAAGCTGGCGGTGCCACGGCGCGTGCAGTATTTCGACAAGGCGGGCACGCTGCAAAAGACCTTGGAAGTCGAGAAGGTGCGGGCCCTGGATGGCGGTCGCGCGGTGCTGGAGAAGTTCAGCATGACCGGGCATGTGCGCAAGTCGGTGACCCGCGTCGAGACCCGCGACATCGACACCAAGGCGACCCTACCCGAGAGCCTGTTCGTCCCTGAAGCGCTTGGGAAATAGCCAGGGTTAGCCCACGGCGTCGCGGCGTTTGACGATCGCGCTGGCGATCCCCGCCGCGCCCAAGCCGACGGCCAGCGGCCACAGCAATCCCGCCAAATACGTCCACAGCGGCCCCAGCTGGTTGGCGAGCCAGAAGCCGACCGGACCCAGCAGCGCCAGCTCGGGGTCTACGGCCGAGAGAACCGCCAGCCGCGCCGCCTCGACGGGATTCAGCGCCGCCAGCCCGAACACCAGCGGCGTGGGCACGCGCCACTGCAGCAGCAGCCCGATCAAGGCAAAATCGTGGAGCGTGGCGGTCGCCAGCCACACCAGCAGCGCCAAAACCACCGCCCGCTCGGGGGTCTTGCTCACCGCCGACACCAGCGTGCCCAGGCCCACAAAGGCAGCCAGCAGCGACGCCGCGACGGCGAGGGCGTGCAGGGTCATGGGCAGCAGGGTGGGATCGCTTTGCTGCAGCAAGGGTTCCAAAAGCAACATCGCGGCCAAGAGCAGCGCCAGCGGCGCCAGCAACGTCAGCGACCGTGCCGCCAGCAACGCCGCGAACCACTCGCCGCGCCGCACGGGCTGGGTCAAGAGCAGCTCCAGATGGCCCACGGTGCGCGAGCGGGTGATGGACTGGCTCGTGGCCACCAGGGCGACCAGCGGCAGGATCACCACGGTGGCATTGCAAATACCCAAAACCACACGCGAAAGGCCGGTAAAGCCCAGGACGCTCGACTCGCGCAGGCCCAGCCACACAAAGGCCCCCAGGCCCGCGGCATAGGCCACCGCCGCCAACAGCAGCCAGCGCGAGCGCAGCGACTCAGCAAGCTCCAGGCGAAACAGGGCAAGGGTCCGGCCCAGCGTCCCCAGCGGGCGGCGCGGTTTCTCGGCAAGGCTGGCGACGGGAATCGGCATGGCGTCCACGTTTTCCATGATGTCCTCGCGGCGATCAGCGGCCAAGCGCCGGCGCCTTCAAGCGTTGTTGAACAGCCACTTGCACGGCAGGCCACGCCACGCTGCCCGCCGGATCGGCGACAAAACCAAAGTCCATCGGCGTGGTTTGGCCGCTGGTGTAGCGGGCCGCGCTGACCTCGCGCCACCCGTTGCCCTGGCGCGCCCAGGCCACGGCGCCAGGCTGGGCGGGATGCTCGGCCTGCCACGCCACCAGACAACCCAAGTCGTCAAAAAACCAGACGTCGCCCTGGCTGTCGGCGTACTGGGCCGCACTCTCGGGCCGCGACACCAACATGGCGCAGTGCGCGCAGGCTTGCTTGCCCCATACCGGCTCTTGCGGCTCCAGCGGCCCTTCGCGACAGGCCAGCGCCAGCAGGGCGGCGACCAAAAACAGCAGTAGACGCGCCGAGTTCATGCGTGCACCTCGGCGCCGGTTTGGCTGATCGACGGGCGCGTCCACAGTGCTGAGCCGGCGGCCGCCAGCACCTCGTCGGCGGGTCCGTCGCGCAGGACCACGCCTTCGCTCAGTTCGACCACCCGATCGACCAATTGGGCCACCTCGTCGCGGCGATGCGAGCACAGCACCAGCGCCGAGCCGGCGGGCCGCTGCCGCACCAGCTCGAAGAACGTATCGCGCGCAGCAGCATCCAGATTGGCGGTCGGCTCGTCGCACACCAGCAGCGGCGCCTGCGACGCCAGCGCCACCGCCGCCAGGATCTTTTGCTTGGTGCCGCCCGAAAGGTCGCGCAGCGCCTTGCCTTTGACCTGCTCCCAGTCCACGCCCAGCTGGCGGGCGATCGCGCTGGCGCGCTCGGGGGTCACACCCCGCAAGCTTAGGATGGTCTTGGTCAATTCGGCGACCGGCACATCCAGCGGCGGCGCAACCTGCGGCATGTACGCCACCTGGCGCAACGCGAGCTCGGGCGACCTGGCCACGTCGATGCCAGCCAGCAGCACCCGCCCCTGCACCCGCACCAGGCCGACCAGCGCACGCAGCAAGGTACTCTTGCCCGAGCCGTTGGCACCGACAAATGCGACGCGCTCGCCCGCGCCGATCTGCAGCGACACCTGGTTCAGGGCTTGGACCGCGCCGTAGCGCTTGGAAACAGATTGAATGTCGACGAGTTGAGCCATATTCTACCCCCGCAGCTCGGCCAGGCGGTGCTGCGGCTGCATCGCCGGCTTGGCGTCGCGGAGCAGCAGCTTGGTGGCAAGCACCGGCACCGCCCGCGCCAGGGTGTCGATGACCGCCAGCGCCGCCGTGCCGCGAAAGAATTTGAGGACCGGACGCTCTTCGGTCAGGGACGACGACAGGTGCTTCTGCAAGTGATCGACATCGCCCCAGCCGTCGCCGTCCAGGTCGTATCCCGCGTAATCGCTCCAGAAATTCCCTACAAACTCGGCAGTGGTCGCATCGCCGCCGCCGTCGACCTCCACGGCCTCTGGATTGCTGACAAAGTCGTTGCCCTGCAGCTTGACCCCGTGCGGCTGGGCGTGCCAGCGCAGCGCGATGTCGTTGATCGCCACCACGTTATCGCGCATCAGCACCGGGTGATCGGGCGAGCGCGGCGTGGTGTCGAAGTACGCGCCCACGGTGTTGCGCACCAGGTAGTTGCCCTGGACCTGGATGTCGTCGCTGTCCTTGAAGCCCAGGCCCACGCCGGCCGGACCGCGGGCGCCGGCCAGCACCGAGCCGGAAATGTGCAAGTTGGCGCTGTACATGACAAAGATGCCCACGGTGTTGTCGACCAAGGCCGAGTCGCGCAGGTCGCAGTCGTGGGCGTACATGAAGTGGCAGCCGTAGCGGCTGCGGACGACCACGTTATGACGCAAATGGACGCGGTTGCTGTACCACACCACCAGATCGCGCACGTCTTCGACGCGGTTGCCGATGACCTTGCCGTCGTCGGCGCTCCACAGCTTGATGCCGTCGCCGCGCAACTCGGCGTCGCCGGCCCGGCCGGTGATGGAATTGCCCTCGACCGTGCAGCTTTTGCAGCCCGCCACCACGGCGCCGAACAGCACGTGGCGCAGCTCGGTGTGGCGCAGGCTGTGGCCGCTGCCGCGCAGCTTGCAGGCCGAGTCTTCTTGGGTGTGGCGCGAGCCGGTGCCGGTGATTACCAGATTTTCAATGGCAATTCCGGTGCCCTCGGCGTCGATCACGGTGCCAGTGCCGCTGCCCTGCAGCACCGTGGCCGGGCCGGCGCCAAGGATCTTCACTGAGCGACGGATCTGCCAGTCGCCGCGCCAGGTTCGCGGCCCCAGCCACAGCACCGCCGGACCGTGCGGGTCGGCCAGCAACTGCCGCAAATCGGCTTCGTCGCGAGGCTCTGCGGCCCCATCTGGACGAGTCTGGGCGCGCGGCCCCACTTGCTGGGTGGCCTGCGGCAAGCCCTGGACTGGCCACAAAGCGCGCTCGACGTCGTGCGACGGCGGTTGCAGGGTACACGCCGTCAGGCCCAGCACGGCCCAGCTCAGCCAGGCGGCCCTGTTCATGGCGCCCCCGGGCCAATCAGCTTGTGGGTGCAGGTGTTGCCGCACGATGCCAGCAACGGACAGGTCTTGCAGATGCGCCGCCGCCACAGCGTCGCCCACACCATCGCGCCCAGCGCCGCCAGCGCGACCCAGAATCCGACCAGCGGCATGGCGTAGGTAGTGAACTGACCGATCTTGCCCCAGCCGAAGAACTGTGGCGTAAAGGCTGGGATGTTCAGCGGTGCGTGCTTGTCCAGCGAATGGCCAAAGTGGTAGAGCCAGGCCATGCTGTCGCCCACAAAGCCCAGCGGCAGGCCCAAAGCCGGCAGCAGTACCAGCCAATTCCAGCGCTTGCCCACCACCAGCGTCAGGCCGACCGACAGGATCGCCACCAGGCCCACGCCCCACACGGCCAGTTGGCGTTCCAGGGTGGCGGCCTCTTCCAGACTCTTCATCCCGATGTAGTGATTGAGCATCGAGATTTCTTTGGCGTCGCCCCCCAGGCCGCGCAGCGAGATATCCAGCACCAGGCCGTTGGGATACTGCGGGGCGAACAAGTAGAACTGCCACCACGGCAGGTACAGGCTCGCCACCCACAGGGCCACCGCGGCCACAGACAGGCCGGCCACGGCGTAGCGGTTCCAGCGCGACTTGCGCTTCGCGGGCAACGGCTGATGCCCGGATCGAATTGGAATACCGTTGAGATCACTCATGTTAGCCTCGAAGCGGCCGACCAGAAAAGGGTCGGCGCGGAACAACGGGCCGGAGGGCAGACCGGTGCGTGGACGCTACTTGCCCTTGAGAAATGCCAGGATGTGCGGCAGCTCGGTGTCGGGATTGACCATCTGGTTGGCCATCGGCGTCATGTACGTGGCCAGCAGCTTCTTGGCGGCTTCGTCCTCTTTGACCATCACTTCGGGTTTCAAGATCATCCGCGCCATCCAGGGCACACTGTGACGCTTGCTGACGCCGTCAAAGCCCGGGCCGACCAACTTGGTGCCGTCCAAGTTGTGGCAGGCCTTGCAGCCCTTGCTGGCGTAGAGTTCTTCGCCCTTTTTGGGATCGGCCGCCGCCACTTTGGCGTCCAGCCCGTCGGGCAAAACGATGCTGGCGGGACCATCGGCCGGGTTGCCAGCGGCACCCGCAGCGCCGCCAGCGGCGTCATTCTTCGAGCAGGCATTGCCAAGCAGGGCGATCAGCATGCTCAAGGTCAGCAGGGTGCGCATTCTATCCTCCATCGAACCATGTGTTTGGGCACCGCGTGGGTGCTTGTCGGTCGATCTTCCCTGGGGGTCCGCACCAAGCGCGGCCCAGACCCCCAGGGAACATCTGCTACTCCTGCCCCTAGCGCGCTGCCGGCAACCGGTCGGTGCTTGGTCCGCCAGGAGCGGCCGGGGGCGGAGTGGGGGCTGCCGGAGCCGCCGGAGCGGCCGGAGCGGCCGGATCAGCCGGAGTGCCCTTGGGCTTGACCAGCAGGTAGCCGGCCATTTCCAAGTGCAGGGCCGAGCAGAACTCGGTGCAGTAGAACGGGAACACGCCGGCGTGGTCGGCCTTGAAGGTCACGTTCTCGTGCTTGCCGGGCTCCAGCGACAGGTTGATGCCGTGCATGTTGATGGTGAAGCCGTGGGTCTGGTCTTCGCTCTGCTCCAGGCTGGTGATGTGCAGGTGCACGGTGTCGCCTTCGTCGACGACGATCTGGTCCGGCGTGAAGTGGCTGCGGATGGCGGTCATGTAGACGTGCCAGCCGTCTTCCTTCTTCTCGATGCGCTCTTTGCCCGACTCGACCGCATCCGGGTCCTTCTTGCCGGTGTAGATGTTGGTGCCAGGGGCGTACATCTTGATCGGCTTCAACTTATCGGCCTTGATCATCTGGCTGTAGTGCGGCTCGCCGATGCCGATGGGGGCGTCGACCAGGATGCGCATCTTGTCGCCGGTGTTGTCGATCAGCTGGAAGTTCTGCGGGTACAGCGGGCCCACCGGGTTGAAGCGGTCGATGGCCATCTTGTTCATGGCGACCACGTACTTGCCGTCGGGGCTCACGGTGTCGCCCTCGGCCGCCATGATGTGGCCGATGTTGTAGTGCACGGGCAGCTTGTCCACCACCTTCATGGTCTTCATGTCCCACTTGGCGACGACCGACTCCAGGAACACGCTGGTGTAGGCAAAGCCCTTGTTGTCAAAGACAGTGTGCAGCGGGCCCAGACCGATCTCGACCTGGCCGGCGATGGCGTCTTTGAACGCGAGGATCGGGATGCCGTAGGCGTCTTTGCCTTCGTACTTCTTGCCGTCGATGAGTGCCTTGATCTTGGCAAAATCGTAGACGGTGCCGTGGGTATCGAGCTTGCCGCCCACCACGATCTGCTTGCCGTCCGGGGTCACGTCGCAGCCGTGCGGGCTCTTGGGCTCGCCGACCAGGGTCAGCACGCCCTCTTCCGCCGCCACGTTCATGCGCAGGACCTTGACGCCCTCGACCATCTCGAACTTGCCGGCCTTGACGAGCTCTTCGGCCTTCTTCCAGTTCATGATGTGCAGGTAGTCCATGTCGTTTTGCGACGCGCCCGCTTCGATCGGCGGCTTCTTGTCCAGGGTGCCGCCGGTCGCCATCTCGGTGTTGAACGAGTTGACAAAGGCCCAGCCATCCGAGTCCAACTTGCCGGCGTCAGCCAGATCCTGCGTGTAGGGCGGCAGCTCGATGCCCCACGAGTTGGCGACGTCGATGCGGCCCTTCTCGCGGTCAAACTTCCAGTACATGGCCAGACCGCGGTACTTCTCTTTGTAGTCCGACAGCGGCGCGTACTTGCGGCCAAACGGCACCGGGTACTGGCTGGTCTCGATCACGTAGTTGGTGTTGGGATCGACAAAAGCGCCGCCGTGGTCACTGCCGACGATCGGGTTGGTGACGATCTGCTTGGTGTTGAAGTCCTCCAGGTCGACCACCGCGACGCGACCGTTGGATTTGTCGTTGACGAACAGGAACTTGCCGTCGTAGTCGCCCTTGGTTTCCGACAGGTTCGGGTGGTGGACGTCGCCCCAATTGAGCTGACGACCATTTTGCGCACCCGCGGCCAGGATCGCGTCCGAGGTGCCGCCGTAGCCGTAGCCCTGCCAGGGCTCGGGCGCGAACACGCCGATGACCTTCAAGAGGCGCATCGACGGCACGCCCATCACCAGCACCTGGCCGCCGTGGCCGCCCGAGGCGAAGATCAGGTAGTCGTCGCGCTTGCCGGTGGGGACATAGGTCTCCAAGGCGCCCTGCACGTCCGCTTCGGTCAGGCCGCGCGCGGCCATCAAGTCCTTGATCGAGCTGCTGGCGCCCGCGGTAGCCGCGCCTCCCGCAGCGGGTGCCGCCGGGGCAGCGCCCGGCTTGGGTGGCGGCTGGCAACCCAGCATAGCCAGCGAGGCGAGTGCGGCGCCCCAGCGAATCGACAGTCTGTCGGCAGTAAATCTCATAACTTCCCTCGCATGCGGCGCACAGCACCGCGGTGCCCGAGCCCAGGCTGCCGCTTGGCAGCGCTCACGAGCGACGCTCCCCCCGGGGCGTGGCTACGCGACAAGAATATCCGCGGGCCCGGTGGCTGTCTACCATAAAACGATAAATTTGTCAGTTGTGTGCCACGGCAAAGACGCGCAAGTGAGCCTGACGTTGACCTAGATCATTTCCGCATTTTGACTACACTATTCTCCATGACGCAAGGGACGACGACCAGCAGCACTGCTTGGACATGGAGTTGATGATCATCAATTTACGGAATTATAGATAGCCTGTGCGGCGGCCGCGGCCATCGCGGCTGGCGGGCGGTGGGTGCATTTCGCGGCTGTTGTCGCTACCCTTGGGCGAGCGCCGGGCGGCGCGGCAGGTGCGCGATGCGAACGTGGATCGGCCGGTGGGTCGCGGTCGGCCAGTTGGTTCTGGTGGGCCTGTCCAGCGCCTGCGGCAGTACTGGCCATGCGACCACGGCGGCCGCAGACACCGCAGGGTACGGCGACGCGCTTGCCGCAAGCGACGGCGTGGCCAGCGATACGCAAACCGGCCCCGACGCCCCGCAAACCAGCGACACGACGACCACCGATGCCGCGGCTGGCGACAAAACGACCCCTTGGGGCCCGATCAGCGGCGCCTGCGGCAACTTGGCCGGCGAGTGGACCAGCAGCAAGCCCAGCTTCCTGGTCAACACGTGGAAATTCAACAACCCGGGCCCCTTTGACCCCAAGCCGCTGCGCAGCGGCGCCCAGGCGCGCTACAGCGGTCCAAACGCGGGCGGATCGTCCAAGTGCTCCGAAGTCATGAGCATGCAGCTGCTGTACGAGTGCGAGGGCGCGACCACGCTCAAGACCGAGGTCGAGATCCAGTACAGCCAGGCGGGGGCCATCACCGATTGGCTCGCCCTGGTCGCCGGTCACAAGATCGGCGTGTCGGTTACGCGGGCGTACAAGGGTCCAACCATCCAGACCTACACGGAAAGTGATGCGACTGCCCTGCTCACCAAGAAGCTGACCGGCGTGCTGGAGTCCACCGCCAACGTCGCGGCGGCCGACAAGTGGCAAAAGCAGGTCGTGCACATCTGGACGCTGCACGCCGATTGGGTTCCAGTGCTCCAGGCGGCTTGGCAAAAGCTAGACGACGCCACCAAGAGCGACACGATCGTGCTGGTGACTGTGGAAGCGGGCAGCACGGACGTGACGGCCGACACCTGCCAATAGCGCAGCGCGCAAAGTCCGGCGATCACGCCGCCGGCATGGAACAAGAAAGGAGCTAGGATGCGGATTTACGTCATGCGCCACGGCATCGCCGTCGAGCCCGGCGACCCGACTGCCCCCGCGACCGACGAAGAGCGGGCGCTGACCCACGACGGCATCGAGCGGGCGCGCTTGGCCTTCCATGGCATGGTGGCGATGGGGGTGGTGGTCGACCGCATCGTGGCCAGCCCGCTGCTGCGCTGCACGCAAACCGCTGAACTTGCTGCCGAAATTTTGGGCGTGCCGCGGTTCTCGGTCGAGACGCACCCTGGCCTGCGCCCCGACGGCGACTTTGGCGAGATGCTGGTGAGCCTGCGCCGGCTGCCCGACGACGGGGTGCTGCTGGTGGGCCACTCGCCCAGCGTGGACCTGATCGTCGCCCGCCTGCTGGGCGTACCGGCCCCAGTCACTGCCTTGAAGAAGGCGGGCATGGCGGTGCTGACGGGCAAATCGGGTCAAGAAAACTGCCGACTTGTGGCCATGCTGGAGCCAAAGTTACTGCGCCGGCTTGGGCGGTCGGAGTGATCCCATGAAGTTGTCGCCACCGGCCGGCACGTCGACGACGTGCAAGTCGTGCAGGCGCAAGGCGCTCAGGGTGTTGCCCCACACGCACCCCGAGTCGGTCGAAGCCCAGTTGCGGCCGCGTCGGACGCCAAGGGCCGCCCAATGACCAAAAATCACGAAATGATCCGAGGATCTGCGCCCTGTCACCTCGTACCAGGGCGTGCAACCCCTGGGCGCGGTCTCGGGCGTGCCCGCAAAGTCGAATTGCGGCCTTCCGTCGGCCCGCACGCAGCGGAGCCGGGTGAGAACCGCCATCATCTCGGCCATGTCGCGCAGATCGCTGGCCACGGGTACCGTGCCGTCCAGCAGGGCGCGCAACAGCTGCGGCCGCTCGGGCCCGGTCAAAACCTGCGAAATCGCCTGGGCTTGCTGCAGCAGTGCGGGCGCGGGCCAGTGCGGCAAGAGCCCGGCGTGAACCAGCAGCGCCGGCAGTCCGTGGACCGGGGCGAGCGCCGCCGCCAGGGGTTGCCGCGCCAGCCACTGGAGCAACTGAGCCAGGTCGGGCGCAGCCAAGAGTTCGTCAAGAGTATCACGGCGTTTTGGCCCAGCCAGCCCCTCGGCGCGCGTGAGCAGGTGCAGGTCGTGGTTGCCCAGGACGGCGCGCACACGGCCCGGATGGCGGTGCTCGCAGTCCACGGCCCAGCGCAGCACACCCAGCGAGTCCGGACCGCGGTTGACCAAATCGCCCGCCAGCCACAACTCGTCGCGGAGCGGATCGAAGGCAATGGCCTCGATGAGGCGCAGCAGCGCGTCGCAACAGCCCTGCACGTCGCCGATCACCCAGGTCGCCATCGCACCTCCCGGCCGCCCGCGCGCTGGGGCGCCGCGGTCCGCATGTGTAGCGCGCCGCACCCTTCCCTGTCCACGAGGTCGCTGCCATGAATGCTTCCACCGCCGCCGCCGGGCACAGTCTGGCCGCCGTTGACCTGGGCTCCAACTCGTTCCACCTGGTGATCGCGCGCGTCTTGGGCGGCGAGCTGAGCGTGGTCGACCGCTTGCGCGAGTCGGTGCGCCTGGCCGGCGGGCTGGGTCCCGGTGATCGCTTGAACGACGAGACCCTGGAACGCGCCGTGGCCGCCCTGGGCATCTTTGGCCAGCGCATCGGTCACATGCCGGCCGGCTCGGTGCGCGCGGTGGGGACGAGCACGCTGCGCAAAGCCAGCAATGTCGGCGAGTTGCTTGAGCGTGCCCGCACGGCGCTGGGCCACCCGATCGAGGTCGTGTCCGGCCGCGAAGAAGCGCGCCTCATCTACTTGGGCGTGGCGCACAGCATCGCCGACCACCCCGGGCGGCGCCTGGTGATCGACATCGGCGGCGGGTCGACCGAGTGCATCATCGGCGAACGCTTCGAGCCGCTGCTGGCCGACAGCCTGGACATGGGCTGTGTGCGCTATACGGCTCAGTTTTTTGCCGATGGCGAACTGAGCAAGAACGCTTTTTTGCAGGCAGAAACGGCGGCAGGCCTGGAACTGCAGCCGATCGAACGGCGCTACCGGCGCATCGGCTGGGAGCATGCGGTCGGCTCGTCGGGCACGGTCGAGTCGATCGCCGCAGTGCTGCACGAGTCGGGCTGGAGCCGCGGCGGCATTACCCCGAGTGGCCTGGACAAGCTGAAGAAAGCCCTGCTGCAGGCCGGCAAGGTGGCGCGTGTGCAGCTGCCGGGGTTGCGACCCGATCGCGCCGCGGTGCTGGCCGCAGGGGTGGCGATCCTGGCGGCGGCGTTCGAAGCGCTGCACATCCAGCGCATGGTGGTGAGCGAAGGGGCGATGCGCGAAGGCGTGCTGTACGATCTGCTGGGCCGTATCCGCCACGAGGACATGCGCGATCGCACGATTGCCGCAATGGGCGAGCGGTGGCACGTGGACATGGAGCAGGCGGGCCGGGTCGAGCGAACGGCGCTGTCGCTGTGGAAGCACGCGCAACGCCCGTGGGATCTGGACGGCGACGGGCCGCGGCAAGTGCTGGCCTGGGCGGCGCGCCTGCACGAAGTGGGGCTGACCGTGGCCTACAGCGGCTACCACAAGCACGGCGCCTACTTGGTGGCCGAAAGCGACATGGCCGGCTTCTCGCGCGACGAGCAACGAGCGGTGGCCGAACTGATCCGCGGACATCGCCGCAAGCTGCCGCCCAGCTTCAAGCAGCGCCAGGGCCAGGCGGCCGAGATGTCGCTGCGCCTGACGGTCCTGTTGCGCCTGGCGGTGCTGCTCGAGCGCGCTCGCTCGAGCAAGCCGTTGCCGGCGCTGGGGGTCGAGTGCGCCAAGCAGGGGCTGGTACTCAAGGTTCCGCAGCGATGGCTCGACGAGCACCCGCTGACCTTTGCCGACCTGCAGCGCGAGCGCGAGGACCTGGCCGAGGTGGGATTCGATCTGCAAGTCCGTAGCAAGTAGGACTTTTTGTCGTAGCACACGCTCCACTGCGGAGCCTTCGGTCGGCAGTTGCTCCCTCCGGTCGCGCCACGCCGATCCCGCAGGAACGTTCGGCTTGGGTCCGTGTACCGCTGGCGCCGCCCGGACGAACGGCTCCGTGGCCGCGGGCAGTTGGGCGTGGGCCCGCTGGACAGTCGGCCGCGAACGCCCTAGTCTGCCGCGGGTGGGGTGTGCAGCCCCTGCGCGCGATTTTGTGCGATCCTGCCCTTGCATCGGCATCTTGCGCAGGTGTGCCAACGATGAACGACAACCAGAACCACGACGACACGATCTTGGCCCTAGACGGGTTGGCAAAGACCTTTCGCGTGGGCTTTTGGGGGCGCCCCGTGCACGCGCTGCGCGGAGTCAGCCTGAGTATGCGCCGCGGCGAATCGCTGGGCTATCTGGGCCCCAACGGCAGCGGCAAGACCACCTCGATCAAATGCATCGTGGGCCTGATCCAGGCCAGCGCCGGCAAGGTCAGCCTGTTTGGCGGCGACCCCGGCGAGGCGCAGCGCCGGGCGCGCGTGGGTTATCTCCCCGAATCACCTTACTTTTACGACTACCTGACCCCAGTCGAAGTGCTGGAGTACGTGGGCAAGCTCTACGGCATGAGCGCCCGCGACCGCAGCCAGCGCGGCCACAAGCTGCTCGGCCAGGTGGGGCTGGACCACGCGGCCAAGCGGCCGTTGCGCGGCTTTTCCAAGGGCATGTTGCAGCGCATTGGCATTGCCCAAAGCCTGCTGGCCGATCCCGACCTGCTGATTTGGGATGAGCCACTGTCGGGCTTGGACCCGATGGGACGCAAGGAAGTCCGCGATCTCATGGCGTCGCTGCGCGCCGAGGGCAAGTCGCTGTTCTTCTCGTCCCACGTGCTCAGCGACATCGAGACCCTGTGCGACGCGGTCTGCATCCTGGATCGCGGCGAGGCGGTGGCGCAGGGACGGCTCAGCGAGCTACTGCGGACCGAGGAACTGGAGAGCGAAGTCCTGGTCGACTTGCCGAGCGGCGACGGCCGGGCGGCGGTGCTGGCCAGCTTGGCGGCCCTGCCCGGGATTCGTTTGACCGACCTGGCCAGCGGCCTGCGGCTGATGCTGCCCTCGGCGCAGGTTCCTGCGATGATGCGCCTGCTGCTAGAGGCCGGTGGCACGGTACGCGAGCTGTCGCAACGGCGCGACTCGCTAGAAGAGCTGTTCTTGCGCAAGGCGGTGCGGCAGGGCGAGGACGCAGCATGAGCACAGTGACGACCAAAAGCGGACTGCAATTGCGGACCTCGGGCCCGCTGGCCGCGCTAGGCCGCATTCAGGCGGTGGTGGGCAACACCCTGCGCGAAGCGGGCCGGGCCAAGCTGTTCTATGGTCTGCTGGGCGCGGCGGTGATGCTGCTGGGATTTTCGCTGGTGCTGAGCGATCTGGCGCTGGTGGACCAAAAAGCCCGGCTGGTGCAAAGCTTTGGCATGGCGGTGGTGCCGCTGGTGTGCGTGGGCACGGCGATCTTGATGGGCGCGCTGCTACTGCACAAAGAGATCGACAAGAAGACGCTGTACGCCATCTTGCCCAAACCGATCGCCCGCGGCGAGTTCATTGCCGGCAAGCTAATCGGCCTGTGCGCGCTGCTGGTGTTCGAGCTGGCGGCACTCGCGCTGGTGTGGTGGGCGGTGCTGGTGCTGCGCGGCGGCCACATGACGGGCGCGATCGTGCGCGGCTTGGGCTTGCACGCGGTTGAACTGGTGCTGGTGACCTCGATCGCGGTGTTCTTTTCAGCACTTACTCGTCCTGTCCTGTCGGGCCTGCTCACGGCCGGCGTGTTCGTGGTGGGCCGCGTCACCTACGTGATCACCGACTTGTTGGCCGCGCGCAAAGGCCTGTTTGTCGAGGTGCCGGCGATGCGCGCCGTGGGCAAAGCCCTGGTCGTGGCGATCCCGGACCTGTCGACCTTTGCGGTGGCGGACCCGATCCTGCAGGGCTGGGAGGTGCCGTGGAGCTACTGCGTGTCGGCCAGCCTGTACGGGCTGTGCTGGGCGCTGGCCTTTGCGGTGGGCGCGGTGCTGCTGTTCCAGCGGCGAGATTTTACCTGAATGGTGGCGCGGTTGCGTGCTCTACGCTGGCCCGTGCTGGCGGTGACCGTGGTGCTGACCTCGCTGGCCGTCCGCGCCACGCACGAGCAGCGGCAGGCCTATGCCCGCGCGGTGGCCCTGGAACAGTCGGGCGACCTGCGGCGCGCCGCTGACGAATACCGTTGGGCGCTGCGCTGGTACACGCCCTGGGGTCCCGATCACGACCGCGCGGCCCAGGCGCTGCTGCAGCTGGGCACCCAGGCCGCTGCCCGCGACCCGGAGTTGGCGGTACAAGCCTTGGACAACCTGCGCTCGGGGCTGATTGCCGGGCGTTCGCTGTGGCAACCGCGGGCCGATTTGGTCGAGCGCTGCAACCAGACCCTGCCCGGCTTGCTGGTCCAAGTCGCGCAGCAGCGCGGCGATCGGCGCGATCCGGCCAAGCTGCTGGCGCAGTTTACCGCCGATTATCAGCGGCCGATCGGGGTAGGTAGCGGCATTTCGCTTGCCGTGTCGCTTGGGTTCCTGCTATGGCTGGGCGGCTTGGTAGGGACGGCGCGCCGGGGTTGGAACGCCGCCGGGCACTGGCAATCGGCAGGCTGGAAGTGGCTCGCGGCTGCGGCCGTGGGTTTCGCACTCTGGGCGGGCGCACTCTGGGCCGCTGCACCGTGGGCAAGCCCGCTCTGAGCCGAAGCGAATAACTGGGGTAGATCATGGAGATGGCGAAGATGCCGCGCGATCAACTGCGCGGATTCGAGCGGGTGGCCGTGCCCCTGCTCGAGCGGCTCAACGGCAGTCACGCCGCGCGCCGCTTGGTGTACTCGACGACGGGCCGCTTCAACGCCTGGTGGATCGAGGGCTTGGTCGGCGCGTTGTGGCAAGTGCGCGGCCTGGAGCACCTGTTGGCACTGCGCCCCGAGTCCGGGGTGATCCTGGTCTCGAACCATCGATCTTTCTTTGATTTCTACTACCTCGGCACGGTCCTGTCGCGCCACACTGGGCTCATCGCCGAGGTGACGTTCCCGGTGCGATCGCCGTTCTTCTATACGACCCCGGCGGGCATGCTCGTGAATTTGGCGATCTCGGGGGGCACGATGTGGCCGCCGGTGTTCCGCGACGAGCGCAAGCGCCAACTGAACCCGCTGGGCTTGCAGCAGGTGGCGTGGTCGCTGGGGCCGGGAACGGTGATGGGCATCCACCCCGAGGGCACGCGCGGCAAGGGCCCAGATCCCTACGAATTCTTGCCGCTCCGGCCCGGTTTTGGCCAGCTGTTGCCGCTGCTGGACCCCAAGGTGACGATCGTGCCAGCGCTGTGCATCGGCGCGTCGTCGTCGGTGCTCGCCGAGATCCGCCGCGCTCGCAAGCCCGAGGGTGAGCGGGGCCCGCCCGTACGCCTACGCTTTGGCCCCAGCATGACCGTGGCCGACGCGATGCAACTGGGCATGATTGAAGGGCAGTTCGACGCTCTGCGCGCCACCGAGCGCGTGTTCGACCATGTGCGCGCCCTGGCCGGCGACGACCGCGCCGAATTCGACAACCGGGCGAGCTGAACCTTTTGACCCAGGGCCTGGCTCTCACTTGCAGGACCGGCGCCGCACTCCCCCCGTGCCCGCGCCTGGCCGTGGAGGTTGCTATGCCCGTCAACGTTGGAACGATCGATCGCGCGGCCCGTCTATTGGCAGGTGCCGCGTTGGTGGGCCTGGCGGCCACCGGCCACATCGGCGCTTGGGGCTACATCGGGCTCCTGTTCGTGGGCACGGGCCTGGCCGGCCGCTGCCCGGCGTATCTGCCGTTTGGCCTGTCGACCTGCGCCACCCAGAAGAAGTAGCCTGGGCGTCTGCGGCGGGCGGCCCCAAACTGGCCACTTGTTCAATTGAGCGGGCCGGCGCTAGAACACCAATCACAAATCTCTGAGGTCCAGAGCAACGAGAGCACTCGCTGACGAAAACTCGTTGATGCTCATACCAGTTCCGTCCGAATCGGATCGAAAACTCGGGCAATTCTTCGGGCTCGAACCGGGGTCCCCGCCTGATTCTCGCCGGTTGCAGACCGGGGCAGAGAAGCCGTACAGGCGTGAAT
>JBBISH010000025.1:0-60360 GCA_037441385.1 Myxococcales bacterium
CGCTCCTCCAGATCTCCGGCGACGAGGTTTCGCTCAGCGACCGGGTCGGCCGCACCGAGGATGATGAAGGCCGGGAGCTCGGCGACATGCTGCCGCAGGAGACGACGCCGCCGATCGAAGACGCCCAGGCCAAGGCCAACAAGCTCGTCGAAGAAGGCGAGGCTCTGCTGCGCGCCGGTACCTTTGACGCCGCCCTGGCCAAGGCCCGCGAGGCCAAGGCCGCCAACCCCGGCAGCGCTCCCGCCACCGCGCTAGAGACCAAGGCCCTGGAAGCCCAGGCCGACGTGGCCAAGGCCAACGCCGCCAAGGCCGAGCAGGAAGCCAAAGCCGCCGCCGAGCAAAAGGCCGCGGAAGAGGCGAAGGCCAAGGCGATGGCCGAAGAAAACAGCAAGAAGAGCGCCGCTGACGCCAAGAAGGCCGAAGAGGAGCACAAGAAGGCCGAGGCCGAGGCCAAGAAGCAGGCCGAAGTCGACAAGAGAAAGGCCGCCGAAGCCGAAAAGGCCGCCAAGAAAGAAGCCGATGCCCGCGCCAAAGAGCAGAAGGCCGCCGAAGCCGCTGCGGCCAAGCAGAAGGCCGCGGACCTGGCTAGGGCGGCGGCCGAAGAGAAGGCTCGCAAGGCCGAGCGCCCGATCCCGGCCAAGAAGGAAGAGCCCAAGAAAGAAGAGCCCAAGAAAGAGGCCAAGCGCCCGGATCCGCCGCCGCCGCCGCCCCCGGTCAAGACTGGCGGTGGCGAAGTGTCGGATGCACAGAAAGATGCGGCCAAACTGGCGGCGCTGGCGCAGAAGGCGAGCACCGCCAAGCTGAAGGTCCTGTACCTGAAGAAGGCCCTGGAGAAGGACCCAGGCAACGCGCAGTACAAGTCGCTGCTGAGCAAGGCCGAGGCCGAGTTGGCCAGCCAGCAGCAGTAGCCGGCGCACACCGCGCACGCTTTGGTGCAGCGAGTGGCGGCAACCTGACAGCCATGTCATGCTGAAGGCGGGAGCGTCGGTGGGTCTCTCGCGGCGCAGGCAGCGGCCATAATGCAACAACCGCCCAAAATCACGGCGATCGTTGATGTTCCGGCGCTGGCTTGCGGCCGTTTTCCGGCGGTTGGCACGGTTTTCGCTACAGTACGGGCGGCTGTGGACCGTCGCCGGCGCTCGCGCACCGGTGCCGTGCCCAGCGGAGCCCCGCCATGTGCCGCCCGCTCTCCCATCCTGCCAAGCTTCTCGACCCGGATCAGGCCTTTCAGCCTAATTTCGTGGGTGTTGGCGCTCTTGTGGACGGTGGTCTGCGCGGGCTGTGTGACCCTGGCGCCCGAGAACAGCAACGTGGCTCCATCGACAAAAACGCTGCACCTCCAGATCGACAAGGCCAGTCCCACGGTGATCGGGACGGTGCTCGTCAAGCCGGGCGACAGCCTTCCTTTTCAAGTCAATGGCGCGATCCTGCAGCTCAACATCAGCCAGCAGTTGACGTACATCTGGCTCGCCGACTTCGACGCCGCCGCCGGTCTGCCGGTGTACCAGTCCACGGTCAAAAGTTGCATCTTTGCCGAGGAGACCTGCTCGGTCGACTTCTGCACGCTGGCTGCGACGACCGAGAACGTGCACCGCATCCGCTTGGTGGTGGCCGACGCGCGCCTGAAAAGCACGGCCATCTCGCCCTTGGACTTCCCCGCGGGGACGGCGTTCGACTCCATCGAGTGGACCGTCAAGATCAATGGAGCGTGCAAATGATCGGCGCGCGCTCGCACCGGACTGCACGGCTCGCCCGATCGCTTGCCGCGCTCGCTTGGGTGTGGGCGGCGCTGCTAGGTGGCTGCGGCGTGATCGGTACCGACAGCGGCGGCCCCACCGGCCAGTGCCAGACCGACAACGACTGCGGCCTGCAAGGGGTGGTGTGCTACGACCACCGCGTCTGCATTGTCAAATCGGCGCCCGACGTGCCGGTGTCGCTGCGAGTCGCGCCGCCGGTCGTGTCGGGCCGTCTGACCGAACACTTTGCCCTGACCGTGCAATCGGCCACCCAAGTGTCGCCGGTGTCGCTGATGCTGGCCGATCCGGCGGTGGTCTATGGCGATGTCCGCTCGTCGGACATGCAGTCGATCTCGGTGCCCGGTACGCTGGTCGCCACGGCGCCCACCGATGCCACGGCGACCAACTTGCAGTTCCAGACCACGGTGTACAACGCGCCCAAGGACTTCACGGGTGCCAAGGTGTTCCACGACTTCGAGCTGCGCCTGCAGCCCGGCAACACCTACGAACTCGCCTTCTACCCGCAGTCGAGCAACGTGTTTCCGCCGCACTACTCCAGCATTACTGTGGGCGGCTCGATCGACGACTGGCAGATCACGCTGCCCAAGGCCTCGGAACTCGTGCACATCACCGGTCGCCTGAGCACCGGTCAGGAGCCGCTTGGCAATGTGCGCGTGTTCCTGCAGGACGCGCAGGGCCGCCTCACTTCGACGTACGACGTCACCTCGGGAATGCCGCGGAAGGTGGGCGCCGATACGCTGCCGCCGGGAACGTTCCGCCTGCTCGCGGATGCCTCGGCCCCGCCCAGCGTGCTGCACGTCGAGCCGGCGACCGGCAGCGAGTGGCCCATCCACGGTCAGCTGGGCGACTACTTGGACATCGTGCAAGTTGGCTTGAGTAAAGGCGTACTGGATCTGGGCGAACTCGAGGTCGGCGGCTTGGGCGCGCCCCAGACGACGCATGTGCAAGTCGTCAACGCCGCGGGGCAGCCCGAGCTGGGCGCGAGGGTGCGGCTCACGCAGAAGCTGGCCGCGGTGGGCATCGATGACGCCAAGATTTACTTGGAAAGCAGCGCCATCACCGACAGTCAGGGCCGCGTCAAGGTGAGCCTGCCGCCCGGTTCCACCAGCGTCATCGTCCAGCCTGCCGCCGACTCGACCGCCGGACGCTGGTTTGGCACCGTCAAGCTGCAGCAGGGCTTGGAGCCGATCGTGTGCCCCAAGCGGACCGTCCTCACTGGGCAAGTGCTCGACTACGTGGGCAACGACGTGGTTGGCGCCTTGGTGATGATGCGCAAGGTGGGGGCCAATCCGGCGGAGTCGGGCATCGAAGGCAGTAACCCAAGCAACGACCCTACGTTCCAGACCAGCACCGACGCAGGTGGCAAGTTCAGCCTGCCCATCGATCCGGGCAGTTGGTGGCTGTGGGTCGTGCCCAAGGGCAACGCCAAGCTGCCGCGCCTGCTCGCGGCTCGGGTCGACATCGACGGCAAGACCACGCCCGAGTCGCTGCTCGTCAACATCCCGGCGCCGATGCTTTTGCGCGGCAAAGTCGTCACCCCTGGCGGCATCGGCGTGGCCAACGCCAGCGTGGATGTTTTGGGGCTCCTGGACCTGACTCCTGGCTACCGAACGGGCCAAGGTGCTGCCGGTGCCGACGGCGACGGCGACGACCCGCCCGGCAAGACCTTGATCGCTGAGGGGCACTTGCTGGCGACCACCACGACCAACAGCAGCGGCGGCTTCGAAGTCCTGATTGCGCCGATGCAATAGCTCCGCGCCACGGTCCGCCATCTGCCGGCATGCGGCATGGCGACTCCTTTGGCTGCGCGCGGGCTCCCATTCGTCTTCTCGCCGGTTTGGCGGGCGCACCGTGGACGCCGCCCCGGTTTGCCGTCAAACTACCGTCCCCTGTCGCGCCCTGCCGCGCGAAGCGAGGCATCCATGCACAAGGTCGTCATCATCGGTTCGGGTCCCGCGGGCCTGACTGCCGCCATCTATACCGGCCGCGCCCAGCTCAAGCCGGTGGTCTTTGAAGGTGGGTTTCTGTCCTCGGGCGAGCTGATGACCAGCGGTGGTCAGCTGATGATCACCACCGAAGTCGAGAACTATCCTGGCTTTCCAGACGGCGTAACTGGCCCCGAGCTGGTCGAGCGCACCCGCGCCCAGGCCGAGAAATTCGGCGCCGATTTGCGCCAAGACGTGATCGACGAGGTCGACTTTTCGGGCTTTCCGCTGCGGCTCAAGACGGGCGAAGGCCAGTGGCTCGAGACGGCCACGGTCATCATCGCCACGGGCGCCAATGCCAAGTGGCTGGGGATTCCCAGCGAGCAAACCTATCTGAATCGCGGGGTTTCGGCCTGTGCCACCTGTGATGGCGCCTTCTACAAGGACGTACCGGTCTACGTGGTGGGCGGCGGCGACACCGCCTTGGAAGAGGCGCAGTTCCTGACCCGCTACGCCAGCCATGTCACCCTGATCCACCGCCGCGACGCCTTCCGCGCCAGCAAGATCATGGCCGATCGTGCGCTGAAACACCCCAAGATCTCGGTGGAGTGGAACGCCGTGGTCGACGAAATCCTGGGCGACGGCAAGAAGTGCACCGGGCTGCGTCTCAAGTCGACCGTGGACGGTTCGACCAAGGAAGTGGCGGCCGGCGGCCTGTTCGTCGCCATCGGCCACCAGCCCAACACCTCGGTGTTCAAGGGCCAATTGGAGCTGCGGCCCGACGGCTACATCGCCACCAAGGGCTTCACCGCCACCAGCGCGACCGGCGTGTTTGCCGCAGGCGACGTGGCCGACTCGCGCTACCGCCAGGCCATCACCGCCGCCGGCATGGGCTGCATGGCGGCGATCGACGCCGAGCGCCTGGTCGAGGAATACGAAGCGCGCGGCTTATTGAGTCACTAGTAAAATCAGCTAGTTTGCCACCGTAAACTGCCACTCGACGGTCTGCGCCTGGCCGGCGACCGTTGCTTCGACGTGGACGGTATAGACGCCCGCGGCGAGCGGCTGGTGAGCGTACAGCGTCCGGCAATTGCCGTCGAACATCGAGGTGTTGCTGTCGTTTTGCGCGTCAAGCCACACGTGCTCGACCTTGGTCCCTGTCGCGTCGCGCAGCTCGTGCACCGTCACGTTGGCCGGTTGGGACAAGCGCAGCGAGATCACCGGCCCCGACGGAAAACCCTTGGGTGGCGCGGGAGGTTGCGGGCCTTCGCTGCCGTCCCAGCTGCCGGGCACGCCGGTCTGGCCGGGGTACGGGTACACCACTAGGCCAGGCGCCGCGCTCGCTCCGCCCGAAACCTCCATGACTTCGGTCTTGTAGTTCCCTTTGGCGGCCTGGCCATAGCCCATCGACTGGCTCCGCGGATCCAGCAGCGGCATGCGGTGGTAGACCGTCGCCAGCCACCCCGCCAGCGCCGCGGTGGGCGAGCCGGTAAAGGCCATGATCTCGGTGGCGCTGCCGCTCCAGCCGGCGGCTTGGATGCGCACCTGCGGATCGGCGCCAGTAAACCCGCTGCCAAAGCTTGGGTCCTCGGCGTGCGGCGACAGCTGCTTGGCCTGGTACTGCGCCCCGTGGGCCACATAGAAGTCGGCGTGGGCCTGCGCGGCTTGCTGCAACGGTGCCACGGCATTCACCGGCGAAAGGCCAAGCTGGGCGCGCAGTTGCTCTAGTGTCTGCAGGGCGGCGATCTGCTCGGGGTCAGCGCCAGTCGGAGCCGCCAAGGTCGTGTCAACCCCGCGCGGCGGATACGGCTTCAGCGTGCCGCTGGTCCACGTCCCCCAGCCGTCTTGCGTGGGACCAGCATCCTGGCCGCCCGCTGGCGCCGCCACCCAGCTGACCGACCAGACGGCCACGGCGGTGCAGCAGGTCCCCACGTGGGCGCGCAACGTGCCCGAAGCCTGGGTCGCGGTGGTGAATTGCCCGTCGAGCTCGACGCTGCCCTGGCTGCTTTGCAGGGTGCCGAACAGCGGCGCCGCCGCCAACGTGCCGGTCAGCGGTCCCGTCACGCTGCCCTGGCAGCCATTGTCGCCTTGGCAGGTCAGCTTGGACAAAAGCACGACCTCGCTCAAGGTCTTGTCCGTCAAGCTGAATTGCAGGTCATCGCCCTGCCAGGTGCCGGGGTTGGCCACCGCGCCCGAGCTGGGCGTGGCCGGGGAGCTGCCGCAGCCGACCATCGCCAGAGCGCCGAGCACCAGCCACCCCCCAAGTCGGCGCCGGCTCATGGTTGCGCCGCCGCCGGTCGCAGCAGGCTGCAGTCAAAGTTGGCAATGAATTCCAAATTCTTTTCCTCAAAGCCGCCGGGGCTGCGGTCCGAACGCCAGCCGACGTGGCGCTTGTAGTGCTCGGCCACCTGGGGCATTGGCGTGCGGTTCCAGCAGCGCTCGAGCACGCCGACCACCATGCCGGTGCGATGCATCCCGCCGCCGCAGTGGACTTGCACATGGCCCTTGGGGAGCTGACCGTTTGGACTGAGGATTTGCTCTTGGATGAGCTTGGCCACCGCCTGCATCGCCGCCTTCTGCGTCTCGGCCGAGTCGCCTTCGCGCAGACTCTCGCGAAAGCTCGTGGCTTCGGCGTGCTCGCGCGCCGTGAAGTAGCTGCCGCCCGCGGCGCTGACCGCTTTGCGCTCGTCGGCCTCTAGCCCTTCGGTGGGCATCGGACCGGCATACAGGTTCACGATGTGGCGCACGCCCGCCATCACCAGCGACTGCACGCACGAGTTCGGGCTGGCGGGCTCGGCGGTAAAAGCGGTGCGAAACAGCAGCATCGGCCGGCCATCGGGCAGCGTCCGGTCGGCCACCGCCACGGCACCCAGGTTGTGCAACTCGCCCTCGACGATCTGTGTCTGGACCATCCGCCAAAACACCTTGTCTACCAAGTCCTTGCGCAGATCAGCCTTGGCCTTGTCGTCCAACGTGGCGCCGGCCCGCTCCATCGCCGCCAGCACCGCCTCGACCGTCGCCTTGGCTTCGCCGCGCATCTGGTCGCTCCAATGGTTGCGGGCCGCACAGCGCAGCCGGCTGCGATCGACCCCTGCGCGTTGCAGGGCCGCCAGCTCGTCTGGCTGCAGGTCCGGCGCCTCGCCCTGCGAAACGGTTGGCGGAATCTGCTGTTGCGGCGACGAGCAGGCCAGAGACAGAACGGCAAGGGCGGCAAGAAAAAGCGTACGCATGTTGCCGGTGTACTCAAAGCTTGCGCCCGCCGCAAGTCGCCGCACCGTGGCAATGCCGTCGCAGCCAGCGTAGACTCGCCCCGCGGCCCCATGTCCGCGCCAGGGTTTCATGTCTGCTTCGCTTCGCCGCCTGCGCTTGGGCGTCAACGTTGACCACGTCGCCACCATCCGCCAGAACCGCGGCACCCGCTACCCCGACCCTGTGCTGGCGGCCTCGCTGGCCGAACTGGCCGGAGCTGACCAAATTACCGTGCATTTGCGCGAAGATCGTCGCCATATCCAAGAGCGCGATCTGTCCGTGCTGCGCCAGACCGTGCAGGTGCCCTTGAACCTGGAAATGGCGGCCACCCCGGCCATGTTGGCCCTGGCACTGCAGTATTTGCCCGATACGGTGACCTTGGTCCCCGAGAAACGCGAAGAGCGCACCACCGAGGGGGGGCTGGACGTCGCCGGCCAGCGCCAGCACCTGGGCGAGACCATTGCCGCGCTGCGCGAACACGGCATCACGGTGTCGCTGTTCATCGATCCGGCCCCCGAGCAGGTGCACGCTTCCGCCGAGTTGCGCGCCACCACCATCGAACTGCACACCGGCGACTATTGCGAGGCGGATACACCCCTGCTCGCTCAAGAGCGCCTGGGTCACCTGCGCCACGCGGCCGAGCTGGGCCACGATCTGGGCCTGCAGGTGGCCGCCGGTCACGGTCTGGACTACCGCAACGTCAAGGCGGTTGCGGCGCTGCCCCACCTCGAGGAACTCAACATCGGCCACGCCATCGTCGCCCGCGCGCTGTTCGTGGGCATCGAGCGGGCCGTGCGCGAGATGATCGAGGCCATGCACACGCCCGAGCCGCCTCAGCCCAGTCGCTAGCCCGTGTGGCAGCGCCGCAGGTCGCCCATGCACATCGCCGAGCCCGACCAAGTCCGCCAACTCGATCACCGCCTGACCCAGGAACTTGGTCTGCAGCCCGAGCTTTTGATGGAGACGGCCGGGCGCGCCATGGCCGACGAGATCGGCAAACGGCTGGGACCGGGTCGCGAGCGCTGGGCGGTCATTCTCGCGGGGGTGGGCAACAATGGCGGCGACGGCTTTGTCGTGGGGCGCGTGCTGGCCTGCCGCGGCTGGCGGGTCGAGTGCTTTGTGGCCGGCGAGCTGGCCAAGCTGACCACCACCGCCCGCATCCATTACGAGGCCATGGTCAAGCTGGGCGGCATCGAGCTGCGCAAAGTGCAGCAAGCCCCGCGCGGCGCGGAGTTGCAGGGTCTGCGGCGGTCGCTGGGGCGGGCGGCGGTGATCGTCGACGCCTTGACCGGTATCGGGCTGCAGAGCGACCTGCGCGAGCCGCTGCTGACCTTGGCCAGCCAGTTGGACGGACGCTACCGGGCCCTCACCATTGCCGCCGACGTCCCCTCTGGGCTGTGCGCGGCGACCGGGGTGATTCGCGGCGCGGCCGTCCACTGCCATCTGGTCATGACCATGGCGGTTGCCAAGCCGGGCCTGTTCTTGAACCAAGGTCCAGAGTTGTGGAGCGAGCTACAAGTCGTCGACATCGGCGTGCCACCGGCGTGGGTCGAGCGCTGCGCGCCGCGCGGCGTGGTCATCGACCGCGAACTGCTGGGCGCGGCCTTGGCAGGGCGCTCCCAACCGCCGGGGGACTTGGGGCACAAGGGGAGTTTTGGCCACCTGTTCGTGGTCGCGGGCTCACCAGGCAAGGGCGGCGCGGCGTTGCTGTGCAGTCATGCGGCGTTGCGGGCTGGCGCCGGCCTGGTCACCTTGGGCACCGCGGGCGAGATTCGCAGTCAGCTTGAGGGTCGGCTGCCGGACGTGATGGTCGAGGCGATCCGCGGCGGCGCCAGCGAGATCAAGCGGATCGAGAAGCTGGTGGCTGGCAAGGCGGCGTTGGCGGTGGGTCCAGGGCTGGGTACCGGCGCGGCCGAGGTCGATCTGGTGGCGCGGCTGCTCGCCTTGTCGACGGTGCCAGTGGTGCTCGACGCCGATGCCCTCACCGCGCTGGCACAAAAGCCCGATCTCGTTGAGCCGGCGGCTGGGCGTCTGGTGCTCACACCCCATCCCGGCGAGATGGCGCGTCTCTTGGGCAAGGAAGTAGCGGATGTCGAAGCCGATCGCTTGGCGGCGGCGCGCGAGGCGGCCCAGCGATTCGCGGCCGTGGTCGTTCTCAAGGGCCCGCGTACGCTGGTGGCCGCACCCGACGGCACGTGGGCGATCGCCAATTCGCCCAATACGGCGCTGGCCAAGGCCGGCACCGGCGACGTGCTCACCGGCACCATCGGTGCATGGCTGGCCCGCGGGCTGGCCCCGCTGGTGGCTGCCCAGGTCGGCGTGGGCCTGCATGCCCGCGCCGGTGCGCTGCTTCGCGCGTCCTTTGGCGGGCGCGGCGGCCTGGCCTCGGACCTCCCGGAACAGATCGCCCAGGCGATGGCGGAACTAGAAGCGCCAGGAGGGACGGAGTGACCCGACTTGTGCCGCCCGCGCTGGCTCGGTAGGGTGTGGCCATGTGTCGTGCCCGCGGGCGCTCGCCCGGCCATCCCAGTCGCCCGATTCGCCCCGCCCTGCGTCACTTGCTGAACGCGCGGCTGGCTGGCCTTTGGTTGCTGGTTGCCGGGCTTTCGGCTGGCTGCGACGACGGCCAAGGCAACGGCACCCATTGCGTCAATTCGGATCAGTGTGCCTCCAATCTTTGCTACGCCAATCGCTGTCTGGCGCCCGACAGCGACTTGGACGGCGACGGCCTGACCGCCGGGCAAGAGAAGTTGTTGCACACCGACCCGCTGCGGCCCGATAGCGACGGCGATGGCAAGGACGATGGCACGGAAGTGGGCCCCAACGTCAGCAAGCCGATCGACACCGACGGCGATGGCAAGCCCGACGCCATCGAGTCGTCTTTCGCCGACGCAGACAGCGACTGCCTGGCCGACGAACGCGACGATGACGACGCCCATCCGCTGAACGACCCTAGCTTGTTGGTCAAGCTGGTGTGTTCGCACGCCGGCGTGTGCGGTCAGGGCAGCGCCGTCATCTCGGCCACCTGCAAGGCCGGCCAACTCGCTTGCGACTACCACGCCGTGCCGGGCTGGCAGGCGGCCGAGTTGTGCGACGGTGTGGACAACGACTGCGACGGCCAGATCGACGAAGGGTTTGTCTACAAAGGCAATGCCATTGGAATGCCCTGCACCGGCACCGGGGCCTGTGGGTCCGGCGTCGTGATGTGTGCCGGCGGCAAGGCGACCTGTTCGACCAACGCGGACGGCAGCCAGTCGCGGGCCCATGCCGAGACGTGCAACAACCTAGACGACGACTGCGATGGCGAAACCGACGAGGATTTTGCCCTTTCGGGCCTGTTGGTGGGCTCGCCCTGCGTCGCGGCGGGCGAGTGCGGAATCGGCACCGTTTACTGCAACCTGGCCGGCCAGCCGTCGTGCAGCGCGGACCCAGGCGGCGCCGACAGCCACGCCAGCGCCGAGGTCTGCAACGGCTTGGACGACGACTGCGACGGCCTGACCGACGAGGGCATGAGCTTGGGCGGCGAGCCTTTGGGCGGGGTCTGCACGGCCAAGGGCGTGTGTGGCGTGGGCGTGGTCAAGTGCGGCGCCAAGGGCGCGGTGACGTGTTCCACCGAACCGGGTCAACCGGGATCGCCGGCTGGCGAGGAGCTCTGCAACAACCTGGACGACGACTGCGACGGGTTGACCGACGAGGGCTTCTCTTTGTCAGGTCAAGGACTTGGCTCGCCTTGTCCTGGCCAGGGCCAGTGCGGCGCTGGCGTCTTGGCCTGCAGCAAGGCCGGCGGGGTCACGTGCTCCACCTTGGCCGACGGCCCCAATAGCCAGGCGACGCCAGAAGCCTGCAATGGCAAGGACGACGACTGCGATGGCCAAACTGACGAAAAGCTGACCTGGCAAGGCCTTGCGTTGGGCGCTGCCTGCCCTGGGCAGGGCGAATGCGGTGCCGGCGTCGTGGTCTGCGGCAAGACGGGCCAGCCCACCTGTTCCACCTTGGCGGACGGCCCCCAAAGCCAGGCAGTCCAAGAAGAATGCAACGGCAAAGACGACGACTGCGACGGCCAGACCGACGAAGGTGCGCAACCGGCAGAGGACTTCGCTTGCGTCACGACGGGCGTGTGCCTGGCGCTGACGGGCATCCCCGAATGCACCGACGCCCAATGGACCTGCAGCTACGTTGGTCAACCCGGCTTCCAGCCAAAGGAATTGACTTGCGACGGCCTGGACAACGACTGCGACGGTTTGACGGACGAAGGATTGGCCAGCGAGTGGACCGCCACCGCCGACTGGAGCGACGGCCGGCCCCTGGGGCGCCGCCAATTCGCCTTTGCCGCGCACCAGGGAGCGGCGTGGCTGCTGGGCGGTTTGGAACCCGGTCCGGCTGGCGGCGAAGTCGACGCCCGCGACGCCTGGCAACTCAACGTGGCATCGGGTCTGTACAAGCGTGTCTCCAAGCAGGACCTCCCGCCCGTTCGCCGCGCGGCCCTCCAGGTGGTGGACAGTGACGCGGGGCCCGTGGCGCTGCGCGTGCTGGGTGGCACGGACGCCGCTGGCGAGCCCGCGGCCGCATTCGAGTTGGACCTGGCGACGGGCCTTTGGGCGCCGGCACCCTTGGCCGACCCGCCGACCGCTGTCGTGGATGCCTTGGCGGCCGACGTGGCCGGGCAGGTGTGGCTGTTCGGCGACGACCTGCTGGGCCATGCGCTGGTTCAAAGGCAAAATGTTCTGCAAAACTCGTGGGACGGCGGCGTGCCGCAGCTTCCAGACGGCTCCGCGCACCCGGCCGCCTGCAGCTTGGGCGGCGCGTGGTACGCCCTGGCCTGGGGAGCCTACGGATCGCCATGGTTCGGTCAGCTGGGGTCCGGTGCCACTGCCTGGCAAACCCTAACCAATTCTGGACTCTTGCCCGTGTCCGGCCGCGGCGGGCGGCTGCTTTGCACGGTCAACGAGGTGGTTTGGCTGGGTGGCCGATTGGCGGACGGAAGTTCGGCTGGCGTGTGGCACTACAGCCTGGCCACGGCCAAGTGGGGGCCGCTTGTCGAGCCCAACTTGCCACAGCGCTTGGATCCCATGGCCTTTGTGTCGCCCAAAGGCTGGGTCGTCGCGCAAGGCGAGACCGCGGTGGGCGTCGCCGATCCCAGCACGTGGCTGCGCGCCGGTCAGGGGTGGCAACCCATTGATGCCGAGCCAGAAATGGCGATCGGCGCCCAGTGGCTGGCCACCTCGTCGGGGCTGCTGCGGCTGAGCGGCGTGGTGCCGCGCGGCGCCACCCTGCAACCGGTTGCCGGGGCCTGGCGCTGGGCCGGCGGTGCTTGGCAGTGGCTGCCCATGCCCGCCGACCTGCAGGGGCGGGCTTTTGCCCAGGCCACGCTGGTCGAGGACGGCAGCCAAGTGTTGCTGTGGAGCGGCGCCAATCAGGTCAGCCCGATGCAGCTCCAGTCCGGTGCCGGGCTGACGGCGGCGACGGGCGCCCTGGGCCTGGACCTGACCACTGGCAAGTGGTCGGCAGCTGGCATGGACTTGGCCGCCAAGTTGCCGCCGGTCAAGGCGGATTCGGCCGGAACAGCCACGCTGGATGCGTCGCAGCGCTACCTGTTCTCGGCGGGCGCTACCGGGGCGGCAGCCGAGCTGTGGAGCCTGACTTGGCCCACCGGCAAGGCCCTGCTATGGAAATCGTCCAGCGCGCCCGGCCCCACCTGGCGGCCCGGCACGGCGCTGGCCTACGACCCGCTGTTCAATCGGCTGCTGCTGGCCCAGGTCGACGGGCAGCTCGTGTTGTGGTCCATGGCGCTTGGGAGCGACCCCCAGTGGCAACTCGTGGCGGCCGAGCCGACCGTGACCTCGGGCCGCGCCGTGATGCTTGGAGCGCCCGGCTACCCCGATCGCCTGCTGTTGGTGCTGCCCAACGCCGGCAAGACGCCGGTGGCCG
The DNA here is from genome assembly GCA_037441385.1 of Myxococcales bacterium. Classification (GTDB taxonomy): domain Bacteria; phylum Myxococcota_A; class UBA9042; order UBA9042; family UBA9042; genus SXRM01. The sequence continues at coordinate 12,860 of JBBISH010000025.1, forward strand.
CGCGCCATATCCTGCTCTCCGCGCCCGCGATCGCGTGGAAGACCTGGACCGGCGGACCTTTGCCGTGGGCCGGCGTCGCGGCCGCCGCGTGGTACGCCGAAGCGGCCTTGGTCGAGGGTGTCAGCACCCAGGACGGGCGCTATCGCACCGGCATTTCGCGCTTCGTTCACAGCTGCCCGTGACGCCGCGGCTCGCCCGCCGTTCAGCGCGGCAGCATCCCGTGCGGCAACAGGATCGGTACGGGCCTCAGCGGCGGGGTCCAACGGGGCGCATCGCTGGCTTCGCCCAGGTCTTGGACCTCGATTTGCGTGCCCGTCAGGTGCCGCGACAACCGCAACCGCCACGGCCGATCGCCCCCTGCCAAATCCAGCAAATACGATTTGTCGCCGTCGAGCAGAGCCGAGCGCACGATGCGCAGCCCACCCTTGAGCAACTTCTTGCCGGCCTGGGCCTTTTGGAGCGACTGCACCGCGCGCTCAAAGTCGGCGTCCGAGCGCAGCCACACGTTCAGACTGCCGTCCGAGGTGCGCACCACGCGCCGGTGCACGATGTTGGGCCACAGCAGCTCGGCGCTGGCCTCAACGTCGCCCTGCAACCTGACGGAATCGCCGCTTGTTTCTTCTGCGCCTGCCGCACTGGCCGCCAGCAGGCCAGCCAAACAGAGCACGGCCAAGGTGACACCGAATCGGTTTGAACCGGATCGAAAGCTTGGGCACTTGTGGGGGCCCGAACCGGGGTGCCCGCCTGCTTCTCGCTGGAGGCCATGCGGGTCACGGAAGCGGCACAGGCGCGAATCAGGTGGGGTTTGCATGACACGGGCGCGCATGGGCAGTTTCCTCGCGGTGCGTAGGGCGACATCGAGCCGGACGAGCCTTGAATCCTAGTACGCCAAATCTCAAATTCTTTCGGGGTTGCCGTCGTTGGCGTGCTAGGCGGCGCGAGCCGCGCGCGGGGATCGCAGGGGGCCGGGGTCCTAGAGTGCGCGGCGCGCCCCCTTTGCCTACTGAAAAGGCTAGTACTACAAACCATTCGAGAGGCGCAACCCTGAACGCACGTCGGGCTTGTAGTACTAGCCGATCCGCGCCGAGCGCGCGACAACCGGGTTTGCCGATGCCCTTACCAGTGTCCTCGTTGCAAACTCGTTGACAATACGAAACAAACAAACCTTGACGTTGCCGATGTCGGCGACTATCATCCGGCACCCGATTCGGGCAGGCGTGCCCGACTGCGCCTGTTTTCGAATTCCCCCGCCCGGGCCGGTGCCGTGGCCCCAGCACCCTCTTCCCGACCAGCAGGTTCTACATGCCGCGCGTATCCTGTAAGTCCGCAAGTTTCTTAGGATCTCGCCTTTCGCTCCTGTTTGCCGCCGGGGCCATGCTCGTCGGCGGCGTGGGCTGCGAGAAGGGCGAAAAGAGCTGCCGCTACTACAGCATGGTGCTCGATGCCAAGGGCGCGACCCTCAAGAAGCGATCGCAGCAGCTCGAGACGATCCGTTCGCTGCCGATCAAGGACATGAACAAGTGCGACGACGACGGCGTGTTCACCCGTCTGGACCACGCCATGGCCACCAAGGAGCTGCGGCCCACGGTCGTCGCGGTGTTGGAAAGCCTGGGTCACGGCGGCAAGACGTTGCGCAACCGCTCGGAAAAGCTGTTGGTCAAGGCGCTGGCCAGTGAGGACACGGCCGGCCAGTCGGCGCAGGTCATCCGCACGTGGCGCATCGAGTCGGCCGAGTCGGGGCGCGATCCGTGGTTCCCCTCCAAAGAGACCATCAAGGCGCTGGCCGATTGGACCAAGAAGTACAAGAAAGAGACCAAGTCGGCCCTGGTCGAGGCGCTGTTCGTGTCGCTGGCTACGCCAGAAGACCGCGCCGCCTATGAAGATCTGTTGATCGAGCTGGCCGCCACCGATCCCGGCGAGCAGGGCGTCGAGACCAACCTGAAGGCGCTGGCGTACCTGACCGAGATCTACAAGGCCACGCCGGGCCAGGCGCCGCGCGATTGGACCAAGGAGCCGTCTTCCAAGGCTTTTGATGCCTTCGTCAAGGGTCTGTACACCCGCGACGCCACCCGCGCCGAGACCTATATGGCCGGCCGTCTGGCGCTGGGCACGGTGGATTCGGCGGTGGTCAGCAAGAAGATGTTGGCGATCTACAACCAAAAAGATCCCGACTTCGAGAAGTGGGCCAAGGAGTACGGCCTGTCCGATTGGGAGTGGAAGGAAGGCCCCAAGGCCATGCAAGTGCTGGTCGATCTTCACGATCCCTCGACCGCGCCCGACATCATCGCCTCGATTGGCAAGCCGATCGACGGCACCACGCCGATGGGCGACTACGCCGCCAAGAACAAGCAGGTGGACTGGGCCTCGTACATCAAGGCGCGCCTGACCTTGTCGATCTTCGCCCTGGCCTCGATGGGCGAGGGCTTGGCGCCGGTGGCCGACAAGATCGGCGAAGTCGCCAAGAACACGGGCTTGGCCGTGGAGCAGCGCACGGGGCCGTTCCTGGGCCTGTCGATCGCCGGCCCGTCCAATGGCTGGGCGTCGATGCTCAAGACCTTTGGCGAGATCGCCGACAACGAGAAGCCGGACTTCCTGACGCCGATGACCTACGCCGTGGAGCCGGACAACCTGGCCGATTGGGACCGCGTGATCGGAGCCAGCAAGGCCGAGGGCGTCAAGACCGGTCTGGCCGATGCGGTGGTCAAGGCGCGCCTGAACGTGGTCATCGAGTGCAAGAAGGGCATGGATTCCGCCGCCGACGAGGCCGGCAAAAACACCGCCCTGCTCAACTGCTACAAGGGCTTCTTGAACACCGGCGACGACATCGCCAAGGAAAAGGCGGCGATCGGCCTCATCCACCTGGGCGTCCGCAAGCAAGTCGAAGTGCTGCCGATCCTGGCCGAAGCTCTGAACAAGGCCCCGGCCACGTCGGTGACGCTGCGCCAAGTGATCGTCTCGGGCTTCCGCGCCCTGGCGCAGCCCAAGGACAGCAAGCTGGTCTATGATCTGAAGGAAGCGCAGGTCTCGGTGCCCAACGCCCAGAACTGGATTTGGGACCTGGACGTGCTGACCTCGCAGCTGCTGCAAAAGAAGGGCGCCGTGGCGGTGGGCAACATCCCGGCCGTGGGTTCGCAGGTCAAGCCGAGCGATCAGAAGCCGGACGCGCCGGCTGCTCCGGCTAAATAGCGTAAGTTCGCAGAATTCAAAAGACTTGTTGACAGGCCGACGCTTCCGGGCGCCGGCCTGTTGGCTTTTTTCGCTTTTTTTCGCCTGCCGCCGCGGCAAAAGCCGTGCTCGCATCGATCACCTTTGTGCAGCTCCGCCATGGCGCTGCGCACGGGAGGAGCGATGCTACGCAAGCGGAAGGCAATTGGACTGGCGTTGGGTTTGACGATGGCAGGCTGTTGGCAGTGGCCGCAGCCGCCGACCTGGCGGGTGGCCACCGGGCCGAGCGAAGGCGATGCTGGACGAACGCCGGTCTGCCGACCCGTGTTGACCGGCGAACTGGTCCTGAACGAAGTGTTGGCAGCTCCCGGGGATTTGGACGTGGACGGCGACGGCCTAGCCAACAATCGCGACGAGGCCTTGGAGGCCCGCTATGCCGGCGCAGAACCGGCGCATCTGGCGGGGGCGCGGCTGTGGGTGGCCGGCGAGGCGCGCGGGGCGGTGGTGGGGCAAGACTGCGTTCAGCCTGGGGACTTGCTCGTCTTTACCGGACACAAGGCCGCGAGCCTGCCCTTGCCCGAGGGGGCCCGCCAGGTCCGCATCCAGGGGGCGCTCGAACTGCGCGACGAGGGCGGCGAAGTCGAGGTTCGCGGAGTCGTGGGGACGCCGCTCGGCCGGGTCAGCTACGGCAAGGCGAGCCCAGGTATCTCGCAGGTTCGTACGATCGAAGGGGATCGCTGGTCGCCGTTGCAGCCGCACGAGCCCTTGCCGACTGGCCAGCGCCACTCGATCGGCCACTGTCGCGACGGCGCGGTGCCGGCCAGCTGCTGGCCGCTGCCGGGGGACCGCGTGGTCGGTCTACCAGCCCGGCTGGGGCCCCGCCACCGGCAGGCGCAGCTCCACATGCCCACCGGGCCCCACCCGCGCCGACAGCCGGCCTTGGTGGACTTCGGCGACCCGCGCCGCGATCGCCAGACCCAAGCCGCTGCCGCCCGTGGCCCGCTCGCGCGACGGCTCACTGCGCACGAAGCGCTCCCCCAGCCGTTCGAGCACGGCTTGCGGCAGTCCCGGGCCGGCGTCGTCGACCGCGAGCACGGCCGTATCGCCGTCGCGCTGCACCGACAACGAAACGGTCGAGCCCGCGGGCGCATAGCGCAGGGCATTGGCCGTCAGGTTGTGCAGTGCCCGTTGCAGCAGCGCTGGATCGGCCTGGATCGTCACGTCGGCGGCCGTCACATCCAGGGTCACGTCGGCCTCTTCGGCGGCGGCCGCAAAGAATTGGCCCACTTTGCGGAGTTCGCTGCCCGCGTCCACGGCCACCGGCCGAGCCTCGCCGCGACCGTGCTCGATGCGGGCCAGGAACAGCAGGTGCTCCAAGATTTGCGCCATGGCATCAATGTCTTCGAGCGCGGCCCCCAGGGCGCCGGCGGCGTCGGGCGGCAGGGGCTGCTGCAGCCCCAGGTTCTCCAGGCGAAGGCGCAGCAAGTTCAGGGGCGTGCGCAGCTCGTGCGCGATGTCCGAGGCCGCTGCGTCCAAGGCCATGGCGCTGCGGTGCAAGCGCTCCAAGGCTGCGTTCAAGCGCCCCACCACCTCTTGAAGCTCACTGGGGAACTCGCTGGAGTCCAGCCGCATGGCCGCATCGCCGGGCCCGATCTCGGCGGCGGCCTCGGCAATTCGGCGGAGCGGCCGCAGTCCCGCTTGGGCCAGAGCCCGGCCAATCCACAGGGCCGCGGCGGCGCCGAACACCACCGCCGCCAGCACGATCATGCGGTGCCGCCACATGAGCTGCATCTCCACGCTGCGATCGAGCGCGACCAAGAGCCGCTCGTGGCTGCGTGGCAAGCTGACCGTCCGCGCCAACCAGACCCGGTCGCCGCGGTCCAATTCCACCGGTCCCTGGGCAGGCGCGGGCCACGGCAAGTCGTCTAGCTCGGCGAAACTTGGACTCCGCAGGCGCACTTGGCCATCGGCCCCCAGCACACACCACGCCAGCGGCACCACCTGCAAGCTCCGCTCATTCGGCTCCAACTGGCCCAGGCTGCGGCGCGCGGCCAATTCGCCGGCTACCCCATCGATCAGCAAGCGATCTTCTTGATCCAGCGTGTCGAGCAGCGACCACTCGATCACGGCCGCCACCAAGCCCGCGAGCAGCGCGGCCGAGACGAAGAAGCCGATCTGCAGGCGTCGGACGACCGAGCCAGCCGGACGGGACGTGCTCACAAATCCTCGATCACGTAGCCGAATCCGCGTCGGGTGTGGATCAGTTTCTTCTCGTAGGGGTCATCGACCTTGGTGCGAAGCCGGCGGACCTGCACGTCGATGGTGTTGCCCGGCGGCTCGAATTCCAACTGCCACACGCTGCGGGCAATTTGCGAACGCGTGACCACCTGCCCGCGGTGTTCCAACAGCAGCGCCAGCAAAGTCAGCTCGTTGGGCGTCAGGTCCAGGCGTTTGCCAGCCCGCATGACGCGTTGTTGTTGGGGGTCCCATGTAAGATCGCCAACTTGCACCACAGTTGGGGCCGAAGCTGGATTGGGGTGGCCCCGCCGCAGCAGCGCGGCAATGCGGGCCTGCAGTTCGGATTGGGCAAAGGGTTTGACCAGGTAGTCGTCGCCCCCTTCTTGCAGGCCGCGCACGCGGTCCGCCACCGCTCCCAGCGCCGACAGGAACAGTACGGGCACGCCGCAACCGCGTTCGCGCATGGCGCGCACCACCTCGAACCCAGAGAAACCCGGCAACATCACATCCAGAACCACCGCGTCAAACGACTGGGCCAGCACCGTAAGCAGGGCGTCCTCTCCCGAGTGGGCCAAGGTCGTGTGGTAGCCGGCGCGGGTTAGGCCTGCGGCCAGCTCGGCGGCGGTGGCGGGTTCGTCCTCGACAATCAGCAGGCGGAACATGGGTGATCCGTGGGCCTTGGGCGGCGCCTCGCCCAACCCTAGCATGGCGACGACAGAGGCATCAACGCGCTCGCCGTCACGGCTGCCTGGGGTCGCCGCGCGCATGCGTCGGCGGCGCTCGCCTGATTGTCACCGGCCCCCCTGCGCAGTACCCTTTCGCGCGCGCAGCTCTCGCTGCCCTTGGACGTTCCCCTTGCACGACCTGACTGCTCTGACGGATCAAGAACTGGTCGCCGCTGCTCAGGCCGGTGACCGCCGCTCGCTCGAAGTCTTGTGGGCCCGCCATGCGCCACGGGTCGGCCGGTTCGCCATGCGCATGTGCCGGTCGGCTACCGAGGCGGAGGACGTGGTCCAAGACACGCTGATGGCCGCCACGCGCACCTTGCCCGGCTTTCGCGGTCAAGCGCAGGTCTCGACCTGGCTCTACCAGATCGCCCGCAGCTTTTGCATCAAGAAGCGCCGCCGCACCCGCTCGGTCATCCACGCCGACGCGTCGTTCGACACGGACGAGTCGGCCGAAGTCCGCGGTCTGGCGGCAGACGACGCGGGCGTCGATCAGCGCCTCGATCAAGCCCAGATGACCCAGGCGGTCGAAGAGGCGATGACGCACCTGGCGCCCATGTATCGCGAGGTCTTGCTGCTGCGCGACGTGGAAGGCCTGACCGCTCCCGAGGTGGCCGACGTCCTGGGTCTGCGCGTCGATGCTGTCAAGTCGCGCCTGCATCGCGCCCGTTTGGCGGTGCGCGAAGAGTTGTCGCCCGCGCTAGAAAGCTCGTTGCCTACGGCCGGGTCGGATGCGTGTCCCGACGTCTTGAGCCTGTACTCGCGGCACTTGGAAGGCGACATCAGCCCGGACGTGTGTTCGCGTATGGAGCAGCACCTGGCCGCCTGCCCGCGCTGCCAGGGTCGCTGCGACTCGCTGCGCCGGACGTTGGCCTTGTGCAAGTCCAGCCCGGGGCCGGCTGTCCCCGTGGCGACTCAGTTCATGGTGCGCCGGGCCTTGAGCCGCGCGCTGGGTAGCAGTGACTCTGGCGGCGAGGGCCCGATCTGAGCCGCGCCGCCGCGCCCACCAGCCCTTGACCGCCGCGAGCGGCCGTCCTAGCCTGTCGGACCCGTTCGTCCGCCGCCGCCCCGTTGGTCCGCCACCTGCGTCGGATTGGGAAATTACAGGGGCTGCGAAATTTGCGGGAGCGATGCATTTGCCGCTGGCGGGTGCGCCGCAGTTGCCCTAACCTGACGCGAGAAGGCAGCTCGCGAACGGTGCATGGCACGCAACCCAATCGACGGCCCGCCGCTGCGGGCACCCAACTACGGAGGTCGCCATGGCCCTCAATGAAACGCTGGAACCCGTTGAACTGACTAACGACGAGCTCACCAAGCAGCGCGCGGTGCTGATCGACAAGCGCGAAAAGATCTTGCAGGCCATGCGCACCGCCGAGTCGCAGCAAGATCCAGACGAGTTGCGGGTCGCCGACGAAATGGACCTCAGCTCGGTGGGCTACGACCAGGCTTTTGAGTACCGGCTTCGCGACCGCGACGCCACGCTGATCAAGAAGATCGACAAGGCGATTCGCCGCATCGACGCGGGCGAGTACAACTTCTGCGAAGAGTGCGACGCGGTCATCGGTGCGGCGCGCCTGATCGCTCGGCCTGAGACGGACCTGTGCATCCAGTGCAAAGAGAAGCAAGAGCATCACGAGAAGATGTACGAAAAGCGCCGCCAGCGCATGACCTCGTTCGAGGCCTGATCGCAGCGCAGCTTCGGTGTCGCTCCGTCGGCGCTGGGGTCTGGACACCTGTTCAGGATTTGGCCATCATCGCCCTAGCTAGGGTCCCTGGACCCCAGACGCGCCGCGCCTGTGCGGGCCAAGGAACGCCGTGGCCGAGGTCCTCTATCCAGCAGCCCTGGGCACCCCCAACGCGCCGTCCAGCTTGATGCTTCGCCGCACCCGGCTCGTGCGCACGGACCCCGACGGCACGGTCGCCGAGTACATTTTTGACCAGGGCGTCGTCACCTTGGGGTCGATGGACGACAACGATCTGGTCATCGACGACGACCAGGTCAGCCGCTACCACGCGCGCATCCACCAAGAGGGCGACGATTTCCTCATCGAGGATTTGCGTTCGACCAACGGCACTTGGATCAACCGCGTTCGCATTCGCGAGGCGTGGCTCAAGTCCGGGTCGGTGATCCGGCTGGGCAACACCCAGCTGCGGTTCAACATCCAAAACGAGAAGGTAGAGCTGACCCCCAGCCAGCACGAGTCGCTGGGCGGCATCGTCGGCAAGACCGAGTCGATGCGCAAGCTGATGGGCGCCATCGAGAAAGTCGCGCCGACTGGGGCCACGGTCGTGCTGGAGGGCGAGACCGGCACCGGCAAAGAGGTGGTGGCGCGGACCATCCACCAGCTGTCGATGCGGCAAAACCACCCGTTCATCGTGTTCGACTGCGGCGCGGTGGCGCAAAACCTCATCGAAAGCGAGCTATTCGGCCACGAAAAGGGCAGTTTTACCGGGGCGCTCGCGTCGCGGCAGGGCCTGTTCGAGATGGCCCACGGCGGCACCATCTTCTTGGACGAGATCGGTGAGCTGGCCCTGGATCTGCAACCGAAATTGCTGCGGGCCTTGGAGCAGCGCGAGATTCGCCGGGTCGGCGGCAATCGGCCGATCAAGATCGATGTGCGGGTGGTGGCGGCGACCAACCGCGACTTAGCCGAAGAGGTCAAAGCTGGGCGATTCCGAGAGGATCTGTTCTATCGCCTGGGCGTGGTGCGGCTCAAGCTCCCGGCCCTGCGCGAGCGGCGCGACGACATCCCCCTGCTGGTCCAGCACATGCTGCGGATCGGCAGCTTCAATCGTGTGGGGGACGGCCAGCGCGTCAAAGGCCTGTCGTTCGAGGCGCGGCAAGCGCTGGGGAGCTATGATTTCCCTGGCAATGTTCGCGAGTTGGGTAACGTCGTCGAGCGCGCCTGCAGCTTTGCCGAGGGCGACCTGATCCAGCTAGAGGATCTGCCGGACCACATCACCGGTTTTGGCCAGGTGCGCACCCGCCGCAGTGAAGCCCAAGTCACCGAGTCGCTGCACGGCGGTCGCAGCGGTGGTCCGGCGGCGCCGCTTTTGGCCGATCAGACCTTCAAGATCGCCAAAGAGGCTTGGCTGGGCGCGTTCGAAAAGGAATACATCGCCTCGCTGCTCGCGCGACACTCGGGCAACCTCTCGCAGGCTGCCCGCGAGGCCGATGTTGACCGTAAGCATTTCCGTCGGTTGGCGCGCAAGTACGACTTGATCGCCGGTCGCCCCGACGACGAAGACGAGGACTAGCGCCCGACCATGCCACGTCCGCCTGCTTCGCGCTCCAATGATGTCCTGGTCGCCGCGGTCCTGTTCGCGGCGGCGCTGGCGGCCACGGTGGCCACGGACGACATGGGTTTTGTCCGCGACGAGGCCTTCTATTTCGCCCACGCCGAGACGTACCAAGACTGGTTCGTTCGCGTCGAAAAGGGCGGCGAAGAGCGGGCCAAGGCCCTGCAGCACAAAGAAATTCTGGACACGTGGCGCAACAACAGCGAGCACCCGCCCCTGGACAAGATTCTGTTTGGCTGGTCGTGGCGGGCGCTGGGGCGCAAGTTGCGGCCCGTCCAGAACATTGCCGTGGGCGGCGCCGGCGAGCGGCGCTTGGAGGTCAGCGGCCTGGGTCCGTCCCACGGTTTCCAAGTCGGCGCAGCGGTGACGATTTTGAGTCCGCAGGTGGTCAGCAAAGGCAGCCAGGTGGGCCCGCGGCGGCTGCTGCAAGGCGAAGTCACCGAGCGCCGCTCCGACTTGGCGATCGTCAAATTGCCGATCGACGTAGACCTGGCCAAGCTGAAGACCACCTGCGCTGCCCCCGGTCCTGCGCCCGACGGCGCCACGATCTACCGCACCGGCTGCGAAGCGGTGGAGCGGAGCTGGAGTTATATCCTTAGTGAATCCGCCGCCATGCGCTTGCCCGGCGCCGCCTTTGGCGCGCTGATGGTCGCGCTGATCTACCTGGTCGCCCGCGGCTTCTTTGCCGGCCGCGTCACCGCTGCGGGCATTGGCACCCTGCGCCGCCCGTTCGCTCTTCTGGCTGCAGTGGGCTATCTGTGCATTCCACAAGCGTTCTGGAACGCGCACTTGTGCACCTTCGACACGACGATCGCCGCCTTGCTGCTGCTGACCACGGCCGCTTGGCATCGGGCGCTGGCGTCGCGGCCGTGGGTTTTCCTGACCGCCATCGCTTGGGGTCTGGCGCTTTTGGCCAAGCATAATGCGCTGTTCTTGCCTGTGCCCCTGCTGGGTCACTGGCTGTGGACTTCGCTGCGCGAGGGCCGGGTGCACCTGCACATCGAGGCGGGGCGCAAACAGCGCTTGGCCTACCTGGCCGTGGCGGTGCTGTTTGGCCTCCTGGGCGCCTGGCTGCACCCCTTGCTGGGCGTGGGCCTAGCGCTGCTGGTCCTGGTGACTCCGCGTATTCGAATGGAAATTCCGCCTGTTCCCGGCGTGTTCCTGGCGATGCTGCTCATCGGCCCGGCGATCTTGGTGGCTGGCTGGCCGTTGCTGTGGGTCGACTCGCTGGACAACCTGCTGCGCTGGATCGAATTCCACCTCCACCACGAGCACTACATGCAGTACTGGTTCGGTCATGTGCTGCAGTACCCGCCGTTCCCGGCGATCTACTCGTGGAGCATGACCGCGCTCACCTGGCCGATCAGCTTGCTGGTCGCCTTTGGCGTGGGGCTGGTGGCGGTGTACGGCCCGCAGCGCTGGCGCCGGCGCGGCCAGGCGGCCGATCACGAGCGACGCCAGGGGTGGCTGTACGCCGAACAAAGCACCGTGGATGGCCGGACCCCCGAGCAGCGTTCGTGGGACCGACTCGTCCTGCTCTCGGCGATCTGGCCGATGGCGCTGATCTCCATGCCCGGCACGCCGATCTTTGGCGGCACCAAGCACTGGATGCCGGCGTTTCCGTTCATGTTGCTCATCGCCGCGCGCGGGGTCCAGGCGGTGTGGCAGCACCTGACGCAGCGTTGGGCCGACGCCGATGGCGAGCCGAAATGGCTTGCCACGGCGCTGGGTTGGCTCCTCGCGCTGGGCCTGCTGGCGCCCGCGGCTCAGGCCACGGCCGACACCTACGTACACGGCGCCGCCTACTTCAACGAGCTGGTCGGCGGTATCCCTGGCGCGGCCGCGGCGGGCATGCAGCGGAATTTCTGGGGCGGCTCGACCCGCGACGGTCTGGAGTATGTCAACGCTCACGCACCAGCCAACGCCTCGATTTGGTTCCACAAATCCGCCTGGGGCGCCTACCAGATGTACCAGCGCGAGGGCTGGTTCCGCCGCGATCTGCGCTATGGCGGCGGGCCCGAGGGCACCGCCATGGGCTTTTTCCACCACCAAAAAGATCACGACGACTTTGAGCTGGACCTGATGCGCGACTACCGGCGCCGCGAGCCGGTGTTCCAGTCCACGTTGAGCGGCGTGCCGATTTTGTCCGTCTACCAGCGGCCGTTGCCAGGTGGCGAGCCGCCCGTCGCGCCGCCCGTCGCGCCGATACAACCCTTGGCGCCGCCCAAGCTGGCGCTGCCGTTGCCCAAGGCGGCCACCCCCAGCCTGCGCTAGAACACCAATCACAAATCTCCGAGGTTCAGAGCAACGAGACCATTCGCTGACGAAAACTCGTTGATGCTCAGTGGGTCGCAAGCGGGCGCTTGCGCGACCCGCCGCGACGTTTGCCCCCAGGACCGGGTTTCTGATCGGTCTCTAGCCCGCGCCCGGCGGCGGCCAGCGGTTGCCCAGCCGCGAGTCTGTACGTACACTTGCGCGCTCGCTGCGCTTTCACAGCCAGCCACCGGAACTCACCTTGCTTGCTCGTCCCCCTCAATTGGCTTTGCGTCTGCCGCGATGCGCCGCGCTTCGGTCGGCGCTGTTGTGCGCCATCGCGACCCTGGCCAGCGCAACGCCCGTGTGGGCCGACACGCCACCGCCCGCGCTAGAGGCTTCGCGCCCCCTCGCCGCGGCCCCACTGGTGCACGTGGAATGGCACGGCGCCGTGCGTGCCCGCGCCGAGATGCTGGGCGGCGTCCGCGACAATGCCGACAACGCCGAGCTGCCGACCCACCTGGATGTGCGCCACGGCAGTGCCGACCCGCACAGCAGTACGCTGGCCGATCGCTTGCAGGGCGCGGACTTGCGGTTGCGCCTGGAGCCGACGGTGCACGTGGGCGACTGGTCGCAGCTCAACCTGCAACTCGACGCCTGGGGGATGGCAGGCGGCCGCCCCACGCTGGCTTCGTTCGCCGATCGCTACGGATCGGGCGACTGGAGCAACGGTTCGCTGCAGTCTGGGCTGGCCATGCGGCGCGTGTGGCTGCACAGCAAAGTCTTTGGGCTGTTGGACTTGGACGTGGGCCGCCAGCCCGATCACTTTGGCATGGGCGTGGTTCGCCACAGCGGCGACGATCTGCTGGGCGATTGGCAGACCAGCGTCGACAAGATCAAGATCGGGATCGAGTTGCTCGGCTTTCGGTTCTCGGTCGCCCGCGCCAACTTGTTTTCGTGGCCGTCGGGTCAGGGCGGCAACGGCGCCACGTTGTACAATTCCTACTCCGGCCAGGTCACCAACGGCGCCTGGGTCATGAGCAGCGGCCAGTCGGGCCTGCCATTCCACGACAGCAGCGACGTCATCCGCTACGACTTCAGCGTGGCGGGCGGCAAGCTCCGCGGCGAACCCGGTCTGGAGTGGGCCCTGGCGCTGCTCTGGCAAACCCAGGACCAGGCCTTCCAGCTCGAAAGCCTGCAGAATCCTGGTACCACTGCGCCCCAGCCCGACAAGCAGCTGGCCAGTCCGGCCTGCGGCGATGACTGCGTTCGGCTCACGCAGCGCTTGTACAAAAGCTACACCTTTCAGGCTTATACGGCGTGGCGTGGCACGTGGCGTTCGGCGCCGCTGTCGCTGCAGGCCGAAGGTGACGCGATCTACGGCACGATTGGCCGCACCGACATCACCAACGATCCCGATGCCAAGACCCTGGTCGCTGGCGGGGGCGCGGCGCGGGCGACTTGGCAACCCGGCTTGCTGGACCTGCGGCTAGACGCGGGTGCGGCCAGTGGCGAGTCCAACGGCGGCTTTGGCGTCAACGACACCAACAACTTCAAGCTGGGCGGCACTCCCGACGGCGCCGACCGCAACATGATGACTGGTTTCCGCTTCAATCGCGCCATGCGCGTGGATGGCCTGCTTTTCCGCGACGTGATTGGCGCGGTCGCCAACGCGGCCTACTTGCGGCCAGCGGTCGTGTGGCACCCGCTGGGGCGCGGCAGCAGTGACGTGGCGCTGGAAGCGGCGGTCCTGGGCGCTGTGGCGCTGTCGCCCGATGCAACTCCTGGTAAACACGCGTGGATTGGCCTGGAGCCCGAATTGTCGGCCCACTGGCGCATGGACCAGGGCGTGGACCTGTTCGGCCGCGGTTCGCTGCTTTTGCCGGGCGAGGCGTTGGCCAACCCCGCTGGCGTCCGTGCCGAGCCGGCCTGGCGCGCCGATGCCGTGGTGCGCTGGCGATTCTAGTTTCGTCGGCCAGCGACACCGCAAAAGTCTGCAAAATCAGAGGTCGCGCCTAGCGCATCCAACGCTGACGCCGCTGGAAGAACGGTTGCGATGGCCATGCCTTCCCGCCAATTCTTCGTTTCAACAGGCAGTTGAGTGACCCAGAGCCATGGCCGCCCTTGCCGCGGCAAAGGATGTCCGCCGACTCGCGCCGATTTGTGCCTGGCCCCAGACGGTGGTATTTTGCGGGATTTGGGTTCGTACCTGTGCCGCCTTGCCCCAGGCTCCGGCACAGCGACAGCCAAGGAGCGCGCAATGACCCAGTTCGGCCAGCCCGGCAATCCGCAGGCAGCCCCTCGCACTTTCGCGGCGATCCTTCGGCGCGTGGCCGGCGTTTCCCTGTTTGCCTTGGCGCTGTCGGGCTGCGGTGACACGCTGGTCCAGGCGAACGACGCGGCGAGCGACAGCCAAGTGGGCGACGATGCGGCCGGTTCGGACACCAAGACCGATGCCACCAAAGTGGACGCCGTCACCGCGGACAGCAAGCCCTCCGACACGGTTCAGACCGACACCCAAGTGGCGGACAGCCCGGACAGCCAGCCGCTCGACGGCGTGGACGACACGACGGCCGACACTCAAGCCGACACCCTGCCGGACACCCAAGCCGACGCGGCCGAGCTCGACACCGGCGACACCGAGCAGGTCGACACCGGGGTGGTCGACGTGGTCCAACCCGACAGCACCCCCGACACGGTCACCCCGATCGTGCCAGGGGTGTTCTCGACTGCCTGCAGCAGCGCCAGTGACTGCGCCAATTCGTGCGCCATCGGCGCCACCTGCGACGCCGGGACCTGCAAGTACACCGTCAAGTCCAATGCCTGCCTGTTCGACCTGGGCGGCGGTCAAGTCGAATGCATGGCCGTTGGCGATATCTCGACGAAGAAGCCCTGCCTCGCTTGCCAGATGGGCCCCAAGTCCGCCGCGGTCACCTCCAACTTGTGGCTCAAGCGCCTGGACGGCCCGGGCGAAGGCGTCGATATCGTCGACATCTTCAAGACCGGATTGACCTGGAACTTCAGCAAGGCGCGCTCCATCTCTGGTGGCGCCTCGCTGTACTTTGGCGATCCCGCCAAGGCCACCTACAACAACAACAAGCAGGTGGGCGGCACCGCCACCCTGCCTAGCGTGCAAGTCCCCAACAAGCCAGGACTCTTGCCCAAGCTCAACTTCTGGCTGTGGCTTTCGACCGAAAAGGCCGTGGGCGACGACCTGCTGACGGTGCGCGTCCTGGGCGGCGAGACGCCCGTCAAGGTCTGGACCAGCGACGCCATCGGCGGCAGCACGGGCGGCGTGTGGCAGCGCATTTCGATCGAACTCAAGGATTACGTGGGCCAAACGGTTCAGTTCCAGTTCGCCTTCGAGACCAAGGACGGCATCGCCAACGCCTACGAGGGCGCCTACATCGACGACGTGGCCATCAGCACCGGTTGTTGCGCCAGCACCGCCGAGTGTGACGACGGCGACGCATGCTCCGCCGACCTTTGCCAAGACGGCGAGGGCGGCATGCCCGTCTGCAGCCACAGCGCCAAGGCCAACTGCTGCAGCACCAACGGCCAGTGCGACGACGGCAAACCGTGCACCCTCGACCTATGCTCGGGCCCCGGCGGCACTTGCAGCCACAGCGACGTGCCCAACTGCTGCTTGGCCGACAGCGACTGCAACGACCAAAACGACTGCACGCTGGACAAGTGTCCGGCGGCCGGTGGCAGCTGCAGCCACCTGAACACCTGCTGCAAGACCGACGGCGAATGCACGGTCAACGACCCGTGCAAGAAGGGTATCTGCGCCACCGGCATTTGCGCCGAAGTCAACCTGTGCTGCGCGTTTGACAGCGAGTGCGACGACCAGAACCCCTGCACCGGCGACGCTTGCGACAAGGGCAAGTGCCTCCACACCGCCCTGGCCGTGCCTGGCTGCTGCGCCCCCAGCTTGCTCAACGCCACGTTCGCGGGCAGCGACGAGGGCTTTACCACTACCTCGACCAAGCCGGAATTGGGTTGGACTTATCAAGATTTGGCCAACGCTCACTCGGCACCTGGGGCTTTGCATATGGGCAACCTCAGCGCGGCCACCATGAGCGTGCCCAACAACCCCACTTGGAAGGTCACGGCGATCTCGTCGCCGTTCACCGTGCTCGCTGGCATGGAAACCACGCTGACCTTCTGGGCGTTCGCGCCCAGCAGCGCCTACAGCAGCTACAGCCTGCGCGCCTACTCGGTCATCGACGGCACCGAGGTCACGTATGCCAACATCTCGGGCTTCACGCTGGCCAATACGTGGAAGCAGTACACGTTTGACCTGACGCCGATGGGCGGAAAGAGCTTCGACGTCCGCTTTGAGTACAAGCCCTCGTCTACCAGCGGCACCACGACCGGGCCCGGCATCTACATCGACGACGTCAGCGTCAGCTCGACCTGCAAGGCCAAGGTGTGCAGCAGCGCCGCCAACTGCCCGGTCACGGGCCTGACCTGCTTGACCGGCGTGTGCAGCAACGGCACCTGCAGCTACGCCAACAACTGCTGCACCGGTCCAAGCGACTGCAACGACAACAACCTGTGCACCACCGACTCGTGCGGCTCCAGCAAGCTGTGCTCGTTCGCGCCGATCAAGGGCTGCTGCATGGGCCCCGGCGACTGCAACGACAACAACGCCTGCACCGAGGACGTCTGCCCCGGCCCCGGTGGCCAGTGCAATAACCCCGCGATCCCCGGCTGCTGCCTGTCTTCGGCCCAGTGCGACGACAAGAACGCCTGCACCGTCGACTCGTGCGTGTCGAACAAGTGCGTCAACCAGAACTCGTGTTGCACCACCGACAAGGACTGCGCCGACGGCGAGACCACCTGCACCATCGACAAGTGCGTGAGCAGCAAGTGCGCCCACACCCCCACCGGGGCGCCCGGCTGCTGCCAACCCGACGTGTGGACCAACGATTTTGACGGCGGCGACATCAAGGGCATCACCCTCACCAACAGCGCGGGCGCAACCAAGGGCTGGCAGCTGACCACCGCGCAACCCAGCGGGATCGCCAAGACCGCGCCCGGGGTGCTGTACTACGGCGACACCAGCACGGGCAACTTTGACTTTGGCGCCACCAACGGCACCGCCACCACCCCCAAGGTGCTCTTGCCCGCTGACACGCCCAGCAAGCTTACCTTCGATTTGTACATGGACACCGAGTCGGGCACCTCGTACGACAACCTGACCGTAACGGTGGTGGTCGGCACCCAGAAGCTGACGGCTTTTACCAAGAACGCCTCGGGATTCAACGTGAGCAACTGGTACAGCGTCTCGTTCGATCTGGCCGCGTACAAGGGCCAAGAGGTGCAGGTGCAGTTCGTTTTCAACACCGGCGACAGCGTGGGCAACAGCGGCAAGGGCGTCTTTATCGACAACCTGAAGCTGACCACCAACTGCGGCGGCTAGGGCAGCGTACGACCCCAAGTGCCGGCGGATTCGCCGGACCGAGCAGGCAGACATGGCGCTAGAAGACATGGCATTCCAGGCGATGGCGACAACCGGGCTGGCGCGGCAGCGAACGGCCGGCCTCGTGCAGTTTTGTGGTGGGCTGGCCTTGGCGCTGGCGGTACTCCTGGGCGCGCCGGCTTGTTCCAGCCCCGGGCCGGCCGCCACCAAGGACGGCGGCAAGACGGACGTTCCGGGGCAAGATGCCAGCGACTCGGGCGCCACCGACACCGAGATCACCAGCGACATCGAAGCCGAACTGCCCGACACCGAAGACATCGCCGACGTCCAAGACGCGCTCGACGAGATCTTGGTCGACGTGGCCGAGGTCGAGCAAGACGTCCCGGTGGCCGAAATCGACACCCAGCCCGTCGATACCGCTCAGTGCGGCACGGCGACCGACTGCGCCGGAGTGCTGACCCTGCTGCCCTGCCAAGACGCCATTTGCGACCTGGGCACGTGCAAGCCGGTGCCCAAGCCGTTTCCGAGCTGCTGCAACAGCGCCGCCTGCAACGACAAAGACGAGTGCACCCAAGACGTTTGCGACGCCGTCACCTCGCAGTGCGTCAATAAGGTCGACCCCAACTGCTGCTCGGGCAAGCTGACGTTGCTCAAGACTGGCTTTGAAGCGGGCGGCTTTGACGGGCTCAAAGCGGTCGAAGGGCCCACCAACGGCAGCGTCATGTGGCACCCGACCGAGCACCGCGCCCACAACGGTTCGGGCAGCCTCTACTTTGGCAACGAGTGCTACAGCTACGACACCAGCGCGAGCCAAGAAGATGGCTGCAAGCCCAAGCCGGGCGTGGAGCCGGCCGCCGTGCAGACCTCTTTGGTTACGCCGGACTACGTGTTGCCTGTGGGCTCGACCGCCCACTTGGTGTTCTGGCTTTGGCTCGACGCCGAGCCGCCCTACAGCGCCAGCTTCCCGGCCGGCACCTGCAAACCCACCTGCCCGCAGGGGTCTTCTTGCGTGGTGGTCAACGGCGCGGCGCAATGCTTGGTCGAAAAAGACGTCCTGTCGGTCGCCGTGGTCGAAGCGGCCAAAACCACCCCGCTGTTCTGGTCCACCCAAATCGGCAAGACCACCGGCGGCACCTGGAAGCGCGTGGCGCTCGACGTCTCGGCCTGGGCCGGCAAGACGATCAAGCTGCAGTGGCAGTTCCAGACCGGCACCGGCATCAAGAATAACTACGAGGGCATCTACCTGGACGATGTGGTCATCGAGACGGTGTGCAGCCAGCTGGTGTGCGAAGGCAACGCCACCTGCAAAGACGACGGCAACACCTGCACCACCGAAGCCTGCGTCACCTACAGCAACGGCAGCGGCGCCGGCGCCTGCCTGTTCGACAAGATCCCGGGCTGCTGTGCGCAAGACAGCGAGTGCGACGATGCCAACACGTGCACCGTGGACACCTGCAACAACGGCCAGTGCCAGAACAAGCCCGATGCCAGCAAACCCAACTGCTGCAAACAGACCGTCTCGCTGTACGACGGCTTCGACGCCGGCAACATGGAAGGCTGGACGGCCCAACAGCAGAACTCGGCGTTGGTCGGTTGGCACGCGGTGCCCACCGGCGGCGTCACGGGCGGCGCGCTGGCGTTCTCGGACCAAAGCGGCGACAGCTATGCCGATCCCGAGCTCACCGGCGATACCGGCCCCAAGGGTTTGGTGTGCTCGACTCCGCTGACGCTGAAGCAGGGCTCCGTGTACAATCTGCTGACGTTCCAGCTCAAGCTAGAGACCGAGTGGTCGGGCTACCCGGCTGCGGACTACAAGAATCCGCCCGTGGACGGCTTGCCCAAGTACGACTGGTTCACAGTCCAAGTCTTGGAACAGGGCGCGGCCAAGGTGGTCTGGAGCAGCGACTTGGTCTATGGCACCACCGGCGGGCTCTGGCAGCCGGTCACCGTGCCGCTGGATGCCTGGCAAGGCAAGACCGTGCAGATTTGCCTTGGTTTTGACGCTGCCGACAGCAACAAGAACAACTTTGCCGGACCAATGGTGGACGAACTGGCCTTGAAAGTGGCTTGCAGCAAGCAAGCCTGCTACTTGGACAGCGAATGCGACGCGCTGACCTGCAGCACCTGCCAAAAGGCCATCTGCGACCCCAGTGTAGGCTGTGGCTGCCAGGCCGTGGTGGGCTGCTGCCTCAAAGACAGCGAGTGCGACGACGGCAACGTCTGCACCACCGATACCTGCAAGACCAGCGCCTGCGCCCACGACCCGATTCCGGACTGCAAGCCGTAGTCGCGGACCATGCTCGTTGCGTTGCAGGTTTGCGGCGCGCAAGGTAGACTTTGAGCGAATCAGGCTCGGTCGGCTGCGCGTGCGCAGGAGCGACAGGGCGGCAGCAATCGACCCCGATCCCCGCAGCCGAACCCAACCGACTTGACGTGCCCGTGGTGGCGGAGGGCTTATGCGACAGATGAAAGCGTGTACTTGGTGGATTGCCCTGGCGGTGATCGCCAGCCTGATGACGGCCGCCGGCTGCGGCAGCGACACCAAACCCACGACCACCGACGTCAAGAAGACCGACACGGCCCCCGACACGAGCGACCCTGGTAGCGACACCAGCGACCCCGTAGACACCAAAGCCGACGAGGTTGTGCCCGACAGCACGACCACGGACGTGCCGGGCAAGCCCGATGCCAGCGACACCACCCAGACGCTTTGCACCGACGACTACTGCTTCAAGCAGCTGAGTTCCACGCTCAAGCTTTGCGAAGAAGCCAAGTGCGACACCTTGAGCAACACCTGCAAGGCCCAACCCAAGTCCGGCTTCTGCTGCGATGACACGGTCTGCGACGACAACAACCCGTCGACCATCGACAAGTGCAACCCGGACACCGCCAAGTGCGAGTACAAGGCCAAGGCGGGCGCCTGCGAGTCGCACCTGTTCATGCTGCAAACCTACTTTGAGCAGGGGCAGTTGGAAGGCTTCCAGACTACCGAAGGCGCCACCAACGGCAACGTCAAGTGGCACGTGGACAACAAGCGCTCGCACAGCGGCAAGTCGGCGCTGTACTTTGGCAACGAGTGCTACACCTACGATGCGTCGATGACGGCCAGCACCTCGTGCACCGGCGGCGGCACCGGCGGCGCCATCTCGACCACGCTGAAGGCCCCGTCGGTCACCCTGCCCAAGGGCAAGCAGAGCATGCTGCACTTCTGGCTGTGGCTGGCGGCCGAGCCGACCTACCTGGCGGCCGGCTCGACCAAGGGTACCTGCTCGGGCTGCGGCACCGACTTCTCGTGCATCGTCAACGACGGCATCAGCGTCTGCGCCCCCGAAAAGGACATCCTCAAGGTCAAGGTCAACGGCGAAGAAGCATGGAATTCGATGTCGATCGGCAAGACCACGGGCGGCCAGTGGACGCACGTGGCCCTGGACCTGGCCAAGTACACCGGCAACGCCGCCACCCTGACCTGGGAGTTCAAGACCAACAACGGCCTGAAGAACAACTTTGAAGGCATCTACCTGGACGACATCGTCGTCGAGACGGTCTGCGACGAGCCGGGCAACAGCATCCTGTGCGACAGCACCACCCCCTGCAAGGCCGACGCCAGCCCGTGCACCGCCGACGGCTGCACCAAGTTCTCGAACAACGCCAGCGGCAGCGGCATCTGCTTCTTCGATCAGACCCCGGGCTGCTGCGTCGGCGTCATCGACTGCGACGACCTGAACGACTGCACCAAGGACAGCTGCACCAAGGCCACCGGCGCCGACCAGGGCGTGTGCAAGAACGTGCCCAATGCCGACAACGCCCAGTGCTGCCAGCCGTCGAACTACCTGACCGAAGGCTTCGAAAACGGCCTCTCGACCTGGACCACCGCGGCCAGCAACAGTCAGGTGGTGACTTGGCAGAAGAACCCGTCCGGCGGCCTGAACGGCACCGCCAGCCTGTACTTTGGCGACGCCAGCTTCAGCGGCTACGACGACCCGGCGGTGATGCCCAAGGGCAAGGGGCCGGCCGGCATCATCTGCAGCAAGTCGATCGCACTCAAGACTGGTACCATCTACAACTTGGCGCAGTTCCAGCTGAATATGGCGACGGAATGGGACGGCAAAGACAAAGCGTCGTTCAAGAATCCGCCGGATCTGCCGGCAGGCGCGCCGCCCGAGGCCACCACCCAGAAGGTCGATGAGCTGAAGCTGCTCCTCAAGATCGCCGGCCAGTACTGCGGCGCCAGCGAGTGCAAGGCCCCCGGCAGCGCGCTGCCCGACGGCCTGTGGACCTCGGACATGATCCAGGGCACCACCGACGGCAAGTGGCTGCCGGTCGCGGTCAAGCTGGACAAGTACGCCGGCAAAGAAGTGCAGATCTGCTTCTCGTTCGACGCGGGCGACAACATCGCCAACAAGTTCAAGGGCGTGAGCATCGACGACGTCAAGGTTGACGTGGCCTGCAAAGAGGCGACCTGCCTGTACGACGCGATGTGCGCCGCGCAGTGCAACGCCTGCCAGACCGCGCAGTGCCTGCCCGACGGCTCGTGCGCCTGCAACCAAATTCAGGACTGCTGCGTCACTTCGGGCGATTGCGATGACAACGACAGCTGCACCGGCGACACCTGCGTGGGCAAGACCTGCGTTCACGCGCTCAAGACGCCCACCTGCTGCAGCAACAAGACCGCGTTCAAGGAAGATCTGAGCAAGATCAGCGGCGCCATGCCCACCGGCTGGAAGGCTACGGCCCTGACGGGCGTGCCGCCCTACGGCGCCGGCGCGGTCTACAGCAAGCTGGCCACCTGGAGCGTCACCACCGCCAAGTCGCCCAGCGGCAGCGGCTACTCCTTCAATTTCGGAATCAACGGCGTGACCTACAACACCGGCAACGAAGTGCCGGGCGGTCTGCTGCGCTCGGGCGATTTGGCCATCCCCGCCAACGGCACCGGCATCCTGACCTTCAAGCTGCTGCTCAGCACCGAATGGGACTCGGCCGCCAGCCCGCCCAGCAAGGTGTTTGGCAGCACGGGCGTCTACACCGACCGCCTGCGCGTGGGCCTGTACGACCCGAACGAGAAGGATCCGGCCAAGAACACCGCGTGGATCTGGTCCAGCTTTGACATCGACGGCACCACCGGCGGCAAGTGGCGCGATGTGGTGGTGGCGATTCCGCCAGCGTGGATGGGCAAGACCGCCCGCCTGCAGTTCGAATTCGACGGCGGCACCACCGCCAACAACAATTTCCCCGGCCCGTTCCTGGCCGACATCAGCCTGCCGGTGGTCTGCGAGAAGCCCGCTTGCCTGGCGGACGCGGACTGCGTCCCCAGCGGCACGCCCGACGCCTGCAAGACCTACTTGTGCACCAAGGATCCCAACGCGCTGCTGTTCTCGTGCGGCAGCACCTTCAAGCCAGGCCCCACCTGCTGCCAGCCCGGCACGCCGCTTGCGACCGAGCCCTTCGAAGGCGGCGACCTGTCCAAGAGCGCCTGGGTGGCCGGCGATCCCAGCGGCCCGGTCAACTGGCAGGTGATCCCGCATAAGTACCTGGGCGGCAAGTTCGAACTGTACTTTGGCAACCCCGCGGCCAGCCCGCTGAACTACGCCAACGGCAGCAAGGCCGTCAGCGGCGTGCTCGATCTCGCCAAGTCGCTGGAGCTCTCGAGCGACCTGAGCAAGGGCGCCTACCTGACCTTCAAGATGCTGCTCGACGTAGAGAAGACGCCGCCCGAGCACTTCCAGGTGCGCGTCACCGTGCCCGGCACCGCCATCAAGAACGAGGTCATTTGGGACCATACCAATCCCAAGGACTTCAACCCGGCGGTCGAGATGAAGGTCGTGGTCGAAAAGAAGCTCGACCTGTCGGCCTACAAGGGCAAGGGCGCGATCAGCATCAACTTCTACTTCGATTCGGGCGACGGTCTGAAGAATGACCAGTACCAGGGCATCTTCCTGGACGACATCGCCATTCAAGAACCCTGCCTGTAAGCCTGGAGGCTGTGGATGCCCTCGCTATCGGACCGCAGCTCCAACGCCATGGCCTACGGGCGCATGGTGGCGGTGGCGGTGGCGCTCTTGTTGTTGCTCGCCCTGATCGGCGGCATCGTGTGGTGGTACCAGCGCCAAGTGGAAGGCGAGCGCGTCCTCAAGACCCGCTTTGACGATCCACAGGGGCAGGCCGGCTTGTCCACTTCGCGGGTGGCGGCACTGGGCGACCGCGCCGTGCCGACGCTGCTCGACGACCTGAAAGCACCCGAAGGCGATCGCCGCTACAAGGCGATGGAATTGCTGGGGGCCATCGACGACCCGCGGGTCGTGCCGGCGCTGAGTCCGCTGCTGACCGACAAGGACGTCAGTGTGCGCCTGGCCGGTGTGGCCGCGCTGGCGCGCACGGGCAAGCACGAAGCGGCCGAGAAGCTGTGGCCCCTGCTGCAAGGCCGCGACGATCTGGAGCGCCAGCGGGTGATTGTGGCGCTGGGCCTGGTGTGCACCGCCGAAGACTTTGACAAGCTGGAAGCGGCGGCCAAGGCAGCGCAAGGCTTTGACCGCACGCTGCTCGCCTGGGCCCTGGGGCACGCACAGCGGCGCGAGGCCTCGCTGAAGGCGGGCCGCAAGGGCTACGTGCCGCCGGCGCCCGAGCCGGTCGACGACGCCGACGCCACGCGCATCCACACCCAAACCGCCGAGACCCTGGCGCAAATCGATGCCGGCACGGATCTGCGGGCGGCCGGCCTGAAGTTGGCCGAGTTGACCGATGTGAACACGGCCACCTGGGACATTGGCCACCAGATTGCCCTGCAGGTGTTGGCAGTGTCCGGTCCTGGCCAGTTCCGCAAAGCCCACGTCGCCGAGCCGCCCCCAGCCCAGGGCGGGCTGCAATTGCGCGGCACCGATCGCCTGCGGCCCAGCACTCCGTAGCTCAGCTGACCAGTGGACTGTTAAGTTGTGTTGCGTCTAGCCTAGCGCCTGCGCCGTTTGCCGGTCAGGCGGAATCCGCACAGGCGTGAGGTCGAGCCAATCCGTTTGGATCGGCTCGAAAAGCTCGGCAATTCTTTGGGCCTCAAGCGGGGTTTGTAGCAGGCTGGATTCGGAGCAGGCGGGCGCCGCCGCCCAGGGTGGTCGCAGAATTGACACCCAAGAACTCCAGAAATATCGCAAGGTTACAGATGGTTGAACATCGGCGTCGCTGATCCGTGAAGAAACATGAGAGGGGCGCGCTGCGCGCTGTTTCGCCGGGCGACTTGGCGCTACACTTTGTGCAAGGGGCTGCTCGCTTCGGGCCGTCCGTTGGGGGTTGCTGTGGCGCGCGTGCTCATCATCGACGACGACGTTCGACTTGGAGCCCTGCTCGAGAAGCTCTTGAAGCCCGATGGCTTTCAAGTCTCGATCGTGACCGACGGACTACAGGGCGCCAAGCGCGCCACGACCGAAGTGTTCGATTTGGTCGTCTTGGACGTGATGCTCCCCGGCATCGACGGCTACGAAGTGCTGCGCCGCGTGCGCGCCGTGTCCAAAGTGCCGGTGCTCATGCTCACCGCCAAGGGGACCGAAAACGACCGGATCGTAGGTCTGGAGCTTGGCGCGGACGACTACCTGCCCAAGCCCTTCAACCCGCGCGAATTGCTGGCGCGCATCAAGGCGGTCCTGCGGCGGACGGAAGCGACCGTGCCCGCCGCTCCGCAAGAGACGCTGACGGTCGGCGACCTGACGCTCGACGTGGCGCGCCGCGAGGTGGCGGTCGCGGGTCGCCTGGTGCAGCTCACCACAACGGAATTCGACATGCTGCGCTGCTTCATGCGCTATCCGGGCCAGACTTTGTCGCGCGACGCCCTGATGGACATGCTGCGGGGCGTCGGCTATGCGGCCTACGACCGCTCGATCGACGTGCACGTCAAGAACCTGCGCGCCAAGATCGAAGACGACACCCGCACCCCGCGCTACATCAAGACGATCTGGGGCACGGGCTACATGCTGGCCGCCGAGTCGGTCGTTGGGGCCGAGGCCGCACGCGCACGCTAGTCGAGCGGGACCCACCATGCCAGAACGACTGCTGTCGGCTGCCTCTGGGCAGCCATCCATCCCCACAGGTTCTCCCAGTCGCACTATGCGGCGGCCCGTGGCTCCGGGCCATTCTGCGCGTTCGGGTCTGACCAGTGGCGAGTGGGCGCTGACAGGCTTCAGCTTTGGCGCGTTGGTGGCGATCGCGGTGGCGGTGGTGCTGCTGATGCGCGGGCCCATGCTCCCCGCCGTGACCGCCGTGGTGGCGGCCTTGGTGGTCGCGGCCCTGCTGGTGGCGGTGGCGCTGGCGATGGCCCTGACGCTGCAGCTCAATAGCCGGGCTCGTGCAAAGCAACTGCGTGAAGTGGCTAGTGAACTGGGTGTCGGCGATCTGTCGGTGCGGGCGCCCACCGAGCCGTTGGACGACTACGGCCAGACCGGTCTGGCGCTGAACGTCATGGCGGACCGGCTTGGGCGCTTGCTGCAGGCCCAGCGCGATCTGCTCGCGGGTGTGTCGCACGAGCTGCGCTCGCCGCTGGCGCGGATCGAAGTGGCGATCGAGTTGGTGCGCAGCGAACTTGCCGGCGCCGACCTGAGCGAGGTGCAGCGCGGCGAAACGACGCAATTGCTGGAGTCGGTCGGCGAGGAAGTGCAGCTGCTGGAGCAGCACATTGCGCGGCTCCTTGAAGCGCAGCGAGTGAGCGCCGAGGGCAGCTTGCCGCGGCGCACCGAAGTCTGCCTGGACGAGCTGATCGAGCAGGTTCTGCGTCGCGAGTCGCGCCGGCTCGAACACCTGGGCTGGCAAGTCGAGACCCAGCTGGATTTGGGCAACGCTCGCCTCAACGGCGACAGCAACGCTCTGGACCGCGTCCTGTCGACCCTGGTCGAAAATGCCGTGCAGCACGCGGGCGAAGGCGTCGATGCGACCGGGCGGGTGGCCGAGCGGCGCCTGCGCGTCGAGACGGAACGCGAGCCCTCGGGGCGGGCGGTGGTCCGCTTTCTGGACCGGGGCCTGGGCCTGACGCCAGAGCAATGCGGCCGGGTATTCGAAGCGTTTTTCCGCACCGACCGGTCACGCTCGCAGGGCACCGGAGGCACGGGCCTGGGCCTGTACTTGGTGCGGCGCATCGCCGAGGCGCATGGCGGGTCGGCGCGCGCGCTGCCGCGGCCCGGTGGCGGGCTGATCATCGAGCTGCGGCTGCCGCTTACCGGTGGCGCACGCGAGGCCAAGGAGACGATCCGCATGTCGCTCGACGGCAGCACCGATCGCTTCCGTTCGGCTCAGGCCAAGGCGAGCGACGGCAAGGTGGCCGACACAGGACCAAGCGAACTGTAAACGGATGCCCCGGCCGATGCGGGAGCCAAAGCCGTGGCCACGAACGAGATCGATGCCCTACCAGCGCCATTCGGCGCCAGCGGCCAAGCGGAACTCGGTTTCGGCGTAGAGCGGACTTTGCCCCGTGGGCCAGGCCTCGTGGACCCGCCAGCGCCGACCGGCGGCCAAGGCGGCATACCACGGCCCGTCGACCCGCAGGCGTGCCGACACGTAGGCGCTCCAGTCGATGGGGTCCGGACCCAGGTCGACGCTGCCGCCCCCCTGTTCGGCGCGCTGCCAGCGCTTGACCGCCCACGCGCGCAGCGACCAGCTGCCCAAGGGCTCGGAATTGTACCACAAGTAGGTGTCCAGCTTTTGACCCTGCTGGTGGTCCAATGCCAGCAGAATCCGCCCCAGGCCGCGGTGGACCCACTCGGCGCTAGCGCGACTCCCCCAGCCCGCTGGGAGCCCGCTTTGGCGGCGCAGCGGCCATTGCAGCTCGTACAACGGCCCAATCGCCGCTGGGGAGTAGCCGGTACCCGCATAGCGCCCCTCTAGGGTCGCCGCCAGGCTGTCGCTCCGGCCGCGCAGCGCCGCCCGCAGGCCCAGGTGCGCGCCGACGCCGCGGTCGACCTGCCACACGCCGTCCAGCCAAGCCAGCACTTGGCCGTTGCTGCTGGCCAGGATTTCGTAGCCCAAGTCGGCCACCAAGCTGGGCGCAAACGGCGCCGACAGGCTGCCCTGCAGATCGCTCGCCATTGCCCGAGTTTGCGTGCCGTCCGTCAGCCACACCTGTTCGCGGCGCTCGGCCGCCAGGCCCAGGCCGAACTCCATGCGCCGCAATCCGCCCCGAAACGGCCGCCCGTGTGCCCGCATGGCCAGCAGGTCCATGCGCAACAGGTCGCCCACCAGCGCCGTCACGCCGCTGGACTTGTTGTCGTACACCGCGTACGCGCCCGTGTGCCACACGTCGAGCAACTGGTTGTTGTAGTAGCGCCAAACCAGCGAGCCGTGCCCCAGCGTCACCCCGGTCAGGTCGCCCACGTGGACCTGGCCCTTGGTATCCAGGCTGCCCAGGTCCAGGTGGCGCAGGATCCGCAGCCAATCGCCCGGCTTGTCCCAGTCCTGGCAACGCAGCCCGGGCGTCGGGCAGCGGTCGGTCGGCTTGCCGTCCTGCATGCGCACGCGGATGGGTGCGCCCAGGCCCAGGCCAAAGTTCTGTTCGGCGTACTC
The DNA here is from genome assembly GCA_037441385.1 of Myxococcales bacterium. Classification (GTDB taxonomy): domain Bacteria; phylum Myxococcota_A; class UBA9042; order UBA9042; family UBA9042; genus SXRM01. The sequence continues at coordinate 40,496 of JBBISH010000025.1, forward strand.
GGCAAACGGCAGCGCCTCGGCAAAGGTGTCGCCCGAACGCCAGGCCCCGCCCACTTCTACGCCGGCGCGAAAGCGCTCGCCCTCGGCCCAAGCGGGCGCGGCCAGCAGCGACAGACCCACGGCGGCGGCCAGCAGGCGCATCACGATGCCTTGGCCCGCGGATGGGCCTTGTCGTACACCCGCATCAGGTGCGCGGTCGAGGCGTGCGTGTAGCGCTGAGTCGTCGACAACCGCGCGTGCCCCAACAGCTCTTGCACTTCGCGGATGTCGCCGCCGGCGTCGAGCAAATGCGTCGCGAACGAGTGCCGCAGGGCGTGCGGGTTGATGCTGGCATGAAAGCCGGCCTGAATGCAGCGCTTTTCGAGCATGCGCGCCACGGAGCGGGTGCTGAGGCGGGTGCCGCGCCAGTTGAGGAACAGCGCCACCTCGGCGTCGCGACGTTCGGCTCCCGCTTGGCGGCTGCGCTCAAGAAGCGACAACCGCGCCGGCAGATAAGCTCGCAGGGCCTCTTGAGCCTTGCTCCCATACGGCACGATGCGGGTCTTCTTGCCCTTGCCTCGCACCCGCACCAGACGCTCGCCGTCGCGCACGTGCAACACGTCCAGGCCCACCAGCTCGCTCACGCGCAGCCCAGCACCATACATCAGCTCGATCAGCGCGACGTCGCGCAACTGCAGCAGCGGATCGCCATCGTCGCCCTCTAGCGGTCGGGTCAGCAGCGCAATGATCTCGTCCACGCTGAGCATCCGCGGCAGGGTCTTGGCTTGCCGCGGACCGCGCACGCCTTCGATCGGGCTGGCGTCGACGCGGTCCATGCGCTGCAAAAACCTGTAAAAGCTGCGGATCGTCGACATGCGCCGCGCTACCGAGCTGGGCGCCAGGTGATCATGCAGCGATGCCAGGTATTCGTGGACGGCGTCGCGTTCGGCACTCTCCACCGTGCGGCCCATCGTCGACAGCCACTCGGCGTAGTGGGCCAGATCGACCGCATAGGCCCGCAGCGAGTGCTCGGACAGGCTGCGTTCGACTTTGAGGTGGTGCAGAAAGGCGTCGACCGGCTCGCGCAAAGGGGCGGCGGTGGGCAACGGCGACGGCACGGCGGTCTGGTGGGCGACTTCCATGCGGCAAGGATGCCGCAGAGCCGTTACTTGTCGACTTTTTGGCCCGATCCGCTGACCGGCGGCCTACTGCTGGTGGTGCAGCGACTCCTGCAGGTACGGGTCCTTGACGGGCACCAGCGACACCTTGGCCATCATCGCCGGCACGATCAGGAGGAACACGCCGCCGAGCAGCGCCATCGCGCCGAACTCCATGGGGCCAATGAACGGGCCGTGCAGGTGTTCCAGCTTGAGGTGCTCGGCGGTGAACTGCGACGTGCCCGGCATCACCTGCAGGTACAGGTCCAGCCAGAAGCCCATCAGCACCACGATCGCCACCGGCACCAGGATCGCCGGGTTGCGCTTATTGGGCCGCGGCAGCAGCGTGAAGAACGGGATCACCCAGTTCAGGATCACGTTCAAGGCGAACAGCGCGATCCAGCCCGGCTCCTGACGCAGCAAGAAGTAGCCCGTTTCTTCTGGAATGTTGGCGTACCAAATGAGCAGGAACTGGCTGACCCAGATGTAGGCCCAGAACGTCGAGAAGGCGAACATCATCTTGCCCCAGTCGTGCAGATGGCTGGGGTTGGCCTGCTTGAGGTGGCCGTTCTTGCTCAGGTAGACCAAGAACAGCGTACCCGCCGCCGCCGCAGCCTTGTGCGCGCCAGCGAACTGGTACACGCCAAACATGGTCGAGAACCAGTGCGGCTCGACCGACATCAGCCAGATCAGCGAACCGATGGTAATCGACAGGCCAAAGAAGATCAGGAACAGCACCGAGGTCAAGATGTTCTTGCCGGTGTGCTTGACGTCGCCGTCGCCGTCTTGGTTCACCGAGTTCTTGCGCAGCAGGCTGGTCAGCAGCGTCCAACCGCCAAAGATGACGGCGACCGAGCCCAGGTACCAGGTCGGGTTCAGGATGGCCGACTTGTGTTGCAGCAGGTGATCCTCGGCGACGATGTCGGGATGCGACCATTCGTAGAGGTCGTGCATGCCCAAACCGCCCACCACCAGCATGGTCAGCAGCGCCACGGGCAAGTAGGTGGTCATCGCTTCGGGAACGCGACGGGTGACCACGCCCCAACCCGCCTTGGTCACGTGCATGATCGCCACGATGAAGCCGGCGCCGACCGCGAGCAGGCCGAAGTACATCGACGCAATCAGCAGGTTCGACCACAGGCGCCAGGTCGGGTGCTCGCCGGCCGTGGCAAATCCCGCGCCCAACAGGGCCGCGCCGGCCACGAGGAGGGCCAGGGCGCCCTTCTTCAAGCCGCCCGGCACAGCAAACGCCACCGGCCCGTGGACCTCGGCGTGCTCGTGATCGTGGCCGTGGCCGTCGTGGTGTTCGAGTTCGGCGGCGTGTTCGTGGGTGTTGCTCACGTTGGACCTCTTGGCACTCTAGGCGAGTCAGGGCTGGATGGAGCCCGAAGCGAACCTCAAATCAATGCGCACTTGGCAGGGCGAACCGCGCCGTCTTACTTGGCCGCGGGTGTCGCTGCAGCGGCAGGCGCGGTGGCCGTAGCCGCCGCCGCCGGATCGACCGGGGCCGCACCGTTCTGTTGCTGCAGGGCCCGCAGGTGCAAGATGATCTTCCAGCGGTCAAGCTGGTTGATCTGGCTGGCATAGCTGGGCATGTTGTTGCGGCCATACGATACGATGTGGAACAGATAGCCGTCGGCCCACTTGCCGGCGTTGCTGTCGGTGTAGCCGATGGGGAAGTTCCAGCCGGCCTTCTTGGCGACCAGGCCGGCGCCGCCGCCCTTGGCGTCGTGACACGGCACGCAGAAGGTGGCAAAGCCCCAGGCGCCACGGGCCAGGTTTTCGGGCGAGGCCTCGACCGGCGCCGTGGGGTAGGCGGCAGCGGCGGCCAGACGGCCCGCCTCGTCGTTGCTGAAGTGGAGCGGCACAAAGTCGCGCGGAATCGTACCCGCCGGCGGCAGCTGGTTGACGCGGCCGTTGGCGAACACGGGCTTGCCCGTCTTGGCGTTCACCGGCGACGGCGCAAACGACTCGGCGGCCGACGAGAACATCATGTGGTTGATCTGCGGCGCGAATTCCATGTTCGGCTCGCGTTCGACCTGGCAGCCCGCAGCGGTCACCAGCAGTGCGCCGAGCGTCAGCAAGGGGAAGCGCAGTCCCTTCATCGCCTTGTGCATCGAGTTCTCCATGGCATGCGCCGGCTCGGAGCCGGTCGCGGGCGGCGGTGGGGCTACTGGCCCTGCACCCAGGTGATTTCGCTGGCGCCGTGGCGGCTGAGCAGGTCGCGGGCGCGGCCTTCGTCAAACCCCTTGGCGGCCGGATCCAGCACGATCGCGAAGCGGTCGTCGGTGATGCCGGGCAGGCTGAACTTGGGCTTGTTGCCGGGGAAAAGCTTGTTGGCCGCCAGCAGCGTCAGGGCCGTGCCGATGCCGGCGAACAGCACCGTCAGCTCGAACAGGATCGGCACAAACGCCGTGACCGGCCAGAACGGCTTGCCGCCGACGATGAGCGGCCAGCCCGACCAGAACGGCGTCTCGATGGCCTGGGTGTAGCTTTGCAGGAACATCGAGGTGCAGAAGCCCAGGGCGGCAAAGCCGAAGCAGGCGTAGGTCATCCACGAGCGCGGCAGCCCCTGGGCAGTGTCCAGACCGTGCACCGGGTAGGGCGTGTAGCAGTCGTAGATCGGCAGACCGGCACCGCGGGTGGCCTTGGTGGCGCCGAGGATCTGGTCTTCGTCACCAAAGATGCCGACCAGGTACTTGTTGTCATGGGTGGTTGCGTGGGCAGTCATCTTACACCCCCTTCGCGGGCGCGGCGGGCGCGTGGGCCAGGCTGGGGACGCCGGCGGCGGCGTGAGACTTGTGGGGCTGGGCGAAGCGCTTGACCGACTTCACTTCGGCGATGGCGATCACCGGCAGCACCCGGGTGAACAGCAAGAACAGCGAGAAGAACAGGCCAAAGGTGCCCAGCAGGGTCAGGCCCTCGACCCAGGTCGGCTGGTACATCGCCCAGCTCGACGGCAGGTAGTCGCGGTGCAGCGACGTCACGATGATGACGAAGCGCTCGAACCACATGCCCACGTTCACCACCAGCGACATCACGAACATCACGGGGATGCTGGTTCGCATCTTCTTGAACCAGAACACCTGCGGTGAGATGACGTTGCAGCTCACCATGATCCAGTAGGACCAGGCCATGGGGCCAAAGGCGCGGTTGTAGAAGCAGAAGCCCTCGTAGTTGCTGCCGCCGTACCACGAGATCAGGAACTCGGTGGCGTAGGCCAGGCCGACCATCATGCCCGTGGTGGTGATGATGAGCGACATGTTCTCCAGGTGCTTCATGGTGATCAGGTGCTCGATGTTCAGCACCTTGCGGGCGATGATGAGCAGCGTGAGCACCATGGCGAAGCCCGAGAAAATCGCACCGGCCACGAAGTAGGGCGGAAAGATCGTGGTGTGCCAGCCGGGGATGACCGAGGTGGCAAAGTCGGTCGACACGATGGTGTGTACCGAGAGCACCAGCGGCGTGGAGAGGCCGGCCAGCAGCATGTACACGGTCTCGTAGTGGACCCAGGTCTTGTTGCTGCCGCTCCAACCCAGCGACAGCGCGCCGTAGATGGCGCGGCGGACCGGCGTGGTGCAGCGGTCGCGCACAGTGGCCAGGTCGGGGATGAGGCCGATGAACCAGAACACCGCCGAGATGGTGAAGTAGGTCGAGATGGCGAAGAAGTCCCAGATCAGCGGGCTGCGGAAGTTGGTCCACAGCGGGCCGCGGAAGTTGGGCGCCGGCACGAACCACAGCGCGCCGAACCACGGCCGACCCATGTGGATCAGCGGGAACAGCGCCGCGCACATCACCGCGAACAGCGTCATCGCTTCGGCCGAGCGGTTGATCGAGGTGCGCCACTTCTGACGGAACAGGAACAAAATCGCCGAGATCAGCGTACCGGCGTGGCCGATGCCGACCCAGAACACGAAGTTGGTGATGTCGAAGCCCCAGCCGATGGTCTTGTTCAGACCCCAGGTGCCGATGCCCTCGTAGATCTGCCAGCCGATGGCAGAAAAGCCGATGATCAGCATCGACATGGTCACCGCAAAGGTGCCCCACCACATCTTGCTCGGCTTGGTCTCCATGGGCACGAGCACATCGTTGGTGATCTGCGCCAGCGGCGGATCGCCAAGGACCAGCGGTTCGCGAAGCTGTGAAACGGGTGCAGACATGGGAGCGGCTCCTTGCGTGCGTTGCGAGCGGCTGGGCTCGACTAAACCTTGATGCTGTTCAGCGTTCCGTACAGGTTGGGCGGGCTTACGCGCGCGACGAGTTGCGCACCTTGGTCATGTAGCTGACGGCGGGCTGGGTGCCGACCTCGACCAGCGCCGAGTAGTTGCGCGGATCCATGTAGGCCTTGTGGACCTTGCTGCCCGGATCGTTGATGTCGCCAAACACCAGCGCCTCAGTCGGGCAGGTCTGCATGCAGGCCGGCTTGATGGCGCCGTCGCGCACGTACTTGGGCTGCAGCTTCTTGCCCTCGGCCTCGGCCTTCTCCACCTCGGCCAGGTTGGTCGGCTGCGGCTGGCCACCCTCGGCCGCCGGACGCAGGGCGTCGCTTTTGGCTTCCTGGATGCGCTGCACGCAGAACGAGCACTTCTCCATCACGCCGCGCGACCGCTTGACGATGTCCGGGTTCAGCGCGAGCGCCACCAGATCCATGTCGAACTTGTCTTCCATCTCGCGGGTGGGGTAGTTGAACCAGTTGAAGCGGCGCACCTTGTACGGGCAGTTGTTGGCGCAGTAGCGGGTGCCGATGCAGCGGTTGTAGGCCTGAGCGTTCAGGCCTTCGCTGGTGTGCATGGTCGCCAGGACCGGGCACACCGTCTCGCACGGCGCGTTGTCGCAGTGCTGGCACAGCATGGGCATGTGCACGACCTCGGGATTTTCGGCCAGGTCGAGCAGGTCTTCCTTGGTCGCGTCCCAGTCGTACTCGTTTTCCTTGTAGGTGCGCTTTTCGCTGTAGTAGCGGTCGATGCGCAGCCAGTGCATCTCGCGGCGCACCAGCACTTCCTTCTTGCCCACTACCGGCACGTTGTTCTCGATGTTGCAGGCCACCACGCAGGCGCCGCAGCCGGTGCACGAGTTCAGATCGATAGCGAGCGACCACTTGTAGCCGGGGTACAGGTGTCGGCTCCACAGCGTGCGCGTCGTGCGCGGATCGTTGGCGCCCTTGTCGTGGAGCATGTCTTCGAGCTTGGCGTTGCCGGACTTGGGGTTCTTGGCCCAGGCCTCAAGCGTAGTCTCTTTGACCACATCGCGGTGCTCGTAGCTGTGGTGGGTCTGCGAGAAGGCGATCGGGTCCTTCTTGCCGGTGGGCTTGACGTCGGCCTTGGCGATGTCGGCCAGGGCGGCGAACGGATAGACGTTTTGGCCCACGCCCTCGGCGATGCGACCCATGCTGGCGGCACGGCCATAGCCAACCGCCATTGCCACGGCACCGTCGTGCAGGCCGGGGCTCAGCACCACCGGCAGCTCGACCGACACGTTGCCCGAGCTGACGGTCACCACGTCGGACGACAGCAGGTTGCCCAGCTCTTGCGCGGCCTTGGGCGAGATGCACAGGTAGTTGGCCCAGGTCGCCTTGCTGATCGGGTCGGGCAGCTCCTGAAGCATCGGGTTGTTGGCGTGCTCACCGGTGCCCACGCCCACCTTGGGGTACAGCACGACCTCGAACTTGCCGGCCGAACCCAAAGTCGGCGCGGGACCTTGCAGTGCCTTGGCGGCGGCCGCTGCGTCGAACTTGCCCATCACGATCGGCGGCAGGGCCACGGCGACCACCGGGGTAGCCGCAGCGGGCAGGCCTACGGCGCTGGCGGCTTCGGGCAGGGCAGCGGCGCTCGCGGCCACAGGCAGGGCCACCGGCGCGGCGGCGGCCGGCGAAGCATCAGCGGCAGCTTCCGCGGGTTGCGGCGCGGCCTCTTCGGCGGGGCTGCCGGCCTTGACCGGCGTGCTCGGCAGGACGATCGGCGCGCCGATGGCCTTGACTTCGACAATGCCGTCGCTCACGGCCTTGTCCCAGAACGCCTGGGCATCGGTCACGCCCTCGGCGCGCGGCGCGACACCGGCTTTCCAGTAGGCGCCGATGGCGTCGTACGCGCTGGCCTTGTCGCCTGACCACTGCAGCAGCAGATCCAGCGGGCCGCGCGTGTCAAAGAGCGGGTTGACCAGGGGCTGTTGGACGGCGACCAGACCGGCGTGGGTCTCGGCATCGCCCCAGGCTTCCAGGGCGTGGTGGCTGGCGGCGACCAACTGGCACAGGGCGGCCGTCTCGTCGTGGCGGGTGGTGACCGCCAGCGACAGCTTGGCTTTCTTTAGACCTTCTGCCCACTTGCCAGCCAGGCGGCTGTCGTAGGCGGGGTTGACGCCTAGCAGGATCACGCCTGTGACGTCGCCCTTGTTCAGGGCTTCGACCAGCGCCGCCTCTTCTTTGGCGCTGCCGCGGTAGCTGGCCATCGGCTTGTCCAGCCGGACCGTCGCGGCGTAGTTGCCCAGTGCTTCGTTGATGATGTTGACGGCGGCCTGAGTTGCCAGATCGGCCGAGTCGGCCACCACCAGCGACGTGCCCTGGTGGTCCTTGAGCAGCTTGGCCCACGCGCCCACCAGTTTCTGCTGGTCGGCGCTCACCTTGGCCTCTGGCACGGCCACGCCCGGCTGCAGCTTGGCCGCCAGGGCGAACACCAGGCTCCGCTGCTCGCTGGGCAGGATGCGCACGCGCTGATCGGCGTTGCTGCCGGTCAGCGACAGGCGGCTCTCGACCTGGATGTGGGTCGACATGAACTTCTTGTCGATCGACACCTTGCGCCCCGGGGCGTAGGCCTTCGCGAACTCGACAGGGCTGAGCCAGGTGGCCAAGAAGTCAGCACCAAAGCTGAGGATCACCTCGGCCTTGGCAAAATCGTAGCTGGGGACGGCGCGCTTGGCGTGGGTCTCGGCGTGAGCGTCGGCGATGGCACCGGCGCCGAACAGACCCTCGTAGGCCACATAGCGGGCGCCGGGGAACTTGGCCAGGAATTTGCGGACGATGTCGCCGCTCGCCGGACCGTGCACCGCCTTGCTGACCAGCACCAACCCCTTGCCGTCGCTGGCGTAGGCGGCCAGGGCCTCGGCGATCTTCGCGTCCAAGTCCTTCCAGGTTGCGTCCTTGCCGCCGATCATCGGGCCCTTGACCCGATCGCCGTCGTACAGGCCCACGACCGTGCCCTGGCCGATGGCGCACACGCCGCCCAGCGACATGGGGTGATCGGGGTTGCCCTCGACCTTGATGGGCCGACCGTCGCGCGACTTGACCAGCACGCCGCAACCGGCCGGGCAGCCTTGGCAAACGGTGGCGTAGTACTGGCCCTTGCCGACCGTCAGCTCCTCGGGCTTGTCCACGTAGGGCAGCGCCTTGTGGACCGGCAGGCGACCGCAGGCGGCGGTGGCCGAAGCGGCGGCAAAGGTGCCGGCCAAGATCTTCATGAAGTCGCGGCGCTCGACCGCGCTGCCGTCGCCAGCGATCGGCGGCTTGCCCGACTCGTAGATGCGCGCCTCTTCGATGCTGGGATCGCCGAGCAGCTCTTCCACACTTTGGAAGTGGCGGATTTCGGGGGCCGCGGCCAGGTCCTGGTTGACGGGGGCGCTTTCGTTCTGGCGGTCCATCGGGACTCCTCTTGGCGGAACGGTCATCGGCTCAGGGCAAGGTCTTGGGCGCGGGGCTTGGGTCCTTTGCTGGGCCGTTGGGCGGTGCGAAGCAGTCGGCGGGTGCCTTGCGGCCCGGCGCTGCCCCGGCACGAGCGGCTACTGGTGGCAGCCGGTGCAGTCGGTCGTGGCGTAGATGTGCTTGGACTTGAGGTCGGGCGGCGGGTTGCGCGTGTAGTCGCGGTGGCAATTCACGCACCAGCCCATCGCCAGCGACGAGAACTGCTTGACCTCGGTCATCTCTTGGATCGGACCGTGGCAGGTCTGGCAGGCTACGCCCTTGTTCACGTGGCGGCTGTGGTCAAACGACACGAAATCAGGCAGGTTGTGGACCCGCACCCATGGCACCGGCTCGCCCTTCTTGTAGTAGTCGGTGAGCTTTTGGATCTGCGGCGACTCGGTCCGCACGGTCTTGTGGCAGTTCATGCACACGGCAACCGGCGGAATCCCAGCCTTTTTGCTCTTCTCGGAGCCAAAGTGGCAGTACTTGCAGTCCATCTTCAGATCGCCCGCGTGGATCTTGTGCGAATACGAGATCGGCTGGATTGGCGTGTAGCCCTTGTTGTAACCAAGCGGATTCAAGTCTGAATTGTCGCAACCGGTCAGCAACGACAGCCCCAAGGCCGCAACCAACAGCGCCGCGCGCCACCAGCCGGTCAGGGGGTTGTTCGAGCGGTGTCGGACCGAGGTCATGGACAGGCTCCAGTGCCGCGCAGCGCGATCTGCGGGCTCAACAAGGACGGAAAACGCCGCGCACGCGTACTAGACGGTGTTGCGTGACGCCGTGGTGACGATCGGTGACCGTCAAGGACACGTGGTGGCCATTTGGGTGATGCGCGCACGCGACGACTTGCTCGGGCCGAGCATTGAACCCGGCGAAACTACGAGAAAACATCGAGTGGCGGGGCGACTCGCCGGCTCGACGCGGCATAGTCTGAACGAAAACCGGTGATAAGTCCAGATGGCGCAGCCGTGACAATCCCTGCGGGGGCATGATGCGGCCAAAAAGTCGGCTGCCGCGGTGTCGCCGGCCTTGAGCCGGCCCGATCGACACCGGCGCGCCGCGATCGCCCGCCCGCGGGCCACACCCTACTCGGGCTCCGAACGGTTGCCGCGGTCGCTGCGATGCAGCCGCAGGTCGCTGCCGCCCAGGGCCAGGCCCGAGTCGCCAGAGGTCTCGGAGTAGAGCTGGATGCCGCGGTGGCCGGTGGCACGGGCCACGTCCAGCGCGATCTCGGCGCGCGTGTACAACTCGTTGCCATCGGTGGCGTCGTCGGGAAACACCGCGATGCCGGCAGTGAACGTGGGCACAAAGGCCGCTGCACCCATCATGTCCAGCGTCGTCGGCTCCAGGACCAGCGCTCGCCAGATCTTGCGCAGTAGCTTGCGTGCTTCGAAACCGTTGATATGATGGAGAATTAGGCCAAAGCGATCGTCGCCCAGTCGCGCCACCGTGTCCGAGCGCCGCAGCGCCGACTGCAGGTGCCGAGCAAGGTCGATCAGCAGCTGCCGCACCAGCGGCCGGCCGCGCGCCGCCTCTAGGGCGACAAAGCCGTCCATGTCCAGAACCGCCACCGCCATGGGCATCGCGGCGCGCGACGACAAGCGCATCATCGGATCCAGGCGCGAAAAGAACACGTGCGGGGTCGGCAGGCCTGTCAGCGGATCGCTGGTGACCATGGCTTGGTGGAGCCGGCTCGCCTGGACGCGCGCCACCAGCCGAGCGGCCAGGTGCGACGGATCGTCGCGGGCCGTGCCAAAATCGTCAAAGCCGCTCTGCAGCCAGCGGGCACAGTCGGTCGGGGCGCCTTGCGGCAAAACCACCATCAGCGTCGGCAACTGGCGGCCGGCCCGCTCGACGATCGACAGCCACAACTGATCGGGATCTTCGCCGGGCTGCGGGGCGAGCACCAAGGCCGCTGCGCCGCGCTCGAAGCTGGTCTGGGCCGCCTGATCCGTTGATACGATTTCTGCTTGAAATCCAAGCGTTTTCAGCGTCTCAACCAGGCTGCTCACCCACGCGGCACCGGCGTCGGCCACCACGATGTAGTCCGAATGCGTAACAGGAGCGCGAAGATCCATGGCTTCCTTCAAGCAAATCCAACCGTGTCGGATCGATGGTCCGCGCCACCCCACGGGCAAGAACGGGCGGCGCGGCCTTCTGCTCGCCAGTCGCCATGTGTGTGGGGGGCGCCGTTCATGGGTGAACCAGCAGGGTGAACCCGCAGCGGGGAGCCGAAGCTCGCGGCCATCCTGTCAGGGGCAGACGTTCGAGGACAAGGGCGTGCCCCGGTCCTTGGTCAAGCATTGCTTGCAGTTCGTTCCGCCGCCAACGCAGTCGTCGGGCGTGCCGCAGAACTCGCCTTCCTTGGTGCACGGCGTGTTGGCGCATGCAGCAAACGTGGAGCCCAGCTTGTCGTACAGCGGCCCAAAGAAGCAGGTGCCGCTCGCTTGGACCCAGCAGTCCTTGGCATCGTTCAGCGCCGGATCCAGGCAGCTGTCTTTCAGCATCATGGCCGCGCCTTTGACCCACGGCCAGGTGCTGTCGTAGTAGATGGCGTCGACCAGCTTGCCGTCGGCGTTGGTCAGCTTGATGCCGTCGCTGCCGTTCGAGAGCACGAAGGTGCCGTTGGCCGACATCGCGCCGCCGTCGTACCAGCCGTACATCGCCTTGATGCCGTCGTTGTAGACCGGGTTCGAGTTGCGCGCCAGCACGGCATAGGTGCCGGGCAGGATTACGTACGCGTCCAGGCCGGGCTGCAGGACCGAGGTCTCTGGTTGCAGGTTGCCGCTGGGGGCGCAGTAGGGGCCGGTGGCGTTGCCCGTGGACTGCGACGCCCAAGTGCAACTGACCGCGCCCGCGCTGTGTTTGCTTGCCGTGTTGTCGGTCAGGCCGGTGCCTGCGCCTTCGTCCATGGCCAGCGCGAGCGTGTCGCCGGCGGCGATGCTGCCGCTGGCCCAGCGCGCTTGCGGACCAAATACGCGGAAGAACGCGGGGAAGCTGACCTTTTGGTTGAAGCTGGGGTAGCCGGCGCTGCCGGCGTTGTTGACCTGCTTGCCCGAGAACACGCGGAACGAGGCCGCGCGGCCCTTGAGGTAGTGGCTGATCTTGCCCGTGCCCGAGTCGCGCTGCGCGCCCACCGTGACAAAGCTGGCGATGGCGGTGCTCGCCGGATAGTCGGTCAGATTGGTCGAGGCCACTTCCTTGCCGTTGACCCAGGCGTGCAGGCTGGTGCCGCCTTCCACGGTCAGCGCGACGTGGGTCCACTTGCCCTGCAGGGCCAGGCCCATATCCAACTCCTTGGTGCCGGCGATGGCGTACAGGTGTCCGCCCGACGAGCGCACGGCCAGCGGGTACTTGCCGGCCTCGCCGTAGCTGAACAGATCGGTGCAGGTCGCCATCGCGCCGCCCACGGTGCACAGGTCACCGGCGGTCAGCGCGTCCAGCAGGAACCAGCCGTGGATGGTCAGGCTGGGCGAGTAGTACAGCTGGTTGGTGGCGGCGGGGTTGTTGTCGATCCCCACGTAGCTCGCCTTGCCGTCGAACAAAAGCGCGGTGCACTGGCCTTCGACCTCGCAGGTCTTGCTGCAGCCGTCGCCCGGGCTGTTGTTGCCGTCGTCGCATTGTTCCGTGGCCTCGACAAAGCCGTTGCCGCAGAAGGGCTTGATGGTATGGCTGTCGGTGCCGGCGCCGGTGGTCGGGTTCAAGTCGGTCAGCGACCAATTGGTCAGGTCGATCGGCTTCTTGGTGGGGTTGTAGACCTCGAACCACTCGCCGTAGGTGTCGTACTGCGCCAGTGGCTGCACCATCACCTCGGTGATGACCAGCGTGCCATCGGGCGCGGGCGGCGGTTCGATCTTGCACTTGGCGTCGCAGCCGTCGCCGGGCACTAGGTTGCCGTCGTCGCAGGTCTCGTTGTTTTCGGGCTCCAGCTTGCCGTTGCCGCACACGGGGATGTCGACGCACTCGCCCGCCTTGCACCACTGGCCGTCGCCACAAAGGGTCTTGTCGGGCTGCGGCGTGACTTTGTCGGCCTTGAGGCAGGGGTTGGCGCAGCTGGGGTTGGCGGTGCCGGGCGTGCCAAAGTCGCCCAGGCTGCCACTCCACATCTTCTTGGCCAGGCACCAGTTGGCCGAGGTGTCGTTGCCGGTCGCGCTGGTCGAGAACGGATCCAAGCTGAGCGAATAGCCGTCTTGGATCGGCCAGCCGGTCTGCGGGTCCACCTGCTTGCTGATGTACTGCAGCTTGTCGATGGTGGTCGAGTTCCAGTCCAAGATGATGTTGTCCGAGTAGTTCGACAGCGAGAACTCGCCGATCGGGTACACGTAGGCCGGCTTGGTGCCGCCGTTCTTGGTCGCGTCGCCGTTGGCGGCCAGCAGCAAGTAGCCCTTGGCGGGGATGTACAAGCCCTTGGGCGCGTTGATCTTGTGGTTGTTCGTGCCGTTGTCGCGCAGCACCCAGCCATTCATGTCGATGGTCTGGGTGGTGGTGTTGAACAGCTCGACCCACTCGCCGTCGGTCTCGACCACAGCCTTGGGCTTGACCAAGAACTCGGTGATGACCACCGAGCCGACCTCGACGAATTCCTTGAGGCAGGTCTTGCTGCAGCCGTCGCCGGGAATGGTGTTGCCGTCGTCGCACTCTTCGTACGGGTTCAGCTTGCCGTCGCCGCAATTGACCGAGTCGCAGAAGTCGCCGAAGCCATCGCCGTCGGTGTCTTTTTGGTCGGCATTTGGGTACTTGGGGCAATTGTCGCAGACGTCGCCCACCCCGTCGCCGTCGCCGTCCAACTGGTCCTTGTTGCTCACGGCCTTGCAGTTGTCGCACAGGTCGCCCAGCCCGTCCTTGTCCTGGTCGGCCTGGTCGGCATTGAGCAAGAACGGGCAGTTGTCGGCTTCGTTGATGACGCCGTCGCCGTCTTTGTCCTTACCGGTGGGGATGCAGGTGGGGTTGGCCTTGCCGGGCGTGCCGGTGTCGCCGGTCAGCGGCAGCACCGTCTCGGCGTAGCACCAGTAGATGGGCAGGTCGTTTTGCGAGACCGAGTACTGGGTTGGATCCAATTGCAGCGCCTGACCCGGCACCACCTTGGGGGTGTTTACCGGGTAGTCCACCTTGTCGATCAGGGTGTTGTTGTTGAAGACCTGCACCGTGCCCGCCACCGGATCCATGGTCAGGCCCTTCTTCCACTCCACGTCGACGTTGATGCCGCCGTTGAAGAACTTGTCCTTGCTGGCGCCGATGACCAAGTACTGGCCCGGCTGCAGGGTGATCGGCACATCGGCGGGCAGCAGCGACTCGCCCTTGACGCCAAACGACAGCTTCCAGCCCGCCAGGACCACCGGCTTGCTGTCGCCGTTGTACAGCTCGATCCACTGGGCGTAGGCGTCGTCGATGTTGTTGCTGTGGGCAAAGATCTCGGTGATCACCACCTTGGCTGGCACGATCGCCGCGATCTTGCAGTCGGGCGTGCAGCCGTCGTTGTCGATCTTGTTGCCGTCGTCGCACTCTTCGCCGACATCCAGGTCGCCGTCGCCGCAGATCTGGGGGTCGCAGGCGTCGCCCTTGCCGTCGCCGTCGCTGTCTTTCTGGTCCGGATTGGCGGCGTTCGGGCAGTTGTCGCAGACGTCGCCCAACTTGTCGCCGTCGCTATCCTTTTGGTCCACGTTGGCCACGAGCAGGCAGTTGTCTTTGGCATCCGGGATGCCATCTTTGTCCGTGTCGGGGGGCTTGGGGCAGTCCAGGTTGACATAGCCAGGCGTGCCAAAGTCACCGGCGCTGCCCGGCCAAGTGGCACTGGATTGGCACCAATTGTCGGGGTTGTCGTTGTCGGTGCCGGTCAGGTGGCCCTTGTCCAGCGAGATCGACTTGCCGGTGCCGTTCGCGAGCGGCCAAGTCGTGGAATTCCAGCTGATCTCGTCGATGACCACGCCATCGGCCACCAGTTTGATCTTGTCGGCGTTGTCCGACAGCGTGAAGTTGTCGTAGACGTAGTCGACCGCGACGCCGCCGTTTTGGCTCGCCGTGCCCCAGGCCCCCATGACCACCACGCCCTTGGGCGGCACGATCGTCGTGCACGACAAGACGGTCGACTCGTCCGCCTTGTCGTCGGTCAGGGTCAGGCCAAATAGCGGGATCGGGTCCTCGGTGGTGTTGTAGATTTCGAACCACTCGCCCACCGATTCGTCGACTTTGCCAGGGTGCACCATGACTTCGGAGACGATGAGCGACCCCGGCGGCAGGCCTGCCGGCAGTTTGGCGCACACGCCATCGGGGATGTCGTAGCTGACGTCCTGCTTGGGGCCCAAGTCGGGCGGGACATCGACTTGCACGTCGCTGCTGCCGTTGTCCGTCGCGTCCAGGTCGATGTCGCTGTCCGTTGCATCCAGGACTTCGTTGTCCACGTCGTCCGTGGTCGCGTCGTCTACGTCGTCCACGTCGGGTTGTACATCCACGGAATCCTTGGTGTCTTTGGTGTCCTTGGTGTCCGTCGTGTCTTTGGTGTCGGCCGTATCCTTGCTATCGGCCGTGTCCTTGACGTCTTGGACGGCAATCTCCTCGGCCATCGCGTCCAGGGTGTCTTCGGCCAGGGTGTCGGCCAGCGTGTCTTCACCCTGCTCGATCTCGGCGCTCGTGTCGGGACCGGCATCCTTTTTGGTCACAGTCGTGGGTTTCTCGGCGTCGCTGCCACAGGCGGCCAGCAGGCTGAGCGCCACGCCCCACGCTACGCCCCGGGCCACTTTGCCCGAGATGCCTTTGCTCATGTCCGTCATCTCTGCCTCGCCAATTTTGCTGCGCTCGTCGCCCGCTTGCCACCGCCCAACGGGCTGGGTTCGCGAGGTTTAGGGCCGCCAGCCTACGACCTTGCCTAGCACTTCGCAACCTTGGCCAAGTGCCGGCAGCTACTTGAGGATGCGGGCGATCACCGCACCCTTGTTGCCATCTTGCGCCTCGCTGCGCCACACCGCGACGAACGTGCCGTCGCCGCGACCGACCACCGCCGGCAAGCTCTGGTTGCCCGTGAAGGTGAGGTTGGGCATGAAGTCCAGACCTTGCTGCGCCGCGTCTTTGAATTGCGCGGCCTTGAGGCCATAGCCCGACTCGTCTTCGCCCGCCGTCTGCCAGACTGCCAGCAGGTTGCCGGTGGACAAGAAGGTCACGGCGGGTTTGCTCTGCTCGCCCGCGGTGATGGCGTTCAGCTTGAATTCACCGCCCACCTTGGCGTTGTTCTTGTCAAAGCGCTGGGCGTAGATGCCAAAGTTGTCGCCGTCTTGGCCCAGCGACGACCACACCACCGTAAAGTTGCCGTTGCCGTCGACCGCCATCTTGGGCGAGGTCTGGTCGCTGGCGGTGGTGGTGTTGATCGCGAACGGACCGCCGATGGCCTTGCAGTCCTTGTACAGCATTTGGCCATACACACCCCAGCCGGCGCCGTCTTGGCCAAAGGACTGCCACGTGACCAGATAGCGCCCGTCGGCAAAGGCGACGAGCGCCGGGAATTGCTGCTTGTCGGCCGTGACCGAGTTGACGATTTGCTCGCCGCCGTAGGCTGCGCCCGTAGCGTCGTAGCAGCGCAACATCACATCGTAATTGGCGCCGCCGGCCTGGCCGTACGACTCCCAGACCACTGCAAACGAACTGTCGCCCTGCATGGCGACACTGGGCCGCCACTGGTCGTTGGCCGTGGTCTGGTGAACTTGGAATTCATTTCCATTCTTGCTGCCGTCGCTCTTGAAGCGCTGGCCGTACACGCCGTCGATGTCGCCGTCCTGGCCCACCGAGTCCCACACCACCACGTAGTTGCCGGCGCTGTCCATCGCCACGCCAGGGGTGGTCTGCGAGCCGGTCTTGTAGGTGTTGACCACGGTCTCTAGGCCGACCAGGCTGCCGTCGGCGGCGTAGCGCTGCAGGCCGATGCCGGTGGCGTCGCCGTCGATGCCCTCGGAGTCAAAGGCGACCACAAAGGCGCCGCTGGTGGTGGTGGCGACGGCCGGGTTGCCCTGCTCGCCGGTCTTGGTCGTGTTGACCAGGACTTCTTTGGCGCCGTTGTAGACGTTGCCCAGCTTGTCGAAGCGGCGCGCGTAGATGTGGTTGTCGGCCAGGTTGGTCCAAGCCACCACGCCCACGTCGGTCGATAGGCCCTTGCCCACCGGGTAGCGCTGGTCGCCCGCCACCCCGGCGTTCAGCAGCTTCTCGCTGCCCACCTTGGCGCCGGTCGAGGTGAACCACTGGCCCAAGATGCCGTAGCCGGCGCTGTCTTTGCCGCTGCCGTCTTCAAAGGCGACGGCGAACGAGCCGTCTTGGAACACCGCCAAGGTGGGCGCGCCCTGGTAGCCCGCGGTGGTGGTGTTGACGAGCACTTCCGAGTTGATCGGCACGCCCGGATCGGGCTTGAACACCTGCATGGCCACGTCGCCGCTGGTGCTGTCGGTCTGCCAGGCGACGATGTAGCGGCCGCTGGGCTGGTAGGCGACGCTGGGGAACGTCTGTGCGCCCACGGCGTTGGTGTTGACCTGGAACTTGGTGCCGTTGGTCGAGCCGTCGGCGTAGTACATCTGCGCCCAAATCTCGGCGCCGTCGCTCCACACGATGATCGAGCTGTTGTCGCTGGCCACCGCCGCGGCGAACTGCTTCATGGACGCGTCGGTGCCCAGGTTCTTGGCCACGCTGTTGTCGGCGTTGACGATGGCCTTGTAGACGGTGCCGCCCTGGCCCCACACCATCAGGCGGCGGCCGTCGGCGTACGGCGCGACCACGAATTTGTCGAAGTACAGGGGTACCGCGGACGTGGAGCACGAAGTGTTGGTGGGCGCGACGGTGCTGACCAGCCCTCCCGAGTTGGCCTGCCACACGTCGCTGCGCTGGTACTGGAAGTACGACTTGCCGTTGTAGCGATAGCGCGTGCACGAGCCACTAAAGCAGTCGGTGTACGAACCCGCACTGCAACCATTGGTGGTCGTGCAGGCGTTGTAGTAGGCCGCAGTGCAGGACCCTGAGTCGTTGTAGTCGGACAGGGCCAGCACGTCGCTGGCGCCGCTGGGCGCGGTGGTCAGGCCCACATCGCGGATCACGTTTTGGAACGAGTAGGTCTGCTCGGTGTTTTCGCGCGAGCCCTCGTCGCGGCTGGTCCGTGTAGACACCGTGGTGTCCGTGTTGCCCCAGGCGACGCG
The DNA here is from genome assembly GCA_037441385.1 of Myxococcales bacterium. GTDB lineage: Bacteria > Myxococcota_A > UBA9042 > UBA9042 > UBA9042 > SXRM01. The sequence continues at coordinate 58,468 of JBBISH010000025.1, forward strand.
GTAGCGGCCCCCGCCCAAGTCGAGGATCGCCGCGGCCTTGGCGGTGGCCAGGCTGGCGCTGGCGGTCTTGAAGGTCGAGATCTTCAGGTCGCCGCACTGGTTGTTCTGGCCCACGCACAGGCCGGCCTTGCAGGCGTCGGTGGGGGTGCAGACGTCGCCGTCGTTGCAGGCCGTACCGTCGACCTTGGGCTTGGGCACGCACTTCTTGTTCACCTCGTCGCAGCTGGGGTCGTTGCAGGTGTCGGCGACCTCGGTGCAGGCCTTGGGCCCGCCGGACAAGCACTTGCCGGCGCCGTCGCAGGTGTCGCCATCGGTGCAGAACTTGCCGTCTTCGCAGGGTGCGCCCAAGGTCTTGGGCGTCGGCTGGCACTGGTAGGTGACGGCCCCCGTCGACTTGCAGCTCCAGTTGTTGCACACGTCGGCGGCGTTGGTGCAGTCGACCGCGGCGCCCTTGACGCACTGGCCGGCGGCGCACTTGTCGTCTTTGGTGCAGCCGTTGCCGTCCGCGTCGCACGCCGTGCCGTCCGCTTTGGGGGTGCCCTTGCAGGCTTTGGTGGTTTCGTCGCAGACGCCGGTGGTGCAACCGCTGGTGCTGCAGTCCATGGCCGCGCCGCCCGTGCACTTGCCGGCCTTGCAGGCCTCGCCGATGTTGCAGAACAGGCCGTCGTCGCAGACGGTGCCGTCGGTCTTGGCGGTCTTGACGCACTGGTACGAGCCGGCGCCGGTCGATTTGCACGCGGCGGTGTTGCAGGCGTCGGCCGAGGCGGTGCAGTCAGCGGCCTTGCCAGCCACGCACGCGCCGCTGGTGCACACGTCGCCCACGGTGCAGCCGCTGCCGTCGGCGTCGCAGGCCTGGCCGTTGGCGGCTGGCGCGTCGTTCTTGCATGCGCCGGTGGGCAAGCAAGTGTCCACGGTGCAAGGGTTCTTGTCGTCGCAGTCGGTGTTCAGTACGCAGCAGCCGGCGCCGGCTTGGCCCTTGCACACGCCGCCCGAGCAGGTGTCGTTCTTGGTGCACGCGTCGCCGTCGTTGCACGGCGCGGTGTTGTTGGTGTGGCTGCAGCCGCCGATCTTGCTGCACAGGTCGTCCGTGCAGGCGTTGTTGTCTTCGCAGTCCAGGATGCCGGTGGACTTGCAGGTGCCGCCGGTGCAGGCGTCGCCAGTGGTGCACTTGTCGCCGTCGTCACACAGGCCGGATTCGTTGATCGGCTTGGTGGCGCACTGGCCGGTGCTGGGGTCGCAGGCGGTCTGCTTGCAGGCGGTGTCACCGCTGGTGTTGCAGACAATTGCGGTCTTGGGGTCGGTGGCGCACTTGTAGGGGACCGCGGTCTTGTCGCAGTAGGCCTTGCCGGCGCACAGGCTCGTCGCCTGGCCCGTGCAGTCGCTGTCCTGCTGGCAACCGCACTGGTTGGCGCCGGCCGTGCACTTGCCCTGCTTGCAGCTGTCGCCCACGGTGCATTTCTCGCCGTCGTCGCACGCGGCCGTGTTGGGCGTGTACACGCAACCTTGACTGGGGTTGCAGGCGTCGTCGGTGCAGGCATTGCCATCGTCGCACTTGGTGGGCGCGCCCGATTGGCAGCCGCCGCTGGCGTCGCACGCGTCGCCGCTGGTGCAGGGGTTGCCGTCGTCGCAGGCGCCGCTGACGGGGGCGTTGACGCAGCCCTTGGTGGTCGAGCACGAGTCCAGGGTGCACGGCTTGCCGTCGTCGCACTTGTTGGGGCTGCCGCCGCACGCGCCGCCGCTGCAGGTGTCTTTGATGGTGCAGGCGTTGCCGTCGTCGCACAGCGCGGTGGTCGCGGTCGACTTGCAGCCGCTGCTCAGGTCGCACACGTCGTCGGTGCAGGGGTTGCCGTCGTCGCACTTCTTGGTCGTGCCCAGCGCGCCGTCGCTAGAGGC
>JBBISH010000026.1:0-57870 GCA_037441385.1 Myxococcales bacterium
GCAACCGGCAAAATGGCGCCCCCAGTCGGAGGACCATCATGCTGATTCCCGCGAACGTTCGTTCAGTTCACCTCAAGCTTTGCGCGGCCTTTGCCCTTGCCCTGGGCCTTGCCAATTCGGCGTACGCGGCCGAAGATAGCATCGTCCCAGAAGAACTGCGCAAAGACGTTCTGCCGGCCAAACCAAAAACAGGCGCCTTCAACAACAAGCTGTCGATCGGGTCGACTGGCTCGTACGGCCACTCCAGCTCGGTCGTGGGCGCCGCCGACGGCAGCACGGTGGCGGTGGGCCTGGTCATCGACGGTTTGTCCGAATGGGTTTCGGGAGCCTATGAGTGCGCCAACACCCTGAAGATTCAGCACACCCAGACGCGCACGCCCCAGTTGCCCGTGTTCTTCAAGTCCGCTGACTTTGCCGAAATCGTGTCGACGTCGATCTACCGGCTAGAGAGCGTGCCGTGGTTCGGTCCGTACGCCCGTTTCCGCATCAATACTCAGCTGTTTGCTAGCTACGTCATGAAGGCCAGCGATTACGAGATCAAGAAGACTCGGCTGGATGGCACGTCGTCGACCAGCAAGCTGCCTGCGCAGGATCGCTATGACTTGGCGAGCGGATTCAACCCCTTGGTCTTTGCCGAGACCGTGGGCGCGTTTGCCAACCCGATCGAGCAGAAGTGGTTGACTGTCAAGGCTAAATTGGGTGTGGGCGCCCAGCACGTGCGGTCGAGCAACGGTTTTGCCGTGGCGAGCGACGACACCAAGGCCGGCAAGATGGAAGTCAAGGAGATTCAAGAGGCAAGCCAGATGGGCGGCGAGGCCGAAGTGGCCCTGGCCGGCGACGTGACCGAAGGCGTGGCCTGGAAGGCGAAGGCCAACGTGTTCGTGCCGGCCTATTCGACGGCGGGTAAGAAGACGGGCCTAGATGCCATGACTTCAGACCTCAGCTTTGCCCTGGGGATCAAGCTGGCCAAGTGGCTGTCGCTGGACTACACCGTGATGGCTCGCCGCGTGCCGCTCGTCTTGGACGCTTGGCAGGTGCAGAACGGCATCATCCTGACCGCCGGCTTCAAGATGTAGGCGCGGCTCAACCGCCTGCGCGCCGTTCGTCGCGACGCAGTGCGGCAATTTGCCAGCAGAACGCTGCGCCTTGACCTTGCAGCGAGCGAACGTCTACAACCGGTACCAGAGCGCTCGCCGCTGGGTGCCGCGCTGCCGCCACGCCTGCATGTCGTCACTAGGGGAGGCCAACGTGTCCGAAATCTATCCCGTCAAATCGCATATCCGCGAAGGGGCTCACCTCCGCTCGATGGCGGAGTACCAGCGGCTGTACCGCCTGTCGATGGACAACCCCGAGTGGTTTTGGGCCGAGCAGGCCAAGAACATCACGTGGTTCCACCCGTGGACCAACGTGCTCGACGCCGACTACCAAGAGGTGGACTTTGCGTGGTATTCCGGCGGCCGTCTGAACGCCTGCTACAACTGCGTCGACCGCCACTTGCAAGAGCGCGGCGACCAGACCGCGATCATTTGGGCCGCCGACGAACCGGGCGTGTACCGCCACATTACCTACCGCGAGATGAAGCATCAGGTCTGCCGCATGGCCAACGTGCTGCTGGCCCACGGCGTGCGCAAGGGCGACCGCGTGTGTATCTACATGCCGATGATCCCCGAAACGGCCTTTATGATGCTGGCTTGTGCGCGGATCGGCGCGGTGCACTCGGTGGTGTTCGCCGGATTTTCGGCCGAGTCGCTGCGCGATCGCATCGTCGACGCCCACTGCAAAGTGGTGGTCACGGCCAACGAGGCCCTGCGCGGTGGTCGGCGCATCGCCCTGAAAAAGATCGTCGATCGCGCCGTCGAGGGCATCGGTTTTGTCGACTCGGTGCTGGTCGCGCGCCGCACCGACGCGGAAGTGCCGATGCAGCAAGGCCGCGACTACTGGCTAGAAGACGAGTGCAGCAAGCAGCGCTCGACCTGCACGGTCGAGTGGATGGGCGCCGAGGACCCGCTGTTTGTGTTGTACACATCTGGAAGTACGGGAAAACCCAAGGGCGTGCTCCACACCACCGGCGGCTACATGGTCTACACCGCCATGACCCACAAGCTGGTATTCGACTACCACGACGGCGACATCTACTGCTGCGCGGCCGACGTGGGCTGGGTCACCGGCCACAGCTACATCGTCTACGGACCGCTGGCCAATGGCGCGACTACCGTGATGTTCGAGTCGGTGCCCACCTTCCCCGACGCCGGCCGCTATTGGCGGATGGTTGACGACCTGGGCATCAACATCTTCTACACCGCGCCCACCGCCTTGCGCGCCATCGCCCAGGCCGGCAATGAGCCGGTGACACGCTACAAGCGAACTTCGCTGCGGATTTTGGGTTCCGTGGGCGAGCCGATCAACCCCGAGATCTGGCGCTGGTACCACGACGTGGTCGGCGATGGCCGCTGTGCGGTGGTCGACACTTGGTGGCAGACCGAAACCGGCGGAATTCTCATGACGCCGCTGCCGGGTGTTACGCCGACCAAGCCTGGCTCGGCCACGTTGCCGTTCTTTGGCGTGCGACCCGAGATCGTTGACCCCGGCACCGGACAAGTGCTCGAGGGCAATGGAGTTTCCGGAGCGCTGTGCCTGACCACGCCGTGGCCCGGCCAGGCGCGCACGGTGTACGGCGACCACAGCCGCTTCAAAGCCACGTATTTCGTCCAATATCCGGGCAAATACTTCACGGGCGACGGCTGCATCCGCGACCAAGACGGCTACTACTGGATTACCGGCCGCATCGACGATGTAATCAACGTCAGCGGCCACCGGTTGGGCACGGCCGAGGTCGAGAGCGCACTGGTGGCGCACGACGCGGTTGCCGAGGCCGCGGTGGTCGGCTATCCGCACGACATCAAGGGGCAGGGCATCTACGCGTACGTCATGCTCAATTCGGGCTACGTCGCCGATGCAGGACTGGTCGGCGCGCTCAAGGAACAGGTGCGGCAGGTCATCGGCGCCTTTGCCGCGCCCGACGTGATCCACCTGTGCGCCGGCCTGCCCAAGACGCGCAGCGGCAAGATCATGCGGCGGATTTTGCGCAAGATCGCCGCCAGCGAGTACGAGGGCATGGGCGACATCAGCACCCTGGCGGACCCCGATGTGGTTGCGCAACTGATTGATCAGCACCGTGAACTTGCCGGCTAGCTCGCCCAAGTAGACAACCGTTCGCAGCCCGCCTATCGTCGCCCACCGGCCACCCCTGGCCTCTGCGACGGCACCATGGCTGATCTGACCGCGCTGCTCGGCTTCATGACCAACGGGCGCGCTTCGGACCTGTTTGTTGCCGAGGGGCGGGCGCCGGCCTACCGTGTCGACGGCGCGATTCTGCAGACCGCCCACCCGCCGACGTTGCGCAGCGAAATCGACAGCTTCCTGCAGATGGCGGTGCCCGCGGCCGGCTTGGAGTTGCTCGAGCGCACGGGCGATCTGGACCAGGGGATCAGCCTGGCCGGCCTGGGTCGCTTCCGCTTGAACGCGCACCGCCAACGCGGTCTGCTTGCGGCGGTCATCCGCCGAATCCCCAAAGGCGACCTGGGTTTTGAGGATCTGGGCCTGCCGCTGTCGCTCCGCAACATGGCCGACCAAACACGCGGCCTGATCCTGGTCGTGGGCGCCACAGGCAGTGGCAAATCGACCACGATGGCGGCGATGGTGCATCACATCAACGCCACCTCGGCGCGCCACATCATCACGCTAGAAGACCCCATCGAGTACGTGCACGAAGACCTGCGCTCGATCGTCACGCAGCGCGAGATCGGCATCGATACCATGGACTTCCACACTGCCCTGCGGCACGTGGTGCGCGAGAGTCCCGACGTCATTGTGCTGGGCGAGCTGCGCGATCTTGCGTCGGTCGAGGTGGCGCTTTCGGCCGCGCTGACGGGGCATCTGGTGATCGCCAGCCTGCACACGGCCGACGCCGTGCAGACCGTGCAGCGAGTGCTTGGATTCTTTAGCGAAGGCAGCCGCCACCAGGCTTGCACCGACCTGGCCGCCGCGCTGGTGGGCGTGGTGGCGCAGCGCCTGGTGCCCCGTATCGACGGCAGTGGCCGGGTGGCGGCGGTGGAATTGCTGCAGGCAACACCCGCGGTGCGGCGGCTGATTCGCGAGCAGCGGCTAGAGGAACTGCCCGATCTGATGCTGGGCGGCGAGGGCACGTGGTCGTTCAACCGCGCACTGGTGCACCTGTACGAGAAGAAGAAGATTTCGCTGGAAGCGGGCATGGCCGCGGCAAGCAACGCCGAGGAATTCAAGATGAACGCCCAGGGGCTAGAGCGCAGCCCCGTGGCTTTTGCCAACGAGCGTGCCGACTTGCCGTCCCTGGGCAACCTGGATCTGCGGACGCTGCTGCAAGTGGCCATCCAGCACGGGGCCAGCGACATTCACGTCGCGGTGGGCATGCCGCCCACGTTTCGCATCCATGGCGAGCTGTTGCCGCTCAAGACCGCTGAACTGAGTCCGGCCGACACGCGCCGGCTGCTGTTCGGCTTGCTCAGCACGGCCCAGCGCGAGACGTTCGAGCTCGAGCGCGAGCTGGATTTTGCCATCACCCTGACCGGCAAGTACCGTTGCCGCGTCAATGCCCACTACCAACGCGGCACGGTGGCGCTGGCGATGCGCCTGATCCCCATCGAGATTCCGGCGCTGGAGTCCCTGGGCTTGCCGGCGAACGTCACCGCGCTGGCTAACCGCCAGCAGGGGCTGGTGTTGGTTACCGGCCCCACCGGCTCGGGCAAAAGCACCACGCTGGCGTCGCTCATCCACCTCATCAACACGACCCGCAACTGCCACATCATCACGATCGAAGACCCGATCGAGTTCGTCCACCCAAACGGCACCGCCACCGTGGAGCAGCGCGAGATCGGTGCCGACACCAAGAGCTTTGCGGCGGCGCTCAAGTACATCCTGCGTCAGGACCCCGACGTGATCCTGGTGGGCGAGCTGCGCGACGTCGAGACGATCTCGGCGGCGCTGACGGCGGCCGAAACGGGGCATCTGGTCTTTGCTACCTTGCACACCAACGACGCGCCGCAGACCATCGACCGCATCATCGACGTGTTCCCGCCGTTTCAGCAGACGCAGATCCGCACCCAGCTGGCCAGCTGCTTGACCGCTGTGATTTCGCAGCGTTTGCTGGCGCGGGCGGACGGCGAGGGCCGTGTGGCCGCCTTCGAGATCCTGATGGGGACCACCGCGGTGCGCGCGGTGATCCGCGAGGGGAAGTCGTTCCAGCTGCAATCGGTCATCGAGACCAGTTTCCGCGACGGCATGGTCACCCTGGAGCGGTCGATGGGCGAGCAAGTGCGGGCCGGCACAGTGAGTTTCGACGAGGCGCTGCGCTTTGCCCGCAGCCACGCCGCGCTCAAGAACGAAGTGGACAAGATCGCCGCCGAGCCAGGTGGGCGTGGGCGCGGGGGAAACGCGGCATGACGATGGGCAAGTGGACGGTTGTAGCGGTCTTGGGCAGCTGTGGCATTTTTGTCAGCGCCTGTGGCGAAAATGCAGAAATTGCGCAAAAACCCGATGTTGCGATACAGCAGGCCTACGATCCTGGCTTGCCGGCGCTGGCCTTGGCCCAGGATCCCAGCGCGTTGGTCGACCCGCGCATTGGCACCGGCGGCTCGGGCAACGTCTTCTACGGCGTGACCTTGCCGCACAGCATGCTCAAGCTGGGCCCCGATACAGCCAACGGCGGCATGGACATCAAGGGCTATGCCTGGGATGCCAGCAAAATCCAAGCGTTCTCGCACACGCACCTGGACGGACCCGGCGGCAGTGCCTACGGCTACAGTCAGATTGCGCTGCTCCCCAGCCTGGTGACCCCCACTGCCGACGAGGCGGTCTACGCCGCGCCTTTCAACCATGCCAACGAGCAGGCGACGGTGGGCAAGTACGCGGTCAAGCTGGACGATTCGCAGGTGCAGGTCGAATTGACCGCCACCCAGCACTGCGGCTGGCACCGCTACCAGATGCCCGCCGGCACGTCGCAGGTGGTGGTCAGCCTGGCCCACACCCGCGGCAAAAGCATTGGCGGCCATATCCAGGGCCTGGGGCAAGGGCGGATGGACCTGCGCGGCGACTACGACGTGCACCCGCTGCTGCACGACCTGCTGGCCAAGAAGGTGCCAGAAACGGGCCTGATCTCGGTCTACGCCGACCTGGCGCTGGACCGCACGCCCACGGCGGTGCAGACCTTTGGCAACGGCCAGCCGCTCGCGCCGCAGGCCCAGCAAGATGGCGCCAACCTGGTGACGTGGCTGGCTTTTTCGAGTCCGCAGCCGTGGACGCTGAACGCCCATGTGTGCCTGTCGCTGCTGTCGCCCGAGCTGGCGCGCCACCACCGCGGCAAGGAGCTGCTGGGCAAGACGTTTGAAGACGTGCAGTACGAGCTGGAAAGTGCCTGGAATTCGTTGCTGAGTCGGGTGCGCTTGCCTACCGCGCCGCCGGCCGAGCTGGTGCGGTTCTACACCGCGCTGTACCACGCCATGTTGCAACCAGCCGATTACACGGAGGAAGGTCAGTTCTGGAACGGTGCCTTGGCCACTCCGGCGGCGCAGACCACTGGCGGTCGCCGCTTTTACACCGACGACTGGTGCATTTGGGACACGGTTCACACGGTACACCCGCTGCTCACGTTGCTTGCGCCCGAGCTGGTGGGCGACATGCTGCAATCGCTGGTGTGGATGAGCGGCCCAGAAGGCTACCTGCCCAAGTGCCCGTGGCACGCCAGCGGCGATTCGCGCGTGATGACGGGCAATTTCACGTTCTGCCTGTTGGCCGACGCCGTGCAAAAGGGCCTTACGCAGTTCGACGTGAAGGCTGCGTACGCCGTGGCCAAGCACGGCGCCCAGAGCGACTCGCAAAACTACGGCGACGCCGGCCTGTGCGGCTATCTGAACCAGGGCTCTCCGCCGTTTTACGTGCAAAATGGCTACGTTCCGGCCGAGTGTGACGCCACGCAGGGCGCGTCGATGACCCTGGAGCACGCCTACTCGGATTGGTGCCTAAGCGTGGTGGCGCAGCAGCAGGGCGACCAAGCGATGGCGGCCGACTTGGGCGTGCGCGCCCACAACTGGCGCAACACTTGGGGACCACACGGCTTCCCGCAGTTGCGCAAGGCCGACGGCACGTGGAAGGAACCGTTTGACCCCAAGGCGATGCCCGGCTTTACCGAAGCCAACGCCTGGATCTACCAGTGGACGGTGAGTCACGAGCCGCTGGCGCTGGCAATGCAGCTGGGCGGGATTCCGCAAGTGCTTGCGCGGCTAGATGAATTCTTTGACGGCGGCCACTTCGACATGACCAACGAGCCGGATTTCCACGCGCCCTGGCTCTACGCCGACTACGGCCAACCGTGGAAGGCCAGCGCCCAAGTGCGCGCCCTGGTCAACCAGCATTTCACCACCGCGCCCAACGGCTTACCTGGTAACGACGACGCGGGCGCCACCTCGGCGTGGTTGGTGTTTGCGGCGCTGGGCCTCTACCCGGTCAACCCCGGCGACGGCACCTATACCTTGACGGCGCCGATGTTCGAGCGGATCGACTTCGACGTGGGGGGCCAGACCGTGCACGTGGTTGCGCCGGGCGCCGCCTCGCAGCCGCACATCCTTGCGGCCAAGTGGAACGGCAAGCCGCTCAAGGGGCCGCGGATCGCCCACAGTGCGCTGGTCCAAGGCGGCTGGCTGGAGCTGGAACTGACGAGCGGCACCAGCGCCTGGGGTGTACAGACCGCAAGTCAGTAGGTTGGCAGGGGTGCGTCCTCGCGTGCGCCATTGCCCAGTCGCCGGCCACCGGCTAGCCTGGCGGTAGCGCCTGTTGCGCGCTCGAGCCCGCCATGCCCGCCGCCGCCCAAGCACCTCGCGCCGCCCAGAAACCTGCCGCCACGCCTGCCCAAAAGCCGCAAGCCGGCGCATCTGCAGCCGCAGGTAGCGACGCCGCCCTGCGCGGCATGAACTACCAGCAAGGCCGCGACGCGGTGAAACCACCGGCCGTGCCTGGCCTTCCGCAAAACGGGGCCGAGGCCCTGCAGACCGCGCAGAAGTCCGTGCGAGGCGGCAGCGTGGGCGCCACCCTGGACGAAGCGAGCACCGCCTACCGCGATCAAGATATCGAGGTCGTGTTCGACGCCGGCAGCAAGATGCAAGCCTCGCTCGGGTGGGGCGGCCTGCGTTTCTCGTGCGATCCCGGCATCTTGGTCAAGGTGCGCAACGCTCCCGACATCCGCATCCAGAGCATCGGCTGGAACTTCGACACGGCCAAGTTCACCGCCGACGTGGCGTCGGACGGCATGGACCTGTTTGGCATCATTGGCAAAATCGGCAAGTGGAAGGTCGAGCAGGTCCTGGATCAGAAGCTGAAGCCCCTGTTGCCTGCCGCGGTCCAGCAGGCCGGCTACTCGCCCAACCGCGACCCGGATCTGGCTGGCACGGTCGGTCAAATGCAGAAGATGTTTGAGTTTTCTTCGGCGATGCCGGGGCAGGGCGGTGGCATGGCGGCCAAGCTCAGCGCGCCGTCGGCCAGCCTGGACGTCAGCATGCCAGAGGACTTTCGTGTCGACTTGGGCGACTCGGGCCTGGAGCTGGTCATTGCCCGCGGCACGCCGATCGACTTGGCGGCGCAGGGTGCCGGCAAGCTGGCTCAGCCGACCATCGACCGCCTGTCCCTGCGCGCGGGCGACAAGGGGATCCAGGTTCGGCCCAAGCAGGGAACGTTCAAGGACTTCAAGGAGTTGGACCTACACGGCGCCACCATTCAAAAGGGCGGCGCGCTCTCGTTCGACTACGAGTTGAGCGCCGAGGGGGCGATCCAGGGGATCTTTGCCCTGGGCCAGTTGCTGGGCCTGGCGGCCGGCCAGCCCGTGTCGGGGCAAGTGCCAGATATCAAGCTGGATTCGATCCGCAAGGAGATCGACGCCAAGCTCCAGTCCGAAGTACCGCCGCGCTTCAAGCAGTTCTTGCAGCAATACGACGGGCTGGTGCCGGGCTTCTCGCTCAAGGCCCTCTTTGCTTAGTGATTAAGCCAGCTTGGCCAACGCGTCCAGGGCAGCGGCATAATCCGGCTCTTGGGTGATCTCGGGCACGAGCTGGCTGTAGGCGACTTTGCCTTCGCCATCCAGCACGACGACCGCGCGCGCCAGCAGCCCGGCCATGCCCGACTCTTGCAGGCGCAGCCCGTAGGCTTGGCCAAAGCTCAGATCGCGCAGCTCGGACAGCGGCCGCACGTGATCCAGACCCTCGGCACCGCAGAAGCGCTTGAGAGCAAAGGGCAAGTCGCGGCTGATGCACAGGCAGACGGCCCCTTGGAACTTGCCGATCTCGGCGTTGAAGCGGCGCACGCTCGCGGCGCACACGGCGGTGTCGACGCTGGGGAAGATGTTGAGCACCACCGGATTTCCGGCCACGTCGCCCTTGCTGACGTCTTTGAGGTCCAGTCCGGTCAAACGAAAATCGGGGGCCGCTTGGCCCAGGGCGGGCAGGCTGCCCGAAGTGTTCACGGGGTTGCCGCGCAAAGTCACCGTTGCCATGTGCTGTCCTGGACGCGGCGTCAATTGCCGCGGTGCGTCACACTAGGCCAGCCCGTTCGCGGCGGCAAGGGGATCGCTCGCACCTTGGCGACATTGCTGTGTTTCACCACGCATATCCGGGGGTTGTCACTTGCCGCTTGCAGTCCGACCCCTGCATCATTACAACTTTGTGACAGAGTGGGGCACGCGCGGGGGCGCGAGGGGTAGGGCATGTCGCTGCATCTTCGACCAAACTTTTCGACCAAGGTCGCGCTCGATTCGGCTCAGGTGGCGCACGACCTGGAGCGCGCGCTGGATCGCCCCGACCTGGAGGTGCGCTGGTCGCGGCCGGCGGGCACGGCGCAGCGCAAGCACTTCGATCGGCTGCACGTACTGATCGCGCCGCGCGAGCGCCGGTTCTGGTCGCCCTGGCTCAACTTGGACTTGCACGCAACAGCCGAAGGTGTGGACGCTTTTGGGCGATTCTCGCCGCATCCCAGCGTGTGGACCGGTTTTGCTGCGGCCTACTTGCTCCTGGGCTCGGTCAGCTTCTTTTCGGCGATTTTTGGGCTGTCGCAGTGGATGGTGGGCGGCGCGCCGTGGGCGCTTGTGGGGACTGCGATTTGCGCGGTCTTGGCGGCGCTGCTGTGGTGGACGTCGCTCATCGGTCAGCGGCTGGCGCGCACTGAAATGGCGCTTCTGCGCGAGATTGTCCAGCAGGCCCTGCCCCAGGCACCGACTCCGGTGCCGCTGGTGGCGATCATGGCGATTCCATAGGATCTACGCCGGCTTGCGATTGCGCTCCAGCAGCCAGTAGACCAGCGCCGCGATTCCCGTGCCGCTGAACCATGCGTAGATGTACAGGCTATCCCACACGCCGGGCCCGCCGCTGATCACGTGAATTCCCTTGAAGAAACCCGGCAAGTTGGGCGCGATACCCAGCGCCAGGGCCACGATCGCCGAGCGGTTGTAGTGCCCGTAGCGGCCGCTGGCGCGGTACAGGTCGGCCACATCCAAATTAGTCTTGCGAATCAAGAAGTAGTCGGCGATCAGCACGCCCGCCACGGGCCCCAGTAGCGCCGACACGCCGCCCAACCAGCCGCCCAAGTAGGTCGCCGGATCCTGCATCAATTTCCAGGGCATGCACAGGATGCCCAGGATACCGGTGATCAGCCCGCCCGTCTCGAAGCTGATCTTCTTGGGCGCCAAGTTGGCAAAATCGTTGGCCGGGCTGACCACGTTTGCCGCGATGTTGACCGACAGCGTCGCCACCACGATGCCAAACACCGCCACCACGGCCACCACCGCGCGCACCGCCGCGTCGGCGATCAAGGGCGCGCTCATGCCCTTGGGCGGCGAGGCCGAAGTCATCTGACCCAAAAGGAATTCAGGCTGCCACAGGTCCTTGAGGTCGGCCCCGGTCAGCACCGCCGCCGACGCCGACGTGATCACCAGCGCCATCGCCGAGAAGGCGATCATCGTGGTTGGCAAGCCAAGGGTCTGGCCAAGCATCTGCTCTTTCTGGCCTTTGCCGTAGCGCGTGAAGTCCGGGATGTTCAGCGACAGGGTGGCCCAAAAGCCGACCATGGCGGTCAGCGACGGCACGAACACGGGCCAGAACTCGCCAAGACTCTTGAACTTAGACGGCTGGTCGAGCAGCGGCCCCGTGCCGCCAGCGCGCCCCACCACCCACCACAGCAGGCCCGCGGCCAGAACCAGCACGATTGGCGCGGCCCAATTCTCAAAAATCCGCACTGCGTTCATGCCCTTGTAGATGATGAAGATGTTCATCCCCCAAAACACCATGAAGGTGATGGCGCTTGGCAAACCCAGGCCGGCAATGGCGAAATCGCCGCCCAGGCTCAGGTAGCCCGGCCAGAAGGTGCCCAGAAACGTCTTGATGGCCTCGCCGCCGATGTAGGTGTTGATGCCGAACCAACCGCATGCCACTAAAGCCCGGATGATCGCAGGAATATTTGCGCCGGTGGTGCCGAACGACGCGCGCGCCAACACCGGGAACGGAATGCCGTACTTGGTGCCGGGGTGGGCGTTGAGCAAAATCGGCACCAGCACGATGAGGTTGCCCAGGCCGATGGTCAGGAGCGCCTGCCACCAGTTCATGCCGGCGGCGATGAGCCCGCCCGCCAGTGTGTAGGTGGGGATGCAGTGGGCCATCGAGATCCACAGCGCGGCGTAGTTGTAGGTGGTCCAGACGCGCCGACGCTGCGGCACAGGCGCCAAGTCGGGGTTGAACAGCGGCGATTGGGCAATGTCGGCCGGCAGTTCAGCCAGGGCCTCGGCGGCCAGGGATGGGTCGTGCATGGGCGGCTCCGCGGCAATGGCAGTCTGGGGTTGCAGCGGGGACCGTACCCTGCCGCAGCGCACCTGACAAGCGGGGCGCCCCAAAATGCCAACGCGTGCCTACTGTTGTCGGCCCTGCCGATGCTGCTTTGACAGGGCCTTGCGGTTGCGGCAAGGTGAATGAGCGACCGCAACCGCCAAAGGGGACCCGATGGGCGACAACGACGATACCCTGGCACCGCCAACCGAAGCCGCCCGCTCCGACACCGGGCGCACGGACGGCAGCGAAGCCGAGACCGACTCGATGGACCGGGTGACGCCGATTCGCCGCGTGGATTCGGTGACGACCTCGATGATTCCCATCCACCGCGACCTGACGCCCCCGCCGCCGCCCAAGGCCGAGCGCCGCGGCGTGGACTTGAACCTGCGGCTCTTTGTGCCCGAGCGCAAACAACGCACCATGCGCACGATGAGCGACTTGAACGACATGGCCAATCCGCCGCGGCAAAGTGGCACTGCCCAGATCAAGGGGCGCCACAATGTCGTCAAGCCGATCGAGCCGCCCAAGGCCGACGACACCAAGAAGTAGACACCCTTCCGGGCGCGAACTGTCTAATACGCACCCCACCTGATTCGCGCCTGTACGGCTTTTCTGACCCGCTCTGCAACTGGCGAGAATCAGGCGGGGACCCCAGTTCGGGCCCGAAAAATTGCCCGTGTTTTCGATCCGATTCGGACGGAACTGGTATAAAATATCAGGCTATTGCTGGCTATCGCGCTGGGCCTTTCGCTCGGCGCGCTTGGCTTGCTCTTGCTGTTCGGCCAGGAGCATGCGGCGGCCCATGACAAACCCGCCCACGGCGCCGAGCAGCAGCATCACGGGGATGTAGAAGACGTGTGCGCTGGTCATTTTTCGGCCTTCTCGGGATGGGCGGTCAGGCGATCCAAGCGGTCCTGCAGCGCGGCAAGGTCGCGCTCGCTGCGGCTCTGGCGCAGGGCGGTGCGCAGGGCATAGGCGCCCAGCAGGGCCCACAGGATCATGTAGGCGATCAGCATCAAGTTGCCGCCCGGAACCGACTCCTCTTTGTAGCGGCTAAGGTCTTGAGCCGCGGCCGCGCCTTCGGCCCACGCTGGCGAACTCGCCAGTGCCGCCACAGCAGCCCAACCGACCTGGAACGGCCTACGTAGCATTTGCATCGTTCGAAACTCCCCGACGTGCGCGCTGCAGCTCCAGCGCCGACAGGTCCAAGCGCAGGTGCGCCATCCGCTGCTCTAGCCGAATCCCGCGCATGCGCAGCGCCACCAACGAAAAACCCAGCGTCAGCAGCGCTAGCACCGAACCCCAAAAGGCAATGCGCATGTCGCTGCTTTGAATTCCGCCGCCTTGGATGACCTGCGGGTGCGTGCCGCCCCACTTCTGTACGGCGATGTGAATCAGGTACGCGACTGGTGCCGCCAACACGGCCAACGCATTGCCGATTCGGCGGCCGGTCTGGGCCTCGGCGGCCATCGAACGCAGCACCATCACGGCAATGGCGATCAGCAGGACCAGCAGCGTCAAGGTCAGGCGCGGCTCCCAAGTCCACCATGTTCCCCAGGACTTGCGTGCCCACAGCGGGCCCGAGGTCAGCACGCCCAGGGCGAACACCATGCCCACCTCGGTGCAGGCCTGGCCAGCGGCGTCGATGGTGTCGTTGGGGGCCATCAGGTCGATCAACGCGGCGGCCGAAGCGGCGCACAGGCACAGGAGCATGCCGAAGGCGGTGCCCACATGAAAGTAGAAGATTTTTTGGACGATGCCCAAATTCTCGTCGGCAGGCGTGACAAAGAATACCCAGCCCAGCGCGGCGATGCAGAGCAGGGTGCCCGCCCCAAGACCGGCAAGCAGGCGGGTGGGCAGATTGGCGGTATTTGCGCTCATCAATCAAGACCTTGCAGGGTTCACGTCAGTCGGTCACCCGGGCGAAAAGCCACGGCGAGAGTACCACGACCACCGCGTCGAAGGCGAGCATCAGCTCGATCCAGCCTGAAAACGCTGAGTAAGGTGCGCGCGTCAGCGCCAGGGCCGTGACCTTGACGCCGCCCAGGACCAGCGGGGCCAGCAGCGGGTACAGCACCAGCGGCAGCAAAGCTTCGCGCAGGCGCACTTGGGCCAGCAGCGCCGCCGCCAGCGTCCCCAGCGCCGCCTGGCCAATCAGCCCCAACGCGAGCGCGAGGGCGATCCACTCCAGGCCGAACAGGCTGGCGTCAAAAAACACTGCCACGATGGGCAGCAGAAACGCCGTGACGATGCCTGAAAACAGCAGTTGCAGGGCGGCCTTGGACCAGAACAACGGCGCCGTGCCGCTCAGCGTGCGCGCCACCAGATCCAGGTTGCCGGCCTCTTCTTCGGGCGCGAACAGGCGCAGCAGCCCCACCGTCCCAGTGAACAGCAGCGTCACCCACAGCACGCCCGGCACCTGGTCCTGGGCGGCCTGGCCTTCGCGCAGGAAGCCAAAAGCGAAGACGACCACGCACAACATCGCAAACAGCAGCATGAAGCCAAGCACTTCACGCGAGCGTGCCGCGATCCGGACGTCTTTGGCCAGCAGCAGCCAGGTCAGCCGCAGCATCGTCATGGCTGGGCCTCACTCAGCTGCCCACCGCGCACTTGTAGCCAGTGGTCTGGCTTGGGAAGCCAAGAAAAATCGTGGGTAGCCACCACCACGGCCGCACCCCGCTGGCGCGCTTCGTCCAGCAGGAGGCCCAACGTCCGGCTGCCGGCGGCATCCAGGCCCGTGGACGGTTCGTCCAGCAGCCACACATCGGCACCGGTCAGCAAAAGCCGAGCAAGCGCAGTGCGTTGCATCATGCCCCGCGAGAAGCCGCGCACCACCCGCGCCTGGTCGCGACGCGCCAGCCCCACCCGGTCCAGGCATTGGCGTACCGCTTCGTCGCTGGGGGAAACATGGCACAAAGTTGCAAGAAGCTTTACGTTTTCGTGTGCGGTCAGGTCCAGGAATGCTCCCGGCTTGTGCCCCAAGCGCGCCAAGCGCCGCGCCAGATCCGCCGGATGCACGTCGCCCACCGGCACGCCGTCCAGCAGCACCTCGCCGCGGGTCGGCGCGCGCAGACCGGCCAGCAAATCCAGCAAGCTCGACTTGCCTGCGCCGTTGTCGCCCCACAGCACGGTCAAGGTCCCGGCGGCAAAGGCCACGTCCACGCCCAGCAAGACAAAGCGATCCGCCACCGACCAGGCCAGTTGGCGGGCACTCAAGCGCGCTGGGTTGCTCTGCAGGACCCCGGTCACGCCGGCTCCGCCTGACGGCCAGTGTCCGCGTGCGTCAAGGGGGCAGATTTGGTGGCCCGTCGTTGCCGCAGTCCGTACCAGGCCGCCGCCACAGCGGCGAACAACGCCAAGCCCGACAGGATGCGCCGCGGCGCCGCCGCATTGGCTGGCAGGTCGTCCAAAGAAAACGTTACCGTTTCGCCCTGTTGCAGCCCCTGGGCTAGAGACGCTCCCACCAGGCGTTCGCTGCCTTGCTCGGCGGTCGACACCCGCGCCGGGCGGCTGACGGCCACGCGCACGCGCGTCGGCGGCGCCATGACCACCACCAGCGACGCCCAGGTCTGGTTAGCGGTGCCAACGATGCCCAAGTCCAGGTGGCTGCTCGCAAACCCGACTACCGTGCGTGCGCGCGCTGTCCCGACTTCGCCGGCTCCCAGCTTGCCGTGCACCACCAGCCCGCCGTCTTGCTTGTCCACGCGCAGAGGCGCCACGCCCTCTACCTCTACCGACTGAGCCGCATTGGGCAGCGCGCCGTGGTCCAACACCGCCCCGCCAATCATCGGCGCCAACAGGGGCAAACGCAGCGGATGTGCATCCAAGTCCACGGCCTGGCCCTGGTTGCCGGCGACCTTGGCCTCTACCGTCACCAGCAGATAGGTCTCGTCGACTTGGAGTTGGTATTGCACGTCGAGCCGGGCGCCACTGCCCACCTGGGGCTGCGCCATTGCCGGCAGCGCCACCAGCGCGACCGCAGCCACCGCCAGTAGGCCCATCAAGCCCTTGGATCCGCGCGCGTTCAGCCAGGGTGAGATCGCGTCGTTGCCCATCCCATGCACCCCACCCGGTTCGCGCCTGCACGGTTTCTGGGACACGGTCTGCAACCGGCGAGAAACAGGCGGGGACTCCAGTTCGGGCCCGAAGAATTGCCCAAGTTCTCGAGCCGATTCGGACGGATTCAGCCTCATGTCTTGCTCCCGCGACCCTGCTCAAAGGCGTCCATGCGCGCCAGGACCTCTACGGCCTCGCGTTCGTAGCGCGCGCGCAGCCGCTCGTAGTCCGCCTGGTCCAGCTTGCCGGTGTCGCGGTCGAATTGGATCTCGCGGAGGTGGTTGATCGCGCGGCGGCGCTCGTCTTCCAGCGCAATACGCTGAGGATCGCCGGCAAGGCCCGGCCCCCCGGCCGGGGTGCGGGCAGCAAAGACCAGCGCCTTGACCGCGTACAGCCCGGCCGCGATCGCCGCCGCTGCTGCCAGCAGTGCGCTCAAGTTCGCTAGCCAATCTTTCATGAGTTTCCTTTGTTCGGATTTCCAGAGAACTTGCGCGTCAGCCTCTGCCAAAACGTCGACGCGCTCGTGACTTGCGGGGTGGCCAGGGCCTCGGCCAGGGCGTTGGCAAAGCTCTCTACCGTGGCGTACCGCAGGGCCGGGTCGCGCTGCAGCGCTCGGCCAACCACTTGTCCCACCGCTGCGGGAAGATCCTGCCGCACTTCGCTCAGCGGCACCGCGGGAATCGGGTCGCTGCCGCGCAAAAAGGCCAAGACCTGTGCGGCCCGCGTGGACTCTACGGGGATGGCGCGGCGACCTGCGAGGGCTTCGTAGGCGATCGCCGCCAGCGAGAATTGGTCCGCGCGCCCCGTAACCACGCCGCCGGTGGCCTGTTCGGGCGACATGTAGGCCGGCGTGCCCGCAGGACGATCGCGGTCAAAGCCCACGCGAAACCGGTCCGACCGCTCGCTGACCTGGGTCGCCGTGCCCAGATCGTAGCTGCGCAGCTGGCTCCCCAACGGACCGCGCGCCGTCACCACGCTGTTGGCCGGCGAGACGTCGCGGTGAACCCAGCCCAGGCGGTGCAACTCGCCAAGCCCATGGGCCCACTGGCGAATCACCTCGGCCACCTGCCGCAGTGGATGCTCGCCGCTCTGCAGCCAGGCACCCAAGGTTGGCCCCTCGGCCAGTTCCATGGCGATGTAGGGGCGTTGATCTGGGGTTTCGCCCGCGCCAACGATGCGCACGAAGCAGGGCGAGGTCAGGCTGGCCAGGAGTTCCCCTTCGCGACGCAAGGCTGTAGATGCTTTGCGAAAATCACCGCTCGGCAGACTGAGATACAACGGGCTCAAGACCTTGACCGCCACCAGTCGCCCGCCCGCCGACTGCTGGCGCGCGGAAAATACGTCGGCGTGGCTGCCCGAGCCGAGCAACGCCACCAACTCGTAGTCGCCGCCCAGCACCGTTCCCGTTGCCGCGGCAACCGACGCCCTGGCTGGCGTTGCAAACGAATTTGCTGATTTGGTTAGCGCCATCGAAGGATCAGGGGATGCGCGGTGGCGCGCGACCCGCAAGTTTGCCACGCGGCCGGCGATTCGGCTAGGCGCCTGCCGGAGAAATGCAACCAATCTACATACCTATTGGGTATTATTCGTTGATCTTATTGCGCCCCGCCAGCCTCGCGCCGATCTTCGCCTGTCCACCTGGCTGAAAATTGCCCGAGGTGAAGTCGTTCGATTTCAGCCAATTGCCTTCAAGCAAGACGCGGCGCTAGGGGGGAGTCGGATCTTCCCGACACGCTCGTAGTCGCCCGGTGCAAGACCGCGGCCAAACCAAGCATCCGGCATTTGGGGTTGGACAGCCGGCACGACGCAGGTAGGGGTTGCGCAAGCCGGCCGCTACGGTAACCTTGGGTACATGAGCGACCTCAATTCGATTGCCAATGTCCACGACCTCCGCGCCGCGCTGCAGTCTGGTCACATCGACCGCTGCGACGTGGGACCGGTCGATCTCCCTCCCCTGGAAGCGCCGCAAGTTCGCTTGAACCATGTGCGCATGACTGGCACCAAGCTGGTCGGCGTGCACGCGGGGGGCTGGAACGCCAACCGTTGGATCGCGCGGGGCATCTTGCTGCGCGGCACCCGTTTCGAGCGGGCGGAGTTGCACCACTGCGAAGTGTCGAATTCGCAGGCGCAAGAGCTGCACTGGCCTCAGGCCCGCATGTTCGACAGTCGTTTTGTCGAGACGCCGCTGACCAACGCCAACTTGGGGCGGTCGATCTTGGCGAACTGCGATTTTGCGCAGAGCGACCTGAATCACGCCAACCTGACCGAGTCGCTGCTGCTCAACTGCCGTTTTGCCGATCAGCGGCAAGGCGGGGCAGTGCTCGACAACGCCAACTTGGCCGGGGCCGTGCTCTGCAACGTGGATTTGCGCGGCGCCAATCTGTTCCGCACCAATTTTTCGCACGCAGTGCTGGTCAACGTGGACTTGCGCGAGGCCAACCTGACCGGAGTCTCGTTTCGCGAGGCGGTGATCATCGACGTCAAGACTGAGCGGGCCGACCTGCAAGGTCAGACCCAGCAAGAGTTCCAATCGGCCGGATCGTCAGTGGGCGATATTTTCGAGCGCATCCGGCACCTGCCGCCCGATGTGGCGGCGATGATCGCGGCGTCGTTGCTGGTGCGGGCGCAGCCGAGCACTGGCGCACCCTCTATTCAGTCCAGCTCGGCGGCGCCGGCCGATCCGCTGGGCGCGTTGCTGCGGCTCAGCTTTGCCGCGATGGTGCGCGAGTTGCAGGGCCGCGGGGGACCGCAAGAGCTTGGGCAGCTGCGCGTCGACGGCGAGCACGTCTATGCCCGCTCGGTCACTGGCGACGAAGTCCGCCTAACTGCAGCAGATCGCGCCCCGCCGCGCCAGGCGCCGCAGATGCGAGCCGCCGAACCACCGCGCGAGCCTTCGCCTGCCCGCCCCGCTGCGGTGCCAGCACCGCCCGCGGCTGCGCCCACCGGTGGCCGCTTCTCCGGTCTGGAAATCGACTAGTACTACAAACCCGAAATTCGTTCGGGGATGGGCCTTTCGAATGGTCTGTAGTGCTAGCCTTTTCAGCAGGCAAAAGGGGGCGCGCCGCGCACTCTTGGACCCCCGCCCCCTGCGACCCCCGCGTGCGGCTCGCGCCGCCTAGTACGCCAGCGACGGCAACCCCGAAAGAACTTGAGATTTGGCGTACTAGACAGCAGATCAGTCCAGACTTTCTCCGCGCATCCGAGCCGTCGAACTCGGCGCGGCGAGTCGCTGTGGGCGCTCACTTGGGCCCCACTTGGGTCTGGATACGCGACTGCAAGCACCAACGGCTGGCCACACGAACCGCCATTGGCTGCCTTTTCTAGTCGATCAGTAGCTTCTTGTTTTCGGTCGGCTTCTTGACCTTGGGCGGCGCTTTGGCCTTGGCGGGCTCGGCAGCTGGGGCCGGTGCCGGGGTCGGCGCGGGGGCCGCAACTGGGGCCGGAGCCGGAGCCGGCGCGGGGGCCGCCACCGGAGCCGGAGCCGCAACTGGGGCCGGTGCTGGAGCCGCTACCGGAGCCGGCGCGGGTGCCGGAGCCGCAACTGGTGCTGGAGGCGGCGTTGGTGCCGGCGCGGGCGCCGCCGCGGGCGCCGCTGGTTGTTCGGCGATGGGCGCTGCCGGCGGGGCACTGCGACCCACGAGGAACCAGGCTGCGACGGCGACCGCGACGACGGCAACCGCCCCCGCCACGATCAGGCCGGTCGAACTCTTGGCTGCAGGGACGTCGGGCGCCTGGGTCCGCAGCGTGTCCCCCACATGCACCCCAGAGTTGGCGGCTGGCGCGGCCGGAGCTTGCACGACCGAGGTGGCCGACGCGGCCGGACGGCCTGCCGGGGCGGCGGCGATCACATCCAGCCCTTTTGTCGCGTTTTCGCTGCCATCTGCGGGCAGGTTTGCGCCGTGCGGCAGTGGCGCAACTGGGCGGGGCGCAGGCCGTTTGGGACCAGGCCGCTGGCTCGGTGCGGACAAAGCCGAGGCCGCAACTGGCGTGGCCACCGGCGTGGGGACTCGCGACGGCGCGGGAGCGGCCATGGTTGGGGCCGGCGCGGCTTGACCAAGTGCCGTAGGTGGCACGCCTTGGCCGCTGCCCATGCCGACGATCGAGCCAGTGCCCGCCAGAGTCGGCTCGTAGCCGGTCAGCTCCGCAGAAGACGCGGCAGTGAACTCGGTTGCGCTTTCTGCGTCCTGCAATGCCTTGGCCATGGCGATCGCGCTGGGCCAGCGCTGGTCGGCCTGGGTGGCCATGGCTTTGAAGACCACGTCGCAGAACGCGTCGGGCGTGGGAAGTCGGCAGCGACCGTGCGCGCGCGGCGGCGCCTCGGTGATGCGGCGAATGAGCGTCTCGATGGGGCTTTCGGCCGGGAACGCCGACATGCCCGTCAGCGCCTCGTACAAGATGCAGCCGATCGCGTAGATGTCGGTCCGCACGTCCACGGCGGTGCCGCGGGCCTGTTCGGGGCTCATGTATGGGGGCGTGCCCACGATCACGCCTGTGGCGGTCTTGGCACCCAACTCTCCGCCCACCAAAGATTTGGCGATGCCGAAGTCCAGGACTTTGACAAAGTCGTCTTCGCCGTGGACGTTCTGCAAGAAGATGTTGTCGGGCTTCAAGTCGCGGTGGACCAAGCCTTTTTCGTGCGCCTCGGCCAGCGACTTCAGCACCTGCTGCATGATGCGCGATAAGCGGCGGAACGGCACGGGCCCGGCCTTGGTGAACAGGTCCGTCAACACGCGACCTTCCAAGAACTCCATTGCGATGAACAGGTCGCCCGAGTCCATCTGCCCAAAGTCGAACACGCGCACCGTGTGCGGCTGCTTCAGCTTGGCGGTGATCGAGGCCTCTTGCTGGAAGCGCATCGCCATTTCGGGGCTGGCCTGCTGGTCGTTGCGCAGCACCTTGATGGCCACTACGTCGCCGGTACCGGTGTGCACCGCGCGGTAGACCGCACCAAAGCCGCCTTCGCCAATCAGATCCTGGACGCGGTAGCGGCCGCTGATGACCTGCCCCACCATCGCCTGGGCGCCCACGCCGATGCGGACCGTGACGGTGCCGTCGTGGGGGCAGGTCTCTTCCTCAGTCACGCGCTGGCATTCTGGGCACACGCGGGGCATGCAATTCCTCGGGATCGCTCAGGTCTCCAGGGGATGCGCGGGACTGCGCGGCCCTGGCGAGGCCGTCGACCGGGGCATTCTCGCACAACTCGGCGGGCAGCAACAGATCCTTGCGTCGCAGGCAAGTCATGCGGAATCCGCTTGATTCAGCTCAAAAACGTCGGCACCTCTTCGGGCTCAAATCGGGAGTCTGTCTTGGTTCTCGCTAGTTGCGCAACAGGTCCCAAAGGCCGTTCCGGCGCGAACCAGGCCGGGAGCGAATCCTGCGGGGCGCAACTGCCTCGCCCGCAGGCTACCGGCGCCACTGGCAGCCAATCTCGGACTGCCTCCGTGCCGCAATCAGAACGAACCCGCCAAGGCTAGCCCGCCGACTGAAGGCACTACATGCCACTGCGCGGTCTTGGCCGGCGCCTGCGGGCCCAAGAAAAAGCCGCCGATCGCCCCACCCACGCCCAGGGCCGTCAAGCCAATTCCAGCGTAGTACAGAGTGTCCGAATCCGCGCGCCGGTCGCGGTAGGTCGCATAGTTGATCGTGTGCGCCTTGAAGTCGTCGTTCGAGGCGTTGGTCTGGCCAGCCGCCACCGCCATCAGCGAGACACCCCCGGCCAGAACCAAAGCGCTGGCCCCCCAAACCGCGTACTGCACAGTATGGCTGGGCTCGGCCTGCTGCGTCACGGCGGGCGTCTTGACGGTGGCCGCGGCCTGCATCGCCTGGACCTGCTCGCGGAGTTTCCGCATGTGATCATCCACATAGCGCTTGCCTGACTCGTCGGGAGTCGCGACGCGCACCACCTCCCAGAGCTCGATGGCCCGCTCCAGCGACTTGACGTCGCCCAGCGCCTCGTACGCCTTGGCCGCTTCGTCTTCCAGGCGCGCTTGCGGGTACTTGCGAGTCGCCTGGTCCAGCGCTGCGGCCCGCTCGGCCGGTGTGGCGGACTTTAGCTTGGCTACGTTTGCCTTGGCGGACTGGGCCAGCTCGGCGTCCGTTTCGATCTCCAAGTAACGGGTGAGCAGCTTGAGGGCCCGATCGTAGAAGCCAACCTCTTGCCAAGCGCGGCCGGCATAGCGCAATACGCGGAAATCCTTGGCATCCAGCGCGTAAGCCTTCTCAAAGGCCTGAGCAGCGTCTAGGAACTGACCTTTCTTGAACAAATCTGCGCCCTTGACTGCTAGGGCCTTGCTCTCGTCGGTGGCACTCAGGGCTGCCGCGGCCGGCCGGGCCAGCAAAGACCCCGCGGCCATCCCGAGCAGAACGACCCCTGACAACCACGCAGCCAACCAGCGGGCGCGGGCGCCGCCATGCCGTCCGGTCGAATTCCCATTGCGGCGCCAGGGATAACGAATGTGCCAAGCCATCTCATCAACCTCTGGCGCGAGTCTAGCAAGTTGTGGTCCCCCGTGCGAGTGCCGCAGCGCTCGCGGACCACCCACGCGGACACAGCCGTGACTCAAGCGGATTTTCGCACATTGTCATGGATTTGACCGGGTCGGCGTGGCCGGCGCCGCAGGCTCAACAGCATCGTCGTCGGGCGCTTGCGGTGCCGAAGCCGGGGTGGCCGGCGCCTGCTTGTTGGACCGCAGATCGGCTAGCGGCAGAGCCAGCTCTTGGGCGCGCCGGGCGCGCACCTCCAAAAGCTTTTGTAGTCGACTCCGCAACTTGGCCGTGGCCGCTGGCGGTGCCGTTTTCTCGGCGCGATCGACCTCTACTGCCGCTTGATCCAGGTCACCGGTCTCGAGCCACAATTCGGCCAGTCGCAGCGGCCCGCCCACCAGCGAAGGCAGAGCGCGCACACCCGGGCGCAGCTTGGGCCAGGCGCTAGAGGGCGGCGCGATCAGCGCCACTTTGCCGCGGAAGCGCGGCAGCGGCTCGACCAGTTCCACCCCGCGGACACTGACACCCAGCCAGCGCATCCCATCGGGCGCCGCCGCCGGAGTTGGCCACGGTTGATCGCCGCGAACCGTGTCCACCCCGTCGGGCAGATTCCATTCGTTCCACGCGCCATCCTGCCGATAAAAGCGAGTGCCGACACGATACTTGCAGGCTCCTTCTGCCCTCTTGGGGTAGTGAAGCGCCAGGCCCTGGCTGTCGCGCATCCAGTCGATTTGGAAGGCGCCGACGGGCAGGGCCGTCTTGCTGATGGTGGTGCCGCCGGCGCCAAACTGCGCTTCGGCCTGCAGCGCCGGACCGACGATGCTCACCTTGGTTTTGGTGTTCGGCGATACCGACCGGGTGCGCGGCGTGCGCTGATCATCCGGCCAACCTTCGCGCGCTTCCAGCCGCGGTGCCGAGCCGTCGAAACCCCGGTGCAGCACGACGCGGCGCGGTGCCGTCCAGTTGCTGCAACCCCTTGCCGCCACGGGTCCTTGCGGCTTGGCCAAGATCGCCGCCACGCCGTACTGATCGGTGGGGCCGACCCCAACCGCATCCACGACTTGTTCGCCAGCTTGAATGGGCAGCTTGCCCAAGGGCACCACTTTGCCGGCGTCGGGATCGATGGCGACAGCTTCGCCGCCGCTCGTCACGGCATACAACCACACGCCATCGGGCGAGAACGCGAGCGCGGCCACCCCTGGGCGCTCCCAAAGTCGGCGCCGCTCAAGGGTAAATGCATTGGTAATCAGCACTTTGTTGCCGTCGCTGCTCGCCACCTCCACCTTGTAGGGCGCGGTCTGGATCAGGCGCGCGGTGGCATCGGCCTTGGGCGGCTCGGCCTGAGCCTGCACGGCCGCGACGGTCGCAGTGATGGCCAAGACCACCCCGGACCACGCCGGCAGGGACATACGGGCAAGAACGTGCATTTGAACCTGTGTGCTCGTCCTAAGGGGAGCGGGACGATGGTTGCAACGATGTTATACCGGTTCCGTTCGAATCGCATCGAAAACTCGGGCAATTCCCAGGGCCCGAACCGGGGTCCCCGCCTGATTCTCGCCAGTTGCACAACGGGTCAGAAGAAGCGCACTGGCGTGAATCAGGTGGGGTGCGTATTGGGGTCTGTCTCGAAACAAGTCGATCACTTCCGAACGCCGCTGCGGCGAATCGGCCCAAAGGCCGTGAGCTTGCGGCCCACCCAGCAGCCGAAATGCTCAAGTTAACTCATTACAGAGCCTTACTTGGGCCAGGGCGGGTCGAAGCCCGGCTGCGGCGTTCCCGACGAGGGTTGCTGCTGCCCACTGGGAATCCACGGCGGCTCCTCGGTGCTGCGGACCATGTAGGCCCACGAGCGCCAGCCCGCCGACGATAGCCCCTTGAAGGTGAAATTGTCGACGTCGAGTCCGGTATTGTAGATGCGCCACAGGCGCACGTAGGCCGTGCCGGTCGGCAGCGGCGAGTCCACACCAAACGCAGTAAAATCAGGAAGCTCAACCACCGTGACGTTGCCGCGCACCAGCATCTCCCAGCGCGTTTGGTAGTTGTCGTCGGCTAGGCGGAGCATGTTCAAGGTTGGGTCGATGCCCGGTTTGGCCGTCCACACGACCCGCCCGGTGCCCGTGGGGCCACTCAAGCTCTGGCCCGGAGCAGGCAATTGCAGAAGCGGCATCTCGAGGTACGGGCCCATCACCAGCACCGGCACGCCCACTGCCACGTGGTCACCGTCAAAGGTGGGCAGCACGCCGCGCAAGTCGACCCGCAAATCTTTGGGCGAACGATCGATCACCGCGCCCGTTGCGCTGATCTGTAGCCAGGTTCCGCGCCCACCCACCGCAAAAACACCTTGACCGTCGGCAAGTTGAATAGCCTGCAGACTCTGGGTCGTGCCGCTGGTGATGGTCTGCATCTTGGCGCCGTTCCAGTGGCCCAAGTAGCCGTGATCTCCGCAGAGCCACACATCGCTGTCGCTGGTGCCGGTCACGCTGTTCAAGCTGAGCCAGGTGCCGGAAGGCAAGGTCTGGAATTGCGCAGTCGGCGTAGGGGCCCCCGGCACGGTGGCGGGAGTCCATGTCGCCCGGATGAGGTTGCCCTCGTCGCCCGCCAAGTACAGATTGCCGCTCGGTGCGTGCCAAGCTGACCGAATTTGCTTGGGTGGCGGGGTCGGGTCGTACTTGCCTGGCATGGTCCCCGGTTGCCACGGCCCGGCCACGCCGGTCCAACTGCTGCCGTCCCAGTGCCACAACTGCGAACCCGCGTCGACGGCCCAGGCGTCGTCGTGCGCGCGCCCCGCCAGTGCGACGATGGTGCGCGTGCCAAGGCGCCCCCACAGCTTCCACCCCAGGTCGGCGTGGCGCGCGATGTAGCCCTCTTCGCCGCCCACCCAGCCATCGCCGGTCACGTCGCCGGGCAGCCACACGGCGCGCCAGGTCAGCGGCGACGGGCTGGGCTGTTCGGTAAAATTGCCGCCAGTCCAGTGAACGATGCGTCCCTGTTCGCCCACCGCCACGCGCAGGTCCGCGGCGCTGGCTGTCGCCAGCAAAACCCCCACGCCACCTTCACTTTCGCTTGCCGCGGCCTGGCCCACAGTGAGCACCGCATAGCGGTCCAGGCCGCGCGGATCCAGGCCCGGCGACTGCGACAGACTGAGCGGCGGGCCACCGTAGGGCTGCGACAGCCCACCATAGAACTCGTAGCGCAGGTTGCCGTTTTTGCCCGACCACAGCGACGGCGCGGGCTGGCGCGCCAGCACCAACGTATCGGTCACCTGATAGGTCGTCGTCGTGCCCAGCGGCAGGTAGCCTTCCGACCCCAGGTCCAGGCCCGCTACGACATAGCGCTGCCCGGTCGCCTCGGCACCCATGGGAATGTGGTCCAACTTGACGCGGATGCTGCGGTCCATCGGCACATTCACTGCGACCACTACGCCGTCGATCGCATCGCCGGGCACCAGGAACAGGCCGCGGGTCAGACCTAGACTCAGTGGAACAAATTCACCAGTGCTTTTGTCTACATAGCCGGCCTTGCAGATCACGGCCGTGTCGCCGGGCGTGACTTCGACCGTAAAGTGGCCGCCTTCGTCGGCGGTTCCAAAGGGCGAGTTGGGAGCGCCCCCGCCAATCCACGGACTGGCGCCTTCGCAGCGGACTTCGCGCTTGCCGACGCTGGGAACGCAACGCAAATGCGCGTCCGTCAAATCGTTCCCCACAGCGCGGCATTCAAAGTCGCTGGGGCAGTCGCTGGCGTTGCTGCAGATCGCCGCGCAAAATTTGGCCGAATCGCCGGTGCTTCCCGGTGCGCTGACCATCAGCGGGGCGCGCAATTGCTCGCAAGTGGCCTGACCCAAGCAGTCGTTGTCCACCGTACAGGGCGCGCAATTGCCGGCAACGGCGGCTTGACCTTTGCAGGTGCCCATAGGGTATTGCGTGTACTTGGCGGCGTCGATCACGGTGCCGGTGACCGTCGCGGGCAGTGGTTTGGGGTCGTCGTTGTTCGGCGGCCCCTGGCCGCTTGAGGTCGTCACCGCGGCCAAACGGATCGTCACGTTCTCTACGCCCAGCGCGATCACCGAGCCGGCCGTCCACCCCGTCTTGCTCGCGTGCACGTGCAGCGGCCCGGTCAGGTTCGGGAGCGACAAGGTCACCTGGCCGTTGCCGTTGGTCTTGCCGACCACGGCCTTCTTGGGATCGCTGCCAATCGCGACGGTGGCGTCGGGCACCACGCCGATCTGGCCCTTTTGCAGCACCGTGACATTGACGGCGCCATCAATCGGCTCGCCCCAGGTGCCGATGTCGCCAGAAGAAGGATCGAAGTAGGTGAAGGCCTTGGCATGATCGACCTCTAGCCCCGAGTCGAACCGCACATGCAGCGAAGCCGGGCCCGCCTTGCCGGGCGGGGTCTTGAAGCGCACCGCGCCGCCGCCCAGGTCCTGCCAACTCGTCACTGACGTTCCGCCCAGCTGCAGGCCGTTCATGTGGTCCAGGCTACTGCCCACCAGCGTGACGATCGTGCCGCCGGCGATCGCGCCGCGTCCGGGAACTACGCCCAGCACGGACGGAATCGGGTCAAAGAACGTACACGCATTGACCAACAAGGCCTCGCTGCCGTCGGCGAACCGCACCAGCACGTCGGCCGGCCCTGGGCTTCCTGCGGGCGCCTGAACCGCCACCGCGCGATCGGCACCCGTAGCCGTGGGGACCACCCCCGAAACACTTGCCGAATCCTGCAGATGCGAGGCCTGGAGCGCGCCGATCCGCACCGCTGTGACGGCGCCGTGGCCGTTGCTCGCCTGCAATTGCACCGTCACGGGCGTGCCCCCGGCCGAACTCACCTGCGTCGGCGTCACGGCAAGGACCTTGGGCTTGGCCGCGGTGTACGAAAACGCTTTGGTTTTGCTCAAGGCAATGCCGTTGACTTCGACCTGAACGTCAACGACCGCCGGCTCTGCCCAGGGCGGCGGTTGGACTTGCAGCGAGGCTCCAGCGTGGGCCGACGGCGGTCCATTCTGGACCCCCAGCACCTTTGCCACCACACCGCCAAAACGAACAGTCATGCCAGTGACTTGTTTGTCGTCAAACTGACCGGACACCGCGACCGTTGCGGGCTGCAGCAGATTGAGCGGTTGCGCCGCCGGCGACACGCCCAGTACGGCCGTGGCCACGGAACCGTCGACGTAGTAGAAGCAGTCGGTCAAGGTACTTGCGCCGTCTGCCGTGGCCACCTGCACGCTCCAGGTGCCGGGCTGGGCCTGGGCCGGCGGTTCGACCACCAACGCAGTGCCATTGGCCGCACTTGCGATGACCGGCCTGCTGATCGCCAAGTCCCCCTGCAGCCACTTGACTTGCAGTCCTTTGCCGGTCAGGCCCGTCCCGCGCAGTGTGACCTGCACCCCACCGGCCAGCGGCACGGTCGCCGGGTCGACTTGCTGCAATTGCGGCGGCGCGCGATACCAGAACGCTTGGGGCAACTTGGCTTGCCCGTCGCCGTTCACCGCAAAGACGTTGATTTTCCCTGGGCTTCCGGGCGGGCTCAACAGCGCCGCGGTGTGCTCGTCGTAGATCACCGTTGCCAGGGCCTGCCGGTCGCCGAACACAAAGCGCGTACCGGGCACAAACCCGCTCCCCGTCACGGTTACGGCCGTGCCGCCGCTTGCCGGCCCCTGCGCCGGTGACAAGCTGCTGAGGCCCACCTCGGCCAGATATCGGTAGGCGCCTTGCAGGGTTGCGTCAGGCTGGCCCGTCGAACGTACCGTCACGTCGACGACGCCGGCGGGCTGGGGCGGCACGGTGACTTGCAGGGTGTTGTCGTCGATGACAAACACGCTGAGCGCCGGGCTGGGCCCAAACAGCACCTGCCAAGCCTGCCCCAAGTGGTGGCCGGTGATCGTGGCAATTTGCGTGCCGCCGCTGGGGCCCTCGTCGGGGTCGACTTTGCCGATCACGGGCACAGTGCCGACTTTCTTGGTATCGGCCTGGCCGCTACTGTCGCCGCTCGGGACATCGCCCGCGCTGACATCACCGGCGTCCGAGCCGGCGCTGGCCTGGATCGTGGCCGGCTTGTCGCTGCCAGCGCATCCGTGCAACCATAGAACAGCAATCAGGAATGCTGGCAAAGCCGCCGGCCGCCAGCCGCGCCGCGCCCGCAGATTCCCACAGCCACAGGTTGTAGTGCTCCAGCCTCGCTGCAACTTCTGACCTGCCCACTGGCGCTGCGCCGCGTTGCAGAGTAGCAGACCCTGCGGCCGGCGCCACGCCCAAGCGCAGTCGCGCGCAGCCAACGCCCTGCGGTCACCGAGTTGTCGCGCGCGCACCGCCTCACTTGCGGCGGCGGCCGCTTGTGCGCAATCCTCTTGCGCCCCTTTGGGTAGGCGAGGTCGCAATGGCGCACGAACCCCACATCCCGGTCCCCCTTCCGCCGCTCACCTCGCTCTCGGCCACCGCTGGTTGTGCGGCCAAGATTGCCCAAGTCGACTTGGTCGCCGCTTTGGCGACGCTGCCCGCGCGTCAGGATGGGCGCCTGCTGATTGGGTACGACACCAGCGACGACGCCGCGGTCTTTCGCCTGACCCCCGAGCTGGCGTTGGTCGAGACGGTCGACATCTTTACGCCGATCGTCGACGACCCCTTTGACTACGGTCGCATCGCCGCCGCCAACGCCCTGAGCGACGTGTACGCGATGGGGGCCAAGCCGATTTCTGCGCTGAGTTTCGTCGCCTGGCCGATGGCGGATTTGGGTCCAGCGGGGTTGTCGCGGATTCTGCAGGGAGCCCAGGCGATTTGCGACCAGGCCGGAATCGTCATCGCTGGCGGCCACTCGATCGTGGACAAAGAGCCTAAGTTTGGTCTGTTTGTGACCGGGTTGGTCCATCCGGACCGCGTCGTGGCCAACGACGGGGCCAAACCGGGTGATCTGCTGGTGCTCACCAAGGCCCTGGGCACGGGCGTCTTGACCACGGCCCGCAAGCGCGGGGTGATCAGCGACGAGGACTTGGGCGAAGCCGTTGCCTCGATGACCACCCTGAACGCAGGGGCCGCGGAAGCCATGGTCGAGACCGGCGTGTCGGCCTGCACCGACGTGACCGGCTTTGGCTTGCTCGGCCACTTGGCCAACATGCTCCGGGCCAGCAGTCGCCGCTACGGCGACGCTTTGGGCGCCCGCTTGACCTTTGAGCGCATGCCTTGGATGCACCAGGTGCGCGGGCTGGCGGCGCAAGGGCTTTGCCCAGGAGGCTCCAAGCGAAACTTGACCTATGCTTCGAAGAACACGACATTCTCGGCCGATCTGACCGAGGCGGATCGGCTGCTGATGGCCGACGCCCAGACCTCGGGAGGGCTGCTCATCGCCGTGCCACCGGCGCACGCAGACACACTGCTGCTGGCCCTGGCCCGCCACGGCGTGGAAACGCGGGCGATCATTGGCGAGATCGCGCTGACCGACCTGCCGGGCGCGATTGCCGTGCTCTGAGATCGCAACGGTCAAGTTCCGTTGTTGTTCCGGCTTGTTGGCCAAAAGCTGCGCCCCTTGAAAAATGACGCAATCGCGACGAAGTCCCGTTGACTTATGACGCGGTGCGTCGCAAATTGGCTGCTCGGCATTGGGGCGGTTGGTCGGCCCTGCCAACGAGGAAGCCATGGCGACGCGCAAGAAGACCCCTGCAACTGAAACCCCAAGCCTGCTACCCGATACCGCACTGCCCGACACTGCACGGCCCGACACCGCACGGCCCGACACCGCTTTGGCCGAGTCGGCTGCGCCCCCCTCGCGCGGTGCCCACGCCGCGCCCGAGCCGCAAAACTCGTTCCGTCGCCTGCACCTCAAGCGCGATCGCGTCGCCATTTGCGGCGGCTTGCGCACTCCCTTCTCGCGATCTTGGTCCGACCTGAACGATGTGGACCCCGTTGAACTTTCGACGCAAGTGGCCCGCGAGCTGCTTTTCCGCCTGGAATTGCCCAAGCAAGCCGTGGACCAGGTGATCTGGGGCACGGTGATCTCGGTTGTGCGCAGCCCGAATGTGGCCCGCGAAGTCGCGATGAATTTGGGCATGTACCACGCCCACGGCTTCTCGGTGTCGCGGGCCTGCGCGTCGGGTTTCCAGGCGGTGGCTTCGGGTTGCGAGTCCATCTGGGCCGGCAGCTCGGACGTCGTGCTGTGCGGCGGCGTCGACGTGACCAGCCACGCGCCCGTGACCTACAAGAAATCGGTGGTCGACAAGCTACAGGACCTGCAAAAGGCCAAGGGCATGGACCTGCTCAAGAAGGCCAGCGGCCTCAATCCGCTGGACTTTCTGCCGTCGCCGCCGGCCCTGACCGAGCGCTACACCGGCCTGACGATGGGTCAGCACGCCGAAGAGATGGCGCAGAACTTTGCGATCTCGCGCCAGGATCAAGAAGCGCTGGCCATCGCGTCGCACAAGAACGCCTACGCGGCCGTGCAGGCGGGCCTGATCGCCCCCGAGCTCATCACCGTGCAGACGCCCAAGGGCCCGGTGAATGCGGACAACCTCATTCGCTCGGACATGGATCCGCAAAAGCTGGCCAAGCTGCGCCCGGTGTTCGACAAGCGCAACGGCACCATCACGGCCGCGACCAGCTCGGCCCTGACCGATGGCGCCGCGTGCGTGCTGCTCGCCCGCGAGTCGCGCGCCAAGGAATTGGGTCTGCCGATCCTGGGTTACGTGCGCAGCTACGCGTTTGCTGGCCAGGACCCGCGCGAGAACATGCTGCTGGGCAACGTCTACTCGTCGCCGATCGCTCTGGACCGCGGCGGACTGCAGTTGGCAGATGTGGACTTCATCGAGATCCACGAAGCGTTTGCCGCGCAGGTGCTCAGCGCCCTGAAGATGTTCAAGGATGACGAGTTCTTCCGCTGCAAGCTTGGGCGCGACAAGGCGCTGGGCGAAATCGACATGGCCAAGCTGAACGTGCGCGGCGGATCGTTGGCCTACGGTCACCCGTTTGCCGCCACCGGCATCCGGATCTTGAACACCATGGTCAACACCTTGCGCCAGAACAACAAAACCATCGGCCTGGGTACCGCCTGCGCCGCCGGTGGCATGGGCTCGGCGCTCGTGGTCGAAATCGACTGATCGCTCCAAACCTCTAGAAACTGCGAGGACATCATGGGTATCACCCTTACTTCCATGCGGCTGCAGGCCCCCGACGCCGACGGCATCGCCATCCTGTGGATCGACTGCCCCGGCAAGAAGGTCAATACGCTGTCGCTCAGCTTGCTGCCCCAGTTTGAGTCGGTGTTCGCGGACCTGCAGAAGAACAGCGCCATCAAGGGCTTGGTGATCGCGTCGGGCAAGGACACCGGCTTTATCGCCGGTGCCGACCTGGACGACCTGGGCCAGGTCAAGACCGCCCAGGACGGCGAGAAGATCAGCAAGCAGGGCCAAGAGGCCATGAACAAGCTGGCCGCGCTGAAGATCCCCACCGTGGCCGCCATTCACGGCGAGGCGCTGGGCGGCGGTCTGGAGCTGGCGCTGGCGTGCAAGGCGCGCGTGTGCAGCGAGCACAAGAAGACCAAGCTGGCGCTGCCCGAGGTGATGCTGGGCCTGCTGCCGGGCGCGGGTGGCACGGTGCGCCTGCCCAAGCTGATCGGCCTGGCGGGCGCGCTGGACATGATGCTGACCGGCAAGAACATCCGCGCTTCCAAGGCGCTGAAGATGGGCCTGGTCGACAAGGCGGTGCCGCAGGGTCAGCTGCTGGACACGGCGATTGGGCTGTGCCGCGACCTGGTGCACGGCAAGGCCGAGCCCAAGAAGAAGCCGCCGGTCAAAGAGCAGTTGCAGCACATGCTCTTGGAAGAAAACCCGCTGGGCAAGAAGGTGGTGCTGGCCCAGGCCAAGAAGCAGGTGATGAAGCAGACCAAAGGGATGTACCCGGCGCCGCTGCGGATTTTGGACGTGGTCGACAAGGGCACCTTCGAGGCCGAGGCGCGCGGTTTTGGCGATCTGCTGAACACGCCCGAGAGCGCGGGCCTGCGGCACCTGTTTGCCTCGATCACCCAGCTGAAGAAGGACGACGGCCCAGGGACCGACAACGTCAAGGCCCGCCCGTATGCTCGCGTGGGCATGCTGGGCGCCGGCCTGATGGGCGCGGGCATCGCCACCGTGCTGGCCGACAACAACGTGGAGGTGCGGCTGAAGGACCGCGACTTTGCGGCGATCAACAAGGCGCTGGACTATGCGCGCAAGGTGTACGGCAAGGCCAAGAAGCGCAAGGTCTATGGCCAGAGTGGCATGGACGAGCGCATGGCGCGCATCTCGGGCGGCACCGACTGGGCTGGCTTTGGGCGCGCCGACGTGCTGATCGAAGCCGTGTTCGAGGACATGGCCCTCAAGCAGAAATTGCTGGCGGAATTCGAAGACCTGACCCAGGTGGGCGGCATCTTTGCCAGCAACACCAGCGCGCTGCCGATCAGCGAGATCGCCGCCAAGGCCAAGCACCCCGAGCGCGTGATCGGCATGCACTTCTTCAGCCCGGTGGAGAAGATGCCGCTGGTCGAGGTCATCGTGACCGACAAGACCGCGCCCGAGGTGACCAAGACCACGGTGGACGTGGCCCGCAAGATGGGCAAGCACGTGATCGTCGTGAAGGACTGCGCGGGCTTCTACACCACGCGCGCCCTGGTGCCCTACATGGCGGAGGCGATCTTCCTGGCGCTGGACGGCTACCAGCTGGCTGACATCGACGAGGCGGCGACCAAGGTCGGCTTCCCAGTGGGGCCGATCACGCTCACCGACGAGGTGGGCATCGACGTGGGCGTCAAGGTGCTGAAGTCGATGAAGCACTACTACGGCGACCGGATGCAGTTGCCGCCCGACGTGTCGAGCGCGCTGCTGGAAGAGGGCCGCCTGGGCCGCAAGAACAACAAGGGCTTCTACCTCTACAAGGACGGCAAGTCCCTGCAGGGCAAGCACGGCGAGAAGCTGATCGACGAGACGGTGTACAAGCACCTGCCCGGCGGCAAGGGCAGCCGCAGCGCCGACTGGCGCGAAATGGCCGACCGCCTGATTCTGGGGCTGGTCAACGAGGCGGCATTGTGCTTGCAAGAAGGCATCTTGCGCGACGCGTATGCCGGCGATCTGGGCGCGGTGATGGGCATCGGTTTCCCGCCGTTCGAGGGTGGGCCTTTCCGCTACGTCGATCGCCACGGCGCCCGGCAGGTGGTGGCGCGGCTTCGCGAGTTCGAGGGCAAGTTCGGCAAGCGCTTCAAGCCCTGCCAGCTGCTGGTCGACCTGGCTGAGCGCAACGGCAAGTTCTTTACCTAGCCGCTGAACAAACCGTCGCCCTCGCGCGTTGAAGTCTTGTGCGGCCCCGCGTCCGGCCGCCGGGAGGCTCGATGCGCCCGCAAACCTCAGCCAAATCAAAGATGTCGCTGCTCCTTGGGCTGGCGCTGCTGCTCGCCTTGCCCAGCGAGGCCTTTGCCGGTCGCCTCAGCGGTTCGCGGTCGTCGTCGCGCGGCTCGTCCAGCAGTCACTCCAGCGGCTCGTCGAGCCACAGCAGCCACGGCGGCTGGGGCGGTTCTAGCTCGTACGGCGGCGGCTACCGTTCTGGCTACGGCTATGGCTATGGGTACGGTGCCTACGACTGGGGCCCAGGCAGCTGGTATTGGTGGATGCTGGGCCCGTGGACCTGGCCGCACGCGCTGATGGGCGACGACTGGGGCCGCTCGTGCGCCTTCCCTGGGGCGCCCTACGAAGATGGCATCGACGGCTACATGCGCATCCAGGGCCAGACGCCGCCGCTGCCCAGCGCGCCCAGCGAGGGCGGCAAAAAGGCCTTGGGCTACGGCTCGGCCCTGCGGCGTGGGGCGAGGGCGGCATGGCCGACGCAAGCTTCTATCGCGTGGGCGGCGGCTTCTTGTGGTCGGGCTACCACCGCTTGGAACTGGGCGGCGACCTGCGCAACTACTGGGAACATTTGCCAGAAGGCGGCGTCGACAAGCTGTGGATTGGCAGCCTGTGGGGCTCGATGCTGTTTGCCCAGAGTCCCTATGCCCAGTTCCGCACCGGCCTGGGCGCGCGTTGGATGCCGCTGAACGACCACGAGGCCGCAGTGGGGGCATTCTTCTTGTACGGCGCGGACATCTACCCCGTCAAACCGCTCATCCTGTCGCTGCAGGGCGACATTGGCGTGATCGGCGAGGCCTCAGCCAATACGCTCAGGGCCACCGCGGGCATGATCCTGGGCAGCGTGGAAGTGTACGGCGGCTACGAGTACTTCCACATCGACGACAACTCGCTCAGCACCTGGGTCGCCGGCGTTCGGCTGTGGCAGTAGTCGACGCCGCCCGTCAGAACGGGCGCGGCACCCGCAGGTAGCCGTTGTCGTAGCTGCGGTAGCCAATAAGAATCATGGCTTGGCTGTCGCCCAGGTTCCAATCGGGCGTCGCTGCGCCAAAGCGGGTCCAGCGCAGTTCGTAGCGGGCGGTCAGCCACCAGCCCGAGTGGCGATCGCGCGGGCTGATGGGGATGTCGGCCCCCAACCCCGCGCTGAGGCTGGGCCGCCAATCGCTGTTCGGGTTGTCCGTTTGCCCCGTCGCCGCCACCGCCGCGCTGCCGTCCAGGGCGATTCGCGCCAGCGACACGCCCAAGTAGCCGTGGATGCCGCTGATGACGTCGTAGCCCCAGGAATTGAATACGATCAGCGGAAAGGCTGGGTGGAGCGCCACCGTGGCGCCCAGCTCGGTGCGCAGCAGACTGGCGCCGCTGCCACTCCACTGACCGTGCTGCAGGTGCAGCGCCACATCCGTGAACTGAGTGATCACTGAGAAGCGCCCAGCCAACGCCACGCCCAAGCCCTGTTTGTCCAGGCCCGGCAGCGCTCGATCCAGCCGCGGCAGCAGCAGACCCGCCAAAAAGCTGGTGTAGTTGCCGTCGTACAGCAGATCCTTGGGCGGCGGCGGCTGTTCGGGGCCTGCGCTGTGCAGCGGAGGGCGCGACGACGGATCGGCGGGATCCTCGGCCGCCAGCGCCAGGCGGGGCAGCAGCAAGGCGGCGCAGCACCACGTAAGCAGCCGAGCCGCGCTCATTTCTTGGGAGCCTTGCCGACCAGAGGCTTGCCGTGGCCGGGCATCAGCAGGTGCTCGCGGTAGCGCTCGTAGTCAAAGCGCGGCGAGTGCACGTCGCTGTGGCACGGCTTGCACGCCGCGACCGCCACCTGGCCCAGCGGCGCCGACGGACCTTTGCCTTGCTGATCCGCCACATGCGCCGATCCGGGGCCGTGGCAAGCCTCGCACTGCACCGACTTGAACACGTCCAGATTGCCAAAGGCGCTGCCGCCGGGCTTGGCCCAGCCGGTCACGTGGCAGGGGACGCAGTCCAAGTCCTTGGTCTTGTTGTCTTTCTCTAGGGTTTTCCAGGCCTGGGTGTGGAAGTCGTGGTCCACGAACTCCTGCACCTCGGTGTGGCAGTCCAGGCACGCCGGTTGACCCACGTAGCGGGGCTGGCCCGCCAGCGGGGGCAACGGCTCCTTGGCCAACTTCTCGGCCGATTCAGCTGCTTTGGCGTCGTAGCCTTTGACAAGCTCTTCCGTGGCCGGATCGACGGGTGCCGACCAGTCCAGCCCCACCGCCTGGTAGGCCACGAGCCGGCCCGGCGGCGCCTTGGCGGGATCGACCGCCTTGGCCGCGGCGATTCGTTGGTCCAGATCGCGCAACTGCGCCTGGTAGAACGGCATGGCTTGCTCGATGCCGGCCATGTTGCGCTCGCGGGCCTGCTGCAGACGCTGGGCCAGGGCATCGCGGCGCAACTGCAAGTCCTTGGCTGCACCCGGCAAATACTCCGACGCCTCGCGCCAGGGACCGCGACCGTCGGCCGGGACCAAGGTGGCGGCTGTGAACCAGGCGCCATGGCGAGCCGCGTGCAGGATCAACGTGTCGCCCTCGCGGTCCAAGTCGGTCAGCGGTTCGACTTTCTCGTCCAGTTGGCCGATGACCACAGCGTCGATGTCTTTGACTTCGCGAATCAATTTTCGCGACGCCCGCAATCCCAGGTTCGACAGCAGCACCACCACCTGGGCGCCCTGGCGGCGCAAATCGGCCACCGCGGGTTGTACGGCTTTGGCTTGCGCCGGCAAGTCGGCCGGCAGCCAGGTGGGATCCACACCCAGCAGGCCCACCTTGGCGCCGCTGGCGGTGGCCACCAGGCGCCCCGGCGTCACGCCCGCCAGCCTGCCTGTATAGCCCAGGGCCGTCAGCGCGAACTTGGCCTCGCTGTAGGCTTTTTCGACGGCCTCGCCGCCTTGCTGCAGGTCCCAGCCCGACAGGACCGCCGCGGCCAGCCCAAGCCGGCCCAAGCCTTGCAGGAACACCTCGCGCCGCAAGGCCAGTTGCGCTTGCTTGGCCGGCGAACTTTGCGATTCGGCGTCAAAAAGCAGACTGCCCGCGTGCACGACCAGCAGCGAGGGATCGGCGGTGCGCGCATCGTTCACCCACTTGTTGATGCGCTCGATGCCGCCCTTTTGCAGGTCGACCGTACAGCCGCACGGCTTGAGTGTGGCCTGCCAATCCGTGACGACCAGCAGCGTGACATGCGGTCGACCCAACAGCGGCCCAGTTTCGTGCGCAACATTGCTTGGTTCCGCCGTGGTGGCCGAGGCGGGTGGCGGCGTGGGCGCGGTGGGCTTGGCACAGCAGGCCATCGCGCAACAAGACACCGTGAGCAGAACCGTCGACAGCACCGTAGACAGCGGGGGCCACGGCAGCCAGCGGCGCAACTCGATCATGCTTGCCCTTTGTGTCGTTACGGACGGATGGTGGCCTTGCTGCCCGCCGGGACCTTGGCGGCCGGCACCTTGCAGTTCGCTTTGGAGCGGGTCGGATAGACCTCGGTCACGGTGAACGAGCCGCCCTTGACGCCCTTGACCGAGCCGGACATGCCTTTCTTGACGCCCTTGTTCTCGCCGGCGCTCAGCTTGAGCACCGAGCCGGTGCCGGCGTCTTGCGCCTCGAACACGTCGCAGTCGATACCGGCGTCCTTCTTTTCTTCGGGCGTGTCCTTCTTCTCGGGGATGGGGATGCACTTGCCGCTTGAGCGCGCGCACATCTCGCCCTTGGAGCACGTGACGTTTTCGCACTTGTTTTCAGGCTTTTCCTTGCCTTTGATGCACTCGTTCTTGTCGCGGTTGCAGATCATGCCGTCGGGGCAAGGACCGCCGCACGGCTTGTCGATGCACTTGCCCTCTTGGCATTCCTGCTTGTCGGTGCACGACGCGCAGGGATCCAGGGGTTCGCTCATCTCGGCGATGTACTC
This sequence comes from Myxococcales bacterium, assembly GCA_037441385.1. Taxonomy (GTDB): domain Bacteria; phylum Myxococcota_A; class UBA9042; order UBA9042; family UBA9042; genus SXRM01. The sequence continues at coordinate 37,684 of JBBISH010000026.1, forward strand.
GCCCTTGCCAGACACGAGCTTGAAGCGGGCGTAGTACTTGCGGCCACCCTCGACCGGGAACTGCTCGCGGACGGTCGGATTGGCCTGATTCATCGGCTTTTGCGCAAGTTGCGTGCCGGCCTCGTCAAAGACGGTGACCATCGCCTGCAGCGACGAACTGTCTTCCCACTTGCTGACTTCCACGCGGACTTCGCCCTTACCGTTCTTGTCGGGTACCCAAAAGCGCCAGTCTTCGCGATCGCCGATGCCTTCGTTCAAATTATCTTTGGTGGGCTCGGTGGCCTTGAAAGGCCTTGACTTCTCTTTCTTTTCGTCGTTGTCGGGGTCGCGAATGCTCTGGCCCGAGCAGGCCGCTACCACGCTCAGCACTGCGCCCACCATCGCCATCAGCAAGGCCACGTTGGTCGCGCGGCCGAGGCGAAGTTTGGTCAAGAAGTCAAAGCCATTGAAACGGGACATGCGCGCCTCGAAGCGGCTGCCGCAGCCCAGGCAGCAGCCAAAATCATGCAGCCGACCTGGGTAGGCCAGCGACGTCTGCACATTAGACGCATGTGCTCCAAGAATCAAGACAACCTACCGCTGCGCATCGCCGCGCTTCCGTCGCCCGCGACCCAGACGTACACTGCGCGCCTTGCCGGCCAGAGCCGTCGTGAGCCCACCGTGAACCACCTGCCCCGACTGCTGCTGGCCAGTGCCAACTCCAAGAAGCTCAAGGAACTGCAAGAAACGGCAGCGGTTCTGGGCGTGCAGGCTCTGGGGCCGGCGGAGTGGTTGGCTCAGCGCCAGGCGCTGTGGACGACCAGCGTCTTGCCGCCGCTACCCGACGTGGCAGAGGACGGCGAAACCTTTGTGCAAAACGGGTTGTTGAAGGCGCTCTCGGCCCTGCGCCACGCGCGCCTCCACGGCGACATGGAAGTCTCGGTCCTGGCGGACGACTCGGGGCTTTGCCTGGCGGCGTTGGGCGGCAAGCCTGGGCTCCACAGTGCCCGCTGGGCCGACGTGCAGGGGCGTCCGGCTGAGGTGGATGTCCCAACGGATGCCCGCAACCGCAAGCAAGTGCTGCAAGATCTGGCGCTCGCGGCGGACCGCAGTGCTTGGTTCGAGTGCACGCTGGTGCTGGCGGGACCGCTGGCGGCCGGTCCAGGCTGTGGCCATAGTGACGACGGGCTGCCGTGGCGGGCGTTTGTCGGGCGCTGCCATGGGCGGCTGCTGCAAACCGAGGAAGGAGACGGCGGTTTTGGCTACGACCCGCTGTTCTGGTCGCACGAGTTGGGCCAGACCTTTGCCACGGCCGCCGCGGAGCAGAAGCACGCGGTGAGCCACCGTGGCCAGGCGATGGCGCGATTGGCGGCCTACCTGCAGCAGCGGCCGGCGTGGTCGGGCGAGCAGAAGCCTATGTATCTGCGTCCGTTGGGGTTGGACGTCTTGACCGAAGCGCTGCGGCGCTCGCTGGAAAAGAACTTGCGCTATGCGGATGCCGCGCTCGAGATGGCCTTGGGACATGCGCCCCAACTGGGCGCCAAGGAGCGGCAGGCGGCGGCGCAGATTCACTGGCACACTTTGCGGCGCTTGGGCTTGTTGGCGCTGGCTTCGCTGGCCTTGCGGGGGCGGCAGAAGCCGGAACATGCTTTGGATCCAAGGGCGTGCGATCCCAGGCAGGCCCGCGTGTTGGCCCTGCTGGCGCTCAGCGACCTGGACCCGCACGGGCAGCCGCGCCAACCCACCAAGAAGAACGAGCCGACCGCCCTGCACGGCCTGCTCCAGCGCAACCCTGCTTTGGCGAACAACTTGCCGGCCAGCGCCGACCAACTGGCAACTGCGTTGCGTGCGGCCAGCTATGCCAGTCACGCTTGGCCGGCCGACGAGCGAGCGGCGGTCGACCTGGGCTATACTGGCGAATTCGTCAGGCAATTGCGCGAGCAGTGGGATACCGAGCGCGCCGAGCTGGTGCTGCGCTACCTCAACCACCGCGGGCCCCTGACGCTGCGGGTCAATCCAGCCAAGGCGACCCGGACCGCGGTGGCGACCGAGCTGGCCAAGCAGGACATCGCCACGATCGCGATCCCGGGGCTGGGCCACGGGTTGTGGTGTGTCGAGTCGGCGCGGGTCACGGCGACGGCGGCTTTTGCCGAGGGGCGGTTCGAGATCCAAGACGAGGGAAGTCAACGGATTGTGCAAGCGGCTGCGGTCGTGCCGGGGCAGACTGTGCTCGATTGGTGCGCGGGTGCTGGCGGCAAGACGCTCGCGCTGGGGGCGGCTTTGGCGGTTGCCGGCGGGCCGCAAGCGGGCCGACTGGTGGCCTGTGACACCCACGCCGACCGCTTGGAGCAGTGCAAGCGGCGCGCCGAACGGGCCGGACTTGCGGTCGAGACGCGCGTGCTGGACAAGTCCGAGCGGCCGTTGCGCGATCTGGTCGACGCCGTGGATGTGGTGGTCGTGGACGCGCCGTGCTCTTCGACGGGCGCGCTGCGGCGCAACCCCGAGCTGCGGTGGCACCTGGACGCCGATTGGCTGGGGCGCTTCCCCGCTCAGCAACTGGCGATTGCCCGGCGCGCGGCGCGGCACTGCAAGGTCGGAGGACGGCTGGTGTACGCCACCTGCAGCCTGATGGAGCGCGAAAACGAGGGGGTGGTCGCGGCATTCCTGGCGAGCGGTGCACCCTTTGAGCTGTTGTCCAGCCAGCGCATCGGTGCCGCGGACCCCACTTGGCTGGCCACGCACCCGGCGCCGGAATTTGGCCCAGACGGGTTCTTTGTGGCGGTACTGCGCCGGATTCGTTGAGCCTTTGCCAGGCGTCGCCGACAGCGGTGCGGCCGAATTCGCTTGCACTTTGCGGCAATTTCGGGCTTAATCTTGCGCCCCCGCTGCCCGGCGGGCCAGGCCGTCCCCATGACCAGACCCACCGATCACCCACCCCGTCGACCGCAAAGCAACCGGCCCAAGCGCGAAAAAGGTTCGGTCCGCGGCGGGGCTGTGCGCCGTCGCCCTGCCGACAAGCCCGCGACCCCTGGCCACGACAGCGATGCGCCCCGCTCGGGTCCGCGCGGCCCTGGCGACGCCCCCCGTATCCGCGACCAGGGCCATGCGCTGGACCGGCCGAATGCCCCGCGCTACGAGCCCAACGCCGTGCGCAAGCCGCGCCGCCAGCAGGCGATGACGCGTTCGGGCGTCCCACAACCCATCGATCCTTTGAAGGATCCCGTGGTCGTGGCTGCTCCAGAGCCGCCCGTCACGGCTGCGCCGATCGTCGAACGCGCCCACGAACCGGACTACTCGGTCGGGTCGTGGAGCGAGGATCCGCTGAGCGACGCTCAGGTTGCGGCGCGCCAAGACGCGGTGGACTCCGGCGAGTTCCGCTTTGGTGCGGCGGTGTTGGCCGGTCAGCCCAATGCGGGCAAGTCGACTCTGCTCAACCGCCTGCTGGGCGAAAAGCTGGCGATCGTCAGCCCCAAACCGCAGACCACGCGCGACAACATCCGCGGCATCTTGACCACGGCCAAGGCGCAGGTGGTGTTTCTGGACACGCCCGGCATCCACAAGGCCCGCACGCCGCTCAACCGCGCGATGGTGGGCCAGGCCGTGGAGGCGTTGGAGACGGTGGACGTCGTGGTGCTCGTCGTGGACGCGCCCAAAGCGGCCCGCTGGGCCGAGCGCGCCGGCACCAAGCCCGACCTGGCCGATGCCGAAGCCGCGGCCGAGTTGGACGACGACGACGGGCAAGACAAAACCCAAGAAAATCCGAATGTAGAAAATGACCGACAGTCTGCGAGCGAGCTGGCGCTACACCGCGGGATTCACCCTGGCGACTGCGGGGTCATCCGCGAGATCCTGCGGCACAATCGCAAGTGGATGATCGCGCTGAACAAGACCGACATCGTCAAGCCGCGGCACCTGCTGCCAGTGATGCAGGCGCTGGGGTCGGCGCCGGGCGTGGGGCCGATCGTGCCCATCAGCGCCTGGACCGCCGATGGGGTGCGCGGCTTGGTCGACGAGATCATCAAGTACATGCCCCTGGGGCAACCGGAATTTGCTGCGGACGAGCTCACCGACCGGCCTTTGCGGTTCCTGGCGGCGGAGTTGGTGCGCGAGCAGGTGTTCCTGCAGACCCGCGAGGAAGTGCCGTACGGCGTGGCCTGCGAGACCGAGGTGTGGGAGGAGCTGCAAGACCTGACCCACATTCAGGTTTTGGTCCATGTGGAAAAGCCGGCTCAGCGGGCTATCCTCATTGGCAAGCAAGGACAGCGCATGAAGGCGCTCGCCACCGCCGCACGCAAGCAGATGGAACGCCAGACCGGCCGCAAAGTGTTCTTGGAAGTGCACGTGCGGGTCGAGCCCAACTGGCCTGAGCGCATCGAGAAACTACGCGATTTTGGATACTTGACATGAGCACCCGCCGCACCGACAAGCCCGAGGAAGGGCGCTCTACCCCGGCCCCTGCGGTCGCCGCCGCGGACCTGGACGCGGCTGCCGCGTTGGACGTCGACGAAGACGCCGATCTGGACGCCGATCTGGACGCCGACGGCGAGCTGGGGGACGACGACGACTTCGCCGAAGCCGACGCCGACTACGGCGACGCCGCGACCGACGGACCCGACTGGGACGACGGCGCCGCGACCGACGGCGCCGATTGGGACGAAGCGGCCGCGGCCGCGCCGACGTGGAATCCGCCGGTGGTGGCGCTGGTCGGGCGGCCCAATGTGGGCAAGTCGACCCTGTTCAACCGCTTGATTGGCCAGCGGACCGCGATCACGTTCGACACGCCCGGCGTGACTCGTGACCGGCACTACGCGCTGGCGCGGTACGGACTGCACCAGATCCAAGTCATCGATACGGGTGGGTTTGCCCCAGGCGACTCGGACGGGATGCTGCCGCTCATGCGCCAGCAGGCCCAAATCGCCATCGACGAAGCCGACGCCATCATCTTCATGACCTGCGCGCGCGAAGGTCTGCTGCCGGCCGACGAAGAGATCGCGCGGGTGCTGCGCCGAACCCAGAAGCCCGTGTTTCTGTGCGCCAACAAGGCCGACACAGCGAGCCTGGACGCGGACGCCATGGCCATGTACGCGCTGGGCTTTGACGAGGTGTGGCCGATCGCTGCCGAGCACAACCGCGGCGTCTTGGACCTGATGGAGGCCGTGGAGAACGCCCTGGGCGAACGCGGTCACTGGGAGGGCGAGCCCGACCACGACGAAAAGCCCCAGCTCGAGCGCGTGCGCGGCGGGCGGGTCGAGCGGGTGCGCGTGTGCTTTGTCGGCAAGCCGAACGTGGGCAAGTCCACCCTGATCAACAAGCTGTTGGGCCACGAGCGCGTCATCTGCGCCGACCAGCCGGGCACCACTCGCGACGCGATCGATGTCGATTTCTCGTGGCGCAACCGCGCGTTCACACTTGTGGACACCGCCGGTCTGCGCCGCAAGCGCGCCATCCACGATTTGGTCGAGCAGTACTCGGTCAGCCAGTCCGTGCGCGCCATCGAGCGCAGCCACGTGGCCGTCTTGGTGCTAGACGCGAGCCAGGGCCTGAGCGACCAGGACAGCAAGATCGCCGCGCTGGTGCAGGACCGCGGTCGTGCTTGCGTGGTGGCCATCAACAAGTGGGACGCGGTCGAGGGAAAAGACAGCAAGCTCTCGCGGGGTTACGAGCTCGACCTGGAACGGATCATGCCGTTCCTGTCGTATTGCCCCAAGGTGTTCCTGTCGGCCAAGACTGGCCAGCGGGTCGAAAAGACCTTTGAGACGGTGGAGAAGGTCTACGAGAACTTCAACCGCCGCGTGCCGACGCACCAGTTCAACAAGTGGTTGATTGCGTTGCAAGAGCGCGTCCAGCCGCCCACGTTCCGCGGCCGCAAGCTGCGCATGTACTACGGGGCCCAACTGGCGGTGCGACCGCCCCGATTCGTCATTTCGGTCAACATGCTGGGCGCGATCTCGCCGGCCTACCAGCGCTTCTTGATCAACCAGATCCGCGAAACCTGGGACTTCGAAGGCGTGCCGATCCGCTTGGACCTGAAGAAGAAGCCGGAGCGCAAGGCCCGCCGCGTTACCGAAGCGCTGGCCGTGTCGGCGGTTACGGGCGAGGACCCGACCCTGCTGGGCTGGGACGGCGTGGAGCCGCACGATTTTGGCGGCGACGACGGCGACGACGAGGACCTGGGCGACGAGTACGACGCGGTGGACGAGGCCGAGTGGGCCGACGACGACGCCCAGCCGACCACGGCCAGCCGACCGAGCAAGCACTCCAAGTAGCCGGGAATTGGGTGGGATTGGCCCGCCCTCCGCGGCGCTGAGGTGGGTCACAGCATGTTGACAGCGTTGCGGATTCGCGACTTTGCCATCCTGGAGGCCGTGGATCTGCCGCTCGGGCCCGGCCTGACCGCCATCACGGGCGAGACCGGTGCCGGCAAGTCGATCCTGCTGGATGCGCTGGCGTTGGCGCTGGGCGGTCGCGCGAGCGACAAAGCGATTCGCCACGGCCAAAGCCAGGCCGAGGTCGAGACGCAATTCGAAGGCGTGGTCGAGCCCAGCGTTCTTGCCGAGTTGCGTGATTACGGTATCGCCCTGGACGATCAAGGCACTCTGATCTTGCGGCGCGTCGTGGGGCAGGGCGTGGGCAAGAGCCGCTGCTGGATCAACGGGCGGCTGGTCACCGCCGCGCAGCTGCGCAAGATCGCGACGCCACTGGTGGATCTGTCGGCGCAACACGCGCAGCACCGGCTCTTGGAACCGGCGGCGCACTTGGACATCCTGGACCGGTTTGCCGGCCACCTGGAGCTGCTGCAGGCCTACGGCGAGCACTACCAGGCGTGGCAGCGCATCTGCCGCGAGCTGGACGAGCTGCGCGCGCGTCAACACCAAGCCGCCGACCGCCTGGACTACCTGCGCTATGTGCACAAAGAGCTTGCGGATCTTGCGCCCAAGGACGGCGAGATGGCCGAGTTGCAGCAGCGCATCGCCGTGCTGCGCGCCACGGACAAGCTGGCCAAGGGACTGGGCGAAGCCCACGAAGCGCTGGAAGGGACCGGCGGGATGGGCGAATTGGCAGCCAAGGTGGCGCGCACCCTGGGCCGGCTGGAGGCGGTGGATAGCCAGATCGCCGACCTGGCCTCGCGCGCCCGCGATCTGGAGGCGATTGCCGGCGATTTGGGCTTTGACGTGGCCAGCTACGCGCGCAACCTGCCACGCGACGATCGCGAATTGGCCCGCGCGTCGGAGCGGTTGGATGCTCTGACCCGTGCCATGCGCAAATACGGCGGCAGCGAAGCCGCGATGGTCGAGCGACTCGCGCAAGTCACGACCGAGCTGGACGGCGCGACCGACGAACTGCGCACCCACGAGCTGGAGCGCGCCGAGGCGACGGAACGCAAGCACTGCGAGGGCCTTGCGGAGCAGCTCCACGAGCGACGCGAGCTGGCAGCCCGGCCGCTGGGCGAGAAGATCAGCGATGTCGTGCGGCAGTTGGGGATGCCGTCGGCCATCGTGCGGGCGCAGCTCAGCGCCGAGGCGCAGCAACTGTCGGCCACGGGCTACACCCGCGCCGCGCTGTGGCTGCGGGCCAACTTGGGCGAGAGCGAGGGACCGCTGCATGAAGTGGCGTCGGGCGGCGAGCTTTCGCGCGTGCTGCTGGCGGTGCAGCGGGCCTTGGGCGATGCCGCGTGGAGCGGCCTGCAACTGGCCGATACGGTGAATGTTTTGCCCACTGCCATCTACGACGAGGCCGACGCCGGGCTGTCCGGCACGACTGGGTTGGTCCTGGGCAAATTCCTGCGTGAAATTGGCGAGCGCCAGCAGGTGATCTGCATCTCGCACTTGCCGCAGGTCGCCGCCGCCGCCGATCACCATGTGCAGGTCATCAAGCGCGAGCGCGACGGCCGCACTCACTCCACGCTGCAGCGGCTGCAGGGCGACGATCGCTTGGCCGAGCTGGCGCGGATGCTGGGCATCGTCGACGGCGAACGCGATACTGCGCTGGAACACGCCCGCCAGTTGCTAACCAGCCAGGGCCGCACGCCGCAGTAGCCCTGGGCAGGTCTGCGCAAAGGTGCCACCATATCGACCATGGCGAACGAACTCCCCAAACAGGCCCTGCGCCCCCAGAACCCGCAGCGCCTGGCTGCCGCCGAGCCCGATGAGGGCCCGGAACTGCCGGTCGAGGCGCTCAGCGACCTGTTGGCCGAAGGCTTTGACGCGGCCGATGTGCCCAGTCTGGCCGCTGCTCAGGCCGGTCTCAGCTATTTCGCCTTGCTGCGCGACTTGGTGCGCTTGGGCGAAGCCGATTTTGCCGTTCGTCTGGCCGTGCTCACGGAATTGGCCGGCTCCGACCGCACTCGCTGGGAACCCGAGGCGGTCGCTCGCCATTTTGCCTGGCTGACCTCCGAGGCGCGCTCGGCCGTGCTGCGGAGCCTGCGCAAGGGCGGCTGGCTCGAAGTCATCGAAGGCGCCGTGCGCCTGACCGATCGCGGCGAGGCCCTTTACGCTGTGATTTCGCGGGTGCTCGGCATCCAGCCGCAGGAAGGCGATCTGGCGCTGGGCGTGCTGAACGTCGAACTGTCGCGCGATCTGGGCCACGAGCAGACCCACGCGCTGCGCCACCTGCACCACAACCTGCGGCGCATCGTCGACATTGCCGAAGAGGCGGTGGGGTCCCACTCGGAAGTCCGCGTGCTGGAAGCGCAAGATCGCATCGAGCGCAACCTGGCTTGGGCGCGGCGGGCGCGCTCGGCGATCGAGAGCCTGGACCTGAGCGACGGCGGCAGCTACCGCGTGGCGCAGTCAGTGGGGCAGTCCCTGTCGGAATTGCACCAGTGGCAAGCGGTGTTGCAGCGTGCGGTGGGCGATCTCCAAGCCAAGCGCATCCAACTGGGCCGCACGGGGCTATCGCTCACCGACGTGACCTCGTTCTTGATGCGCTGCGATCTGGAGCAGTTGGCGGATTTTGGTCGGCCGCTGGTGTCGATGCCGGTCACGCCGCAGTTCCTGATTCTGGACAACGTGCTGAGCGAGGCCGAGTACGAATTCGTGCAAGCGCCGGACCGCAGCGAGCTGCCGATGGCGGTGGGCTGGGCGCTGGGCGATCCCGAGATGGCGCCGCCGGGCCAGCCGGATATTCCCGAATTCACAGCGCTCGACGCCTTTGTGAGCGACATCAAGGCGCTGGTGCAAAAGGGCGGGGCGCAGAAGCTGTCGGCCTTTGTCCCGCGACGCAGTTGGGCCGAAAGTGCCTATCGACTCAGCCTGTTGGCCCTGGGTGAGTCCGTGGGGCCGGTCAACAGCGCGGGCGAGGCCGAGCAGGGCGACGGCGACCACGTGGTCCTGGACTTGCAGGCCTTGCGTGGCTCGCCGTTCGAGGTGCTGGTGCCGGGCGACGGCAGCGAGAAGGACCGCATCTTCTCGGACACGGCGGGCGAAATTTCGCGCGGCGTGGTGCGCTTGCGGTAAGTGACTGCCACGCACAGGTTGCCACGCATACGTGACACGATTGCCCAACGCAGGCTTGAACCGCTGCAGGGTTGGGCGTAATTTTTTGGCCCCGTCGGGCACTTTGCTCGCCGGCAGCGACCGCAGTTCGCGGTGGAGTATCGGAATGGATCTGTCGACGACGTGGTTGGGCCTGCCCTTGAAGAATCCTCTGATCGCGGGCGCTTCGCCGCTCGCCGATGACTTGGGCATGGTTCGCCAGCTCGAGGATGCCGGCGCGGCCGCGATCGTGCTGCGCTCGCTGTTCGAGGAGCAGATTGAGCGCGACACAGCTGGCTATTTCGACACCGTGGTTGCCCACCACGAGTCGTCGGCCGAGGCGGCGCACTTCTTGCCCCAGAGCAACGAGTACATTCTGGGGCCAGAGAAGTACTTGATTCATCTTGAGAACGTGAAGAAGGCTGTGGGCATCCCGGTCGTGGCGTCGCTCAACGGCGTGACCCCATCGGGCTGGCTTTCGTACGCCAAGCTGATGGCCGAAGCCGGCGCCGACGCGCTGGAATTGAACCTGTACCACGTGGCCACGGATGCCCGCCACAGCGGCGCCGAGCTGGAGCAACAACTAGTCGAAACCGTGCACAAAGTCTCGACCGACCTGAGCATTCCGGTGGCGGTCAAGCTGTCGCCCTACTTCTCGTCGCTTGCGCACCTCAGCGTTGCGTTGAGCCACGCGGGCGCCCGCGGTGCGGTCCTTTTCAACCGTTTCTATCAGCCCGACATCGACATCGAGAACCTGGACGTGCTCCAGACCCTCAAGTTGTCCGACAGTTCGGAGCTGCTGTTGCGCTTGCGCTGGCTGGCGATCCTTTTTGGCCGCACCAGCCTGGATCTGTGCTGCTCGGGCGGCGTTCACAACGAGGTCGACGCGCTCAAGGCCTTGATGGCCGGCGCGCGCGCCGTGCAGATGGTGTCCGAGTTGCTGCATCACGGGCCGCAGCGCGTGACCGAGACCCTGGCCGGCATCGAGAAGTGGCTGATCGACCACGAGTACGAGTCCCTGGGCCAGTGCATCGGCAGCATGAGCTTGTGGCGCTGCCCGAACCCAGCGGCCTTTGAGCGCGGCAACTACATGCGCATTCTGCAGCGAGCCCGCTACACGTGACCGGTCCCGCCGTGCCCGGTCGCGAAGCCGAACAGGACGACGGCGCGTTGCAAGCGCCAGCGCCCGACGGCGAAGCTTTGCCTGCAGACGTGGGGATGGAGCCGGGGCAGGGACTTGATCCTGATCCCGAACCTGCCCCGCGGGACGCGCGTCCCCACCCGAGCCCGAGCCAGACGCCACTCAAGCGCCCACCGCTGCTGGGCAATTTCGCGTTCTACAGCCTGCTGGTGGCCTTCATCGTCTTGGGGCTATGGCCGGTTTGGTGCACCGATCTCTTGCCGGTGGTCGACAACCAGTCGCACATGCATCTGATCAAGTTGATGCACGACTGGAACGGCAGCCCGTTGTTCCAGAAGTACTACGTCAAAGTCGACGCGATCGTGCCCTACTTGTCGTACTACAAGGCCGTGCACTGGATGGCGTACTTTGGCTCCGTCGAGTGGGCCAACCGGGTCGTGCTGTCGATCTGTTTGGCTTTGCTGCCGATCTCTGCCCTTACCCTGATCCGCGCGGCCGGCCACAGCCGCTGGCTGGTCTTGGGCGTATTACCGTGGATGCTGAACGCCGACTTCGTCATGGGGTTCTTCAACTTCTTGATGTCGATCCCGGTGTTCCTGTTTCTGCTGGCCGCGCATCTGCGCCTGTTGCAGCGGCCCAGGTGGGGACGCGCCGCGGTGGTGGCGCTTCTGCTGATGTTCATGGCGATCACGCACTACCTGCTGTGGGCGGTGTCGCTGGCGCTTTTGCCGACCTTGGCTCTGCTGTTTGGCGCTCGCCATGGTTGGCGCCGGGCGCTGTGGTGGCCGCTGCGCGAGCTGGTGCTGGGCTTGCCGAGCATCGGCCTGCTGATGCCGTGGTTTCTGTCGTATTTCGTGTTTGCAGAGAGCGTGATCACGCCGGACCAGGTGGGCAATACCGCCAAGGGTCCGCTGTGGGAGCGCCTGCAGCACGTCTACGCCGGCGATCACTTGGGTCCAGTCGACAACTTGCGGCAATTCTTGGACAGCATGTTCGACCGGATCAGCCCGATGGCGGCCCCGGCCAACCTGCTCGCGCGACCGGGACAGCTGGTCGACACGCTTTGGCTGGCGGGCATGCTTTTGTGGGTGCTGGCGGCGGCCCGCGAGCCCCTGGCCCAGCGCCTGCGGCCGCAACCCCAGGGTAGGGCGATCGCGGTGCCTGGGAGTTCCTATACCGGCTGGGTCTTTGTGCTGGTTACCATCGCCTATTTTGTGCTGCCGCGGCACCTGATCAAGCCGATCTGGCTGTGGGGCGTGAACTTTCGCCTGGTCGAGGTGATCGGCGTCCTGGCCGTGTGCGCTCTGCCGCTGCATCCGCTGGCGCCACAAAAAGCTGTGCGGGGCAGGGTCCTGGCCGGGACGTTGGCCTTGCTGGCGGCGGCCATTGCGATGCCCGTGCTGACCGCGGGGCAATTTGCGTTGGCGCGAACCGAGTATGGCAGCATCCGCGAGGCGATGGCCTCCATCCCGTCTGGCAAGAAAGTGCTGGTATTGCGCAAGAAATTCGACAGCCGCTTTGTGCGCGCCACCCTCTTCAACGGCATCACCGAGTGGTACACCGTGCTGCGCGGCGGCTACGTCCCTTACTCGTTTGCGGACACGTCTAGCAAGCCCTTCGTGGCGAACAAGAAGACGCAACTGCCTGCGCCGCCGTGGGATTACCACGACGCGTTTTCGTGGCAACAACACGGCAAGTACTACGACTACATCGCACTGTTCAACGAGCCGGGTTCGCCGCGGGCTGCGTACGAGAGCGAGTTGCCCCTGGACCTGGTGCGGGTGTATCAGCACGACATGTGGCGCGTGTACAAGAACCCCAACCCGCAGCCGTATCCGTGACATGCGGACCACGACCCGCTGGCCCATGGCCGCCCGCATTCCGCTTGCCTGGCAGATGGCGAGCCTGCTGCTGCCGCTTGGCGTGGCCGTGGGGTTGGGCTGGCGCCTGGCCGCGGTGCCGGCGCCCAAGCCGCTGAACGCGCAAACGGTGGGTAACGACACGCGGTTTGGCCTGTCGCTAGACGAGCGCAAGGCCATCTACGCCGACATCGCGGGTCACGACAAAGAGTGGCGCGAGCTGGCTGCGCGGTTCGAGGACGCCTGGTCGCAGCACGACGACTACCACATCCACGTATCGCGGCACATCCAGAGCGTGGCGGCCGGGCGCAAGCTGCCGCTGCAGGCGGTATTTCTGATTTATGACGAAGGGTTGCGTCGTCACTGGCCTGACTCGAAGGGCGTTTGGCTAGAAGCGACCTGGGTGCCGCTGCGGCCGCGCACGCACTGAGGCCAGCGGCGCCACCATCGGACCGAATTTTCACGACTGTGCAAGAGGTTTGCCCTGCCGAATCGCGACCGCCCCCAACCGCCGCCCCATGTGGCCGACCTGCCGGTCTGGTTGCAGTGGCCCACGCTGGCGCTGCGGCTGATGGGGCCGCGCTGGGCGCTGTGGTTGGCGATCTCGGTGTGGTTCCTGTGGCCGCTGGTGAAGAACCCGTATCAGATCGGCACGATGCACGATGCCGCCTACTTCCTGCACCACGCGGAGGCGGCCTACCGGTCTTGGCACGACTACGGGCAGTTGCCCGTCTGGAATCCCTATTTCTGTGGTGGAATTCCAGGTTTGGGGAATCTGCAAGAGAGTTCGGTCTCGCCATCGGTCCTGCTCCAACTCTTGCTGGGGCTGATGCCGGGCATCACCGCCGCGTTGGTCCTGTGGTTTGCGGCGGGGCTGGAGGGCGCCTGGCTGTACGCGCGCAAGTGGGGCGCTACCCACACCTCGGCGCTGCTGGCCGCGGTGGCGTTTGCGTTGTCGGGCCGCTTTGTGGCGATGTTCGCGGATGGGCAGCCGGCCTTTGTCGGATTTCAGCTGACGCCGTGGGTGCTGCTGGGCTTCGAGCTGGGGATTCGCCATCGCTGGGCGGCGGTGGGCGGCGGGGTGGCGATGGCCCTCATCTTTTTGGAAGGAGGGGCCGTAGCGACGCCGCTGTTGGGCGTGCTCATGCTGTGGCTGGTGCCGGTGCATACGGGCGCGCAGGTGCTGAGCAACTGGCGGACCGCCCACAAGCCGCTGGTCTCTCTGGTGATCATCGGCGTCGTGGCGGTGCTGCTCTCGGCCATGCGCATCCTTCCGGTGGTGGAATCGCTGGCGCGGTGGCCGCGCGAATGGCACTCCGAGGGCGCGATCAGCTTCCCGATGCTGTGGGAGATGCTGATGGTCAAGTCAGACGAGGGCGGCTATGCCGGGCCCGGTACGGCCTATGTTGGGATTCCGCTGTTGGTTTTGGGTGGATGGGCAGTGGTGCGCCGGCCGACCAAGGGCGTGCCGCTGCTGCTGTTTGCGCTGATTGCGCTGGCGCTCGGCATGGGCGACCAGCGGCCGTGGGCGCCGTGGACCCTGACTACCAAGCTGCCGGTATTGAAGAATCTGCGCTGTTCGTTCCGGATGACCTTCTTTGTCGCGTTGTTCCTGGGCACGGCGGCGTCGGTGGCGCTGGGGGCGCTGCAGCGCGACCTGCGGACCCTTGGGGCGAAATTGCTGCGGGCCGGCGAGGGGATGGACTGGCGGCGCGGTCTGGCCTGGGGCCTGGCGGGCACGCTGGCGACCGTGGCGGCGCTGGCCTTTGCCCAGGGACCGGCGCGCTTCAACCGGTCGCGGATGCTCGATACGGGGTGGGAGGACGCGCCGCGGCCGGCGGAGCTGCCCTTTGCGCAGTCCTTGGGTAACCGCTGGGAGGCGCAGATGTGGCCGGCGTCCGGGCTGGGCAGCATCGGCTGCTTCGAGGAGCAGCCATACCCCACGTCGCCCCTGCTTCGCGGCGATTTGGCGGCCGAAGAGTATCTGGTCGAAGAAGATGTGGGACATGTTCTGCGCCGCAGTTGGTCGCCGCACCACATCGAGCTGCAGGTGGACCTGACCAAGCCGGCGACATTGCGGGTCAATCAGAACTTCCATCGCGGCTGGCGGGCGTCGCGCGGGCGGGTGTTCAGCGATCAAGGGCTGTTGGCGATCTCGCTTCCCGCCGGGCACTACCGGCTGGACGTGGAGCACCGCGATCCGCTGGTGTGGTTGGGTGTCGCGGTTTCTTTGGCGACCTTGCTGGCGCTGCTGGGCCTGGGAGGCCGCCACGCGCTGTTGGTGTCGCAGCAAAGGCGCCGAGAGCTTGACGAAAATTTGCCTTGAGCGTAGGTTACCGCGCCCGACGGCAGACCGGGGGGCGCCGGAAGTCCCGGCGACGACGCCCACAAGACTGCGATTCGAGGGTCGAGAGGAATCATGCTCAAGTCCGTGATGAACTCCCGCGTAGTCACGCAAGCGCGCGTGTTTGCTACGCTTCTTGCTACGCTGCTTTTCGGTCTGGCGACGCCGGCCTTTGCCAGCGAAGCGGATCTGATTTTGCCCGACCTGTCGCAGGTCACCTTTGTGGGCGGCATGAACGGCCGCTCGCTGCTGATGATCGGTCTGGTCGTCTGCGTTGCCGGCCTGGGCTTTGGCATGAAGAACTTCATGTCGCTCAAGGGGATGCCGGTCCACAAGTCGATGGCCGAGATCTCGGAGCTGATCTACGAGACCTGCAAGACCTACTTGGTCACGCAGGGCAAGTTCATCTTGTTCCTCGAGATCTTCATCGGCGCCATCATGGTGGTGTACTTCGGCGTGCTGCAGCACATGGAGCCGTTCAAGGTGGCGGTGATCCTCATCGCCTCGCTGATCGGTATCGCCGGCTCGTACGGCGTGGCCTGGTTCGGCATCCGCGTGAACACCTACGCCAATTCGCGCTCGGCCTTTGCCAGCCTCCGCGGCAAGCCGTTCCCCACCTACGCCATTCCGCTGGAAGCCGGCATGTCGATCGGCATGATGCTGATCTCGACCGAGCTGATTCTGATGCTCTTGATCCTGCTGTTCGTCCCCTCGGACATGGCCGGCCCCTGCTTCATCGGTTTCGCGATTGGTGAGTCGCTGGGCGCCGCGGCGCTGCGTATCGCGGGCGGTATCTTCACCAAGATCGCCGACATCGGCTCGGACCTGATGAAAATCGTCTTCAAGATCAAGGAAGACGACGCGCGCAACCCCGGCGTGATCGCTGACTGCACCGGCGACAACGCGGGTGACTCGGTGGGCCCCTCGGCCGACGGCTTCGAGACCTACGGCGTCACCGGCGTCGCGCTGATCACCTTCGTGCTGCTGGCCGTCAAGGAGCCCTCGGTGCAGGTGCAGCTGCTGGTGTGGCTGTTCGTCATGCGCGTGCTGATGGTCATCACCGCTGCGGTGTCGTATGTCGTCAACGACATGCTGGCCAAGGGCAAGTACCTGAACGCGGCCAAGATGAACTTCGAGGCCCCGCTGACTCAGCTGGTGTGGATCACCTCGATCATCGCCGTGGGCGTGACTTTTGCCGCCAGCTACGTGCTGCTGCCCAAGCTGGGCGACGACGTGGATGCTTGGTGGAAGCTCGCCAGCATCATCACTTGCGGCACCCTGGCCGGCGCGATCATCCCCGAGACCGTCAAGGTCTTCACCTCCACCGAGTCCAAGCACGTCCGCGAAGTCGTCACCTCGTCGAAGGAAGGCGGCCCGTCGCTGAACATCCTGTCGGGTCTGGTCGCGGGCAACTTCTCGTCGTACTGGATGGGCGTGGCGATCGTCGCGCTGATGGCCATCGCCTACCTGGTGACCGGCAGCCTGAAGCCCGAGCTGCTGAACGCTCTGCCGGTCGAGCGCGCGCCGGCCGCCTGGGCGATCTTCTCGTTCGGCCTGGTGGCCTTCGGCTTCCTGGGCATGGGCCCGGTCACGATCGCGGTCGACTCGTACGGCCCGGTGACCGACAACGCCCAGTCCGTCTACGAGCTGTCGACCATCGAGGCCCTGCCGGGCATCGAGGCCGAGATCGAGAAGGACTTCGGCTTCAAGCCGGACTTCGAGAAGGGCAAAGAGTACCTGGAAGAGAACGACGGCGCCGGCAACACCTTCAAGGCGACCGCGAAGCCGGTGCTCATCGGCACGGCGGTGGTGGGCGCGACCACGCTGATCTTCTCGATCATCATGACGATCACGGACAAGCTGAGCAAGAACCTGGAGCAGCTGTCGATCCTGCACCCGCCGTTCTTCCTGGGCCTGATCTTCGGCGGCGCGGTTATCTACTGGTTCACTGGCGCCTCGACGCAGGCCGTGAGCACCGGCGCCTACCGCGCGGTGGAGTTCATCAAGGGCAACATCAAGCTGGACGAGACCGCCGAGAAGGCGTCGATCGAAGACAGCAAGAAGGTTGTCGAGATCTGCACCAAGTACGCTCAGGAAGGCATGAAGAACATCTTCTTCACGGTCTTCTTCACCACCCTGGCGATCGCCTGCATCGATCAGTACCTGTTCATCGGTTACCTGATCTCGATCGCCGCCTTCGGTCTGTACCAGGCGATCTTCATGGCGAACGCCGGTGGCGCATGGGACAACGCCAAGAAGCTGGTCGAGACTGAGCTGAAGGCCAAGGGCACGCCGCTGCATGACGCCTGCGTGGTCGGCGACACCGTGGGCGACCCCTTCAAGGACACCAGCTCGGTGGCCCTGAACCCGGTCATCAAGTTCACGACGCTGTTCGGCCTGCTGGCTGTCGAGCTCGCGATCGGCCTGGACCGCGGCATGCGCAACGGCCTCTTCGCGGTGTTCTTCCTCATCTCGATGTTCTTCGTCTACCGTTCGTTCTACGGGATGCGGATCGAGTCGAGCGCCAAGGACTAGATTCCTTCTGGGTTCGTGCGGGCGCCCGCCCCGGTGGTTTCGGCTGCCGGTGCGGGCGCTTGCCTTTTTGGGAGCCGGCAGTCGGGGAGCCGGCAGTCGCTGTCGCCTGTCGCGCTGTCGCGCTGTCGCAATGTCGGATATTTTCTGAACCGGTCGGCCGACGGTCGGGGGCCGCGGTCCGCAGTCGCAGCAGCGTCGCGGTCGCAATGTCGGACATTTTCTGAACTGGCGTTCCCGGCCTCCGGCCTCCAACCCATGATCACGGCAGTTTGCCCGTTACGGCGTGCCCCGGCTGGAAGTGGTTGCTTGGTATGGGCTGAAAGTATTGGAAAAGTCCGAAGAGTCACCGGGGCTGTCAGGAATTCTTCGCGGCAGGGGCACCTTTTTCTGCCCTGAGCCGCGGCATTTTGCTGGCTCGCGTCGATCACCCCTGTACCGGCCGCAGTTTCTCGGCCGCGTCGGGAGATCGCCATGGTGCTGCGCCGCTACGACCCGAACCTGCTCTATATGGTGACCATGGTCACCGTCGACCGTCGATGGAGCCTCGCAACCGAAGATGTTGAGTTTCAAACCGAAATCGTAGGGGCCCTGGCCGCGGCGCAACTGAGGACCGGGGCCCGCATCTACGGATTCACGTTCATGTCCAACCACTACCACGGCCTCTTTGGTGCCGATTCGCCCGAGCAAATGCAGAATTTCCTAAGGCACTTCCACGCCGGCACGGCCCGCCTGGTCAACCGGCGCTTTGCCAGGCGCGGCCCCATGTGGCATCCGCGAGCAGACGTCATGCCGGTGCTCCTTGGGGAAGCGAGTGAACTCGATGCCATGCGGTATATCCTTGGCCAGGCGCCGAAGGCGGGGGCGGCCGCGCACCCACTGCACTGGACCGGGGCCTCGAGCACGGCAGCGCTACTTGGCTTCGCGCAACCTGTCGGTCGTCGCTTTGACCAGACAGCGTGGACCTTGGCTTCGCGCAATGGCAAAGACCCCGGCCCGGCTGCCGACTTCACGACCGAACTCGGGGTCGCGTTGACGGCACTGCCGTGCCTCGCGCACCTTGATGAACCCGCGCGCCAGAGGCTGTTCCGCGAGATGGCCGACGCCGAGGCGGCAAGGTACGGTGCCGCGGCGCCTATTTCAGAAAATGACCGTCATTGCACCGATGCGCCCGCTGGCAGCGCGCAACTAAGCATAATTCCAGTTCCTGACGACCAGGGCGCGGCATGGGACGGCCTCCGCAGGTCACCCGAACCGGAGCGGAAACCCCGACGCCTGTGCATCGCCCCCACTCCGGAGGCCGAGGCCGAGTACCGCGCGGTGCTAGACGAGTTCCACGCGGCCTTCGCGGCGGCCCGGCTGGCGCTGCGGGCGGCGGAGGCGCTGGCGGCCAAGGGTCTGCCGGCCGAGTTCGCGCCGTTTCCGGCGTTCGGCTTCCCGCCCCGGCTGCGGGCCGTACCCGGTTGGCCGGCCCCAGGTGCAGGCTAGCGCCGCAGAATGCCCAGGTAGCCCAGCAGTTGCTCGGCGGCGTGCCGCACCAGGCGGGCGGGCGTCGGATCGGCCAACGCTTTGGCCACCTGGCTCGCTTCGTTCAGCGCGTCCAGGGCCTCCAGGGCGCGGTCGTCGGCCAGGTAGTAGGCGCCCATCGCTAGCGCGGCAACCAAGAAGGCGGTTGCATCGCTCTGGTCTTGCGCGGTCAACACGGCCTCTGCCATCAACTGGATGGCCTGGGCGGGCGTCTTGCCAGGGCACACATCGAACGGCAGCCCCAGCCACGGATCCGGCTGCTGGTCCTGCACGGGCGTGCGCGCGGCCGCAGCCACGCCACGGCGCGCGACATCCACCGCCTGCCGCACCCGACCCGCCAGCAGCGCCAGCGCCGCCCGGATCGCGCACACGTTCGCCACCTCAACCCATGCAGATTCCTGGTCGCACAGTTCAATCGCGTCGTCCGCGGCCCGCTCCGCGCGCTCGTAGTGGCCCTCGCGCAACCACATCTGCAGCAGCAACGCCTGGCTCGCATACGCAACGAAGCTCAGCGCCGGGCGGCGCGGCAGCGGAACCCGGCCCAATTCAGCCAGTTCTACCCGCATCAGCGCCATGTCGCCCGTCGCCGCATGGTACGAGAGGCGCGCCAGCAACAACTCGCCCTGCAGCCACAGATCGTCGTCGGACAGGCGCTGCCCGCGCGCCGCCACCAGATCCTGCCAGTCCGCCTCGATCTGGCGCAGATCGCGATTCGCCTCGACCGGCGCCTTGTGGGCCAGCATCGGCAGACGCCCGGCCAGCACCAGCAATTGCCCATAAACATCGCCCGATTCCGTGGCCCGGTTCAGCGCGTGCTCGGCCGTCGCCAGGCCCGGCGAGGTCTGGTGGGCCAGCAGCGCCGCGCGCGAGATCGCCGCCAACATCCGAATCTCGATCGAGTCGGGGCAGTGATCGCCAAGATCGACAATCACCTCGCGCACATACTTCAACCAGTGCGACCGCAGCCCCAGCGACGACGACAGCAGGGGCAGCTCGGCCAGGGCGTCCAAAGCAGCGGTCGCCGCAAGCGTTCCGTCCCCAGAAAGAACCTCGTCTTGCCGACCGCCCAGCGCCGCTAACAGGCTGGCCGGGGCGACATAGGGCGACTCCGACATGCCCAACCTGCTCACGTCCGCGGCCCCATGCCGCACTCGCACCAGATAGTGGCACAGTTGCGGCCCGCACGCGAGTGGGCGTCCACCCCGGGGCGCGGTTCCGAAAACCGGGTCAAGCCGCCATGATTTCCCGAGTGCGCCGCTCCCAGCGGCCGTTGAATAAGTCGGCTCGCAGCCTCGCCATTTGTGCCGCGCCGGCGATCGACCAGCGCATCCC
>JBBISH010000027.1:0-57630 GCA_037441385.1 Myxococcales bacterium
GCAACCGTCGCAGCCAAGTCCCCCCAAACCACCCTGCCCGCTCGTGATTTGAACCCAGCATCGCACCGCTCCCCGGATCCCTGTTCGCGGTTGAGCAGCAGTTCAGACAGGCCGAACAGGAGCAAATCAGGTGGGACCCGCATGACCTGACCCACCGGAGGGCCCAGCGCGGGCCAGTGAGGACGCCATGGAGTTGCCGCAGTTGCCCCGTCGCCGCTGGTCCAACGCTGCCGTGCGGCTGGCGGCGTTGCTCGCCCTGGCCTCGGCAGGTGCGCCCGGTTGCCTGCAGCTCACGCCCAAGACCGCCCAGACGGCGGCCACC
Organism: Myxococcales bacterium; assembly: GCA_037441385.1. Taxonomy (GTDB): domain Bacteria; phylum Myxococcota_A; class UBA9042; order UBA9042; family UBA9042; genus SXRM01. The sequence continues at coordinate 323 of JBBISH010000027.1, forward strand.
GAAGAGCCCGTAGAAGAAGAGGATATCGCCACCGAAGAGGACCAACAGGCGCCCGCGGCCGATGCGCTGGTCGACACAGCGGCGCCCAGCGACGTGGTGGCACCGGCTGAAGTCGACGCAGGTCCCGACAGCCCGGATGCGACGGATGCAACTGCAGATTTGGCGGAAGACGGCGGCGCTGGCAGCCCAGACACTGGCGAAGACACCCCGGTCGAGGACGCGGGCGGAGAGGTCGGCGCGGCCGGCGATGCGACCGCATCCGCAGACACCACAGCCAATTGCGCGAGTGGCTGCGACGACGGCAACGCCTGCACCCAAGACAGCTGCGTCGCGGGCACTTGCAAGTACAAGAAGCTGGGCGGCATCGATTGTGACGATGGCAACCCTTGCACGTACAACGAGTTGTGTAGCAATGGCGCCTGCGTCGGCGGACTGTCCAAGAACTGCAGCGACGGCCAGGATTGCACCCTGGACGCCTGCGACCCGGCCAGCGGCTGCACCCACGTCAACCAAGATGGCGCGTGCGACGACGGCAACGTCTGCAACGGCGAGGACTCGTGTCAGGCCGGCAAGTGCGTCGGGGCCGGCGCCCTGGATTGCGACGACGGCAACCCGTGCACCCAAGACACCTGCGCGAATTCCATGGGCTGCCAACACAGCAGCGGCAACGGCACCTGCGACGACGGCGACCCGTGCACCGCCGGCGACACCTGCCAAAAGGGCAGCTGCGTTGGCGGCAGCCCCACCCAGTGCGACGACGGCAACCCGTGCACGCTCGACGGCTGCGACCCCGCTACGGGCTGCGTGGCGGTAGCCGGCCCCGAGGGGCCCTGCAACGACGGCAGCGCATGCACCACCGGCGACGCTTGCAGTCAGGGCGGGTGCGCCGGCACCCCCACCGTGTGCGTCGACCAGAATCCGTGCACCAGCGAATCCTGTGACCCGGTCAAGGGTTGCGTGTACCTGCCGCTCGCGGCCACGGCATGCGACGACGGCAGCAGCTGCACGCAGCAAGATGCCTGCCAAAATGGCAAATGCACCGGCACGGGCGGCCCCGATTGCGACGACGGCAACCCGTGCACCGACGATGGCTGCAGCCCCCAAACCGGCTGCAGTCACAAGTTCAACACGGCCGCGTGCGAAGATGGCGAACCTTGCACCACCGGCGATACCTGCGCCGCGGGGACCTGCACGGCCGGAACTCCAAACCTGTGCGACGACTCGCTCCCCTGCACCGCGGACTCGTGCGCAGCCGGCCAAGGCTGCGTCCACACCGCCAGCACCGACGCCTGCAGCGACGGCAACGAGTGCACGACCGGCGACACCTGCGCGGACGGCGCCTGCGTCGGTGGCAGCGCAGACCCGTGCAACGACAGCAACCCGTGCACTGCCGACGGCTGTGTCCCCGGCAAGGGCTGCACGCATCAGGCAACCCCGGCCAAGAGCTGCGACGACGGCGATCCCTGCACCACCGGCGACACCTGCCAGACCGCCAAATGCACCGCCGGGCCTGCGGCCAAGTGCGACGATGGCAACAAGTGCACCGACGACCTTTGCCTGGTCGGCTACGGCTGCGTCGCCAAGCCCAACAAGGCGACCTGCAGCGACGGCAATGCATGCACCACCGTGGACCTGTGCAGCGGCGGTAGCTGCGGCGGCAGCACGGCCCCCAACTGCGACGACAACAACCCGTGTACCGACGACGGTTGCTCGCCCCAGACCGGTTGCAGCCACACGCCGGCCGACGGCGACTGCAGCGACGGCGACGCGTGCACGGCCCCAGACACCTGCACCAAGGGCGTCTGCGTGGGCGGTGCCGCCACCAACTGCGACGACGGCGACCCATGCACCGTAGAGAGTTGCGATGCCAAGCTGGGCTGCCTGGCCAAGGCGGGCGGGACCGCGCCGTGCGACGACGGCAATCCCTGCACCAACTCTGAGGCCTGCAAAAACGGCGCGTGCAGCGGCGGCGCGGCGACCAACTGCAGCGATGGCAACCCCTGCACGGCCGACGCCTGCGATCCAACCACCGGTTGCACCGCCACCCCCATCAGCGCCGCGTGCTCGGACGGCGACGCTTGCACCGCGGGCGATGCGTGCCAAAACGGCAAGTGCACCAGCGCGGGCACGACCAACTGCGACGATGGCTTGGAATGCACGGACGACGCGTGCAACCCCAAGTCGGGCTGCAGCCACACCGCCAACACGCAGGCCTGCGACGACAACAACCCGTGCACCACGGGCGAGACCTGCAGCGGCGGCAGTTGTGCTGGCGGCAAACCGAGCAACTGCGACGACGGGCTCCCGTGCACGGGCGACGGTTGCACCGCCCTGGGCGGCTGTGTCCACACGCTGACCACTGGCCCCTGTAGCGACGGCAACGCCTGCACCGGCACCGATACTTGCCAGGGCGGCCAATGCGCGGGCGGCGCCCCGGTGGCCTGCAACGACGGCAAGGTCTGCACCACCGATGCCTGCGACCCCAAGCAAGGCTGCGTCTTTGCAGCCAATCAGGACGCCTGCACGGACGGCAACAGCTGCACCACCGGCGATGTCTGCACCGGCGGAACCTGCAAGCCCACGGGCAGCCAAGACTGCGACGACGGCAACGCCTGCACCAGCGATGCGTGCGTGAACGGCGTGGGCTGCACCCACGTGGGCACCAGCGGCACCTGCGACGACGGCAACGCTTGCACTACCGGCGACGCTTGCGCCAGCGGCGTGTGCAGCGGCAGCGGCGGCGACTGCGACGACGGCAAGCCCTGCACCCAAGATACCTGCGACCCGCAGCAGGGTTGCTCGAACGTGGAACTGCCGGTCGGCAGCACCTGCGCCGAGGCCGTGGTCTGCTCCCCCGCCGATTGCGACGACAAAAATACTTGCACCAACGACACGTGCAGTACCAAGCAAGGATGCGTTCACACTCCCAACTTCTCGGCCTGCGACGACGGCAAGCCCTGCACGGTGGTCGATGCGTGCAGCCAAGGCAGCTGCGGCGGCAAGACCGCGCCGTGCGGCGACGACAACCCCTGCACGGTGGACTCGTGCGATCCGACCGTGGGCTGCATGCACGTGCCCGCGCCGTCGGCCTGCGACGACGGCAACGCCTGCACCCTGAGTGACGCATGTTCGGCCGGTCTCTGTGTCAGCGGCCCCAACCTCAACTGCGACGACCAGAATCTTTGCACCGCGGACAGCTGCAATTCCAAGACCGGCTGCGCCCACACCGCCAACACCTTGCCCTGCGACGACGGCAGCGCCTGTTCGCTAGGCGATACTTGCAGCAACGGCACCTGCAAGGGCGCCGCCGTGCTCGGCTGCGACGACGGGATCAGCTGCACTTCGGACAGCTGTGCGCCGGCCACTGGCTGCGTTCACACCGCCAACACCCTGGCCTGCAGCGACGGCAACGCCTGCACCCAAGGCGATGTCTGCGCCGGCGGCAGCTGCCAGCCCGGGACCACGGCCGCCTGTAGCGACGCCAATCCATGCACCGCCGACAGTTGCGACAAGTCCGCGGGTTGTGTCCATGTCGCCACGACCGGCACCTGCGAAGACGGCAGCGCCTGCACGGTTGGCGACACTTGCACGGGTGGCACCTGCAAACCCGGCGCGGCGCCCAACTGCGACGACCAAAACCCTTGCACCAGCGATGGTTGCGATGCCAAGCTGGGCTGTGTGCACCCGGCCAACTCTGCGCCGTGCAGTGACGGCAAAGTCTGCACCACCAGCGACGTGTGTAGCGGCGGCAGCTGCGCGGGGGGGCCGCCGCCCACCTGCGATGACAAAAATGCTTGCACCGTCGACCTTTGCGACGTGAGCGCCGGTTGCGTCCACAGCGCTACCGTTGGCCCGTGCAGCGACGGCAACGCCTGCACCACCGGCGACACCTGCAGCGGCGGCGTCTGCAAGGGCGGCGCGGTCCAAACCTGCGACGACAACAACCCGTGCACCAACGACACCTGCAACGTGACGATTGGCTGCAGCCACACCGCCAACAGCGCACCGTGCAGCGACGGCGACATGTGCACGGTCGGCGACGCTTGCTCGGCCGGCACCTGCACCGGCACCCCGCTGGCCTGCGACGATGGCAACCCCTGCACCAGCGACACCTGCCAGACCGGCAGCGGCTGCAGCCACAGCGCGTTGGCCGACGGCGCCAGCTGCGACGATGGGGATCCCTGCACCAGCGGCGACCAGTGCCTTGCGAGCGCCTGCAAGGCCGGCGGGGCCAGCAACTGCGACGACAACAAGCCGTGCACCACAGATACTTGCAACTCCAGCACGGGCTGTGCCCACACCCAAGTAGCCGAGGGCAGCGGCTGCAGCGACGGCAACCCTTGCACCATCGGCGACACCTGCGGCGGCGGTGTGTGTTTGCCCGGACCGGTGTCGGCTACCTGCGCCAACGTCTGCCTCAGCAAGGGCATCGATTGCAGCGACGGCAACGGCTGCACCGTGGACACCTGCAACCCCAGCACCGGCGCGTGCGCCCACACCGCGGCGCCCAACGGGACCACCTGCGACGACGGCAAACCCTGCACGACCGCTGATGCCTGCAAGAACGGCGCTTGCACGGGCAATGCCGGAGCCTGCAGCGACAACAACCCTTGCACGGTCGACACATGCGACCCGGCCAGCGGCGCCTGTAGCTTGGCCAACGCCGCGACCGGCACCGCCTGCAACGACGGCAACGCCTGCACCCTGGGCGACACCTGCAGCAGCGGCACGTGCGGCGGCCCGCCCAAGCTGTGTAGCGACGGCAACACTTGCACCGACGATGTGTGCAACCCCAGCACCGGTAGCTGCAGCTACCCGCTGCGGGCCGACGGAGCCAGCTGCGACGACAAAAACCTGTGCACCGTGGCCGAGATCTGCAAGTTGGGCGTTTGCACCGGCCCCGCCGTGGTCTGCGACGATGGCAACCCTTGCACCGGCGACGCGTGCGACCTGAACACCGGCAAATGCAGCTTCTTTGCAGTCAGCGACGGCACGACCTGCAACGACGGGGCCGCGTGCACCGCGAGCGACGTTTGCAAGTCTGGCAAGTGCACCGGCACGGCCAAGGTCTGCAACGACAACAACCCTTGCACCATCGACAGTTGCGATGCCTCTTCGGGAAGTTGCGTGGCGGCGACCCTGCCCGACAGCTCGGCCTGCAACGATGGCAGCGCCTGTACCGCCACGGATTACTGTCAAGCGGGCAAGTGCACGGGCACCGCCAAGGTCTGCACCGACAGCAACCCCTGCACCGTGGACACTTGCGTCCCGGCCAGCGGCGCGTGCTCCTTTGCAGCGGGCGCCGACGGTCAGCCGTGCGACGATGGCATGGCGTGCACCCAGAGCGACGCCTGCAAAGCGGGCAAATGCATCGGCACGGCCAAAGTCTGCAGCGACAGCAACCCGTGCACGATCGACGCGTGCTCGGCGCTCACCGGCTTGTGCACGTATAGCAACGCCGCCGCCGGCACCGCCTGCGACGACGGCAGCGCCTGCACCAGCAGCGATGCCTGCAGCGCCGGCCTTTGCAAAGGCACCGCCAAGGTCTGCAACGACGGGCTCCCCTGCACGGCCGACACCTGCAATCCGGTCAGTGGTGCGTGCTCTAGCACCGCCCTGCCCAACGGCCTCAACTGCGACGACGGCAAGGCCTGCACCCAGGGCGACGCCTGCCAACAGGGGGCCTGCACGGGCGCCGCCGTGGTCTGCAGCGACAGCAACGCCTGCACCACCGACGCCTGTAACCCCACCACCGGCCTGTGCACCTTTGCGCCAGTCTCTGGCGGCACTTGCGACGACGGCAACCCGTGCACCAGCAGCGACACCTGCAAGTCGGGCAGTTGCACCGGCACCGCCAAGAGCTGCGACGACGGCAACCAGTGCACCGTGGACACCTGCAACCCCGCGACAGGTCTTTGTTCGTCGAGCAACCTGGCCGACGGCAGCCCCTGCAACGACGGCGACGCCACCACCAACCCCGACACCTGCACCGGCGGCGCCTGCAGCGGCCCCACCAAGGTCTGCGACGACAAGAACGTCTGCACCAGCGACACACTGGATCCCAAGACGGGCACGTGCGTTTTTGCCGCGCTGGGGAGCCAGACCCTGTGCGACGACGGCGTGCTCTGCACGGTGAACGACGCCTGCGCCATGGGCAAGTGCATGGGCACCGCCAAGAACTGCAGCGACGGCAACCCGTGCACCAGCGACCTGTGCGAGTCGAGCAGCGGCGCGTGCAAGAACCTGGTCGTCGCGGACGGCACGGCCTGCAGCGATGGTCAAGCCTGCACCTTGAGTGACAGCTGCAAAGCCGGCACCTGCACCGGCTTGGCCAAGGTCTGCAGCGACGGCAACGCCTGCACCAGCGACAGTTGCGACCCCAGCAGCGGCGCATGCGTGTTCGCCAACACCGCGGCCGGCAGCCCCTGCAGCGACGGCAAGCCCTGCACCGTGGGCGATGCCTGCCAGGGCGGCACCTGCACAGGTAGCGCAAAGGTCTGCGACGACAGCAACCCTTGCACCACCGACACTTGCGACACCGGCACCGGCAACTGCACCGCGGTCGCCGTCGCCAACGGCACCGGCTGCAACGACGGTCAGGCGTGTACCGGCAGCGACGCCTGCCAAAACGGCAGCTGCGTCGGCATCGCCAAGGTGTGCAACGACAACAACGCGTGCACCGTGGACACGTGCGACCCGGACACCGGCGCCTGTAGCGCGGCCCCAGTCAGCGACGGAGCACCGTGCAGCGACGGCCAGGCCTGCACCACCGGCGACGTCTGCAAGTCGGGCAGTTGTACCGGCACCGCCAAGGATTGCGGCGACGGCAACCCCTGCACCACCGATGGCTGCAACCCCGCAACGGGCCAGTGCACCACCACCCTGGTCCCCGACGGCGGCCCCTGCAACGACGGCCTGGCCTGCACCCAAAATGACGCGTGCAAGGCCGCGAGCTGCAAGGGCACGGCCACCAATTGCGACGACAGCAATCCTTGTACCACCGACAGTTGCGACCCCAGCACGGGCGCGTGCAAGAACCCGCCCGTCAGCGACGGCAGCAGCTGCGACGACGGCGCGTTCTGCACCGTCAGCGACGCCTGCAAACAAGGGACCTGCGCAGGCACGACTCGCAGCTGCGACGACAGCAACCCTTGCACCACCGACACTTGCAGCGACCTGACCGCCGCGTGCATCCTTACGCCCCTGACCAGCGGCACGCCGTGCGACGATGGCAAGCCGTGCACCACCGCCGATGCCTGCCAAGTGGGCTACTGTGTGGGCAAGGCCAAGGTCTGCGACGACAGCAACGTTTGCTCAAGCGACGCCTGCAACACGGCCAACGGCAATTGCGTATTCAGCCCCGTCAGCAATGGCACGTCGTGCAGCGACAGCGACGCGTGTACCAGCCTGGATAGCTGCCAAGCAGGAGCCTGCAAGGGCACCGCCAAGCTGTGCAACGACAGCAATGTTTGCACCACGGACTCGTGCAACTCCAGTAGCGGCAACTGTGTTTTTGCCAACGTCACCGACGGAGCGAACTGCGACGACGGCAAGCTCTGCACACTGGCGGACGCTTGCTCGTCGGGCACCTGCGCGGGCACCCCTAAGAGCTGCAGCGACGGCAACGCTTGCACCGCCGACACGTGCGACCCGGCCAGCGGGACCTGCGCATCGGTCGCCGTACCGCCCGGCGGGGCCTGCGACGATGGGCAACCGTGCACAGCCGGCGACGTCTGCACCGGCGGCACTTGCGCCGGCACGCCCCAAGTCTGCAACGACGGCAATGTTTGCACGACCGACAGCTGTGACCCGGGCAGCGGTACCTGCGTCGCGACCAACGTCGCCGACGGCACCCTGTGCGACGACGGCGTAGCGTGCACCCAAAGCGACGCGTGCAAGGGCGGCGCGTGCGCCGGCGCCCCAAAAGTCTGCAACGACAATAGTGTATGCACCCAGGACAAGTGCGACTTCAACACCGGCAACTGCGTCTACACCAACCTGACCGACGGCACCAACTGCAACGACAACAACCCGTGCACCGCCTCTGACAAGTGCGCCGCTGGCGCTTGCACGGGCCAGACCAAGGTGTGCAACGATGGCAACGCCTGCACCACCGACGCCTGCAACACGACCAGCGGCGTCTGCGTGTTTGCCAACGCGACCGACGGCACCCTGTGCGACGACGGCAAACCCTGCACCACCCAAGACAACTGCAAGGCGGGCGCCTGCACAGGTACGGCCAAGGTGTGCGACGATGGCAGCACTTGCACCACGGACGCGTGCAATGCCCTGACCGGCGCGTGCGTGTTCACCAAGTTCACCGACGGCACGGCGTGCGACGACGGCAAGTCGTGCACGCAATCCGACCAATGCACCGCTGGCGCTTGCACGGGCACGCTCACTCCGTGCAACGACAACAATCCGTGCACCAGCGACACCTGCAACAGCGGCACAGGCAACTGCGTCTTTGTGGCCGTTGCGGACAACACCGCCTGCGACGACGCCAGCAAGTGCACGAGTGGCGACGCCTGTAAGTCGGGCACATGCGCCGGCACGGCCAAGGTCTGCAACGACGGCAAGGCGTGCACCGACGACTTTTGCGTCCCCAGCCTGGGCATTTGCGACGCGGTCTTCAGTCCCGACGGCAGCCCGTGCGACGACGGGGTGGCCTGCACCAGCAACGACTCTTGCACCACGGGCGTTTGCAGCGGCATCGCGGCGGCGTGCGACGACGGCAACGACTGCACGGCCGATACCTGCAATGCGCAAGGCACCTGCGCGCACGCGGTCGTGCCAGACGGGGCGGTCTGCAGCGACGGCACCGCCTGCACCGTGGGCGACACTTGCACCGCGGGGGCGTGCAAGCCCGGCACGGCCGTGGTGTGTCAAGACAATCAGACCTGCACGAGCGACGCCTGCAACCCGACCAGCGGCAACTGCGTCTACACGCCCGTGAGCAACGGCACGGCCTGCAACGACGGCAACGAATGCACCAGCGGCGACGCCTGCAAGGCGGGCATCTGCGTATCCGGCACCGTGGGCACCTGCGACGACGGCAACGGCTGCACCAACGACGCCTGCGACAGCAAGCTGGGCTGCCTGCACACGCCCAAGACGGATGGCAGCGGCTGCAACGACAGTTCGGTCTGCACCACCAGCGACACCTGCAAAGCGGGCAGTTGCGCGGGCATCGCCGTGGTGTGCGAAGACGGCAACAGCTGCACCGTCAACGGCTGCGACGCGCTCAAGGGCTGCACGTTCACGGCCACGGCCGACGGCGCGAGCTGCAACGACAACAACGTGTGCACCCAAAACGACGTCTGCGACAAGGGCATCTGCCACGGCACCAACGTGTGCGACGACGGCAACGCGTGCACCAGCGACGCCTGCTCGGGCGGTTGTAGTCATACGAACAACACCTTCCCCTGCAGCGACGGCAACGCCTGCACCAGCGGCGACGTCTGTGCCCAAGGCAGCTGCAAGCCCGGCGTCAGTGCAGTCTGCAACGACAACGATCCCTGCACGCTCGACAGCTGTGACCCGGCCAACGGCGCCTGCGTGGCCCCACCTGCAGCCGATGGCGCCCCGTGCAGCGATGGCAACCCCTGCACCGGCAGCGACGGCTGCCAAAGCGGGCTCTGCAAGGGCACGGTCTTGGCCAACGGCACGCCGTGCGACGACGGCAATGCGTGCACCAGCAGCGACATCTGTATGGACGGCGGCCTCTGCCTGGGCCCTGTGCCCGCCTCGTGCGACGACGGCAACTCGTGCACGACCGACAGCTGCGACCCGGTGGCCAAGAAGTGCGTGAATGCCCCTGCCACCGGCCCGTGCGACGACGGCAATGCGTGCACCCTGAGCGATGCGTGCACGGCCACAGCCTGCGTAGGCACCCCGGCCAATTGCGGCGACGGCAACTCGTGCACCACCGACACCTGCGATCCCAGCAGCGGTTGCGCGCACACCAGCTTGGCGATGGGCATGTATTGCGACGATGGCAACCCGTGTTCGGGCCCCGACCGCTGCGCCCTGCAACAGGGGGTCATGACGTGCGCTGCCACCGCCCAGACCGGCTGCGACGACAACAATGCTTGCACCACCGACACTTGCGCGGGCTCCTCGTGTACGCACTCGGCCCTGGCGGGCGGCACCGTCTGCAACGACGGCAACCTGTGCACCACCGGCGACAACTGCCAAAACCAAGCCGGCGTCATGACTTGCATGTCCACCGGCGTGCTCAGCTGCAGCGACGGCAATCCGTGCACGCCCGACGCATGCAACGGCACGGTGGCTTGCATTGCCGACGCGGGCAACTGCGACGACAGCAACCCGTGCACTACGGACAGCTGCGGCACCTTGGGCTGTGGCCACACCTATGCCCCCGAACTCTGTGCGCAACTGCCGCTGGCCTTTAGCGAGACCTTTGACTGTGGCGACACCCAGTGGGTGTTCACGCCGGTCACCTCGGGCGCCGCCGGCAAGACCAAGGCCCAGTGGGCCATCGACGCCACGCCCGCACCGCCGGCCGCCAAGTCGCAGAGCTGCTCGCTCAACTTCAACGACGGCACGGGCACGGGCGGGCAAAATAGCGGCAGCGCCGTGAGCAACGGCACGTTCGACGCCACCGGCAAGACCAAGTTGACCTTGACCGTGCAGAGCTGGTTCGACCTGCGCACCGCCGCGGGCCTGGATCAGCGCATGATCGAGGCCTCGGCCGACGGCTTTGCCACCACGCCGGTGACCGTGACTCTAGACAACTCTGCCGCGCTGCAGACTTGGAGCCTGGTCACGGTGGACCTGACGCCCATGGCTGGCACCGTGTTCCAGATCCGCTTCCGCTTCAACGGCAAGACCGTGGACCCGGCAAGTTGGCGGAGCGGCTGGTTCGTCGACGACTTGTTGGTGGTGGCCCAGTAATACGCACCCCACCTGATTCGCACCTGTTTGGTTTCTACGAACGGCATACATCTTGCTAAAATTACACTGAAATCAACGTCCGAGCCACAAGAGTTGCCGGCGTTTTCGAGCCACTTCGGACGGAACCGGAATAGCCCCGTTGCGGCTGGCCTCGCCCGGTTGCTGCGGCTACACTCCCCAGCGGCTGCGCCGGCGCTGCGGCCAAGGATGGGGATGCAACCGCCCGCTGTTCCAGCACATTCCGACCGCCGCTGGATCGCCCTGGCCTATGTGGCCGCAGTGCTGCTGCCAGTGGCGATTGGCTGGAAAGTGGCTGGGTTCGATCAAGTCGGCCTGGACACGCCGCGTATGGACAGCGGCGACGTCTTGGCCCCGGCCATCGGCTTCCGCGCCATCTTGGAGCAGCCCTGGTTCATGAGCATCGCGCGTTTGGGGGCGCCCAATCAGCTCGAGCTCTACGATTTCCCCATCATCGACAACCTGCAGCTCGCCCTGTTTTGGCCGCTGCGCTTTGTGATTCACGATTGGGTGGTGCTGTACAACGTGGCCTATCTGGTCGGTTTTGCGCTGATTGGTCTGAGCAGCTTTGGCGTGTTGCGCGCCTTGCGCGTGGGTCCCGCCCCTGCCCTGGCCGCGGCGACCTTGTTTGCCTGCCTGCCCAAGCGCTTCAGCGTGGGCCAAGCGCACTTTTCGCTCACGCAGTTCTGGCAGATCCCGCTGGCCGTGCTGGTGCTGGTCTGGCTGTGCGATCCGGACCGTCCGCTCTGGCAACCCAGGCAGGGATGGCGCACGGCGCTGCGCGACCGCCGCCTGTGGATCGCCTTGGCAGCCTGCGCGCTGGTGGCGGTCAATAGCCCGTACTACACGTATTTCTTTGGCTTGTTGCTGGTCATGCTTGGGGCTTGGGCTGCGGCCGAACAGCGAAGCTGGACTCCCGCGGGCACGGCGCTGATGCTGGCCGCGTGGACCGGCGTGGTGTTCGCGATCCAGCTGTGGCCGTCGCTGGCGTATTGGCTCGAGCACGGATCCAATCAGGTCGCGGCCATGCGCAACCCTGGCGAGGCCGAGCTCTACGGCCTGAAGCTCATCCAAATGCTGATGCCGGTCGAGTGGCACCGGGCCGAGTCGCTCCGCCTGGTCGCGCACTACTACGCGCTCAACGCCCCGCTGGTCAACGAGAATCAGTCGACTGCGCTGGGTGCGGTCGGTAGCGCAGGCCTGCTGGGCTTGCTGGGCCGCGCAGTGGTGCGGCGGCAGCCCAAGGTGACGCCCGCGGTGACGCTGGCCATCGTCGTCGCCGCGACCCTGCTGCTGGCGACCGTGGGTGGTCTGGGCGCAGCAATCAACCGTTGGATTTTGCCCACGTTTCGCGTGTACGCCCGCATCAGCGTGTTTGTGGCGTTTGCCAGTCTTGCGGCCGTGGCGCTGGCAATCCAGCAGCTAGAGCAGCGCAAGCGCTGGTTGCCCTGGCTGGTGGCCCCGGCTGTCATGGCCTTTGGCATTTGGGACCAGACCGTGCCGGTCGATGCTGCGGCACTGGACGCGACGCGCAGCCGGCTGCAGGCGATGCGCGAATTCGTGGCGCAGGTGGAGGCCAAGCTGCCTGTTTCCGCTCAGGTTCTTCAGCTGCCGTACATGCAGTTCCCCGAAAATGGCCGCCTGGTGCAAATGCACGACTACGAGCACCTGCGCCCGTGGCTCTTGGGCAGCCGGCTGCGCTGGAGCTACCCGGCCATCAAGGGCCGGATCGAGGCCGAGTGGGCCCAGCGCGTCTCGAACCTGCCCGTGCCAGCCATGCTGACCCGCCTCTCGAACAGTGGTTTTTCGGGCATTTGGCTGGATCGGCGCGGCTACGAGGACCGCGGCGCCCAGCTCGAGGCCCAGCTTACTGCGGTACTGGGGCGGCAGCCCCTGGTCGACCGTACCGGCGACTTGGCCTTCTACACGCTGACGCCGCCCAGCACCGATGCCAAAGTCTTGGATTTGGCTCAGCATCCGCTGGTGCTGCATATCCGCAATGGCTGCTATGGTTTGGAGCATGAGCCGGACCAAAGCGAGTTCTACTGGTGCCGCGCGCACGGGCAGATCGAGCTTGCCAACGATGCCCAGGTGACGCGGCAGGCCCGGCTGCGTCTGGCCGTGCAAGTGGCCAATTCGCCCTGTCCTTGGTCCCTGCGCGGCCCGTTGTTGGCGCAGCCCGCGGTGCTGCCCCAAGGTATGGGTTGGGTCGACCTGCCCGTCCAACTTCCCCCTGGCCGGCACGTCCTGACCTTTGCCGCCGAGTGCCCCACCGAGGCCCTGGTCAACGACTCGCGGCAGCTCAGCTGGCGAATGCGCCGCCCCACGCTTCGGGAATTGCCCTAGATCGTCAGCAATAGCTTTGCGTTTAAGAAGCTAACCATTCAATTTAAATTGCACTTCCTTGCGTTCTTGATTCGTCGGCGAACGCAATGTGATACATTGCACTTGCAGCCATAACTGGTCCAAAAAGCAGGAAACCCGCCGCCCCATCTTCTGCCGAAGCAGGGAAAGGGCGACGGGTTCCGTTGCGAACCTTGGACCTCAGCCCAAGCGGGCTAGGCGCGGCCGCCCTTCTCGGCCCATTCTTCCAGCATCGCGGTGGTGACGGACTTGGGGCGCTCCAGCGCGTAGCCCAGGCCGCGGTCCCAGGTGATGTTGGCCAACACGCCAATGGCGCGGCCGACGCCGAACAGCACGGTGTAGAAGTCGTACTCGGTCAGGCCGTAGTACCACTGGATCACGCCGCTCTGCGCGTCGACGTTCGGCCAGGGGTTCTTGGTCTTGCCCTGCTCGGTCAGCACGCCCGGGGCCACCTTGTAGATCATGTTGACCAGCTTGAAGAGCGGGTCGGCCGGCAGGTGCTTCTGGCAGAATTCCATCTGCGCGGTGTAGCGGGGGTCGGTCTTGCGGAGCACGGCGTGGCCGTAGCCCGGGATGACCTGGCCGGCGTTCAGCGTGTCCCACAGGGCCGCCTTCACGTTCTCTTCGGTCGGCTCGGCGCCGTTCAGCTTCTTTTGGAAGTTCATGATCCAGCCCAACACTTCCTGGTTCGCCAGGCCGTGCAGCGGGCCCGCCAGACCGTTCAGGCCGGCGCTGAAGCTGTAGTACGCGTCCGACAGCGCCGACGCGACCAGGTGGGTGGTGTGGGCGCTGACGTTGCCGCTCTCGTGGTCGCTGTGCAGGATGAAGTACATGCGGGCGACGTCGTCGTACGGCGCCTTGATGCCCATCATGTGCGCGAAATTGGCGCCAAAGTCCAGGTTGTAGTCCGGGGCGATGATGTCGCCGCCCTTGTACTTGTAGCGGTAGATGAACGCCGCGATTTCCGGCAGCTTGGCCAGCAGGTCGCAGGCGTCCTCGTACATCGGGTCCCAGTACTCGGTCTTCTTCATGCTGTGGTACTTGGCCGTGAACTTGCTTTCCTTCTGCATGGCCACGACCGCCGCCGAGAACATCGCCATCGGGTGGCTGTCCTTGGGCATGGCGCGGATCACGTCGAACACGTAGCCCGGCACCTTGGCGCGCACCTTGAAATCCGCCTGCACTTCAGCGGCTTGCTCGGCGGTGGGGATCTCGCCGGTCAGCATGAAGTACCAGAACGACTCCACCGTGGGGTACTCGGCGCCCTTCAGCTTGGGCAGCGCGGCAAAGGTCTCGGGGATGTTCTTGCCGCGGAAGCGGATGCCCTCTTGCGGGTCCAGGTACGAAATGTCGGTGACCAGCGCCTTGATGTCGCGGGCGCCGCCGATGCACTGGTCGATGGTCACTTCGTCGATGACCACCTTGCCGAACTCTTTGGTAAGACGGGTGATGCGCGGACGGTGCGCCTCGATTTTCGCCTGCAGATTGGTCTTGAGCTGACTCACGGTGGCCTCCATCAACATGAAATGCCCTCCCATCGCGATGCTTGGTGGCGGGTGGGAGGATTCGTCTGCGAGGTCGGCGAACGGCCCGATGCGTCAGGAGGCCGTGTCCGCTCGCTCTGCTCGTGTGCCTCGGATGTCCGGGGAACTCTTCGGGAAATGTCGCTTCGCCGCGCGGTGGTCTGGACCGTCCAGGGGGTGCCTACGCGACGCGCTGTGGTTCTACGCCCGCCCACCCGGCGCCGTCAACCAACGCGACCGATGCGAAACATGGGCGATGGGGGACGGGCCGTGGCTCAGTGCCGGCCCTGTTGCTGCCAACGGGCACGCCCGCCCAAAGGCAAAGTGTTCAGCAATAGCAAGTAGTTCGCGGGTCTGAGCCGGGCGAACCGGTCGGCCGGCCAGCGCCAGATCCACAGTCGCGATCGCGCACGCAGGATCCGCCGATGACGATCCGCGCCGTGGGCCTTGGCTGCGGGCCCGCCACGCGCGACATGCTCGTGACACTCGTGACAATTCCGGGACGCCGGCCGAGCCAAAACTCAGGGCGGACTGTGCTGCGGCTCGGGCCCGGCGCGATCCACGCCGTGCGCGGCCAGCGTCCACACCCGCACCGGCGTCGCCCTGCCCTTGACCGCGTGCTCGCCGTGAAATGCGCTGCGCAGTTGCAGGCTTGCATCCAGCGCCTGCCAGGTAGCCTGGGTGAAGAGCAGCTCCGTCCCGGTCTCTTTGTTCAGCGCTTCAACGCGCGCTGCGACGTTGACCGCATCGCCCACCACCGCGTACTTGACCCGGCTGGCGCTGCCGACGTTGCCGGCGACGACGCGGCCGGTGTGGATGCCGACTCGCGCGCCAATGCGAGAGATTCCGCGCGCTTGCCACAGCTCGGCCAGACCGCTGGCCTGCCACTCGGCGTTCAACGCGTGCAACCGTTGGACCATCGCGCTGGCACACTCCACCGCGGCCTGCGCATGGCCCGGCAACTCGCCTGGTGCGCCAAAGACGCAAAGAATGGCGTCGCCCTGGTACTCGATGACGCAGCCCCCGTGCTGGTCGATCAGCTCGCCCATCGCCGTCATGTAGGCGTTGAGCGTTTGGACCACCGCGACCGGCGGCAAGAATTCGGCCAAGGTTGAATAGTTGGCCAAATCGGTCAGCAACACCGTCACTTGGCGCTCTTCGCCGCCCAGCGCCGCGGCATCGCTAGAACTGAGGACCTTGCGGGCCACTTCTTCGCTGACGTAGCGGCCAAAGGTGGCACGAATGGTCTCGCGCTCGCGCAGACCCAAGGCCATCTTGTCCAAATGCTTGGCCAGCAAGCCAAATTCGTCGTCGCGCTGCAGGTTGGTCTGCGCATCCAGCTGGCCGCGAGCGATGGCGCCCGTGGTGGCGATGATGGCCGACAGCGGCCGGCGCACGTGCCGCCCCACCAACCAGGCCATCGGCAACAGCAAAAGGACTGCAAAAACATAGATAGCCAGGGTCAGCGCGCGGACGTTGGCCTTCATGGCGGCAATCCGCTCGGCGCGCACGTCGAGCCCCAACACGGCGATGCCGCGGCCGCTGGTGTCGCGGATCGGGGCGTAGCCGCTCATGAATTCGCCCCACTTGTCGGCGTAGGTCTCGTCTTCGGCAGTGGGGCCCTGCAGCGCCTGCTGCATCGCCGGGGTGCGACGGGCGTCGTAGAGCTCGCCGACCACCGCTGGCGCGACGCCGCCCGCCGTCACGTGATCAGCCGCGAAACGAAAGATGCCGGCCCGATCCGTGGGCAAAAGAACATAAATACTCGTAACATCCGGCTCGTCACGGCAGATACTGGCAAAGCGATTCACCAACTGGCGGTACTCGGGTCGCGCGCGGTCCGTGGCCTGGCGCAGCACCTGCACCGACTCGGCCGGTACGCCGGCGGCGATCGACACGGCCATCGCCCGCATGCGCGACTGCAGCGCCAGCACCTCGACATCGGCGCCGTAGATGTAGAAAATCACGCCCATCAGCGTGATCACGGCAAAAACCGCGCCGCCGTACAGCCCGGTCAGGCGCACGTGGAAGCGCTGCCACAGGCCCAACGCGTCGGTGGTCAGCCCAGGCGAGTTGGGCGACGACGGGCCCGAAGCCGGGGTGGCGTCGCGGGATTCTGGGCTGGGTGCAGCGGCCACGGCCACTCCAGGGGCAAGGCGGGGTGAGCCTGGCCACGCTGCGGCCGTGCCAACCACGGGACCGGCGCAACCCGGCTACCGTACGCGCCGCGACCAGCACGGTCAACGATTGACCGCGCCCGCGCCGGTGGCGCCTTTGCTTGGACTACCGCTTGGCCGGGGCAAAATGCACATGGCTGACGGCGGGCAGCCCCGGTCCCCCTTGAATCGTGGCGATGGGTCCGCGCGACGGCGCCGCGGCGTCCAAGACGACCACGTCGGTGCGGTCGTGCTCGGCGTCCAGGACCCACACGAGCAGCCATCCGTCGTCTTCGCGCGTCGCCCCGGGGCGCGGAACCATTTGGACTGGCGACACAAATCGCCGCGGGCCGGCATGCCAGGTGTCGACGGCGCCGGTCTCGAAGTCGACCTTGGCCACGGCGCGGAAGAACAGGTAGGCCGTGTCGTCGGGCGTGGGCGCCCCGCCACCAGAGGTGCCAGACCAGCCAAAGCGCGAGGGTCGGCCGTGCCAGCCAGGATGGGTCGAGGGAGCTTCTGTAGCAATGCTGGCGACTTCCTGCACCTGAACTCCGCCGCTGGCGGTGACGCGCAAGCGAGTTGGGCGCGGACCGCGCTGGGGACCGGCGGCAAGGCCAAAGCGCGCTTGCAGCTCGGGCGGGTAGGTCGCGGCAAACGACGGCTTGCCTGGATAGCCGCAGACGTCGACCACCAATTCCCCACCGGTCAGCTCGAAGGCGTTGAACATATGGAAGAAGAACAGCCCAGGCACCGGCACCGTGCGCGGTTCGCCGCCAGCCCGCGGCACGATGACCAAGTGCGGCGTGGCCTGCGGATCGTAGCCGATGGCATCAAAACCCGGCTTGGCGCCCCACAAAAGCGAGCCCAGCGACAGCTGACCCCATTGGAACACCACCACAAAGTTGGGCGTGACCGCGATGTCGTGCAGGTTGCCCGTCCCAGCCGGCAACTGGCCG
Source organism: Myxococcales bacterium (assembly GCA_037441385.1). GTDB lineage: Bacteria > Myxococcota_A > UBA9042 > UBA9042 > UBA9042 > SXRM01. The sequence continues at coordinate 18,257 of JBBISH010000027.1, forward strand.
TGGCTGGTCCGCGCGACCGCGCCGCTGCGGTCGATCTCGAAGATCTGCACCTTGGCCCGGCCGCCTGGGGAACCCGCCACCAGACAAGTGACCAAACGGTCGGAACCGGGGCAATAGCGCATCATTTGTGCGGTATTGGTCGGTGCGCCGCGCCAAGCGCCCGTCAGGTCGCTGGGGCCCACGGTGGCCAGCGTGTCGGGGGCCAAGGCGGTGTGGCCAAACGCGTCCGTGGCGTGCAGTTTCCCGGCCCAAGCATACACCGCGTGCGAGGTCGGGTTGGCCAGCTTGGCGTTCAGCAAGTTCTTCCATCGCGATGGCAGGTTGGTGAACACGAAGCGCTCGGCCTGTTTGCCAGCGGCGCGCGCCTTGCGCAGCGAGGGGGTGTCGACCAGTTTGGCCTGCAGGCGCGGTGGACCGTCGCCCAAGCGCAGCGAGGCCACCAGACCCAGGCCATCCAGCAGCGCAAGTTTGTCGGGGCCGCACTGCAGCAAACCCGGGCCGATACGCAAGAAATCGCCGCGAAGCTCAGCCGGCAAATCGCCTTGCACGTCGGTCAGGGCTATGTCCAGGTCGCGGTCGAACGAGCGAAACAACAAGTCGTGATCAGGCATGGAGTATTCGTCCAAATGGTGCAGACCTGCAGAGTGGGTGTCGCCCCGCCTCTCCGTCAACCCAAGGCTCTGTACGTGCCTGACATGCTTGGTGCATTGGCCGGACGAGACCTTGCCTCTGGGGTAGGTATGGTCGTCGCGGGCTGGAACACGTGCCACAACATGGCAAAACATGGCAAAACATGGTAAAATTGCATCCGATTGTCCGGAAGCGGTCCTGCTCTCTGGCCGGTGCTCGCACGGCGCTGGCTACGGCTTGCCGCGGGGAGTGGCCGGGTCTACCCTGCCAGTGGGCGGCGGCAAGGTGAAGCATGGCAACGGGCAACGCAACTCGGAAAAAAGGCAGCTGCGCCATCCCGGCGACCGCAGGGCGGGCACGGGCGTCGAACCAGGGTATCGCGCGTAACCTGGCCTATTCGCTGGTGGTGTTGGTCTTGGCCGCAGGATGCAGCAAGTCCAACAGTGTCTCGGCGGCGCTGCAACCGGCCGATACCAGCGCCGTCAACCTGGCCGCCGTGCTCGCGACCGACATTGGGCCCCAACCGGCCGAGTCGGCCAAGGAGCCCGAGCCCAAGAACATCATCCCGCCGGAGTCGGGAGCGGCGCGCGCCGGGCAAGAGGCCGATCCGTTCGTGCGGTTTGCCGACGTGACCAACGACGCAGAACTGCGGGTCGTTTTTGAGGAAATTGTCCGCGATCCGCCAACCAAGGCGCAGGCCGAAAAACTGCGGGCCAAGGGTCAGGCGGGCATCGATGCCCTGACGCGCGCGCTGTGGTGCGAGAATCCGAACCTGCGCCTGAAGGTGGCGGCGCTGTTTGCCGAGCTGGAGCCGCCGGCGACCGCCGAGATCGACAAAGCGTTCGTGCGCGCCCTGCTCTACGAGCCCCTGCCCGCGGCTCGCGGCAACACGGCGCGGGCACTGGTGGACTACAAGTTGGCGGGTGCGGTGGCAGCATTGATCGAGGTTTTGGAGCACGACAAGGATGCGAACGCGCGGTCGCACTCGGCCTATGCGCTGGGGGCGATGCGGTCGCAGTCGGCCGTGCCGGCCTTGGCGCGGGCCGTGCGCGATCCCGAGTCGTGGGTGCGGATTCGCGCGGCGACGGCTCTGGGGCGTTGCAGCGGCTTAGAGGCCAAGCAGGCTCTGACCGCGGCGCTGCGCGACTCGAACGACCTGGTGCGCGATGCCGCCAAGCGAGCTTTGGGCAAGGTCAAATAGCCCAAACATTCGTCGAATTGCTCGCGAATTCAGTAGGTTTGGCCGTGGTTGACCCTGCACCCCGCCGTGGGCAAACTCTGGCCTCGCGCCATCGCCGAGCGCGTGGGAGCCGCCGTGCCCGCAGAGTCTGTAGAAGCCTATTTGTCCGCGCTGCCCGATGACCGCCGGGCCCTGGTGACTGCCCTGCGCGACACGATTCGGGGCGCGCTGCCGCCGGGGTACGAAGAAGGCATTCAGTACGGCATGATCGGCTATTACGTGCCGCACAGCGTCTATCCGGCCGGCTACCACTGCGATCCCAAGCAACCGGTACCCTTTGCCGGGTTGGCGTCGCAAAAAGGTCACGTGGCCCTGCACATGCTTGGCCTGTACATGAACCCGGCGCGGGCCGAGCGGTTCAGCCAAGCGTGGCAAGCGACCGGAAAAAAGCTTGATATGGGCAAGGGTTGCGTACGCATCCCGTACCTGGACGCGGTGCCGTTGGCGGTGCTGGCCGAGTTGGTGGCGTCGATCCCGGTGGCCGCGTTTCTGGCCGACTATCAGGCGGCGCTGGCCGGGCGCAAGGCAGCTACCAAGAAGGCGAAGTAGGCACTTCTTGCGTTGGCGTGCCCGCGCCGGGCCGGCGACCCACCTGGTGAATCCCTACAGCGAATCCCTACAGCGAATCCCTACAGCGAATCCCTACAGCGAGCAACTGCCGCTCTTGCACTGCAGCGGCGTCATGCACGACTTGCCGCACGCCCCGCAATTGCTGCTGTCGGTCTTGGTGTTGACGCACTTGCCGTTGCACAGCGAGAAGCCGGCCTTGCAGGCAAAGTCGCAGGTGCCTTTGCTGCAGAGAGGGTCGGCATTGGCGGGCGCCGTGCAGGCCTTGCCGCAGCCGCCGCAGTTGGCGACATCCACCTTGAAGTCCAGGCACTTGCCAGCGCACTTGCCGTAGCCGTCCGCGCAGCTGTAATCGCACACGCTGCTGTTGCACAGGGGTTCGCCGTGGTCGGGCGCGGTGCAGCCTTTGCCGCAGCCGCCGCAGTTGCTCACGTCGCCGCTGGTGTTGACGCAGGCGCCGGTGCATTGGGTCGTGCCGTTGGGGCAACTGGTGACGCAGGTGCCGCCAGAGCACACCTGGTTGGTGCCGCAGGCCTTGCCGCAGCCGCCGCAGTTGGCCGCGTCGGACTGGAAGTTGACGCAAGCCGAGCCGCAGGCCGTGTAGCCCGTGTTGCAGCTGATGCCACACGCGCCCGTCGAGCAGGTGGCGGTGCCACTGGCCGGCGCAGCGCAGATGTTGTCGCACTTGCCGCAGTTGGCTACGTCCGCCGCGGTGGCAAGGCACTTGTCGCCGCACTTGGTGGTGCCGGGGAGGCAATCAAAGCCGCAGATGCCGGCGCTGCAGGTGGCGCTTCCGCCGTCGGGAGCTGTGCACAAGTTGCCGCAGCCGTTGCAGTTCTTGATGTCTTTCTTGGTGTCTACGCACGAGCCGCCGCAGTTGGTGGTGCCCGCCGGGCAGCTGGTGATGCACGAACCACCTGAGCACACTTGATCCGCGCCACACGCCTTGCCGCAGCCGCCGCAGTGGCCTTTGTCGCTCTTGGTGTCCACGCATTGGTCGCCGCAAGCAGTGTAGCCCGTGTTGCATTGGATGCCGCACTTGCCGGCGCTGCAGGTGGCCTGGCCAAAGCTGGGCACGGCGCACTTGGCGCCGCACTTGCCGCAGCTGTCCAAATCGGTCTGCAGGTCCAAGCAGGCTTGGTCGCAGGCGGTGTAGCCCGCGTCGCAGGCAAAGCCGCACTTGCCGGCGGCGCACGTCGGCTGGCCGAACGTGGGGGCCAGGCACTTGTTGCCGCACACGTCGCAGTTGGACGGGTCGCCCTTCAGATCCACGCACGAGCCAGAGCAATTGGTGGTGCCGCTGGGGCAGCTGGTGGTGCACTGGCCGGCCGAGCAGACCTGGTTGGGGCCGCAGACTTTGCCGCAGGCGCCGCAGTTGTTGAAATCGCTGCCTTTGTCCACGCACTTGTTGCCGCACTTGCTGTGAGTGGGCAGACACTTGACGTCGCACTTGCCGTCGCTGCAGGTCGCTGAACCGTTGGCGGGGTTGGGGCAGACGTTGTTGCAGGTGCCGCAGTTTTCCAGGTCGGTTTGGGCGGCGACGCACTGCACGCCGCATTGCAGGTAGCCGTCGTTGCATTTGAACGCGCAGGCACCGCCGCTGCAGATCGGCGAAGCATTGGCGGGCACTTGGCAGGCTTGGCCGCAGCCGCCACAGTGGCCAACAGTGCTCTGCAGGTCTACGCATGCACCGCTGCAGTTGGTGGTGCCGCTGGGGCAACTGGTCGTGCACTTGCCGGCGGCGCAGACCTCGTCTTTGCCGCAGGCCTTGCCGCACTCGCCGCAGTTTTGCGGGTCGCTCAAGTTGGACACGCACTTGTCGCCGCACAAGCTGTAACCGGGTTTGCACGTGGTCAGGCACTTGCTCACCGCGCACGACACGTCGCCGTTTTCGACGGGCGCGCAGGCCTTGCCGCACCCGCCGCAGTGGTTGACGTCGCTGGTGGTGTCTAGGCACAAGTCGCCGCAGTGCGAAAATCCAGACTTGCAGGCGATGCCGCAGGTGCCGGCGCTGCAGCTGGGGTCGCCGTTGGCGGTGCCGGGGCACGCGTGGTTGCATTCGTTGCAGTGGTCGGGGTTGGCCTTGGTGTCCACGCACGAGCCGCCGCAGTTGGTGGTGCCGCTGGGGCAACCGGCGACGCATTTGCCGGTGCTACAGACTTGGCCGCCGGGGCAGGCCTTGCCACAAGCGCCGCAGTGGTTGGGGTCGCTCTGCAGATCGGCGCAAGTATCTCCGCAAGCTTCTTTGCCGCCGGAGCAAACGAGCGCGTCTTGACTGCCGTCGATGCTTCCCGCGCTGCTGTCGTTCGACTTGGCGGCAGTCGCTACAGGTTCGGCCGGCGCGCACGCCGCCAAGGCCAGCAAGCTCGCTAGCAGTGCGGGCAGAAGTCGCACTCCCAAGTTGCTCGTGAAACTCATGATCTTTCCTCCATTCCCGCGGCACAAGGCGCCGTGGGACACTCCGGGCAGTCAAATCGGACCACCACGGTCCTGTTTGCCGCCGAATCTCTGCGCCCGCCGCCCGCTAGGACGGCAAAGGAGCCACGCAAACCTGGTTGCGGCCTGCGGCTTTGGCTTGGTAGAGCGCGCTATCGGCGCACCCGAGCAGTTCGTTCCAGTTGCGGCCATGGCACGGGAACAGGGCCACGCCGATCGACAGCGTGACCCGGCCCTCGGCCTGGCAAGCTGCGCGCAATCGCTCGGCGTACTGGGCCGCCTGGGTGAGCTCGGCGCACGACAGAATCACGACGAATTCCTCGCCGCCAAACCGGCACACCACGTCGTCTTTGCGGGTATTTCGCTGCAGCAGGGCTGCCAGTTGTTGCAGAGCCACGTCGGCCGCCACGTGGCCGTGCTCGTCGTTGAACTGCTTGAAGTGGTCCACGTCGATCATCAAGACCGCCATCGAACCAGTCTGGCGATTGGCGCGCGCCACCTCGCGTTGGGCGGCCTCTTCCAAGTAGCGGCGGTTGTACAGGTCGGTCAGCGGATCGCGCATCGACAGCTGCCGCAACCGCTCGCGCAAGTCCAGGCTGTGCAACGCTTTGCCCAGGTGATCGCCCACGGACGCGGCCAGGGCCTCGATCACCGGCATCTGCAGGGGCGGTTCGTGGTCGGTCTGCGCAGACAGCACCATCAGCGCTTGGGCGCGGCCATGCAGGGCCATGGGAATGCACAGGTGCGTCTCGGACTTGTCGGTCTGCACGTGGCGGCACACGGGCGGGTGGCCGGGGTGCGAGCGGTGGACTTGGCCGCGGCGCAGCGCCCAACAGTCGGTCACGTCGACGCAATCGCCTGCCGCGCTCGCAGGCACGGGCTCCAGGATCCCGCTGTCGCCGCGCTGGGCGTAGAGCTTCACGCCCATGTTGGGAAAGAGGTTCGAGGCGTAGGCCAGCACCACGTCGTAGGCCTCGCTGGCGCTCATCGCGTGTTGCAGCAGCGATGCCATCTCACTAAGTAGGGTCACCTCTTGGCGGTGCCGCTGCAGCTCGGCCACGTGGGCCTGCAATTGCGCGTCGTGACGCTTGCGGTCCGTGATGTCGACTACGGAACACAGCACATGCACGCCCGTCGCGGTGTTCATGGGACACAGCGTGACTTCGACCTGCACGGGAGTGCCGTCTTTGCGCACGCCAAACACGTCGTGGCCGGGGGCCATCCGGCGCTGACCGGCATCGGTCCCGAATTGGCCGCGCAGCCGCAGGTGGCGGGCGCGCACCGTCAGCGGCAACAGGGTGTCTACAGATTGCCCCGTCATCTCAGCGCGATCGTAGCCGAACAGCTCTTCGAACTGGCGGTTGACCAGCACGATGCGACCTTGTTCGTCGGTCAGGATGATGGCGGTGGGCGACGTCTCGACCGCCTTGCGGTAGAGGTCGATCTCGGCGCGAGTGTCGGTGACATCCACAGCCACACCCAGGAGATAGCCGGCATTGGGCTCGCACTGAACTGTCCAACGCAGCCAGCGCGGCCGAAATTCGCCCACGACCAGCCGATGCTCAAAGGTGGCGACTTGCTTGGTCGCGGCGGCGTGAACCAGCTCGCGCATGGTGGTTTCGCGGTCGTCGGGGTGCACCCAGTGCAGCAGCGGCTGCAGCGCAAGGTCGCCGATGGCCATGTGCAAGGCCGTGCCCCAGCTGGGGCTGAGGTAGACGAAGTTGCCCTCTAGGTCCAAGATGCAGCGCAAGTCGTTGGAAAGTTGCTGGAACATCTCGGCGTCAGCGGCGGTCGGTTCGCGCAAGGCGATGGCGGCAAATGAACCAGTCTGGCGAAATTGGCGCATCGTGTCCCCCTTCCAAGCTGGCCCGCCGGCACTGCGATCCCGTTGCGGGCATGGGACAAACGAAAAAGGCTAGGAGACGGGCGGCACTCAATAAGATCATAATGTATAACTAACTGGACATGTAGTGTCGCCCGTTTTGCCGACAGGCTCCTAGCGCGGTTGCAGCAGAGTCACCAACACCGACAGGTCGGGCGGCGGCGCTTTGACGGTCTCGGGCAGCGCCTGCAGCGCCTTGGGGGCGCGGCGCACGAGCTTCCACTCCGCATGCGGGTGGTCGGTCACCAGCCAGCCGCGGTCATTCCAGGTCCAGTACATGCCGCGCAGCCGCCACACCGGCCGGTCGGGCGCGTTGACTTGCGGCACGGTCCAGGTCGCCTTCACCGCGCGTTCCGCTTCAAAGACGAGCAGCGGCGGCGCGGGAACGCGGCGCACCCAACGGCGATGCGAGTGGGCTTCGGCGGTTTGAGGGGCCGCGGCCGCCAGGGCCAGAGCCAGCGCGAGGCTCAGATTCGTCAACGTCTTCAACATGGAAACCTCCCGAGTTCTACCGCGCACGGTGCTGCGGCCGTGTCACCGCCGGCCGTTGCCCCCCGAGCTGTTGGGGTTGCCGCACGCCCACATCTATTGCCAGGTCCGTGCCAAACTCTGTATGTAGTGAATAATGCTTATCTATCGACTCGGGGTGCCGCTCGATCTCGATCGGGTCGATTTGGAGACGGCTCGGCGCTCTTGAGCTATCTACACAAAAGTATTGACGTTTGGCGCGGAAACGAGGACCGCCCGCGACTTGGCCGCCGGCTGTGACCGCACAGGCCAGAGGTTGGGACCGTCACACTTCCTCACCGATGGGGCGGCCGTCGTCGGCGTTTTCGCGGCGACTCGGGCAGTCGACTTGCGCAAGCGGCTTTGCAGTCGCAAAATGGGCCGGGCCGGCGATCCCAGAGTCCCTGGCGGAAGCGAACGATGCCATTCGAACGTAAACCCGTTGATTCCACAGCGCCTGTCGCGCCAGTGCAGCGCCTTGATCGGCTGCAACTGCTGTGGAATTTGGTGCGGGTCTACCCCGACGGCGACTCCTTGGTGCTCCGCATCGACGACCAGCCGCAAGTGGTGGGCCGCAGCGAGCCCACGTCGACGTCGGATGTGCCGCTTCAAGACGCGCGTGTCTCGCGCCGCCATGCCGAGGTGCGCGCGACCGAAGAGGGCTTGCTGGTTCGCGATCTGGGGTCGACCAACGGCACCTTCTTGGACGGAGCTCGGGTGCGCGCGGCCTGCGCCACGGATGGGCAAGTCCTCCGGATGGGCGACCACCTTTTTGTGGTGTGCCGCCGCCGACCCAAGTTCGAGGCCGACGACCTGGGGCTGCTGGGGCACAGCGCTGAGCTGGCCGATATTCGCCAAATTCTGCGGCGTGTGGCCCCTAGTGCGCTGGCCGTGCTCATCGAAGGCCGCACCGGCACCGGCAAAGAGCTCATCGCCCAGGCCATCCACAAGCTGAGCAGCCGCACCGGGCCGTTGGTGCCGATCAATTGCGCGGCCCTTGCGCCCAACCTGGTCGAGAGCACGCTGTTTGGCCATCGCCGCGGGGCTTTTACCGGCGCGGCGGCCGACCAGTTGGGCGCCTTCCGCGCGGCCCAGGGCGGCACGCTGTTCCTTGACGAAGTCGGCGACCTGCCCTTTGACACCCAGCCCAAGTTGCTGCGCGCCCTCGAGTCGGGCGAGATCACTCCGCTTGGCTCGACCCAGGCCGTCCACGTGGACGTGCGCGTCGTCGCCGCCACCAACGTGCCCCTGGGCGAGGCTACCGCCGCCGGACGCTTCCGCGAGGACCTGTTGGCCCGTTTGCTGGGGGTGCGCATCTTGGCGCCCACGCTGCAGCAGCGGCGGGTGGACGTGCTGCTGCTTTTTCGCCGCATGCTGCAAGACGCTGGCTGCAAGGCACGGCCCACGGTGGCGGCCGCAGAGGCGTTGGTCCTGTACGATTGGCCAAGAAATGTACGCGAACTCAAGCAGCTGGCTCATCGATTGGCCGTCTTGCATGGCGATCGCGAGTGGCTGGAACTAGAGCACTTGGGCGACGAATTCCAGCGCCCGCAGCTGGACCCCGACTCCGGCTTTGATCAGCCCACCGCGCCGGCCAGCGACGCTGGCTTTGAGCTGGATGGCCCGCCCAGTCGCGATCAGCTGCTCAATTGGTGGCAGGCCTGTGGCGGCAACGTCAGCGAGTTGGCCCGGCGTGTCCACCGCAGCCGCAAGCAGGTCTATCGTTGGTTCGAAGCGGCCGGACTCGAGCGCGAACTCGCGGCCGACGACTCGACGCGGACAGGTTGAACCGGCGTCTGATTGGGTTGGCTTCGCGGCATGTTGCGAAGTGTTATGGGCCCGTCATGAAATAGCTTGAGCATTTCGGCTGCTGGGTGGGCCGCAAGCTCCCGGCCTTTGGGCCGATTCGCCGCGGCGATGTTCAAAGGTGATCGACTTGTTCCTAGGAGCGTGTCGGGATAATCCCGGCACAATCCTAGCGCAGCGTCTTGCGCGGCGGCAATTGGCTGAAATCGCACGAATTCACTTCGGGCGATTTTCGGCCAGTTGGACATACGAAAAAGGCTAGGAGACTGGCGGCACCCAATAAGATCACAATGTATAACTAAATGGACATGTAGTGTCGCCCATTTTGCCGACAGGCTCCTAGACAGTCCCTAATACGAACCCCGTCTGATTCACGCCTGTACGGTTCCTCTGACCCGGTCTGCAACCGGCGAGAATCAGGCGGGGACCCCGGTTCGGGCCCGAAGAATTGCCGAAGATTTCGAGCCGATTTGGACGGAAACCGTATAAGTACGCACACAAACAACTCAACACTAGTACCCACAATTGATTGCCAAGTTTCACGTCTGCACATCTGCTTCAGTTTCAGCTCGTTGCATCGGGTCACGCCGCCAGCCGCTTTCGCTCCGCTCAGCTTGGATTTCGCCAAAAGCTAGTTATAATCAGCTATTCTACCTTGTCCGCTGACGTGGACGACCGACGGCGGTTGGCCATGTTTGCACACACCTGGGTTGGTTCCCGCCGGCCGTGTCGACTAGGCTGATCGCGGAGGCGCACACTACTTCCTCGATTCCAGTGCCAAATCCACGCCCTATTCAAGAGTCTTTACACTTTGCGGTGAAAACGTAGCGGTGAGCAAAACATGTCTACACAAATTCCAACGGCGCTGAGTCGCCGCGGCTTTCTGTCCGCTGGGGCGGCACTTGTGGGCTCCTTTGCCATCGGCCGCGGCGGCGATAGCTACGCAACCGGCAAGTTGGCTTGGGGCGACTATCCCGACAACCTCAAGGCCTATCAGCTGCCGAGCACACTGCAGGCCAAGAATGTCCTGGAACTGTTCGTGTTGGGCGGTCTGAGCCCGTGGGAGACCTTCTACGGCAGCGATGACCCGGCCTACGGCAAGGCGACCGACTCGATGTGGTGGTCGTTCCAACAGGGGGCCAGCAACATGCCCTACTGGACGGCCAAGAATCCGGACTGCAAGTACCCGCCGCTCCTGGACTTCATGCCCGACTCGCTGGGCCACATGGTCAAGTTTGGCACGCTGGCCGAACCCCTGCGCAGCCGGGCCGACATCCTGGAGCGTTTGCGCCTGCACGTGGTCTCGCACGGCATCTATCCCCATGATTTTGCACGCGCGTTGGCGGCAACCGGGCTGGCTGGCGGCGCGCCGCGGTTGGCGGGCATCGGCACCATGGTTGGGCACTACCTGATGGAGCACAGCCCCACGCTGATTGCGCCGACCTATGTGCTCACCGAGGGGCCGACTCTGTTGCCCGCGGCGACCCGTGTGGGCTTCCATCCGGTGGCGGCGCGGCCGCTCGAGTTGCGCGTGACGGGCAACCCTTCGCCGTTGTTCCAGACCGTGGAACCCGTGCCCACGCCGGTGCAAAAGCTGGCCCAGGCCATGAAGGCCACGTACTACCAGCGGCACAGTTGGCCGGGCATGGGTGGGCACGTGCGGTCGGCGTCGCTGAGCAACCTGGACAGCATCGACGCCCAATTGGCCGGCCTGGATGCGCTGAGCAAGGTGTTGACACCGCAAGACTTTGTCTCACCCGCCGGGACCAGCACGGCCGGGGCCTACATCCATGACCTGACCCAGACCAAGATGAAGATGGCCGCCAAAATCTTGACCCAGACGGGCGGAGCGGCGCGGCACGTCACCGTGGTCGACACCGGGTTCTCTACGGGCGACACGGCCTTTGGCGTGGCGGCGTACGACTTCCATACCGCCTTTGTCAAGCAGGCCGTCGACCGCTATCCCCCCATGTGGAAACAACTTTGTGCCGTGATCAACCAGCCGGGCGAGGCCGATCCCGCCAAGATCGACCTCAACCAAACGCTGGTCGTCATCAACACGGAATTCGGGCGCTCGCCCGAACCGCAAGACTGGCAGCTGGGTCGCAACCACCATCCGATGGCCTACGTCACGGCGATGTTTGGCGGGCCGGTGGGCAAGGCGCAAAAGGGCATCGTGGGCGCCATCGACGCGGACGCCGCGCCGGTGGGGGCACTGACCCCGGTCGAGACGCGGATGGCGGTGCTGGTGGCCCTGGGTATCTACCCGTTCTCTAAAGAGACGTTTGATTACGCCGATGTGCCGGGGGCCAAGACGCCCGAAGAGGCGTTGACCAAGCTCAACCAAATCGTGCTGGGGGTGAAGCCATGAACGACTTCTCTAGAGCACGGTTCTGCCCGGCGGCGCTCGCAACCGCCGCACTTTGGACCCTGGTGGCTTGCGGCAGTGGCGCGGTTGCTCCGGCAGACGGCGCGGCCACCTCAACGGCGGATGGGGCGGCCAAAGACGGGGTCGCGGGCCAGGACGCGGCCGATTCGCTAAACCCCAAGGATGCTGCGGGTGTGGACGCTGTCGTGGCGGATATCGATGAAGTAGACATTCAGCAAGTTGATATTCAGCAAGTTGACGCCTGGCCCGATGCCGATATCGAGGACGCGACGAGCGGCGCCAGCGACGTTGCCGCACCAAAAGACAGCACAGCTACGGACAGCGATGCCCTTGCCGACGCCGTGGATGCCGCCGATGGAGCGCCATCCGCCGACGCTGTGGCCGACGCTGTGGCCGACGCTGGTGCCGACGCCGGCCCGCAACCGCCCCTGCCGCCCAGTGTTTGCGACGCGGGCAACCACGCCTGGGCCGCGCGAGCGGTGCAGGTGCTCACTGGGCGCAAACCGTGGAGCATGGCCGAGGTCGACGTCTTGGTGAAACTGATCGAGGCCTCGGACCGGGCCACCGTCGCCAAGGCGCTGCTGCAGACTCCTGAGGCAAAAACTCATTGGATCGAGCGGCTTTATAGCCTGTCGCGGATCTACCGTTCGGGTCACCAGGTCAACGCAGGCTGCTATCAAACCACCACCGCGGCGGGCGACAGCCCCGATCTGGCCAAATTCATTCGCGACAACCCGCCCACCGCGGCGATGCCCATGCCGGGGGCCACCATGGCCGATGTCGCGCGCTCGGCCATCGCGCTCGACGATGTATCGCCTTGGTTTGATGCGCAATTGTTTGCCATGCTGGGGCACCCCGCGTCGTTCTGCAAGAATGTCGACGAGGTCGAGATGGACCGGCTGCGGCGACTGGGCTACGGCGAGCGCTTCATGGCGCAGTACATGAACCGCAACCTGGGCTGCCTGACCTGCCACAACAGCGGCTACTCCACGACCTACACCGCGGATCCCGCCACCAATCGCTTTTGGGCCATCCCGGGCAAGTTCGAGAGCACGTTGCTGGGCAAACCGACCGGCCCCACGGACACCGTGGCCTACCAAGCCCTGCGCCTGCGCGGCGTGTTGTCGGCGCTGTCGATCGTCGAGATGCCCGAAAAGCTGGTCTGGCCAGCGGATTCCAAGCCGCCGGTGCGGCCGTGGGAATGGGCTGCGGGTTGTGGGCAGTTCATGGCCAAGGCCGATGTAGAGCCGAGCTTGGATGGCTCCTCGGGATTCCTGGGCGGCGACTTGGGCGTCAAGGGCAGCATTTGGGACGTGGAGGCGCGGCTGCGCGCAGGCCTAGCCAAGCTGGCGGTCGATGGCGATGTGCCAGATACCACGGCGGTTTCCAACGATCCCGACCGCGCCCTGGCCTATCTGCTGGCCACGCGGGTAGTGTCGGACTTGTGGGGCCAACTCTATGGCACGCCGCTGACCATCGGTCATCGCTTTGCGCGCAATGTCCAAGAGCGCGATTTGATGATCGACTTGAGCCGCAAGCTCATCGCCAGCCACTGGTCGCTCAAGACCGTGCTGGCGGCGATGGTGACGGAGCCCGGCTTCAACGAACTGCCGGCCAGTGCCGGGTGTGGCCCCAATGGGCCGTATAGCCTGTCGCCGATTTTCGACCCGTTTTCGACCAACAACGTGGTGGCCATGGAGCAAGGCAACAGCCCGGCCGACGGTCTGCATCGCGAGCAGGCGCTGACTTTGGTGCGGATGGCGGCTATGGCGGCGGGGTGGCAGGCGCCTGGCCCTATGCCGCTCATCTCGGGCGAGATCATGCTGGATGACTCGGTGGGCTTCCCACAGCCGCTGAACTTGAACGAATTCGCGTTCCGAATTGGTGGCTACCTGGACGATGCCCGGCCGGGGACCGACGACATGGATCCGTCTGGCTTTGCGCTGTGGCGGTCGCTGGTGGCGGGCTGTCGCGTGCAGTTGCCAGACGGCACCGTGATTAGCAGCGATGCGACCAGCGACGGCGACTTCATTGACCAATTGGTGGTCGCGGCCAAGGCGCAGTCGAGCACTGTGGGCGACGTGGTGGTGGCGATCCGCGATCGGCTGATCAATGAACCCGATATTCCGCCTGGAGAATTGTCCGCGAGCCTGGCGCTTTTTGGCGTGGCGAGCGGCGCGGTGTTGGCCACCAAGGTGCCCGATTTGGACAAGTCGGCACGCACCTATTGCGGCGCGGTCTTGGCGTCGCCACAGTTCTGGCTGACGGGTGTGCCCGGCCCCGTGCAGCAGACGCGCGCCAAGCTAGCCGTGCTGCCGACCGCGACGTTCCAGGCCAACTGCAACACCTTGGCCCCACTGGTCTTTCCGCCCACAGACTACCAAGTGACCTGCGACGCGACCAGCCTGAGTGTAACGGCCAAGGTCAAGCCGTAGGTCGACGACACCAAGGTAGTCCGGATCAACCCTTGTGGCAGCCGTTGCACTTGGTCGGGGCTTTCTCGTCGCCCTTCTCTTTGTGGCAGCCGATGCAGCGGATGTGGTACGGGTTCTTGGTCGCGGCTTTCTCTTTGCAGCTCGGGGCCTTGTCGGTCGGGTCCAGGTGGCAGTTGGCGCACTTCTTGACGGGCGTGTCACTGCCGGCCTTCAAGCCCTTCTGGGTGTGGTGGCAGGTGTCGCAAGCCAGCTTGTTTTCTACGATGTGCTCTTTGTGCGGGAAGGCGACGGGGGGCTTGGTCGCCTGGCATTCCTTTACCGAGATGTTGTCCGGTGCATTCTTGGCCTTGACTCCCGCAGCCTCGGCGGGCTTGGCGTCGGCCTTGGGTTCGGTCTTGGCTTCGGGTTTGGCGTCGGCCGGTTTGGCAGCCGTGGCGGCCTGCAGCGACCCCTTGAAGGACACCACAGCACTGCCACAGGAGATCTTGCCGGTCAGCGCCTTGGCCTTGGCCGGAGCCGCCTTGGCCGCTGTGTAGGTGGCCACCACCGCCTCTTTGGCGCCAGCGGGCAGAGTCAGCCCCTTCTTGTCAAAAGTGAAGCCGGTGCCCTTGCAAGAGACGCCCTTGGCCTCGGCGCCGCCTTGGTTTTCCAGCGTGAAATTCACGGATTTCTTGGCGCCCGCGTCTAGGTTGCCCAGGTCGACTTGCGCGGGCGTGGCGACCAACTTGGCCTTGCCTGCCGCATAGGCCGGACCTGCGGTGCACACCAGCAGGGCAAGAACAGGGACGAACCCGGCGCGCACGCCGGAAAAAGCGCAGAACATGGAGCCTCCAGGGCGCGGAGCAAGCGTGGCGCCATGGCAAGGGTACGCCTGTTGGGTGGCGGTTGGCTATGGTCGCAGTTCCGCGGCCAAGCCGCTGCGAAAGTCGGGATACTGCAGCGGAATACCCAGGATTTGCCGGGTCCAAACACTGCGAATGCGGCGGTTGGGCCCCATCGGCATGGTGCTGCTGTGACAGGCCGGGATGCCCAGGTGCTCGGCCACCCATTGGACGACCTCGCGCCGCGTGGGTGGATGCCCGTCGCTGCCGTGGTAGACGGCGCCGTCTTGGCCGCGATCCAGAGCCGCCAGCACCACTTGCACGGCGTCGGCCTGGTGGCAGAAGTTCATGAACGCGTCGTCGCCCGGTCCCAGGGCCAGCGCGCCGCTGCGCACCCGCTGCAGAGTTCCCCAGCGCCCCGGACCATAGAGGCCGGACAGGCGCACGATCCGCGTGGGGCTCCCGGTGGCGGCCGCATGGCGCAGCAGATCCTCGGCTTGGACGAGTACCTCGCCCGTGGCCGTGGTTGGCAAAGGCTGGGTTGTTTCATGGACATCGGAGCCGTCTGTTTGACCAAAGACACCCGTAGAGCCGGTATAGACCAGGGCGCGCAAAGGCAATCGCTCCGCCGCGCGCAAAAGCGTCTGATTGGCGGTCAGGTAAGCGTCGCGGTAGGCCTGGGCGTCGCCACCGCTGGCCGCCTGGCACGCCACGATCGCGTCCGTGTCGGCGGGCAGCGCCAAATGTGCAGTGGGATCCAAGAGATCCAGAACCAGCGGCTGGATGCCCTGCCCGACCAGCTCGGCTGCTCTTGCCGAGTCGCGACGAATGCCGGTGACGCGGTGCCCCTGAGCGAGCAGTGCGCGCGCGACGGCCAACCCCAACCAACCGCAGCCGGCGACGACGACGTGCATGGGCCGAGCCGCGTGAACTGCCTCTGGAGTTGGCCTCGCGTCGCGGTTCACGCCAAGACCGCCGCCAGGGTTCGGGTCTGGCTCGCCAACTGCCGCAATTGCTCCGGATAGAGCGATTGCGCGCCATCGGACAGAGCTTTTTCGGGCCGCGGGTGGGTCTCGACCAGCAGACCGTGGGCGCCCGAGGCCTGGGCCGCCCGCGACATCGGCAACACCAACTCGCGCCGGCCGGTGCCGTGCGACGGATCGACCAGGATCGGCAGGTGCGACATCTGGCGGATCAGCGGAACCGCAGAGAGATCCAGGAGGTTGCGGGTCGCCGTGTCAAAGCTGCGCACCCCGCGCTCGCACAGCATCACGTCGTGCAGGCCGCCGGCCAGCAGGTACTCGGCCGCCAGCAGCCACTCCTTGATGGTGGCGGACGGCCCGCGCTTGAGGAGCACTGGCTTGCCCAAGCCCGCCACGAACCGCAACAGTGCGAAATTCTGCATGTTGCGCGCGCCCAGCTGAATCACGTCGGCGTATTCGGCCACTTGCTCGGCGCCGGCTTCGTCCATCGCCTCGGTGACGATGGCCAGCCCGTGCTGGTCGCGGGCCTTGCGCAGGATCTTCAGCCCTTCCAACCCTAGACCCTGGAAATCGTACGGCGACGTGCGCGGTTTGAACGCTCCGGCCCGCAGCATCCGCACGCCCGCCGCAGCCACGTACCCGGCCGTTTCCAGCAGTTGCTCCTCGCTCTCGACCGCGCACGGCCCGGCGATGAGCACGCACTGGTCGCCGCCGATGGCCACGCCGCCGTTCAGGTCGGGCGCGACCACCACCACGCTGTCGTGCGCCTGCCACTCGCGACTCACCAGCTTGTACGGCGCGGTGACGCGGATCACCTCCAAAACACCGGGCATTCCCTCGAAGCGGCCGGGATCGACCGGGCGGTCGTTGCCCACGATGCCGATGGCGGTGCGGGTGCCGCCGGGCAGCGGCCGGGCCTGCCAGCCCAACTCGGCAATGGCTCCGCAGACGCCTTGAATTTCCTCCGCGCTGGCGCGGCTTTGCATGACGATCAGCATACAGGGCTCCTGGGATACGCTTCGGCTGGGCGCGCGCAGGCGGCGCGGCAGTTGCGGGCGAATTGCTCGAGATCTTGGGTGGCTGTGGCGAGTCCGTTGGCCAGGGTGGTCTGCAGGCGCAACGCCAGGGCGCTGCCGATGATGGCGCCATCCGCCCCTGCTGCGGCGACGGCCTGCAGGTGCTGCGGCGTGGCCAGCCCAAAGCCCACCACCACGGGCAGCCCGGTGTTTGCCGCAATGGTCGCTACGGTGGCCTGCAGATCCGCAGCCAAGTCTTGCTGCAGCCCGGTAATGCCCACCCGTGCGGTGGCGTAGACGTAGCCGCCGCCCAGGCTGCCGATCTGGCGCAGCCGCTGCGACGACGACAAGGCCGAGGCCAAAAGCACTGGCGCAATCCCGGCTTGACGCGCTGCCTCGGCATAGGGCGCCACCTCCTCCACCGGCACGTCGGCCACCAGCACCGCGTCGACGCCGGCCGCCGCCATGTCGCGGTAGAACGCGGCCACGCCGTAGCGCTCGATGGGGTTGGCATAGCACAGCAGGCTCAGCGGCAGCCCGGTACTCGCCTTGATTTCGCCAAGCAGCATCAGCGCTTTCTTGGTATTCATCCCGCCAGCCAGGGCCCGCTCGGCGGCGCGCTGCAGTACGGGGCCGTCGGCCGGCGGGTCCGAAAACGGCAGCCCCAGCTCCAGCACGTCCGCCCCGCCGCGCGCCAGCGCCTGGGCCAGTGCCAGAGTGGTCGCCGCGTCCGGGTCGCCCAGCATCAAGTAAGGCACAAAGGCGCAGCGGTTTTCGGCCCGGCACCGCTCGAACAGGTGATCCAACGCCCGGCTCATGCGACCTCCAGGGTCTGGCTGCTGCGCAGCGCTTCGCCCACATGGGCCAGGTCTTTGTCGCCGCGCCCGCTCAGGTTGAGGATCACGCTCTGGTCCGGCGAAAACCGTCCCGCGTTGACCAGCATCCACGCCACCGCGTGGCTCGACTCCAGCGCCGGCAAGATGCCCTCTTGGCGCGCCAGGAACTGCAGCGCCGCCAGTGCCTGGGCGTCGGTGGCGGTGGCGTAGTGGGCGCGGCCCGTGTCGCGCAGGTGAGCGTGCTGCGGCCCCACGCTGGGGTAGTCCAGGCCGGCAGAGATGCTATGAGCTTCCAGCAGTTGCCCATCGTCGTTCTGCAGCAGCAGCGTGCGCATGCCGTGGATGACACCGGGACTGCCCAAGGTCAGCGTCGCGCCGTGCAGGCCCGTATCCAGGCCGTGGCCGCCGGCCTCCACACCGATCAGCGCCACCTCGGGGTCGTTCAGGAACCCGGCGAACAGGCCGATGGCGTTGCTACCGCCACCCACGCAAGCCACGGCCGCTGCTGGCAATTGCCCGGTCTGGGCCAGGATCTGCTCGCGCGCCTCCAGGCCGATGACCTCTTGGAAGTCCCGGACCAGGCTGGGGTACGGGTGCGGCCCGGCCGCGGTGCCAAACACGTAGAAGGTGTCGGCCACTCGCTCAGTCCACTGCCGCAGCGCCTCGTTGATCGCGTCTTTCAAGCTGGCCGAACCCGCAGACACGGCCACGACTTCCGCGCCGAACAGCTCCATGCGCAGCACATTGGGGTGCTGGCGCGCCACGTCTTTGGCGCCCATGAACACCGTCACCGGCAGACCCAGCAGCGCCCCCGCCATGGCCGTCGCCACGCCGTGCTGACCGGCCCCGGTCTCGGCAATCAGCCGCTTCTTGCCCATCCGCTTGGCCAACAGCGCTTGCCCCAAGGTGTTGTTGGTCTTGTGGGCGCCGCCGTGCAGCAGATCCTCGCGCTTCAAGAACACCTGGCAACCCGCCGCCTTGCTCAGGGCCGGCGCGCGATACAGCGGCGTGGGGCGCCCTGCGTAGTCCTTGAGCAGCAAGGCCAATTCCGCACGAAACGCCGGATCCTGGCGAGCGGCCAGCCACGCTTCTTCCAGCTCGTGCAGCGCGCCGACGAGCAACTCGGACACAAACCGACCGCCGTAGAGGCCAAACCGACCGTCCAAATTCATACCGCCCCCGCCATGGCCAACACTGGGCCGGCCTGCCTACAGAATTCCATGATCTTCGCTCCGTCCAGCGTGCCGTCGGTCTCGAGCCCCGAGGCGGCATCGACTACAGCCGCTGGCGCAATTTCCAGTGCTCTGGCCACGTTGCGGGGTGTCAAGCCGCCCGCCAGCCAAAGCCGCTGCGGATCGCAGCCCGCGGGCAATCGCCACGCCCAATCTTGACCGCTGCCGGGCTGCCGGCCATCCAGCAACACGGCATCGGCCACTTGCAGCCATTCGCCCACAGCTTGGTCGCCGCCCGCCAGGGCTCGCACTACGCGCACGCCGCGCTGCCGCAGCGCCCCCGCCAGGTCCGGCGTTTCGTTGCCGTGCAACTGCACCCACGGCTGGTAAGGTCCTACACCAGCTAGGGATTCCAACTCGCCCAGAATCTGTGCCAGCGGCACATCGCGGTAGACCAATACCGGCTGCACCGGTCCCAGGTCGGCCAGCAGCCTGGCGCAAGTGCGCAGGTCCACGTGCCGGCGCGAGCCTGGTACGCGGTTCAGCCCGGCATAGGAAACGCCAGCCCGCACGCAGGCTTGCGCGTCCTCCAGCCGCCGCAGACCGCAGACTTTGACGCGAGCGCCCATCATGCAAACCCCAGCCCAGCGACCGCGGCCGCGGGGTCGTTGGCGGTCATGAAAGCCGTGCCAATCAGCACCGCGTCCACCTGCCCCTGCGCGGCCATGGCCCGCAACTGCGCGACCTCGCTGGGCTGCTCTACCCCGCTTTCGGCCACCTTGACGATGTCCTGGGGCAGCTGGGCCAAAAGTGCGCGGCAGGCCGCCAGGTCGATGTGCAAGGTGTCCAGGTCGCGGGCGTTGACGCCTACCAGGGTCGCCCCCGCCGCCAGCGCCTGCTCCGCTTCGGCCAGGTTGTGGACCTCGACCAACGCCTCCAGGCCCAGGTCGCGGCAAGTTCGCAGCAATTGGCCCAATTTTGCGCCAGGCAGCAGCCGCGCGATCAAGAGCGCCGCCGCCGCGCCGTGGGCCCGCACTTGGGCCAACTGGTACGGCTCGACAAAAAAGCCCTTGGCCAGCAGCGGTTGCGTGGTCAACGCCGCAAACTCGGCCAGCAGATGCGGCCCGCCGCCAAAGTGCGCGCGGTCACACAGGATCGACAGCGCCGCCGCCGGCCGGTAGGCCTGGGCAAACAGGTGCGGTTGCGGATCCGCGCGGAGCACCCCGCGCGACGGCGATCGCGGCTTGAATTCCGCGATGAGCTGCAGGCCCGGACGGCGCAACGCTTCTTGCAGCGACGGGCTCGGCGGCAACCGGGCAATCTGCCCATGCAGCTGGTCCAGACTGGTGGCCGCGCGGTCGCGCTGCAGCTGCGCAAGGGTCGCCGCGACGATGGGCGCCAGGACCCGCGGCATAGAGTTGGGAGTAGAAGTACTCGTCATCCTGGGACCTTAGGCCGCACGTACGAAGGCGCAGCGCTCGCGATAGCGCTGGAGCAGCTCGCGCGCTGCACCGCTGGCCAGCACCGCCTTGGCTTGTTGAACGCCTTCGCGCAGATCCGCAGCCCGCCCAGCCACCAGCAGTCCGGCGCCCGCGTTCAGCGCGGTCAGGTCGGCGTGGGCGCTGGGGCGGCCCGTCAGAACATCGAGCAGAATCGCAGCATTGGTGGCTGCATCGCCCCCGCGCAGCTGCTCGGGCGCCACCCGCGCCAGGCCGGCGTCCTCGGGCGTCCAGGTCTGCACGGTCACCTGGCCGTCGCGCAGCTGTACCACTTGGCTGGGTGCGCTCAGGCTCAGTTCGTCCAGGCCGTCGTGGCCGCTCACCGCCAGAACGTGTTGACTGCCCAGCTGTTGCAGGGCGCGCACCATGGGCTCGGCGCAGCGGCGGTCGGCGACCCCCAACACCTGCTGGCGCACGCCGGCCGGGTTGCACATAGGACCCAACACGTTGAACACCGTAGAGAATCCCAGCTCACGGCGGATCGGCGCCAGCTGCCGCAGGGCCGGGTGCGCGCGCGGGGCGAACAAGAAAGCCAGGCCCAGCTCGCGCAGGTGCCCGCCCGCGACATCGAGTGGCACGTCCACCGCGATCCCAAGGTGTTCCAGCACGTCGGCGCTGCCGCACCGCCCCGAAGCTGCCCGATTGCCGTGCTTGGCCACCGGCACGCCCGCCGCCGCCAGGACAAAGGCCACCGAGGTCGAGGTGTTGGCCGTCTCCAGGCCGCTGCCGCCCGTCCCGCAAGGGCACAAGGCGTGCTCGGCGCCCGGCAGCGGGTTGGCCACCTTGCGCACGGCGCGGGCAAAACCGGCTAGTTCTTCAGCCGTTTCGGGCCGCCGCGCCAGCGCGGTCAGCAGGCCCGCCACCAGCGTGGGCGAGCACTGGCCAGCCAGGACCTCGCCCATGGCCTGTTCCGCGGCTTCGCTGCTCAGGGTTTGCCCGGCCACCAGGGCGCGCAGGGCGGTGCGACAAGCTTCCATGATCCCTCCTCAGGCGGCCAACGCCAGCGGCAGGTCCGCGGCCGGACTCAAGAAATTGGCGGCGATCTGCCCGCCCAGCGGCGTGCCGATGCTCTCTGGATGGAACTGCACGCCGTAGACCGGCCGGCTGCGGTGCTCCACGGCCATCACCAGCGGCGTCGGGCCGGCCGGGTCGCTGCACTCGGCGGTCACGCGCAGGCAATCCGGCAGGCTGGCGCGCTCGGCCAGCAGCGAGTGGTAGCGCATCGCCTCAAAGCTGCTGGGGATTCCCGCCAACAGCCGCCCGCCCAGGTTGCGCAGCGTGCTCACCTTGCCGTGGCGCGGCTCGGGGGCGTGCACCACCTTGCCGCCCAGCGTGTGCACCAAGCCCTGGTGGCCCAGGCACACGCCCAGCACCGGCACGTTGGCCAGCAGCGGCTGCGGCCCCAACACATCGCGCAACACGTCCCGCAAGATTGCGCCACAGATACCAAAATCCGCCTCGCGCTCGGGCCGCCCCGGCCCCGGCGACAGCACCAAGCGGTCCGGGCGCAGAGCGGCGATGCCGGCCAGATCCAGGGCGTCGTTGCGCACCACCTGCACCTGCGCGCCCTGCTGCATGAACAGTTGCGCCAGGTTCCAGGTAAAGCTGTCGTAGTTGTCTACGATGAGCACACGCATCATTTACCTCCCATCGCGGACGGTTCGGGGCCCCTTGCTTTGCGATCTGTGGCCTTGCCGCAGCAGCGCCAGCGACAACGCCGTCAGGCCGGCCCGCGCCTTGTTGTCGCACTCGTCGGCCTCGGCCGCGGGCAGCGAGTCGCGGACGATGCCGGCGCCCGTCTGCAGGTGTACCCGCTTGGGCTCGACCAGCAGCGTGCGGATGGCGATGCAAGTGTCCATATTGCCTGCGTGATCGAACCAACCGACCGCGCCCGCGTACAGGCCGCGCCGGTCCGGCTCCAGCTCGGCCAGCAGCTGGCAGGCGCGCACCTTGGGCGCCCCCGACACCGTTCCGGCCGGAAAGGCTGCGCGCAGCGCGTCGAAGGCGGTGCGCCCCTGGTCCAGCTGCGCCCGCACGTCGGTCACCAGGTGCTGCACGTGCGAGAACTTCTCGATATGTTCCAGGTTTTCCACCCGCACGCTGCCCGGCGCCGCCACCTGCCCCAGATCGTTGCGGCCCAGGTCGACGAGCATGCGGTGCTCGGCCAATTCCTTTTGATCTGCCAGCAGATCACGAGCTAGCGCCTCGTCCTCGCCCGCCGTGGCCCCGCGCGGCCGGGTCCCGGCGATGGGCCGCACCAGCAGTTCGCCTTGCTGGGCGCGCACCAGCACCTCCGGCGAGGCACCGACCACGCAAAACGTCTTGAACCGCAAGAAGAACATGTACGGAGATGGGCTCACTGCCCGCAGCGCCCGGTACAGGTCCAGCGGCGGTACCGCCACTTCAGCGGTCAGGCGCCGGCTCACCACCACCTGGAAGACTTCGCCATCGGCAATCGCCACTTGCGCCTTCTCAACGGCCTCCATCAAGTCGGCGCGTGTGCGGTTGGCGCGCAGGGGCAGGCTCGCCAGCTGCGGCGGTTCCACCGGCCACGGCGCCTCGGCGGGGAGCGGCCGACGCAACTGCCCCAGACGCTTTTGCAGGCGCGCACAGGCCTTGCGATAGCTCGCCGTCCGGTCGCCCGCCAGCGGCATGTGGACCACCAGCGAAATCCGCTGCTTGCAGTGATCGAAGATGCACACCTCGTCCGCCAGCAGCCACAGCGCCGTGGGCACTGCCGGGGTGGCCGGGAACTGCGCGCTCGCCCGCCGCAGCGGCGGCAGCGGCACCTTGGGCTCAAACGCCGCGACCGCGTCAAAGGCCAGGTAGCCCACCGCACCGCCCTGCAGCACCGGCAGCCCAGGCCGCGTCCATAGCGGGCGCTCGGCCAAAAACCGCTGCAATGGCAGGAGCGGATCGCGGTCATCGTGCTGTGTTACCTTACCTTCAAAGCGCAAAGTCGACTTGCCGTCTTTGAATTCCAGCGAATTCTGGATGCCCACGCCGATGAACGAGTAGCGCGCCAGCTGTTCGCCACCCTCGATGCTCTCGAGCAAGAACGCACCGGGCCGGTCGCCGCCCAGCTTGCGCAGCAGGGTCAGGGGCGTCTCGCCGTCGGCGTGCAGCTCCAACGTCACCGCTGCGCGGAGGGCGTCGCCGGTGTACCGCAGTACCTCGTCCAGGCTGGGCTGGGTGGGGATCACGCCGCGCCTCCGCGGCTGGCCAGGCGCTTCAAAGTCTGCAAAGCCAAAGCAAAACCGCCGCCGCCGTACTTGAGCGAGCGCGCACCACGGCTCACCGTGGTCACCGACACGGCCAGCGCTTCGGCCACCGCCCGCTGCGACTCGCCGCGGCTCAATCGCTCGGCGATGTGCCAACGCTCGGTCAGCGCTTCGATTTCCTGCGGAGTCAGCAGGTCGTCGAGCAGCAGCGCCACCTGGGCCGGGTCGCGCAATTCGGCCAAGACAGCCAGCAAATCCGCAGGCAGGTGCGGTGGACCAGGGCGGCCGGGCGGCGGTTCGAGGGTGGCGGCGTTCATGGCGGTTTCCGGGTGGCGGGCGATGTTGCGATGTATTACCGTGCTAATACACCAGCACGCTATCACGTCGGATCAGGGCTGTCAAGCGCCGCCGATCAGGTGGAGCGATTGTCCAGTCCTTCTACATGTCGAAAAAATCAACACACACGACCCGGACAGCGGACTTGACAATCCCTTGTGTGCGCGCGGGAATTGGCAGCTGGCACGGTGTACCCGCGTGAATCAGGTGGGGTGCAGACAAGATGGACCTACAGCTCCCGCGGCGGCTCGACAAGTTTCTGGCGGACGCCGGCATTGGCTCCAAAAGCCAAATCGAACAGATCGCAGCAGCGGGGGCGGTCACACGCAACGGCGGTGTCTATATGGATCTTCACCGGATCGTGGACCCGCAGCGCGACCAAGCCGAGGTAGCCGGGGTGGCGGCACAGCTGGTTGCGCCGAGCATTTATGCCCTTTTGCACAAGCCCAAGGGCGTGCTGACGACGCTGTCGGACCCCAATGACCGCCGTTGCGTCGCGGCGCTGCTGCCTGGGGAGTGGCGCGGCCGCGTCGGTGTGGTGGGGCGCCTGGACCGGCCGACCACCGGGGCGCTGCTGGTCACCAACGATGGCGACCTGAACAACCTGCTGACCGATCCGGCCACCCATGTCTGGAAGCGCTACATCCTGACCGTGGTCGGCGAGCCGGACGAGCGGGATCCGCGGCTGGAGCGGATACGCCAAGGC
The DNA here is from genome assembly GCA_037441385.1 of Myxococcales bacterium. Classification (GTDB taxonomy): domain Bacteria; phylum Myxococcota_A; class UBA9042; order UBA9042; family UBA9042; genus SXRM01. Next base: position 42,739 of record JBBISH010000027.1, read on the forward strand.
ATCGAGCTCTCAGGTGTGCGAACCAAGCCAGCGCGCTGCGGCGTCGTGGCCGAAACTGGGCGGACAGATGGGGATGGTGGGCGCTTGCGCGAGGTCTGGATCGAGATCTCGGAGGGCCGCTTCCACCAGGTTCGGCGCATGGCCAATCAAGTTCAGCTGAAATTCGTTCACCTGCACCGCGCCGCTATCGGCCCGCTGGAACTCGGCGACCTTGCTCCAGGCCAGTGGCGACCCCTGCGCGCCGACGAGGTGGATGCGCTATACGCCGCCGCAGGTGGCCGCGACGTGCCAAAGGTGCGTGCCCAGGCGGCACTGCGACGGCGCTTGGACGCTGGCGAGCTCGACGCCCAGGACGCGGCCTTGGTACGGCGCTACTTCGATTCGTTGTCTGGGGCTGGCGTTTAAGGCGATCCGCAGAAAGGACTGGTCGCCGCCCCAGCCGCCCGGCAAGAGGAATCCCTTTGTGAGCACTGGCTTTGGCGTAGGCAACCTAGATGCCAGCGCCACACTGTGCCAGAACGCGACGAGCCGGGAGGACTGCATGGGCTGCAAGCCCCCGTCCGGCCTAGTACCAGAGGCCTGGCCAGTCCTCGCAATCGCCATGCGGGTCGCAACAATTCCCGCCTTGGGGTGCGCAGTCGTTGACGCAGGGCTTGGGCACGCAGGCTACTGGGTTGCACGCTCCGGCGTTGGCGCAGTCCTCCGGCAGCGTGGCCTGGCAGGTGTGGTCCACGCAATGGCACCAGCCGGCCCAGTCGCAGCCATCGCCCGAGCAGCTCGCGTCGGTGGCGCACTTCTGCCGGCAACGCGAGTCGGGTCCAAGAACACAGAGTCCATACTTCTTGCAGACTTGGCTGGCCGCGCAATCTGCGTCGCTGCCCGGCGCGCACTTGCCTGGCTCCGTCGCCCCCGGTGCCTTGGCGCAAAGACCATACTTTTTGCAGCCTTCGCTGATGGCGCACAGGTCGTTGGGCCCCACGCAGCAAAAGTTGCCGCAAAGCGAGCAGTAGCCAGAGCTTGCGCAGTACTCCGAGCTGGCGCATTCCTGGGCCGTTGCCGCGCAAGCTCCTGGCATTGCATGACACTTCTTGAATTCGGAGTGACAACTGCTGGAGGCGGCGCACTGGGCCTCGGTGGGGCTACACCGCCCGCGGAAGGCAACACAGAAGTTCTCGCCATACAGGCAGACTTTGGCCTTGGCGCAGTCCTGGTCCGACGCAGCGAGGCATTCGCCCGCGACCGCCGTGCAAAGTCCAAGCGAAATGCAGTCATCCGAGGCCTGGCAGTCCGCATCTGCTCCAGTGACACAGGTGCCACGGCGCCAGGTACAGCGGCCATGACGCGAACACCCCAGCGACGCCGCGCAGTCGGTCGAGGCCGTGGCCGCGCAGCTGCAGTCGACCGCGTGGCAGGCCCCGCTTTCTTTGCAGGGCGCGGACCACTTGCACGTGGCTTCCGTTGGACAAGGCAACACGCTCACACCTTCGGCTTCGTCGTCGGCGACCGCGGTGGCGTCGTGACGGTCCGCGGTCCGCAGCGCGGGGTGCGATGCACAGGCCAAAGCTGCGCACAACCACAGGGCGGCAAGCCCAGCTTGTGTGGCGGTTTGCGAAGGTGGCCTTGCCGTCATTGCGCCTGCTGTTCCGCGTTCGCCGGGGTCCTTTGGCCAGACTACGCCGCGACCGTGGGCAAGATCAAGAACTTGTTGCCGCAGACGCTACTTGCAGCACCGACGTACCCAAACGGAGATCGGCCACCTGACCGCTGGAGGCGGAAGGACTCGCCGTCGGCGGCTCGGCGGCACTGTCAAGGCAACTGGGGTCGAATGGGCCAAAGGCCGGCCCGCTTGGGCGGGGCCTGAGCCGGCACCAGAGCCGGAACCCGAGCCTGAGCCTGAGCCGAACCCCGACCCCAAAGGTGTCAAGTGTCAATACCTGACACCAAGCTTGACCCCAGCTTGACCGCACCGCCCAGCGCCCTACCTTCCCTTGCGGACTCCAGCGAGGTACCCATGCAGGCCTATCTTTTTGACCACTACGGCGGCCCCGAGCAGATGCACCTGGGCGAGCTCCCCGACCCCGTGCCCGGCAAGGGCGAAGTGCTGGTGCGGGTGCGCGCCTCGTCCGTCAACCCAGTGGACTGGAAGATCCGCGCCGGCCAGCTGCGCCTGCTGTCCGGCCGCACGTTTCCGCGCGCCCTGGGTACCGAATTCGCGGGCGACGTGGCCGCTTTGGGGCCCGGCGTCGGCGGCTGGAAGGTGGGCGACCCGGTCTACGGCATGTCGGTCACGGCCCTGGGTCGCAACGGCGCCCACGCCGAACTGGTGGCCGTGCCGGCAAGCGCGCTGCGACGCAAGCCGGACAGTTTGCCCTACGAGCAAGCGGCGACCATTCCCGTGGCCGCCCTGACTGCTCTGCACGGGCTGCGGCTAGCAGGCGACCTGCGCGGCAAGTCGGTCTTGGTCAACGGCGCGACCGGCGGGGTTGGGCACTTCGCGGTGCAAATCGCCAAGCACCGGGGCGCGACGGTCACAGCGGTGTGCAGCGCCAAGAACGCCCATCACGCCCAAGCACTGGGCCCGGACCGCGTGCTTGACTACCGTACCCAGGATTTCGCCGAATTACCCGACCGCTTCGACGTGATCTACGACGCCTTTGGCGCCAAAGGGTTCGTTCATGCCCGGCGCGCCCTGGGCGCCCGTGGGGTGTACGTGACCCCGTTGGGCATGCCGGCCGTCATTCTGCGGTCGCTCTGGCAGAATCTGCTGGGCGGGCAGAAGATCTTCATCGGCAATGTCCGCACCAAGCCCCAAGATTACGCGGAGATCGAGGCCATGTTGGCGAGTGGCGCGGTGCGGCCCTTGATCGACCGGGTTCTGCCCTTGGCCCAGGCCGGCGAGGCCTTTGCCGCGAGCGAGGGCGGTGGAGTTGCCGGAAAGGTGGTCATTTCGGTGCCGGGGCCCGCCACGGCGCCAGCGGCGTAGGCAAGGCGGTCGCGGCAGCGTACGGCGTGGCGAAGTGGGTCAAGCCGTCACACCCTCCACGTGGCCGCGGGAGAGAAACTGTCATGAATGTCATCGTATTCGGCGCCACCGGCATGGTCGGAGCCGGCACCCTGCGCCAAGCTCTGGCTGCGCCCGAAGTGGAGTCCGTGCTCAGCATCAGCCGCCAAAGTTGCGGGGTGAGCCACCCCAAGCTCCGCGAACTGCTTCTGGCCGATCTGTTCGAATTCAGCGCGGTCGAAGGCCAACTGGTCAGCTACGACGCCTGTCTGTGGGCCGTCGGCGTCAGTTCGGTGGGTCTGGACGAGGCCGGCTACGCGCGCATCACCGAAGACCTGACCTTGCGCTGGGCAGGGGCGCTGTTGCGCCTCAACCCTTCCATGTCGTTCTGCTATTGCTCGGCGGCCGGCGCGGGTGGTCCCGGCATGTGGCCGCGCGTGCGGCGGCGGGTCGAAGCGGCCCTGCAAGCGATGCCGTTCCGCCACGTGGGCGCCGTCCGTCCCGCATTCATCCGGCCCGGGCCGGGGATCCGCAGCCGCACACCGGCCTACCAATGGGGGCTGGTGGTCCTGCGGCCTCTGTTCGTGTTCGTGCCGCTACTCGTGCGGCTTTTCCCAGGGATGTTCACCACGTCCGAGGTCTTGGGGCGAGCGATGCTGCGGGTGACCCAGGGCAAGGCCCCGGGTTTCATCTTGGAATCGGCGGCGATCAACCAGGTGGGAGAGTAACGGCGGCCGAAGCACGGGCCAAAGAGATCCGCTGCGCCACTGTCTCGATTTCGGATCGGCCCTCGACCGGCAGGACCGGAAGACTGGTAACCCCATGGAATGCATCACACAGCGCACCGGCCATCGCGCCCAGTGTGTCCACATCGCCCCCGCAACTCCGCACACACGCGAGTAGATCCACAAAGGGCCGCGACAGGTGACGCAAGCCCAGATAGATCGCGGTCATCACGCTCACGGCAAGACAGACCCAGCCAAGGGCGAGCACCCCTGGTTGGTATCACGCTTAGCCCGTGGTTCCCTCGGCTTTGACGGCAAATTGACGCTCCACACCGGCGTCCTTGCAGCAACTTGATCCCAACTTGGATTTACTGCGCGCTACCCCGCCCAAGTCGCCGGCACGCTCGCCGGTGGGCCGGTGGGCGAGTTCTCTGCCACTCACGGGAGGTTGGTATGGTTGGCACGCGCATCGCCCTCACATCGGTCACGGCCATGATTCTCACAAGCTTTTTTTGCGGTCGGGCCCACGCCACCGCCCTGGCCGAGGCCGCGACCCCGGCGGCAGAACCCTTTGCGTTTGCCGATTTTTCGTGGGTGCCGGGCAACGGCGGCTCGAGCCAGCACCCGCTGGGCAACGACATGGTCACTGGCGAGCTGCGCGTCGATGTGCCCTATCACCTTAGCCTTTCGCGGCCGGCCGACCACACCATCGGCGGTTCGAGCGAGGTGTTTCGCAGCGGCGAGTTCCAGCTCACCCAGCTCGGCATCGGCGGCGAGCTTCACTACAAGAACGTACAAGCCCGCCTGATGACGCAGTTTGGCATGTACTCGACCACCACACCGCGCAACGACGCCAGCCCGGCCCGCGGCCAGTGGCAGCTCGACAACGCCTATCGCTACATCTCCGAGGCCTACGGTGGCTACCACTTCGACGTGATGAACGGCATCAACGTCCAGGCCGGCATCTTCATGTCGTACGTGGGCCTGTGGAGCTACTACAACGCCGACAATTGGACCTACCAGCCCAGCTACGTGTCATCGAATACGCCCTGGTTCTTCAACGGTATGCGCGTCCAGGTGTTCCCGACCGACCGCTTCAAGGCCGAGCTCTGGCTGGTCAACGGTTGGCAGGCCTACGGCATGTTCAACGAGCAGCCGGGCGTGGGTCTGCAGCTGCTGTGGCGGCCCAACGGCGCGATCTCGGTGCTCGGCAACCAATATTACGGCGCCGCCACCCTGGGTTTGCCCGGCCGCGTGCGCATGCACACCGACGACAGCGTGATGGTCAAGTACCACGACGCCCCCGGCAGCCTCATCAGCCGCGCGGCGGCGTCGCTCACCTTCGATGCCGGCTGCGAATCGGGCGGCGGCGTCACCTGTGGCGAGCAGTACTTCGTCGGGTTCATGGCCTACAACCGCCTGTGGTTCATGGATAATCACGCGGGTCTCACCATCGGCGGCGGCGCGATCAAGAACCCGGGCCGCTACCTGGTGCTGATGCCGCCCATCAACGGCGCGACGGCGTTCTCGGGCACCCCGTACTTCACCTACAACCCAGGCGACCCGTTCGTTGCCTGGGACGGCCAGGTGACGGCCGATTGGATGCCCTCGGAATTTCTCACCTTTCGCGCCGAGTTCAACCACCGCTGGGCCAGCGTGCGGTATTTCGCCGGCGCAGGCGGCATGACCCCACCGGGCGGCAACGTCGGGACGCCGGGCTCGCAGGTCACCCTCGCCAACGGCACGGTCTGGAAGCCCGACCTGGTGCAGGCCGAGAACCGCATCACGGTGGCCCTGCTGCTCAAGCTGTAGCGGCCGGTGTGCGAATTGACGCGGCCTTTACGCGAGGGCCCCGCGCTTTGACAGCACCTTGACCTCGCCTGCCATAGGCTGCCAGCGCTGGCACCGCGTGTGCCGCGAGGTAAGGACGTGGTGGTAACCCAAGTGCCCGCGCTGACGATGACGCAGGTAGCAGGGCTGATTGTGCTGTTGCTGGGTCCGGCGCTGGTGCAGTCGGCTGTGCGCGGGCTGAGCCAGGCTTGGACGCGTTGGACAAGGCGTGGCACCCCAGTGAGTCGCATGGGGATCATGGCCGCGCCCAGGTCTGTGGCACGGGGTCGCAACGACGATCCAGGCGTGCCCTAGCGACGCGGCGGCGGTCGCCGCAGAGGGAACAATGGACTGGTACTACGCGCTCGCAGGCGCCGTTGCGCTCGGGCTGTTCATCTACTTGCTGGTAGCGCTGGTGGCGCCGCAGAGGCTGTCATGACTTCGGGATTTACCCTGCAACTTGGGCTACTGGTGGCGCTGTGTGCGCTGACCGCCCGGCCCCTGGGCCACTACCTGGTGCGCGTCTATGCCGGCGAGGCGACGGGGATGCAGCGGCTGCTCGGCCCCCTTGAGCGCGCCATCTACCGCACTGGACGCATCGACCCGCAGCGCGACATGAGCTGGGGGCAGTATGCTTGGGCGTTCGCGGTGTTCCACCTGGGCGGGATTGCCCTCGCCTGGGTGCTGCTGCAGTTGCAGCCGTGGCTGCCGTTCAACGCGGCGCACCTGCCGGCGCAGAGCTGGCATCTGGCGCTGAACACCGCGGTTTCGTTCGTAACGAACACCAACTGGCAAAGCTATGCGGGCGAGCTGTCGCTGTCGAATGCCGAGCAGCTGGTGGCGCTCACGCCGCAGAATTTCCTTTCGCCCGCCGCAGGTTTGGCGCTGGCCGTGGCCTTGGCGCGCGGTCTTGGGCGCAGCGAGGTGCGCGGGCTAGGCAATTTCTGGGCCGATCTCGTCCGCGGCACGCTGTACGTGATGCTGCCGCTCAGCCTGGTGCTGGCGCTGGTGCTGGTCAGCCAGGGCGTGGTGCAGACGCTGGCGCCGCAGGTGACGGTGCCGCTGCTCCAAGCCACCAGCGACGGCCAGGGTCACGCCATCGCCAGCCAAGTGGTGCCGCTGGGGCCGGTGGCCAGCCAGGTGGCAATCCGCCAACTCGGCACCAACGGCGGCGGCTTTTTCAACGCCAACTCGGCGCACCCATTCGAGAATCCTACGGCGCTGTCGAACTTGCTGCAGATGTGGGCCATGGTCATCGTGTCGATCGCCCTGTGCTTTGCCTATGGCAAGTGGGTGGGGCAGCCGCGGCAAGGTCGAGTGCTGCTGGCGGTGATGGTCGCGCTGTTCGCGCTGGCGCTGGCGGGGCTGGTCGCTGCCGAATCGACCAACAACCCGCTGCTCGCCGGCCTGGGTAGCAATTCGGCGGGTTTTTTCGAGGGCAAAGAGAGCCGCTTTGGTCCTGGCGCGTCGGCGCTGTGGGCCACCATCACCACGGCGACCTCGACAGGCGCCGTCAACGCCATGCACGACTCGCTGAGCCCGCTTGGCGGCATGGTGGCGATGACGCTGATGCAACTGGGCGAGGTGGTGTTTGGCGGCGTGGGGTCGGGCCTGGCCGGCATGGTGGTGTTCGCGGTGGTCGCGGTGTTCATGGCCGGGCTGATGGTCGGACGAACTCCTGAATATCTGGCCAAGAAGATCGAGGTCCGCGACATGCAGTGGGCCACCCTGGCGGTGGTGCTGCCGTCGCTGGCGGTGCTGGCCGGCACGGGCGTGTTCGTGATGGCCGACGTGGGGCGCGCCGGGATGCTCGAACAGGGCCCCCACGGCCTGTCCGAGGTGCTCTACGCGTTCAGCTCGGCCGCCAACAACAACGGCAGCGCTTTTGCCGGGCTGACGGTTGACAATCCGCCGCTGAACCTCGCGCTGGCCGCGGCGATGCTGGTCGGCCGTCTGGGCGTGGGCGTGGCGGTGCTGGCGCTGGCCGGTTCGCTGGTAGCCAAGCCCAAGGTCGCGGTCACGGCCGGCACCTTGCCCACCCACGGGCCGCTGTTTGCGGCGCTCCTGCTGGCGGTGGTGGTGCTGGTCGGCGCACTGACCTTCTTGCCCGTATTGGCCTTGGGGCCGCTGGCCGAGCAGTTGGCGCCCCTGGGAGGTGCATTGTGATGGAATTTAGGCGCAAATCGGTCGCCAGCAAGCGTCCGCCCGTACAGCTGCGCGCCGCGGCGTGGCAGGCCGTGGTCAAGCTGGCGCCCCGGCATATGCTGCGCAACCCCGTGATGTTCGTGGTGTGGGTGGGCGCGGCGCTGACGACGCTGCTGGGTGGGGCGGCGCTCCTGGGCGGTCCGGCCGACGCGGCCCCGGCCTTTGTGTGGCACATCGCCGCGTGGCTGTGGTTCACCGCCTATTTTGGCAATCTGGCCGAGGCGGTGGCCGAAGGGCGAGGTAAAGCCCAGGCTTCGGCGCTGCGGGCCACCCGCACCACCGTGCCGGCCAAGGTACTCGCCGAGCCGAGCCGCGAGGCCAAGCAGACGATCCTCGACTCGTCGCGCCTGCACACCGGCGACCTGGTGCTAGTCGAGGCGGGCGACATCCTGCCGAGCGACGGCGAGATCCTGCATGGTTGCGCCACAATCGACGAGAGCGCCATCACGGGCGAGAGCGCGCCGGTGGTACGCGAGTCGGGTGGCGACCGCAGCGCCGTCACGGGCGGTACCCGGCTGCTGTCGGACTGGCTGGTGGTGCGCGTGACCGCCGAGCCTGGCCACACCTTCTTGGACCGAATGATCGCCTTGGTCGAGGGGGCGCAACGCGGCAAAACGCCGAACGAAGTTGCGCTCGACGTGCTGCTGGCCGGCCTGACCCTTATCCTCTTGGCGGCGGTGGCGGCGCTGCTGCCGGCGTCGCTGTACTCGGTGGCCGCGACCAGGCAAGGCGCGCCGGTGGCCCTGACGGTGCTGGTGGCGCTGCTGGTGTGCCTCATCCCCACGACGATTGGCGGCTTGCTGTCGGCGATTGGTGTGGCCGGCATGGACCGAATGCTGCAGGCCAACGTACTGGCTACCTCGGGCCGCGCGGTCGAGGCGGCGGGCGACGTCGACGTGCTGCTGCTGGACAAGACCGGCACCATCACCTTTGGCAGCCGCCAGGCCACCGAAGGCCTCGCCTCGCCCGGCGTTCGCCCCGACGAACTGGCCGAGGTCGCGCGATTGGCCTCGCTCACGGATCCGACGCCCGAGGGCCAGAGCATCGTGACCTGGGCCGAGCGGAGCTGCGCGCTGCCGCCGCTGGGGCGCCTCGACGGCGCCACCGACGTGCCGTTCACCGCGCAAACCCGCATGAGCGGGGTCGATTGGGCCGGGCGGCAGATCCGCAAAGGCGCCGTCGACGCCGTCGAGGCCCACATCGCCGGCCTGGGCGGTCACCTGGCCGACGACGACCGCGCGGCCGCAGAGCGCATCGCTCGGAGCGGGGCGACGCCTCTGGTGGTGTGCGATGGCAACCGTGTCCTTGGGGTGATTCGTCTCAAAGACGTGGTCAAGCCCGGGATTCGCGAGCGCTTTGCCCAGCTGCGGCAGATGGGCATCCGCACCGTGATGGTCACCGGCGACAACCCTCTGACCGCCGCCGCGATTGCCGCCGAGGCCGGGGTCGACGACTTCATCGCCCAGGCGACGCCCGAGGTCAAGCTGGCGCGAATCCGCGAACTGCGCGCCCAGGGCCATGTGGTCGCCATGACCGGCGATGGCACCAACGATGCCCCGGCGCTGGCCCAAGCCGACGTGGCCGTGGCGATGAACAGCGGCACCCAGGCGGCCAAGGAGGCCGGCAACCTGTTGGATCTCGACAGCAATCCGACCAAGCTTGTCGACATCGTCCACATCGGCAAGCAGTTGCTGATCACCCGCGGCTCGCTGACGACCTTTTCGATCGCCAACGATGTGGCCAAGTATTTCGCGATTTTGCCGGCGGCGTTTGCTGGCACGTACCCGCAGTTGGGCCTGCTCGACGTGATGCGCCTGGGCTCGCCCGAGCGGGCGGTGCTGGCGGCGACGATTTTCAACGCGCTGATCTTGGTGGCGCTGATTCCGTTGGCGCTGCGGGGGGTTCATTACCGTCCCAAGGCCGCGGGACAGCTGCTGCTCGAAAACCTGACGATCTATGGCATCGGCGGCGTGGTGCTGCCGTTTGCCGGAATCAAGCTAGTCGCGATGGTTCTGGGCGGGTTTGGCATGGCCTGACCGTGGCCGATGCAGGAGGATACGATGCAATCGAACGAGTTTCGTCCCACGCTGGTGGTGCTGGCTGCAGCCACGTTGCTGACCGGCGTTGCGTATCCGCTGCTCGTGACGGGTGTGGCGCAGCTGGTATTTCCGGCCCAGGCCAATGGCTCGCCCATCATGGCGGCTGGACAGACCAAGGGCCTGGCGTGGATCGCCCAACCGCTGGTGGGACCTCACTATTTCGTCGGCAGGCCCGGCACCCAGGCGGTAGTACGCGACGGCGGGTTGCTCGCGGCCAGCGGCGGCAGCAACCTTGGGCCGCGCAACCCACAACTTCGCACAACGGTTGAGCAAAGGCTGAGCGAGTTGCGCAAGCAGTTTCCCTTGGCGGCGCAGATCTCGCCCCCGCCGCTGTGGCTGGCGACGGCGTCAGCGAGCGGTCTGGATCCGCAGATCCCGCTCGACGCGGCGCTCTGGCAAGTGCCCGACGTTGCGGCGGCGCGCCACCTGTCTACGGGCGAGGTGCGCGAGCTGGTCATGCAGCACGTGGCGGCGCCTCCCTGGGCGAGCGTAGATGGGCCCGTGGTCACGGTTTTGCCCCTCGACGTGGCGCTCGATGCGCTGGCCGCCCGCCACTAGACTGCAAGTCGCTGTTCGGACTTACCCAGGTCTGCCCATGCCCCGCCCCGACCAAGATAGCGAGTCCGCGCGCCGCGAGCACGCCGACGGGTTGCTCCGCGCCCTGCAGCGCCACGACGCCCGCCGCGAACGCGCGCGCCTGCGGCTGTTCTTGGGCGCCTGCCCGGGCGTGGGCAAAACGGTGGCGATGCTCGAAGACGCCAAGGCGCGGGCGGCGCGCGGACAAAACGTGCTGGTTGGCTTGGTCGAGACCCACGGCCGCCGCGAGACCAGTGAGCATGTGGGCCCACTGCCGCAGTTGCCACGGCGACGCGTCGACTACCGCGGCATCGTGCTCGACGAATTCGACCTCGATGGCGCCCTTCAGCGCCGGCCCGACATCGTGCTGGTCGACGAGCTGCCGCACACCAACGCGCCCGGCAGCCGCAACGCCAAGCGCTGGCAAGACGTGGTCGAGCTGCTCGACGCAGGCATCGAGGTGTGGACCACGGTCAACGTCCAACATCTCGAGAGCATGCACGACGTGGTGGCTCAAGTAACGGGCATCAGCGTCGCCGAGACAGTGCCCGATGGGGTGCTGGACCGCGCCGACGAGGTCGTGCTCATCGACGCCTCGCCCGAAACTCTGCTCGACCGGCTGCGTACGGGCAAGATCTACGCCCCCGACGTGGCCCGGCGCGCCGAGCAGCAGTTCTTCAAGGTCGGCAACCTGCTGGCCCTGCGCGAACTTGCGCTGCGCTGCACGGCCTGCCGCGTTGACGACGAAGTACAGGCGTATCGGCAAGACGCCGCGGTCGCCGGCACCTGGGCGGTCCACGAGCACGTGCTGGTGTGCGTGAGCGCCGCGCCAACCTCGCGGGCGGTGGTGCGGGCCGCGCGGCGGCTGGCCGATGGCCTCAAGGCCCCTTGGACGGCGCTGGCGGTCGATGTCGTGCATTCGGCGTGGGGCCACGACAACCGGGCGCGGGTCGCCGGGCACCTGGCCTATGCCGAGAGCCTGGGCGGTCAAAGCCGCGTGGCTTATGCGCAAACCGCCGCCGACGGCATCATGGCGCTGGCGGGCGAGCTCAACGCGACCCGGGTCGTAGTGGGGCGGCCGACCCACCCTCGCTGGCGCGATCGAGCCTTTGGCTCGCTGATCGATGACGTAGTGCGCCGTAGCCAGGGCCTCGAAGTCCACGTGGTGCGCACCGATCCGGCGCCGGCCGAGACCACAGCCGCGCCCAAGCCGCACGCCACCGACCTGCGGCCGTGGTTCGAGATGCTGGTGGTGGTCGCGCTCGCCACGGTCGTAGCCGCGGCGATCGACGGGATCCTGCCGTTCTCGCAGCTGATCATGGTGTACTTGCTGGGCATGGTGGTGGTCGCAGTGCGCTGCGGTTCGGCACCCTCGTGGGTCGCGGCCGGGCTGTCGGTCGCGGCATTCGATTTTTGCTTCGTCCCGCCGCGCGGCACCTTTGCCGTCTCGGACGTGCGCTATCTGCTTACGTTTGCCGTGATGTTCGTGGTGGGCATCGTCGTCAGCGGCTTGACCGATCGCCTGCGCCGCCAGGTGATTTTTGCTCAGCAGCGCGAGCGCCATGTGGCGCTGCAGGCCACCTTGACCCGCGAACTGGCGGCAGCGGCCCGCCTGACCGATGTGGCCGAGTTGGTGGCAGGCCCGATCGAGCAGCAGTTGGGCACGCCGCTGCGCTTGGTCGAGACCTCGGGCAACTTGGTGGCATGCAGCAAAAACCTCGACGTGGTGTGGTCGATGGCTGATCGGGGCCGCGCGGTGTGGAGCGCCGAGCGCGGCGAACGCTGTGGCCGCGGCACCCAGCACCTGGCCGACGGCGATTGGACGCTACTGCCCGTGGCGCTTGCTGGGCAGACCTTGGCGGTGTTGGCCGCGCACGCCAAGGCCGACCGGCAGCGCGATCCCGCCGACTGGCCGACTCTGGAGGCGATGACCGGGCAGCTTGGCCAGGCTCTCGCGCGCATCGCCGCCGCCGAGCAGGCCGCCAGCACGGAGCGCCGCGCCGAGCGCCAAGAGCTGCTGAACACGATGCTGAGCGCGGTGTCGCACGACCTCCGCACGCCGCTTGCGGCCCTGGCCGGCTCCATCGACACCCTGGCGCGGACCCACGGCGACGACGGCGACCTCCAGCAAACCTTGCTTGCCAGCTGCCGGCAGCAAATCGACCAGATGGACATGCAGATTCACAACTTGCTCGAGATGTCGCGGATCGAGACGGGCGAGCTGCGGCTGCACACCGAGTGGAATTCGCTCGAAGAGCTGGTGGGGACGGCCCTGCAGAGGTGCGAGCGGCTGTTGGGCGGTCGGCCGGTGAACGTACAGCTGCCGCCCGACCTGCCCCTGGTGAACTGCGACGCGCGCGCCATCGAACAAGTCATAGTCAACATTATCGAAAACGCGTGCAAGTACTCGGCGGCGGGCCAGGCCCTGGCGATCGCGGCGTGGGCGGCGCCGGGGCGCATTGAACTCGCTATCGCCGACGAAGGGCCGGGGTTCGAACCGGGTGACCTTGCCAACTTGGCCGACCGCTTCTTCCGCGGCACCGAAGGTCGGGCGCGGGGCGGCTTTGGCCTGGGCCTGGCGATCTGCCGCGCGCTGCTGGAGGCCCACCGGGGCTCGTTGACCTTTGGCAATCAACCGAAAGGCGGGGCGCGCGTGACGCTGAGCCTGCCGTTGGAACCCGCCCCGGCGGTGCCGGCGATTGGATCCTGCAATGAAGACTAACACTGTCCAACCGCAAGTGGCGATTCTGGTCATCGAGGACGACCCCGGCATCGGTCACATGCTGCGCCTCGCCCTTTCGGCCGAGCACTACTGCGTCAACGTCGCAACAACAGGCTCGCAGGGCCTTACGCTGGCTGCGCAATCGCTGCCCGCCGTAATCTTGCTCGACCTGGGGCTGCCCGACCTGGATGGCATGACCGTCACGCGCAAGCTGCGCGAGTGGACGACCACGCCCATTTTGATTCTCTCAGCTCGCGGCCAAGACGCCGATAAAGTCGCTGCGCTCGACGCGGGCGCCGACGACTACTTGACCAAGCCCTTTAGTCTTCCCGAGTTGCTGGCGCGGATTCGCGCGGCGCTGCGCCACCACGCGGCGCCCATCCTCTCCTCGCCGCGGCTGCAGGTGGGCGACCTGTGCGTCGACCTAGCCGGCCGCATGGTGTGGCGCGGCGGGACCGAAATCCACCTGACGCCGACCGAGTACGAACTGCTGGCCGAACTGGTGCGCCACGCCGACCGGGTGCTCACCCACCGCCACCTGCTCGCGGCCGTGTGGGGGCCGGCGGCCATGGAGCAGAGCCACTACCTGCGCGTGTACATGGCGGCTCTGCGCCACAAGCTCGAGGCCGACCCGTCGCGACCGCGCTACCTGACCACCGAGTCGGGGGTGGGCTATCGTCTGCGCACCGAGTTCAGCCGCGGGGGCTGAATGACGTGGCGCCAAGTACGTCGGCAATCTGCATTCGGCTCGACCATGGTGCGCTGGTGTTGGTGCGCTGGTGTTGGCGGCAAGCCTTGAGTTTCCTAGACAACCGTTGCCCGCCGAACCCGCCCACATGGCCACCCACATGGCCGCCGAACCCAGTCCAGTCCGATTTCCTGAAAGAAAGGAATCCCCTGTCTCGGGCATCCGCAAAGGGTAGTGCTGCCGGCTTGGTTTGAACTGCAGCCCGACCTACTTCGCCGGCTCCAGCAGGACCTCGCGCTCTACGTGAGACCACACGCAACACCCGCAGGTCTTGGCCGGTTCGCGAACCAGCGCAAGCTGGACGTCGGCGGGCGCGTAGCCATTGGCATGGACCGAAAATACAAGGACTCCTCCATGGTTGGACGCAACGGTGTCCAAGATGGCGCAGTAGCCGTTTGTGCCGCACTGTCCCTCGACACCCACCAAAGACGCATCTCCAATGACCTGCTGGCTCTGGACGTCGCGAATCAGCAAAGTAACAGCGCGGCACTGCGTGCCCGGGCTGCAATTCGTCACGCAGCCCGTCAGTAAGTGGCCCATGAAGAGGCTTGCGACAAGCCACGCACCGGCCCGGCGAGTAACTGGCGCGAGAGTTGCACTGCGCACGTTGAACCCTGCTCGCCTGCGACGACAGAACCGCGTTCCCCAACGAACGTAAACTCCTCTGTCGCCCATTTGGCACCACTCTAGCCGCCCCTTGTGGTGGCGAGGCCTGAGCTTACGCCGCCAGCCAAGTCGGATCAACGCCGAGTCTTCTCTGAACTTCCAGCTGAAATACCATCGAGTTTCACGAAGTACCTTGCGAGGTCCAGACGGCCGGCCGCGCTGCGGCCGATCCGCACAACGGACACGAACCCGCAGGGCGGCGCCGCGTGTCACCGGCGCCCCAAAACCGCCCAAATCCGGCGAAAACCGCAAGCTCAGCCACGCGACCGTTCGGCACGTTGCCTGGCTCGCTCCTCGCGCTCTTGCTGACCGACGCGCGG